>NZ_JASBQE010000062.1 GCF_029960785.1 Polyangium sp. 15x6
GACCAGAAGACGATCCAAACCATTATCAGCCGTCAGGCGACCTGTCCGATATGCACCCTGGCGGCCATGGGAACACGAGCGGCCACGACCTCTTCGACGGGCTCGCGATCGACACCAGCCACCTAGGGGGCTTCGTCCCCCGTCGTTCGTGACCATGGCAATTGCACCGGGCGTGCCAGAGGCGCGCGGCCGCGTGTTTCCCGCGATTTGCGCATGAATCGCCCCCATTTCGTGGCGAGCGTCTTCGAGCCGCACGTCGGTCGCGGTGGGGCGGTTGAGGGTGGCAACCGCCAAGATGGAGGCTCGGACCTCCAACCGGGTCCTCGACCGTCGTGATGGCGTGGTCGAGCGCCCCCATGGTACCGTCCTCGATCGAAGTGATGATGGCGGCGGCGCTTCCCCTGTGCGCGTTCTTCGTGCCATGCTCGCGCGCATGAAGGACAAGATCATCGTCATCACGGGCGCGAGCGCCGGCATCGGCGCTGCGATCGCTCGCAAGGCGGGGGCCGAGGGGGCGCGCGTCGTGCTCGCCGCGCGCCGGCAAAAGGAGCTCTCGGAGGTCGCCGCCGCATCCGGGCCCGACGCGCTCGCCGTCGTCACGGACGTGACCGTGCGTGCCGACGTGGAATCGCTCGCGCGGCAGGCCCTCGAACGGTTCGGCCGGGTCGACGTGTGGATCAACAACGCGGGCCGCGGCATCACCCGCGCCCCGTCGCAGATCACGGACGATGATCTCGACATGATGATGCGCGACAACGTGAAGAGCGCGCTCTACGGCATGCAGGCCATCCTGCCCCATTTCAAGGAGCGAAACGCGGGGCAGATCATCAATGTCTCCTCGATGCTGGGCCGCATCCCGTTCTTCGCCGTCCGGGCCGCGTATTCGGCCTCCAAGCACGCGCTGAATGCCCTCACTGCCGGCCTGCGCGCCGAGCTGCGACACACGCATCCGGGGATCGTCGTCACCACGGTCTCGCCGGGGGTCGTCGCGACCGAGTTCGGTCTCAATGCTTTGCACGGGGGCGTGGATTCTCGATCGCTCCCGGGCGCGCAGAGCGTCGACGAGGTGGCCGACGTCGTGATCGACGTGATCCGCGATCCGCGGATCGACGTGTACACGCGCCCCGTCTACGCCGACAACGTCCACCGATATTACGAGGACATGGACGCCTTCGAACGGGCCTCGTTCGTCGGGCCCAAGTGATGGGGGGGCAGGGTCATGATGAAGCGCGCAGCAATTGCCGCCTGTCTGATGGTCGTTTCTTGCAAGCCGACGGGTGAAGGCCCTGCGAAGGAGGCTCCGGCCGCTCGTCCGCTCGGCGAGCTTCTCCAGCAGCAGGATCTGAAATACGAGGACCTCGGCAAGGATTTTCGCTGGACGCGCGGGCAAGCGTTCTCCAAAGCCTCCGCGCGTGATGCCTCCGGGTGGCCGCCGCCCGACGCGACGAAGATCACCGTCCGGTACACGAATCCCGACGGCTGGGGCTCGGATCCCGACGCCCGCACGGGCAAGGGCCGGCGTGATTGCCTCGTCGCCATATGCCCGACCTCGAAGGAGATCGTCGAATCGGCTCTCGAGGTGAATGGAACGCATGCCGTCCTGGAGCTGCCCGCGGCGGATTGCCAGATCCGGCTGACGACCCGGGATTTTCACGGCTACCCGGCGGCGCACCTCCACCGCGAGCCGGGCCTCCCCGGCACGCAAGGGTACGACGCGCCGAAGCTGCCCGCGGGCACGTCGGTGGGCGCCGTGATCGATCTGGGTGAAGTGACTCCGCGGCGAGAATGACCGCGGCCGCGCCGCGGCGCGTCGATACGTTATCGAGGGCACGGCTCCGACGCCGGTTCGACGGTTGAAATTTCGGCGATGGGGGATAGGATGCCGCCGTGCCCAGCGAACGCGACGCTTCCTTCACCTTGACGAGCCTCGACGAGGGGCGATCCCTGCGGCTCCCGAACCTCCGGGTCACGGTCACGCTCCCGGAGCGGCAGACCCTCACGGCGCCCCTCGGGCTCGCGCCCCTCTTGCTCGGCAAGAATCCCGAATGCGATCTCGTGATCACCGATCCCAAGGTGTCGCGCGTGCATTGCGAGCTCCGCCTCACCGAGCAGGGTGTCCTCTTGAAGGACATCCAGAGCCGGAATGGCACGTTCATTCGTGACGTCCGTGTCGTCGAGGCATTCCTCCCGCCGGGCGTGCCTGCCACGGTGGGCGATTCGACGCTCATCGTGCAGCCGTCCGGCGGGGCCGCCGTGCTTCCCCTCTCCACGCGCGGCAACTTCGGCGACGCGGTGGGCGAAGGCCTCCCGATGCGAGCGCTCTTCGCCCGATTGGAGCGCGTGGCGAAGACCGACGAGACCATTCTCTTGCTCGGCGAATCCGGCACCGGCAAGGAAGTGCTGGCCCGCTCGATTCACCAGGAGAGCCGGCGCAGCCAGGGCCCGTACGTGATCGTCGATTGTGGAGCCATTCCGCCCTCCACCATCGAGGCCGAGCTCTTCGGGACCGTGCCGGGCGCGGCCACGGGCGCGGTGAACCGGGCGGGCTTTTTCGAGGCTGCGCATCAGGGGACGATTTTCATCGACGAGATCGGCGAGCTGCCGCTCGAAGCGCAGCAGAAATTGCTCCGCGTGATCGAGGCTCGAACCGTGCGGAGGCTCGGATCGACGCAGGAGCGGGCCATCGACGTGCGGATCGTCGCGGCCACCCATCGGAACCTGAAGGCCATGGTGGCCGAGGGCAAGTTCCGGCAGGACCTGTATTTCCGCCTCTCGGTGCTCGAACTGCAGGTGCCGCCCCTGCGCGAGCGACGGGAGGACATTCCGCTGCTCGTCGAGCGTTTCCTTTCGAGCCGCAATCCGCCGCTGAGTGCTTCGGACTTGCCGCCCGAGACGATTCCGATGCTGATGGGGTACGACTGGCCGGGCAACGTACGCGAGCTCCGGAACGTGATTGCGCGCCTCGTGGTGTTTCCCGAACTCTTGCACGAGATCCTGGGCCCTTCGGCGGGGCTCACGCCCGAGGCCAGCACCGCGCCGCCGCCGCGCGAAGGCGAGGCGGCGAAGGTGGACCCGGAGGACCTGAAGCTCGGCAGATTGCTCGAGCTCTCGCTCCCCGAGGCGCGCGAGGCCGTGCTTGCGGAGCTCGAACGCAAGTACGCCACCGCCAAGCTCCGCAAGTACGACGGCAACATTTCCCGCGCGGCCGAGGCCATGGGCGTCTCGCGGCAGCTCCTGCACCGATTGCTCGACCGGCACGGGATCAAGGCGAAGGAGGGGGTCTCCGAGAACCCGGCGTCCCGACGGACCTGATCACGCAATGAAATACGGACGGCTGCGACGGGACGAGCCCGGACAAACGCAGGACGCGACGGTCGGGCAGGCGGAGCCGCCTCGCGCGCCGTCCATCGTGGACGGTGAAGCGACGGCCCCCGCGTCCGACGTGATCCCGAAGCTCGACCCGTCGCGGACCGAGCCTGCGGAGAACATGCCGCCGGACGCGGGAGCCGAGACGTCGGAGATCCCGCCCACGCTTTATTCGCGCTTCGAGGCATTCGAGTTCCTGGGGCGCGGCGGAATGGGCGCCGTCTACAAGGCGCGCGATTTTCGCCTCGGCCGCGAGGTCGCCATCAAGCTCCTCTTCGGCGCCGATCCCGAGCTCGGCGGCAGCATGCTCCGCGAGGCCCGCTCGCAGGCGCGCATCACGCACGAGAACGTGTGCGAGGTGTACGAGGCGGGGACGGCCGATCACGTGCGGTTCATCGTCATGCAGCTCATTCATGGCGAGCCGCTCGACAAGGCCCGGTCGGCCATGACGCTCGAAGAGAAGATACACGTCGTCCGGCAGGTCGCCTCGGCCTTGCACGAGGCGCACCGGCTCGGGCTCGTGCACCGCGACGTCAAACCCGCGAACATCATGGTGGAGCGCGGCGAGGACGGGGCGTGGAAGCCCTACATCATGGATTTCGGCCTCGCCCGTGAAATGGGAGACACCGGGGCGACGGTGACGGGCGCGCTCATGGGAACACCCTCGTTCATGGCGCCCGAGCAGGCCGCGGGGAAGGTGCGCTCCCTCGATCGTCGCACCGACGTGTATTGCCTCGGCGCGACGCTCTACGACGTCCTCGCCGGCCGGCCGCCGATCGTCGCCGACAACCTTGCGGCGCTGCTGCAGGGAATCGTCCACGACGAGCCACAGGCGATCCGGCAGATCGATCGCGACGTGCCTCAGGACCTCGAAGCGATCGTGATGAAATGCCTCGAGAAGCAGCCTTCCGCGCGGTACGAATCCGCGAAGGCGCTGGGCGACGATCTGCAGCGGTTCCTCGACGGCGACCCGGTGGAGGCGCGCAGGCAATCCCTTGGATACGTCCTGTGGAAGCGCGCGCGAAGGCACAAGGGGAAGGTGGCGCTCGCGAGCGTCTTGCTCGTCGTCGCGGCGGTGCTCGTCGGGGCGTGGATACGCGAGCGCCAGAAGGCTTCCCACCAGATGACGCTCTCGCACGAGATCGGCGAGAGCGTGAAGGAGATGGAGTTTTTCTTGCGAAACGCGTACGGCTTGCCGCTCCACGACGTGGATCGCGAGCGGAGGATCGTGCGGGAGCGGCTCCTGACGATCGCCTCGTGGATGGACGTCGTGGGGGAGATCGGCGTGGGGCCGGGGCATTATGCGCTCGGGTGTGGGTACCTCGCGCTGCAGGAGCACGCGGAGGCGCTCGCGCACCTGAAGCAGGCGGAGGCCGCGGGATATCGGTATGTGGGACTCGATTATTCGATGGGGATGGCGCTGAGTGAGATCTACAAGAACGAGCTCGCGGACACGAAACGGATGGAGGGGGAGCGACAGAAGCAACGCATCGCGGTGATCGAGGCGGAGTACAAGCTGCCGGCACTCGTACACCTCAAAGCTGCGCTCGGGGGGAAGATCGATGCGCCGGCGTACGTGGAGGGGCTCATCGCGTATCACGAGGGGCGATACGAGGAGGCGCTCGCGAAGGCGCGCGAGGCGTTCGAGAAGGCGCCTTGGCTTTACGAGGCGCGGAAGCTCGAAGGGGACGTGCTGTTCGCGATGGGGAAAAAATACGGCCACGACGCGGCATTCGATCACGAAAAAATGTCGCATTGGTTCGGCCTGGCGGGGGAGGCGTATCGCGCCGCCGCCGACATCGGGAGCAGCGATCCGGCCGTGCACGTCGCGATGTGCGAGCTCTTCACGCAGGAGATGAACGGCGCGCGCGCCGCGCAGAAGCCCCTCCGGCCGAGCTTCGAGGCGGCGCAGGAGGCGTGTGGAAGAGCGATCGCCGCGAGCCCAGCGATCGGGCTCGGGCACCTGCGACTGGCGCAACTGCATTCGCATTTCGCGTGGCACGTCGCCGTCGGGGACGCGCCCGACGAGCAGCCGGAGGTCGCGATCGCGAGGGCCATCGAGCACGCGGAGGAGGCCGCGAGGAGGAGCGCCGAGGGCGAGCCGATGGCGTGGTACATCGTGGCCGCGGTGTGGCGGACGCGGGTCCTTCATGCGAGCGATCGCGGCCTGGATGTCGTTCCCGCGGTCGACCACGCCATCACGGCGTACGACGAGGCGCTGAAGCGGGATCCCGTCTTCGTGTGGGCGCTCAACGAGAGCTGCTCGGCGTATTATTTCCGTGCCCAGCACGAGCTCCTGCACGGCATCGACGCGCGGAGCTCCATCGAGGAGGGCCTCCGGCGCTGTGACAAGGCCCTCGAAGTCGACCCGAGCTTCTCCTACGCGAAGCTCACGGCGATCGATCATCGCTTGCTCCTGGTGGAGCAAATGGTGGAGGCGGGGCAATTCCCCCGGAACGTCGCGCAGGAGGCGGAGGCGCTCATCGAGGCTTTTCAGCAACAATCGCCGCGTTCATCCGTGCCGCACCGCTTCCGCGCCATGCTGGCGCTGATGGAAGCGACGCACCTGCTCGAATCGGGCGGCGATCCGACGCCTGCGTTGCTCCGGGTCGCCGCAGGCACCGAGGAGCATGCTCGCCTGGCGCCGACGTCCACCCACAACCACAACCTCCGCGGGCGAGCTGCAGTGATTCGCGCGCGGCTTCATTTCGAGCGCGAGGAGGACCCGTCACCCTGGATCCTCGAAGCGAGGGACGCCTTCGGAAAGGCCATGAAGGCGAGGCCGAATGATTTGAAATATCGGGTATGGGGCGCCCTGGCGGAGACGATCGCTCTGCGCTGGGCGGTACAACGGGACAAGGCCAGCGACGCGGAATTCGACGCCGTGATCGCCTCCGTTTTGCCGCTGCTCGACGTGAAGCGCGCCGAGCCTCGGCTTTACGTCGCGCTCGGCGAAATCCATGAGCTCAGGGGCCGATTTCGGGGCGGGCGGGGCGCTGATGCGGAGACCGAAATCGCGAAAGGGCTCGGGGTCCTCACGCAGGCGCTTTCCATTCATCCGCGGATGCCGAGCGCGCTCGCGTGCAAGGGCAGGCTCTTGCTCCTTCGGGCGACCGTGGCGAAGGGGGAGCGCGAGGCGCGGGAGGCCGCGAAAATGTCACTGGAGGCATTCTCGGCGGCCATCCGGGAGAACCTGCTCGTCGAGAGGATGGACCGGCAGGCCATCGAGGCCGCGCGGCGCCTTGCGCGGGAGGTACCGGCGCGCGGCCCCTGAGATTGCTTCATCAAGGAACAGGAACGTTGCAGTTTTTGGGGCCCGCGGAGATGGTCCAGGAGCTGAGCCAGGTCTTGATGGCGGGACGGCCGAGGCAGCTCCAGTTTTGCGTGACGGGGTTCTGCGTGCAATCCGTATCCATGGTCGTTCGCGTTTCCACATTGCAGTCGGGGATCGCGTCACCCGGATTGTCCCCCGATGTGCAAGTCCGCGTCAGCAGCGACATGTACGTGTTCGGGCATGGCAGGACGATCTCGTCCAAGGGCCAGACGACGTACTCGCGTTCTCCCGTGTCCGACAGGCGAGCCACCCAGAGGGCCTCTTCGATGTTGTACTTGTTGATCTGCAACAAACCCGAGATGCCGTTGGAGGTGACGGAATCCCCCGTGATCCGAATCTCCACCGACGTCTTCTTGGGGTTGATGTTCACGATCATGCACGTGAAGAGGTCCAGCTTCTCGGAGAGGGTGAGGCCGCGGGTCGTCCATTCCGTCGTGGTCTCCAAGTGCCCCCACCCGACGTGACCGCCGGGTCCGTAGGTTTTCTCCGGCAATGCGCAATGGATCGCATACGCGAGCGTGCGGCTACCCGTGTCGGCCAGCAGCGCGGCCACGGCCTCATTTTCCGGATCGTTGAGGCTGAGGTCCGCCGCCGCCCAGAGCGTATCCGCGTGCCCGTGAAAGTCGTCGGTGCCGAGGCTGTTGGTTCCGTGATCGCCGCCCTCGAGCGTCTCGAGCCCGACGCCGTCGATGGGACCGACGCTATCCTCGACCCCCCCGAGGCACCCCGCGGTGAGGAGACCGAGACCGATGGCCGAGGCAAGGATGAAGAAGCGGTGGGGCGTCATGGCGTTCGCGTCCTTTTCTAAGCTTTGGCGACGTCTTTGTCCGTCGCGTGGATGCGATCCGTCATAACAAGACGCATGCCAGGCACCCAAGCGGCCTGGCGCATGCTTCGTTGCCCGAAACATGCGCCCGACCTGGCCTCGCGTGACACGCCGCCGCGACACTGTCACGCCGTCGTGACAGCCGGCGTTCCGTCCGCGTGACAGCACTCGTCGTCGATGCTCGCGCCGCAAAGCGGATCTCGTGTTGCACCGGTCGCAGCGGGCGCTGCATGGCCCCGGAGTCATCGGACGGAGGGATGCGGCGAGCCCACGAGGACGCTGCCGTTCTCCGTGTCCTGCGACGCGATGACACTCTATTGAGCACCGATGGGGTTGCAGCCGGGGTGTGCAGGGTGAGGTAGCTGGTGACGCTCAACCAGGTCTCGAGCGCGGGACGCTCGAGCGCAGGTCCAGTTCCCCGTGTTGGGGTTCTGCGTGCAATCCGTATGGAGGCTCCTCTCTCTCCCTCCTCTACATTGCAATCGGCGACCATTCCCGCCGGGCTCCCTCGCTTGGCGTCGAGTCCTTTTCTGGGTGAGGGCGACGTCTATCGTCGTGTGGAAACGAACCATGATAAGAAGACCCGTGCCAGGCGAGGGCAGCGATCAGCGAAGCAAGCACGGTGCTGGTCCTCATGGCGGTCTCCGTTCGGTCGGGGAAGGAACCATCGCAGCGCTCGTGCCAGGTCTGCATCCCTGGGCGTCGAGGGGGACTGTCAGACGCGCGTGACAGTCGTGGGCCGGGCACCGTCACGGCGGCGCGACGGGTGTCATGTCGCCGTGACAGTGGGTGGCGAGGGAAGGGAGCGAAGTCGACGTGAGCCACGACGGAGCGCGACTCGAATGCGAGCTCCACGACGCAGTCCGCGCCTGGCACGCTCTCTGCGAAGCGGTCGCGTGCCTTGGAAAACCCAGCGTCAGGACCACCCATGAAGAGGAACGGCCTCGCCATCGGCTTCGGCATTGCTCTCGCGGCGAGCACCGCCCTCGCGCAGGTGAGGACGTCCCTCTCCGAGCGGCTCGCCGCCGTGGGATGTCATTATAGCGACGCGGCGGGGTACATCCCCATCCACACGAAGAATGACGGCGTCAAGTACATCGCCACTGCCGACGGCCAGGATCCGTTCGTCGTGTACAACGTGGGCGACAAGGTCCCGAACGACGTCACGCTCGCGGCTTGCGGCATCAACGCGGCCGGGGAGCTCGCCGGATGCGATCCCGCCTATGGCGCGACCGTGCTGTACGCGCTGGAGGACCTGCAGAGCACCGAGCCCGACCCGACCGAGATGACCGCCGAGTGCCACGTGCTCTTCGGCACCACCGGGCATTGTAAGATCAGAAGGCTCGACGGGGACGCGACGTGTTACGTATGCAGCGGCGGATCTTGCGCCAAGACCCACTGCTGATGAAAGTCCGGCATGCGGTTTTGCGGCAGTGAAGCCCTCTGTGGCGCCGCGCTACGAGGCCGCGGGCGCGCCGAGGAATTCGTAGTCGAACGTGTAGCGGTGTTCGCCGCCCACGATGTCGATTTGCATTCGGCCGCGCAGCCCCGTGAGCGCGCCCGTGGCGGTGTCGGGTACGACGGTCACCGAAAGCGAGGCGGCGCCGCGGTCCATCGTGCCGCTGTGTTGCAGGACGAAGCTCCCGGCGCGCCCGTCGAGCGTGCCTTCCACGCGCTCGATCGCCACGTATCCGGCCGAACCCTTCACGCCGGACACGGCGCTGATCATCTCCACGACGCTCGTGGCGACGAGCTCACCCTCGAATCGTTTGTCGAAGCGGCTGCGTCCGAGCGTGGCGCCTTCGCGGGTATCGTACGGCGGTTCAGCCGTGCGTGTGATGTCGAAGCGTCCCTGAGCCTTGTGGTTCATGGCGGTCGAGGGTACCGGGACAGACTCCGGCGCGCAAGCCTCGTCGGCCCCTGTGTTCTTCGCGAGACGAGCGCGGGGCCGGCGAGGCTGCTAGGATTTCGGATGCAAAAGCGCCTCAGCCGACGAGACCTCCTGCACGTCGCGGGTTGTTGTGCGGTCGGGCTCGTCGCGCTCGACGCCCTCGCGCTCGAGCCCTCCTGGCTCGAGATCGCCGAGCACGACGTCCCCGTCCCGGGCCTGCCGCGGGGCCTCGAGGGCTTTCGGATCGCCCACCTCTCGGATTTGCATCTGAGCTCGCTCGGAAGCGTCCACGACTCGATTCTGGTCGCCCTGAAGTCGTTCCAGCCAAACCTCGTCGTCCTGACCGGCGACTCGGTCGAGGATCCGAACGCGCTCGCAGTGCTCTCGGATTTTTGCCGCGCCCTCGGCGCGACAGGGCGCGAAGTGGTCGCGACGGTCGGGAACTGGGAGCACTGGGGCGAGGTCCCGATGGACGAGCTGCGCCGAGCCTTCGTGCGTGTCGGCGCGCGGCTCCTCGGAAACGAATCCACGCGGCTCACGAGCGGCATTGCCGTCGTCGCCACGGACGACTTTTGCAGCGGCCACCACGACCTCGCCTCCGCCTTGCGCGACGCGCCCGCGGGACCTCTGCGATTGTTCCTCACGCACGCGCCGGGCATCTTCGACGAGCTGCCGAAGAGCGCGCCGCGCTTCGATCTCGGCCTCGCCGGACACACGCATGGCGGGCAGGTACGAGCCCTCGGTGCGCCGCTATGGGTCCCACCCGGCTCGGGGCGTTTTCGATCGGGAATGTATACGACGGACAAAGGGCAGATTTACGTGAGCCGCGGGATCGGCACGAGCGTTCTGCCCGTGCGGTTCACGTGTCGACCGGAGCTGCCCGTGTTTCGGCTGGTGGCGGCATGACCGGGGTCGGGTTGACCCACCGGCCGGACCCCAAAGGGGGGATGAGCAACGATCCGGTCGTGATCGGCGCCGAAACCGAGTACACTCCGACACTCCGCGCGGGAAGGTCGATGCGCTTCATCCTCAGCAACTACGGGCACCGCTACCTGCAGCATCTCGTGCGCTTGGGCACGCTTGAAAAGGCCCTCGAAGCGGACGACGTGGGCCGGCTCTGCCGGATCTTCGCCCGCGGCGTCCTCGACGAAGACGAGTGCCCCGAATTCTCGGCGCTCGTGGAGCGCGGGATGATCGAGCCCGCCCCTGAAGGCATGGATCGCGAAGCCGCCCGCCTGCGGTACGATCGCAACCCGCTCGAGCACATCCGGCGTGTGGTCCTGGAGTACACGACCGTCTGCAACCTCGATTGCAGCCACTGCCGCAATTCGAACCTGGAGGCGCACGCCGAGGCCGATCCGGCGCGGCTCCGACGGGTCGTCGACGCGGTGTTGCCCATCGGCCTCGGCCGCTTCGATTTCATCGGCGGCGAGGTCACGCTGTATGGCAAGGGTTGGCTCGATCTCGTCGCGTACATCCGCGCGCAGGGCGGCACGCACGCGTCGGTCATCACGAGCGGGTGGTTCTTCGGCGAGACGGATTTTCGCGCGGCCGGAAAACGTTATGCCGACGATCGCGAATACCTCGCCGATCTGCGGGCCCGCGGCCTGACCCACGTCATCGTCAGCCTCGATGGGCCCGCCGCGGCGCACGACGCTTGCCGCGGGGTGCCGGGCCTCTACGATCGCGTGATCGAGGGGCTCGACAAGGTGCGCGACGCCGGCCTCGAGCCGCGCGTGTCACTCGTGGTCGGCATGGGTACCTCCAGCGCGGGGACGCAGTCGTGGATCGCCGACCTCTCGCGGCGCATTTATGGTCACCACGCGGGCGACCGCGTGGCCGCGCAGCTGCTCGTGCAGGACGACTCCAACTACGTGAGCAATTTCATCGACGTCGGCGGCGGCGTGAAGCTCCGGCGCTCGCGCGGCGACCTCGCGGCGTTCACCGACGAAGAGCTTCGCTGCAAGAACTTCTTCCGCCCCGCCCCCACGCTGCGCATCAAGGCGACGGGCGAGATCGCGCTCTGCCCGCTGATCGAGGGCGGCGACGGGTATGGCAACGTGCACGAGCGGGACATCATCGAGCTGCTCAACCACATGCAGGACGCGTTCGTGTACAAGCTGCACGCCGAGCGGCGCGTCGGGGCGCACCTTCGATTCGTCGAGCCCGAGGTCTTCGGCGGGAGCATCGGCCACGCTTGCAGCGTGCGTGTCGCGATCAACATGATCGCTCGCACCATGCACGAGCGTGGCGTGGCCGAAGACGATGACGCGGCGATCCACGCAATCAACGTCGAGGTCGCCGAGAAGATGGGCGTATTGCCGCGGACCGGCATTCATCGCGCCAATGGCCACGTCCGCCCGCGCTGATCGGCGGAACTTCCTCGCAGAGGGGCGCCTCGTCACACATCGCACGCTTTGTGCGATACCCGAGGCATGACCATGCGCCTCCGCCTGTCGGCCTCGAAGACCGCCGCGAGCCTCGCCCTCTCGCTCTCCGTTCTCGCGGCGTGCGAGGCCCCGCGCGCGAGCACCATCGATGCGAGCCTGCCCGAGGTCACGATCGAGGATGCGGGCGCGGACGTCATCGTCGATGCGGCGCCCGACGTCGAGCCGAATCGCGAAATCGGCCCGTTCGAGATGCCGTTCCTCGGCAAGCGCACGGTCTTCTTCGCGCGGCCGAGCGAGCGCGCGAAGGGGCACCGGCTGATCGCGAACCTGCATGGCGTCTGCAATCCACCTGGGTATGCCTGCGGCTACTGGGTGAATGCGGCTTCGCGTGTCGGCTTCCTCGTTTGCCCGACCGGCGACGCGACGTGCGGCAAGGCCGCGTACGATGCGCCGACGTGGTCGGGGTCGTTCGAGAAAATGGGGGACGATCTCGAAAAGGCGATTGCCGTGGTCGACACGGCGCACCTCGGCGAGATCACACGCGAAGGCGCCATCCTGACGGGTTTTTCGCGCGGCGCGTATGCGGCGGTGCGGATCGCGCAGGCGCATCCGGGGAGGTGGCCGTATCTCATCCTGAACGAAGCGGACGTGAAGCTCGACGGCGCGGCGCTGCGCAAGGCGGGCGTGCGCGCGGTGGCGATGATCGCGGGCGAGCGAAGTGGCCAGGTCGCCGGCGAGCGCGCCACGGTGGCGAAGCTCGTCGCACAAGGGTATCCGGCGAAGTTGTGGATCATGCCCGGCGCAGGGCATCACTATTCGGAGAACATCGACCAGATCATGGCCGAAGCCATGGCGTGGCTCCTCGAACGTTGAGCTCGTTCGTATCGAATACGCTCGGTCCGCGCGCTCGTTCCCCCTGCGTTGACCGAGCCGAATGACTCGACCCGGGATATTTTTCCCTTCGTCTCCGCGCGGGGGGCGGCAACTCCAGCCGCCGCGCGCTACGGAAGGGAGGGGGAACGGCATGGCAAGAAGCGGAAAGGCGGACGGGTCCCGCACCCTCGGTTCTGCCGCCATGTTGTTCACGAGTTATTTCATCCTCGCGGACTGGGGGCTCCAGTGGGCGACGGTCCGCGGCGCGGGGTCCCCGGTGTTCCCCGCTGCGGGGGTCGCCCTCGCCGGTCTCTTGCTCGGCGGCCTGCGGCTGTGGCCGGCCGTGTTCGCCGGCAGAATGGCCGCATTTCTCGTGGACGGGCGTTCACTCCCGCTGTGGGCCCAGTGCGTCATTGCGGCGGGAAACACGATTGCGGCCGTGTGCGGCGCCTGGATCCTCACACGCGCGCGTGTCCGGCCCGCACTGACGCGCCTGCGCGACGTGCGGGCTTTGATCGGAGCTTGCCTCGTCAGCTCGGCCGTCGGCGCCACCTTCGGGAGCGCCGCGCTCGGCAGCGTGCTCGTGCAGGGATTCGGGCTAGCTCCGCTCGTGTGGCTCAACTGGTGGGCGGGCAACGTGATGGGCATGCTCGTCGTCACGCCCCTCGTGCTGAGCTGGACGCCCGGCGAGCCGATCGGTCAGCCGTTTCGGTGGTGGATGCATCTTTTGCTGAGCACCGTGACCGCCGGGGGCGTCGCATGGTTGATTTTCGGGCCTCATATGCCCCGCCTGCCCCTCGCATGGTTGATTTTCCCGGCGCTCATGTGGGCGGCCCTGGCCGGGGGCGTGCGGGGAGCGACGGCGGCCATGCTCCCTTCGGCCTCGGCTGCTGTCTGGGGCACGACGGCGGGGTATGGGCCGTTTGCCCCCGTCGCGGAGCATTTGCGACTCGTGATGCTCCAGCAATTCGTCGCCGTGGCCGCCGCGAGCACGCTGGTCCTGGCCGTCGTCGTGGACGAAAGGCGAAGGAGCGAGCTGCTCCGCGAGAATGAAGAACGACTGCGGCTTGCGAGCCGGGCCGGACGAACCGGTGTGTGGACCTGGAATCTCACGACGGGGAGGGCTTTCTGGACCCCGGAGGCCTGCGAGCTCTACGGCCACGGAAGCGGCTGCACGGTCGATTACGAGCGGTGGATCGAGAGCGTGCATCCGGACGACCGCGAGCAGGCCCGACGCAAGGTCCGCGAGGCCATGGAGCAGGCTCGGTCCGGGGGGAGCGGGCCCCATTCTTACAAGTCCGAATATCGCGTCATCCACGCCGACGGGACCACCCTGTGGCTCGAATCGAGCGGCGCCATCGAGCGGAAGGGAGACGAGCTCGTGATGCTCGGCGTCGTCCGGGACATCACGGAGCGCAAGCTCGCCGAGGCGGCCCTGCACGAGAGCGAAGCGCACATTCGCCGCGTGCTCGATAATCTCTTCGCGTTCGTCGGCGTGCTCGACCTCGAGGGGACGGTCCTGCAATGCAATCGCGCGCCGCTCGAAGCGGCGAACATCACGGCCGTCGACGTCCTCGGGAAGAAATTCTGGGATTGCTACTGGTGGAGCGGTTTGCCCGAGGCGCAGGCGCGGCTCCACGATGCCATGGACCGCGCCAGGCGCGGCGAGGTCGTTCGTTTCGACGTGACGGCGCGAATGGCAGGGAACTCCCTCATCTGCGTCGACTTCCAGCTCGCGCCGCTGCGTGACGACGAGGGCCGCGTCACCCACCTCCTTCCCTCCGGGATGGATATCACGGCGCGCAAGCGCGCCGAGAACGAGCGCGAGCGATTGCTGGAGAGCGAGCGAGCCGCCCGCGCGGAGGTGGAGCGCGCGAGCCGCCTCAAAGACGAGTTTCTCTCGACGGTGAGCCACGAGCTTCGCACCCCGCTCACCGTCATCCTCGGCTGGTCGCAGGTCCTACGCCGCCGGGCGAACGGCAAGGATGAGGACCTCCACAAGGGGCTCGCGGTCATCGACCGCAATGCCCGCGTCCTTTCGCAGCTCATCGAGGACCTGCTCGACATGGGCCGCTTCAGCACCGGAAAGACGCGTCTCGAGGTACAATCGGTGGACCTGCACGACGTGGTCGCGCTCGTCCTCTCGTCCGTCGCCCCTTCGGCGGCGGCAAAACACATCGAGCTCGAATCCATCACGAGGCCCTTTCCGGGCAAGGTGCGCGGCGATCTGAATCGATTGCAACAGGTGATCTGGAACCTCGTGAGCAACGCCGTCAAATTCACCCCGAGCGGCGGGAGGGTCGAGGTCACGCTCGACCGGATCGACGATCTCGCCGAGATCACCGTGTCCGATACGGGGCAAGGCATCACGCCCGAGTTCCTGCCGCACGTCTTCGAGCGATTTCGCCAGGCAGACGGTTCGACGACGCGGGAGCACGGCGGGCTCGGCCTCGGGCTCGCCATCGTGAAGAACCTGGTCGAGCTCCACGGCGGCACCGTGCGCGTGACGAGTGATGGCGAGGGAAAAGGCGCGACGTTCATCGTGAGGCTCCCGATCGAGGATGCCCGTGCTTCCGGGGGCACGGAGGTCGACGACGTCTCGAATCTGGGGATCGCGGCGCGCGCCGTGAACGACTCGACGCGCCGGACGGGCTAGAGGGATTTCCAGGCGAGATCGCCATTGCGGAGGAAAACCCGCACGGCGCGTCCGCGGATGGCGTCGCGCGCCACGAAGCCGAACACACGGCCGTCGTGGCTGTTTCCGCGGTTGTCGCCCATCACGAGGTAATGGCCGTCGGGGACCCGTGCAGGGCCGAAATCAGGTCCGCCGAAGCCGAGGCGGAGCGGGTGGCGGGTATCGCCGAGCTCCTCGTAGTCACCGCCGGGCTCGTGCGTGACAGGAGCTTCCTGCCCATTGAGCGTGACGCGGCCGTCCTTCACGGTCACCATGTCCCCGGGGCCGGCGACGACCCGCTTCAAAAGCGTGGCGTCGTTTTCGGGCGACGCCAGGACGACCACGTCCCCCGGTTTCGGCTCCGTGGTTGGCAGGACGTACGTATCGACCACGGGCAGCCGCACCCCGAAGGCGCGTTTGTCGACGAGGATACGGTCGCCCACGTGGATCGTCGGCTCCATCGAGCCGCTCGGGACGACGTAATGGTCGGCGAGCGAGGTCCGCGCGAGGAGCATGACGGCGACGACGGTCGCCATCGGCAAAACCTCCTTGAGGACGCGACGGCGGCGGCCGGGGACCGACCGGGGCGACGGCGAGGGCGAAGATGCGGGGGGAGGGGTGGAGGGGCGAGCAGAAGGAGGGGTGGCCATCGCGCCTGAAACCGACTGCTTCCGCGTCTATTCCCGCAAACGTTGCCCTCGCCCGCGCGAGCGCCCGGAACATGCGCGTCGAGGTGGACCGGCCGATTGTCCTCGGCATCCTTGACAGTATGACCGATCGGTCATATGACTGGTCGGTCGCATGCCGAAGAGCACCTTTTTCCGGCTCCCCGAGGAGCGGCGCGCGCGCCTCGTGCACGAGGCCATCGTCGAGTTCGCCGATCGGACGTACGCCGAGGCGTCGCTGTCTCAGATCGCGCGACGCGCGAACATCCCCAAGGGCAGCGTCTATCAATACTTCGAAGACAAGCTCGATCTGTACCGATGGCTGCTCACCGAGGAGGCGCCGCGCCTGAAGCGCGAGTTCGTGGGGAAACCGAGCATGGAAGGCGATTTCTGGACGCGCCTCGAGGATTTCGTCGAGCGCGGCATGGCATTCCTCGTCGAGCACCCGCGCCTCGCCCGTCTCTCGGCGGCCGCGGCCGATCCGACGGCGAACCCGGAGGTCCGCGGCCTGCACAAGGCCATTTGCGAGGCAGGCTTGAAGGAGCTCCGGGCCGTGCTCGAAGCGGGAGCCGAAAGCAGCGCGCTCCATGCGCCCGATCTGGACGTGGCGACGCGCTTCGTGGCGACGATCATCGGCCCCGGGCTGACCGACGTGGTGCTGAAGGAGCTCGGCGCCGAGCTCCACGAGGTGCTGGCCTCGGATTCCCTCCGGAAGCGGCTCGGGCCGAAACGCCGCCGGGCGCTGGCCCACCAGGCCGTCCACTTCATTCGAAAAGGTCTGGGCTCGGAGAAGCCTCGGCGTGGAAAGGAAACGTGAATGGTCCGATTCGATTTCTCGGGGCGCGTCGCGCTCGTCATCGGCGGCAGCTCCGGCATCGGGCTCGCCTCGGCGCGCGGATTCGCGCGAGCGGGCGCGGGCGTCGTCATCGCAGCCCGCGGGGAGAACGCCGGGCGCGAGGCCTGCGCGGCGCTGCAAGCCGAGGGGGCGCAGGCGACCTTCGTTCAGACCGATGTGCGCGACGAGGCCGCGGTGGCGCGCGCCGTGAAAGAAACCGTCAAGCATTTCGGCCGGCTCGATTTCGCGGTGAACTGCGCCGGCGGCGGCGACATGGCCCCGCTCGAGGACACCAAGCAGGACGTGTGGGACGACGTCATGGCCGTCAATGCCCGGGGGGTATGGCTTTCCATGCGGCATGAAATCCCGGCGATGATCGCGTCGGGAGGCGGCGCCATCGTCAACATCAGCTCGATCTTCGGCATGGCGGGGAGGGCGGCCCAGCACGCGTACGTCGCTTCCAAGCACGCGGTCGTCGGAATGACACGATCGGTGGCGCTGGAATATGCGACGAGAGGCATCCGCGTGAATGCCCTTTGCGCGGGCGTCACCGGGACACCCAGCATGCGGCAGTTCGAGACCTTCGCCCCCGAGCTCGTCCAAGCGCTCGTCGCGCAGCATCCCATGGGTCGAATGGCCACCGAGGAGGAGATGGCCGGGGCCGTGCTCTGGTTGTGCTCCGAGAGCGCGGGTTACGTGACCGGCGCGCCCCTGCTCGTCGACGGCGGCTTTCTCGCCGCGTGAGTGATGGCCACCCGACGAGGTGGGTCAGTAGTTGTGCACCAGGACGCCGCCCGCGAAATAGTTATGAAGGCCGTCGACGGAGAGGTCGTAGACCGTCGTTCGATGGTCGAAGTCGGTACGCGCTTCGAGCGTCACCGGCGCGCCGTTCTCGCTGAGCAAGACGTCCCCGATTTCGAGTACGCGCGCATGAACGTATCCGCGACCCACGACGAAGATCGGATGCTCCGCCGTCACGCGTAGCTCCTCTCCGTTCGAGAGCCGGAACGTCGCCACCGGCCGCTCCTCGCGTTCGGCCACGCGACGGACCTGCAAAACACGGCGTGCTCCGCGCTCGACGTCATACCCGATCACGGCGTCGCCGGGCCGCAGGCGCTCGATGGCGACCTCGCCCCGCGGCGTCGCGACGGGCGTGCCCGCAGCAAAACACGACGAGCCGGCGATCCCGTGTACGGCATCGGTCGCTGGCCGCATCGCGCCCTTGGCGTCACGCACGCAGGGCATGAGCAGATACCCGCCGTCGCAATCGATGGGATCCCCGGAGAGCTGCACCTCGAGCTCGGCGCCGCCCGCCATTCGGAGCGCACGCTCGCCGAGGAGCGCGTCGAGCAGCCGCCGATCGAGTGTGCGGACCACGGAGCCCGCGTCGCAGGCGAGCGCGGCGCGCGCGCCCGGCGATTTTTCTTGTGGCGCGGCCACGATCGCGACGGCGCGGGCCTCCGGCGGAAGCTCGCGGACGTGGAGCCTCACATCGAGCATGCAATCATAACTGGAGGGCGCTGGCACGAGCTCGATGGGGCCGGCCGACGGAGTGGCGAGTTTTTCGGGTTCACCCGCGCGCGCCTGGCTCGGCCGCTCGTCGCGGACGAGCAGATCGTCGACGAAATAATCGTCCGGCGCGCCCACATCGAGCAAAGAAGCATGAATTCCATCGGCGTTGCTCGGGGCTGCGGCGAGGCGAGGGCGGGCCCCGGAGGCGGTGAGGAGTACGTCGCCCTTTTGCAACTTGGAGGCGGCCTGGAACGTTCCGGCGTCTGGCAGGAAAAACTTGCGTGCCTGGGGGACCTCGATGTGCCGTCCGTCGTCGAGTCGCAACCACACCGAAGGAAGGGATTTGCTGCGCATGGAGCGCAAGCGCGTCGCGACCCGCTGCTTCTTGGCGACGTCATACGCGAGCACGTGATGCCCCACGACGAGGCGATCGGCCTGAACGCCGCCCGAAGGCGTGGCCACGATATTGCTCTCCTCGAAGCCGTCCAGGAGCGAAACGGACGTGCCCCAGGCTTCCTCCGCGGCGTGCAGGCGCCCTTCGCGGTCGCGCACGCAGCCGAGCACCGCATAACGCCGATCTCGGCGGATTTCCGGGGGCGTGAGCCGGAAGGGCAGGGTCAAATCGTCGCCGCCCGCGGCTGCGAACACGCCGCGCCCGACCTCGCGCACGACCCGTCCGTTACGACAATCCATGCGCACGAGCCCGCCGAGGGGCTCTCCTTTTTCGGCGAGCACGAGCGCGAAGGAGACGGCATCGTCGTCGAGCGGCGTGACCCGCACGCCCACTTCGATCCCCTGTGGCAATGCGCTCGCGGAGAGCCACGGCACGTGGCGCTCCCCCGCGAGCGTGCTCGTCGCGACCAGGCGATCTTTTCGGTAAGCACAAACGCGGTACGAATCGCCCTGTGACAGCGGCTTTTCCGCCGTCGTGGGCAGCGTGAGGCGAGCGCCGCGGAGCTTTGCCTTCGGGAACGTGGCGAAGAGCTCGCCCGCATTGCACGAGCCGGGAACGACGGGGCCGCGGCTCCTGCGCACGGTGAGGCGATCAAAAGGTGTCGACGTCTGGAGCAGGCGGAGGCGCAGCGCCGGCAAACCGCGGTTGTCGTTGAATTCGGTGATCGACGCGACGGCCTGCGCCTCGGGGAGCTTCGCCGCGGCCTCGGCCACGCCGGGACCCATGTCCGTGGCGCCGCAACTCGCGCGCAATCCCGCGCCGAGGACGAGGAGCGTGAGCCAGGAGCGTCGGCGTCGCGGGTGAAGCTTTTCCATGTGGTGGCTCGACCCGAGCACGGTTTTCCCTCGACGGCCAAGTATTCTACGACGCACCGAGATGCTAGGATTGCGTGCGGTGCGCATCGTCTCCTCCCTCCTCGCAGTCCTCGCGACCTGCACGGCGCTGCTCGGGTGCTGCCGCCCGCCCCCTTGCCTCTCGGGCGCATGTCCCCAGGTCGGCCTCGAAACGCCGGACGAGATGTTCCGCCTCGTTCGTCGGGAGCTCGAACGATCCGAGGAGGCGACGCCGCTCGTCGGCGGGCACATCCTCGAGCAGCTCCCCAGGCTTTTTCCCGACGTGAGCCAATTGCCCGACCCGCCGCGGTGCCGGTTGGATCTCGTCGACGCGGCGTCGGCGGCCACGTTCGACGAGAAGCCGATCACGTTTTCACGAATGCTGATGGCGCGCATTCGCGCCGTGGGGAACATGCAGAGCACGCGGGACGTGTCGGACGCCAAAGCCGTCTATCTGCGGAGACTCGTCGAGCTCGACGAGTCGCGCCTCACCGATTACCAGTTTTCCCCCGGCGAAGCGGGTCCCGCTCCGCCGAAATCGCTCGTGCGTTATGCCGCGCTCTCGGCGCTCGAACGGTACAACATGCCCCTGCACGAGACAGAGGGGCTTTTCCGGCGGCTGCAAGCGTCCCCGGACGACCGCGCGGCGTGGATCCTGCACGACACCGTGCTCAGCCACCTCGAGCTGGCGATCCACCGGACCCCGAAGCACAGCATCGACGACCTGGCCAAGAGCCTGTTTTTCTCCTGGCTGCCCGACATGCAGCGGCGATTGAATGGCCCTTCCGACCCGCTCTCGCTCGAAATCGTGCTCCAGCGCATGTTGCCGCTGGGGGTCTTCAGCGCGAAGGTCGGCGTGACGGACGAGGCGCGCAAGCTCCTCGAAAGCGTGATCGCGGCGCGCGGGGACTTTCCACTCACGCGTGGCATTCCCGGCGCCGCGCGTGATCTGACCGCCACTGCTTGGATGGCGCTGTTCGACCTCGACACGCCGCGTTCGAACACCAGCATTCGGGTGATCCTCCCATCGCCCGCGCGGAAGGTCTTCCGACCGGATGAGGCCTGGCAGGCGGATCCTGCGCCGGCCCGTCCCGCCGCCGAGGCCGTCGCGACGCGGATGCGCGACCTCGAGGGCGAGCTTCTGGAGCTGAAATTCGCGTACGGCCGTTGCCACGTGCTGCGAGAGCAGGCTTTCTGGGTATCTCCCGGCGACGCGGACCGGCTCTTCGACAGAATGGTCGCGCCGCTCTCCCCGGGCGGAAAGGTGGCGTTCAGCAGCGAAGCGTTCTGCCGCATGCGCGCCGCGACCAGCCTCCGCGCGGCGCCGGAGAGCAAGCGCGTGAGCCTCGTGCTCCGGTGGTTACGCGCGGAGCCGGCCGACATCGCGGAATGGGATCCGACTGGCGACAGCACCGACGCCATGGTCGGGCCCGACACCGACAAGAAGCAGATCAAGACGCGTGCCACTTTGGTGCTCTCCGAAAACCCCGAATGGGTCGAGCGTCACGCCGAGCTGCGCACCTGGCTCGCGGAGCAAGCGCAGAAGCGGAATCCAACCACGGGGCGTGCGGAGCACGGCCCAATGTGGGAAGAGCTCCATCCCGCCTGCGAGCGGCTCCTCGCCTTTCACGCCTCGGGGCACCCCGAGGCGAGCGTCGAGGTCGGCCGAGCCATTCTGCGCGCGTGGATCGAGAGCGCACGCGCCACCCTCGAGAGCGAGGTCGGCTCCTACGATTCCGCGCTCGCCCTGAAGCTCTTCGCCCTGGGCGATTTCGCCGTGCGTTTCGGCTTGCGCGACGAAGCCCAGGCGATCTTCGACGAAATGGCGAAACGTGTCGTTCCACCCCCGGGTGAGGACAGCCTGGGCCTCCATTTGTCTCTTGCTCACGACGCGACGGTCGCATCGCTCTTGATGTCGTTCACGGTGGCGCCGTCAAAATGAACCGCCCACCACCGCGCCACCCACGAGCGGCGCGACAAACCACGAGACGCCCGGCGCAGGCCGTCGCGGTTGCCCCACGCTCCCCGTGCCGCCTCCGCTTCGATACTCGTTCCAATCGTCGATCGCCGCCGTCGGCATCGTGAAAATTTGCGCCTCGCTGAGCGCAATCCCGATGGTTGCGCTCAGCGCGCCCGTCACCGGCCTTCCATACCCCAGCGCCAGCACCAGGCCGACGCTCGTGGACACCGTGCCGCAGAGCACGTGATTGAACCATTTGCGGCGCAGCACCTCCGATTCCGCGCTCTCGCGAAGGAGCCGCTCGCCACGCGCGAGCTTCATCCGTCGCTCCTTGGCCGTCGCATCCGGCATGGCCCGCAGATCGGCCGCTGCATGACGAGCGGGAAACGGAACGAGGCCCAGAGGAATCAGGCCGAGGGACGACCCGACCGCGCCCACGGCGGCGTCGGCCCGGAGTCCCGGATCGGTGACGGCGACCGCGATGACGCCTTGCCCGACCGTCAGCGCGCTCCAGCCCGTGTACCAGCCATACCACCATCGATTCGCCGCAGGGGTACCTCGATCGAGGCGTGCCTGGAGAAACGCGATGCGCCGCGTGACCTCTTCGTCCGATGGAGGCGCGGCACGCAGCGGAGGCTCGGCGCGTGCAGAGGACGCGGCGAGCGAGATGGCAGAGGCGACGAGGAGCGAGAGGTTTGCCCGGACGATGTTTGTCATCATGATGCACTACGCTTTCTTGCTCTTCCCCGCTTTGCCAGGGCGCCGCTCGCGGGCGGTCGACTCTCGCACGATCGTGATGAACGCGCGCAGCGCCGCGCGCACGAGGCGGTGGCTCGGGTGAAACAGGCGGAGACCGGGGAACGGCGGCGTCCAGTCGGCGAGCACGCGGACGAGGCGCCCCGCCTCGACATCGGCGGCCACGGCGAGATCACTCAGGAACGCGAGGCCCGCGCCGGCGAGGGCTGCGTCCAGAATGAGGTCGTCATTGTCGAGCGTCAGCGCGCCTCGGACGTCGACGGCCACCTCGCGCCCCCGCTTTTCGAGCTCCCAGCGATACACCATGCCGCTCGCCATGCGGCGGCGAATGCACTCGTGGTCGAGCAGATCCTTCGGCTTCGTCGGCTTCGGACGAGACGCGAAATACGAGGGCGCGCCGACCACGGCCATGCTGATGTCCGCGCCGCACGGGATCGCGACCATGTCCTGCGGTACGGCCTCCGCGAGCCGCACGCCTGCATCGAAGCCCTCGGCGACGATGTCGACGAAGCGCTCTTCCGTCACGAGCTCCACGCGCACGTCGGGATGGCGCCGCCGCATTTCGAGGATCATGGGAAGCACGGCGACCTGCGCGGCGCCTTTCGACGTGTTGATGCGTAGCGTGCCGCTCGGCGTGTCCCGCAGCTCGTGCATCTCGTCGAGCGTGGAGGAGACCTCCCGGAGCGCCGGCTGAACGCGCCTGACGAAATGCTCGCCGGCCGCCGAGAGCGACACGCTCCGCGTGGTGCGGTGGAACAGCCGGACCCCGAGCCGCTGTTCGAGCGCGGAGATCGCGTGGCTGAGCGCCGACGGCGACATTTCGAGCTGCCGGGCCGCGGCGCGAAAGCTCTTCAGGCTCGCGATGGCGACCACGGCTTCGAGCTCGATCAAGCTGGCGCGGATCATTGTTCCAAAGTTTGCATCAGAGCATGCCGGATTGCACGGATTGTTTCAACGGTCGGCATACTCTACATCGAGGGCATGAGCAAGACGGTTCTCGTGACGGGTTGTTCCTCGGGGTTTGGTCGTGACATCGCGAAGGTGTTCGCCGCGGAGGGCTGGAACGTCGCGGCGACGATGCGCACGCCGGAAGTGGAGTCGGAGCTCCGCGCGTCGGATCGGATGAGCGTGCTCCGGCTCGACGTGCAGGATCGCGCGAGCATCGACGCCGCCGTGGCCTCGACGCTCGCGCGGTTCGGCTCGATCGACGTCGTCGTCAACAACGCGGGCTTCGGCCTTTTCGGGGTGTTCGAGGAGACCACGCGCGAAAAAATCCTCGAGCAGTTCGAGGTGAACGTGTTCGGGATGATGGACGTGACGCGCGCCGTCCTCCCCACCTTGCGAAAGCAGCGCTCCGGCGTCGTGATCAACGTGAGCTCGGGCGCGGGGGTGTTCACGCTGCCGATGATATCCGCCTATTGCGCGAGCAAGTTCGCGCTGGAAGGGTTTTCCGAGGCGCTCTCGTACGAGCTTCTGTCGCTCGGAATCCGCGTGAAGATCGTCGAGCCGGGCGGCGTGACGAGCACGCGCTTCGGCGAGCGCAGCGCCAAGGAGTCGAGCTCCGCGTCGCCGATTGCCGATTACGCGCCGTTCGTCGAGGGCGCCGCCCGGGTATTCGCGGAGCTCAGGCAAGCGCGCAGCCTCGCGACGGCGGAGGAAGTCGCGCGGGTCGTCTTCGAGGCCGCGACCGACGGCACCGAGCGGTTGCGTTATCTCGCCACGAAAGACATCGCGCCGCTCGTCGAGGCGCGGCGACAAACCTCGGAAGAGGCGTACATCGAGATGATGCGGTCGCGGTTCGCGCCCAAGCTCTGACGCTCACTCCGTCACGGCGCGGCGCACCGCGACGGCCAGGCTGCACGCTTCGAGCTCGTCGCGGTGGGACGCGCCGAGCGACGACAAGGCGAGCTCCTCGTTTCGCCGGAGCACCCGCAAGAGCGGCTTTTTCGCGGCGAGATCATAAAGCGTCACGCGCGCCCCGGCCTTCGTATCCGCGACGGTGAGCAAGAGCTCCGCGGCGGCCGCCCTTTTGGCGAGGTCGACCGGCGCTTTTTGAAGGTCTTTCCGCAGCCGCTTCAGCACATTCCGATCCTGCGCGGTACGCACCGAGCTCTCGAAGGCCGGCGCGAGCACCGCGAGGCCGATCCGCAGCTCCGCGAGCCGCCGCACGTTCGCGGTCTCGTCGTCGACCTTCGCCCCGGCAAAGTACACGCCGCGCACCTTCGCGAGCAGATCACGCTCCGATGTGGAGGCGGGCGGATACATCAGGCAAACGAGGAATGCGTCCTTGATCGACCCGCGCGCCGCATCGTCCACGGCCCGCGCATCACGCAGCTCCGCCGCCGGCGCGCGTACATAAAGCGCAGGCCGACGCAACGTCGCGTCGAGCGCGCCCGCCGCGCGAAGCGCCGGGTCGATGAGCTCCACCGTCTCCCCCTCCGCCGCGGCCTCGACGAGCCATAGCTCCGTGTCCGCGACGAGCCTCTCGTGCCCCGCAGGAAGCCCCGGGCGAAGCGCATCGAGCTCGGAGAGCAGCGCGGTCCGATCCGCCTCGAGCTCGCGCCGCTCGTGGATCATCATGGCCGTAAAAAGCCCCGCGATGACCACGAGCGCGAGCAGCGGCAGGAGCTTCGCCGGCCGGAATCCCTCGCGGCTCGCGAAAGGCGACGCCATTCCGAGCCCCGCCGCGTGATGCTTCGCGCGTGCTTTGGGGCTGACGGCCCGCTCCACGCGCGCGCGGAGCGCCGGATTCATGCGCGGCGTGACCAGAAATGTAGCCACGTCAGGTCCCCCGCGCCCGCGCGGCCGGCGCGCGCATGTTGCGATCGATGAGCCCCTCGAGTTCGTCGCGGCTCACGCCGAGCCGCGCCGCCGCATGCGACGCGAGCGACGTCGTGGCCACACCCGCGACGAACTGGTACGTCGGACGGTGCGCCGCGTCGAGCCCTACCTGGATGAATCTGAGCCCCGCAATCGAGTTTTCCCGCGCGAGCCGCGCCGCGAACGTCAAGAAATGCGTGGTGATGAACGCCTGCGGGCGCAGCTTCGAGAGGAGCGTGATCACGAGCTCGAAGATCTCTTCACCCTCGGACGGGTTCGTCCCGGAACACAATTCGTCGAGCATGACCATCGCGCCGGGGCCGAGCATCTCGAACAGCGCCCGGATGCGCACGAGCTCCATCCCGAGCCGCCCCTCGCTCTGATCCACCCGCGTCTCCTGGATCAGCGAGACGACGAGCCCCGGGACGCGCACGAGGCTCGCCTCTCGCGCGGGCACGAACATGCCTCCTTGCGCGAGGATCTGCGCCAGCGCCACCGATTGCAAGAGCCGCGTCTTGCCGCCGGAATTCGGCCCGGTGATGAGCACGGTCGCGCTCGTCCGATCCGTCACGAGATCACACGGCACCGCGCGGACGCCGCTCGCGACGAGCAGCGGATTGAAGAGCCCGAGCAGCTTGCGCGGCCGATCGTCCGCGTCCTCCGCGGCCGGGCGTATCTCGGGCAAGCAGACTTCGAGGCCCGCGGCCTCCGCGAGGTCCCGGAAGCCGAGCGCACCGAGGTACACTTCCATCTCGCCGAGGAGCGGAATGAACCGGAGGACGTGCGCCTCGACGCCCTCGAAGACCGCGTCGAGCAGGCGCGCCATGACCTCGCCGTCGCTGAAGCGGTAGCCGCGGAAAAACATCTCGATCTTGGCGAGCCACCGCCGCGCCGGCGAAAGGACGAAGGGGTTGTCCTGACGCTCGCGGAGGTTTCGAACCTCGAACCCGCGCACGCGCCCGTCGGCGCCGACGCGGATCGTGACGCCGAGCGTGGCGAGGTGCTCGTCGTAGTCGAGCAGATCGACCATCGATCGATATCCCTCGGTCTCGCGGACCGAGGCGCCGAATGCACGCAGGCCCGAGAGGCCGGATTTCGCGCCGTCGAAGGATTCGCTCATCCGGTCGAACGCCTCCTTGACGAGCACGAGCACGTCGAGCTGCCGTCGCGTCGCGTCGAACTTCTTCCCGGCCGTCGCGCCTTCGAGCGCGGAGCGCAGGCGGCAGGCGATCGTGTAAAGGTCCTCGAACTGCCGGCGAAAAACGGTCGAGCTGGAGAGCTCGCGCAAGATGTCGCGCCGGTGCTCCGTCACGCGTGGATCCGTGGGCGGATGCGCGAGGACGCGGAAGATGAATGCGCGGTTCACGACCGCGTCGCGCTCGCCCGAGCGTACGCGGAAGCCGCGGGCGACGAGCTCCTCGAGGAACAGGTCCTGCGCGAAGCTCTGCGGATCCCATGTGGACGGCGCGAGCGGCGCTCGATCGAGCGCCTGGCTGAAGAGCCCGCCGGAGACCCCGCTCGCGAATGCGAACGAGAGGGCCTGGCGCATCTCTTCGAGGTCGGGTCGCGCGATCGGCTCGGGGTGGAGGAGGCTCAGGATCTCGTGAGCCGGGGCGGTGTGGGAGGCGGGTGGAGAGGGCTTCATGGGCGGCGCGAGGAGGGGACGTTCCGGGAGGGACGACGCATGGTCGCCGAAAGTTCCCGCGGCGACAAGCTCGCCGCGCGGCTCGAACCCATCACCGCGCGCCGCTTGGCGCGGCCTCCTCGATCGCGACGTCGGCAATCCAGTTCCGCTTGCGCCGCGCGAGCCGGACCTCCTCGGTTTCTTGATCCAACGTGGCGGATGCGCGCCGGAGGAGCGAGGGATCGACGCCCTCGAACGTGTTCACATTGACGACGGCGTAGAGCCGGTCGTCGATGCGGCAGGTGACCACCGGCGTGATGCCACACTTCGCGCAGACGTGGAAATCGGCGGTTTTCGTGCCGAATGCATACTTCGTTACGAGAGCGGGTTCGCGGACATGCACGCGGAGCGCGCCCGTCCGGCAGGAGGTCCAGACCCCGCCGTGCTTGGTGCAGAACGAGCACGTGCAAGCGCGCGCCGGGATCTCGGAGGGGTCCGGTGTCCAGTCGAGCGTGAACGAGATGTTCGTACAGTGGCATTGACCGTGGATCAGCATCGAGGCTCCGTCCGTCGAGACGTCGACATTAGCGTGGTTTTACCGGCCGCGCTTGCCGAAATGCGAGCGCGGGGACGTACCGGTTGACGGGCATCGCGGCCCGAGGGACACTCCTCGCGGAGATGGCAATGCGCGTTCGTGACGGCTACCTCGTGATCGGCCACTTCGGGCGGGCGCCGATTCGTATCCACTGGACCATGCCGCTCGGCGCGTTCGTGCTCTGTGGGCTCAGGTTTGCGCCGGGCGCATGGCTCGGATTCTTGATCCTCGTCCTCGTGCACGAGCTCGGCCACGCGCTGCTCGCGCGTGCGGTCGGGGGCTACGTCGCCTCCGTCGACGTTCATGCGGTCGGCGGGTCTTGCGAATGGGGCGGCGATGTCACCATGAAGCAACGCGCGATCGTCGCGTGGGGCGGCGTCCTCGCGCAGCTGGCCGTGTTGCTCACGGCCCCCGTCTGGTCGAGCGTCCTGCCGTCCGGGGGGTTCTTCGGGGAGATCACGACGGCGCTCACGACGACGAACCTGATGTTGATCGCCCTGAACTTGATTCCCGCCCCGCCGTTCGATGGCGCCGAGGCTTGGCGGCTGTTCCGGCGCTGAGCTACAGCATGACGCTGACCATTTTCTGCGACACGGTCTTCCCGGAAGAGGCGCATCGCGAGCTTTGCGAGGGCGTGGCCGGGCATTCTCTGGTGTTCGCCTCCGCGAGGACGTCCTCCAATCTGGCGAGCGGAGCGCCGGACCCCGCGCTGCTCACGGCCGACGTCGCCTTCGGCCAGCCGGCCCTGGACGGGCTCCTCGGTTCGTCTCGCCTTCGCTGGGCCCACCTCACCAGCGCCGGGTATACCCGTTATGACGTCGACGCGATTCGCGCGGCGCTCACGTCGAGAGGAATTGCTCTCACGACGAGCTCCACGGTGTATGCCGATCCGTGCGCCGAGCACGTGCTCGCCATGATGTTGTCCATGGCGCGGCAGCTCCCCGCGTCGCTCGACGCGCAACGAACGACGCGCGCCTGGGAGAGCACGTCGCGGCGTGAGCGGTCGTTCTTGCTCCGGGGACAAACCGTGCTCTTGCTCGGATACGGCGCCATTGGTCGGCGGATTGCGGAGTTGCTCGCGCCATTCGAGGTGCGGCTCTTCGTGTTCCGTCGGCGCGCGGAGGGGGACCCTCGCGTGACGGTCGTGCACGAAGGGGACATCGATCGTGCGTTGGGCGAGGCGAATCACGTGGTGAACGTGTTGCCGGAGAACGAGGCGACGCGCGGGTTTCTCGATCGTGCTCGGATTGCGCAGCTGCGCGACGGGGCATTCGTGTACAACGTGGGGCGAGGAACGACGGTGGATCAAGGGGCATTGCTGGAGGCCCTGGAGAGCGGGCGGCTCGGAGGAGCATATCTCGACGTGACGGAGGTCGAGCCGCTCCCGCCGGAGCATCCCCTGTGGTCGGCGCCGAACTGCTTCATCACGCCCCATTCGGCGGGCGGGCGGCGCGGGGAGCACCTCGCGCTCGTGCGGCATTTCTTGGACAACCTGAGGCGCTTCGAGCGGGGGGAGGCGCTCGTCGATCGGGTGCTCTGAAGTCGGGTGGGCCCGCCTGGTCTCGATGCGCAGACAGGGACCTTACGAAACTGCTTGCAAATTCCGCCCGGGTCGTGTTTGGTGAATCGTGAACGGTCATTTCCGTTCGATGCGCTGGACTCGATGGTGTAGCCGCTAAATTGCGGCTGCGCTGCACGAAAGGAGAACGCAGCATGCGGTTCTTGAAGCACGTGTTTGCGGCCCAGGGCGACAAGGCGCGGGTGAGCCGTCGAGATTTCCTCGGCGGCGCGGCGGGCGCGGCAGGCGCCTCCGTTCTCGCGCAGATGATTCCGGGGCGGGCGCACGCGAGCCCGCCTTGCCCCCCGCACCCGAGCGGCGGCGGGCCCTTCACAGACGATCCCGTCACCCTCGAATGGATCTTCTCGCGATGGGACGATCTCGGCGTCTGGGGCGACACCGTCGGCACGCTGGCCGAGATCAACGAGGCGAAGCGCAAGGACGCGCTGAAGCTCGGGCAGCGCGGAGATTCGAAGGTGTATTCGCTTGGCGAGCCCATGCACCCACGGATGCCGGCCTTTCCCGCCGACCCGCCGCGCCGCGCCGATTACTGGATCGCCGCGTACGGGCCCACCGGCGACAACCAGTTCATCTTCCAGGACGACCGGTTCGAGGCCTTCACGTTCCAGATCGCGACGCAGGTCGACGATTTCAATCACCCGAGCTTCGGCGGCTGGTTCTACGGCGGCCACCACTTCGACCAGATCACGCCGCGCTCCGACATCGTCGACCCGCTCGATCGGTGGGACCTCGCCCGCGCCGACTCCGCGGCCCAGAACTACGGGCCGGACAGCATCCTCGGGGGCACGAAATCGCTCGGGCTCCAGAATATCGGGCCGATCATCACGCGGGGCCTGCTCCTCGACGTGCTCGGCTACAAGATCGCGGCGGGGCACACGAGCGCCATCGCCCCCAATGGCAAATCCCTCGCGCCGGGATATCGCATCACGATCGCCGATCTCCAGGCGACGATGGCCTGGGAAGACCTCGATTGCATCGAGCCCGGGGACGTGGTCATCATCCGCACGGGGTGGAGCCATTACTGGTCGGACGAAGCGCTCTGGCCGACGTACATGGGCGCCGCGCCCGGCCCGTGGCTCGCCGAATGCCACTGGCTCGCGCAATTCCGCCCGGCCATCGTCGCGTCGGATACCTATGCGATGGAGTGCTTCCCCGGCCCGCGGCCCACCACGCTCGCCGAGGGGCACCAGGTGCTCATGGTCGCGAACGGCATTCGCATCGGCGAGGGCTTCAATTCCGCGGCGCTCGCCGCCGACCGGGTGTACGAGTTCATGTTCTTCGACACGCCCTACAACCTCCAGGGCGCGACCTGCGCGGGCAATGCCCCCGCCGCGATCGGCGGGCGCAAGAAGAAAAAGTAATCGCTACGAGCGCCGCGAGAACGCCCAGGCGATTCCGCCTTGCAGCGTGCCTCGCGTGACGAGCCCCGAGAGGTCCACGCCGAGCTCCACGAGCGTCTGCGCGACGCTCCCGCGAATGCCCGTCAGCACCACCTGCGCGCCGAGGAGCCGCGCCGCCTGCGCCGCGCGGACCAGCGTGGTCGCCACGTGCGCGTCGACCACGCTCACGCCGGTGATATCCAGGATCGCCACGCGCGCGCCTTTCTGCGCGATGCCCGCGAGCAGCGTTTCGAGCACGAGCTCGGCGCGCCGCGCGTCGACGGTGCCGACGAGCGGCATGGCCACGATATCGTCGCTGATCGGCACGAGCGGCGTCGACATTTCCTCGAGCATCCGGGACTGCGACCGCACCAGATCCTCGGCGTCCTTGCGCGCCGTGATGTCCGTGAACGTCGCGATCGCGCCCGTCACCACGCCTCGATCGTCGAGCTGCGGCGCCGCGCTCACCAGGAGCCACACGCGATCTCCGAGCGCGGGCCGGTCGACCCCATGCACGAAATCACGCACGGGTTTCCCTGTCCGCAGCGCGACGGTGATCGGATGGGCGTCGCCCGGGCACGGCGAGCCGTCCTCGTACACCGCGCCCCAGCGTGGATCGAACGAGGTCCGACCCAAAAGCTGATCCTCGGTCACGCCTAGCAACGTGAGGGCATGCGGATTGAAGAGGATGTTCTTCCCGGTCGGATCCTGCATGACCACGCCCACGTGCAGGCCCGCGAGCAGCGCGCGGAAGCGCGCCTCGCTCGCGCGAAACTCGTCCTCGATGTGCCGGGCCTGCTGGTCCTTCTCTCGCAGGGCCGCGTTTTCGCGCTCGAGCATGTCGATGCGGGCAAGAAGCGTCTCCCGATCCTGATCGCGATTGGTCTCTGTGATGTGCCCGTCCACGTTCTGCCTCGCTCGATGGCGCGTCGCTGCGCGCAGCCGCTTTCAATGTACGGCGTCGGCACGGCGCGTATCAAGAGGACACGCGCAAGCGGGCCCACGTTGGATCGTCGGCAGAGCTGCATCGCGCCGTCGGTTTCGCGATGTGGGTGCGTCATGGGATTGACACGTCAGGGCGAAGGCCGCGAGTTCGAGGCGATTTTCCGCGCATACTCCGCGATTACGCGCAAGGTGGTGTCATCCGTATCGTAAACACCGTACCAACCTTGCGCTTCGTGCGGTGGATCGCCGGTAAACGGGTCGTATTTTTGCCAATGGCCCCCGGGGATGCGTGGGCGGCCTTCCCCGGACCAGGCCCAGAAATTCACGCCACCCACGGGCTCGCCCGCGCGTACGGCGTCGAGCACCACGTCGAACACGGCGCGGTAATATCGATCGCGCGTGGCCGTGGTCGCGGCGGGATCGTGGCTGCCGGCGTCCCGCGGGAAGCCGAACTCCTCGACGACGAGGGGTTTGCCGAGGCGCCGCGCGTGCTCGATGTGGCGACGGAGATAAGACTTCATTTCACGCACGGCGGCCTCGTAGCTCTTGGGCCGCGCCGGGTCGTACCAGCCCCAGTTCTGCGCCCAGACGTGGGCCGTGACGTAATCGATCGAGGAGAACCGATGGTTCGCGACGACGTCGAGTCCGCTTTCGCGCGGCCAGGGCGTCTCACCCTCGGACCCGGTGGTCACGAGGTGCCGGGAATCCAGGGATTCGAGAAGCTCCGACGTGCGCTCGATCCACGACTGGAAGGCCTTGACGTTCGTCCCGCCACGCGGCTCGTTCGCGAGCTCCCAGGCCATGATCGTCGGGTCGTCCGCGTACCGCACGCCGGTGTACCGATTCGTTCGCTGGAGCAACATCCGCACGAAATCGTGGAATGCCTCCACGGCAGCCGGATTCGAATAAAACGCCGCGGTGTATGCCTGATAGGCCGACCAGCTCCCTCCGGGCTCGGGCGGGGGATACGGAATCGGTCCGGCGCCGCTCCAGCGCAGGTATTGCGCCATGCCGCCGGACCAGGGCCAGAAATTGTTCAGACAAACCACGGCGACCATGCCGCGCGCCTTCATCTCCTTCAGCAGAAAATCCAGGCCGAGGAGGATCTCCTCGCGGTATTCGCGCGGGGAGGGCTGGAGCACGGGGAGGATCCGCCAGGGCGAAGGCTCCGGGCCTTCGGTGGCCGCGAGGATACGCAGGTTCGTGACGCCGAGGGCCGCGAGTCGATCGAGCTCCCGCGCGAGCCTGCCCGGGTTTCCCGAAGGTCCCTCGGCCCCGAGGTTCATGCCATACCAGAAATTCGCGCCGAGGAACGTGTACGGCCTGCCGTCGCGCTGGAAGCGGCCCTCGGCCACGCGCACGAAGCCCGAAGCGGACGTGGTCTCCGCATGCAGCGTCATGGCGCAGGCGAGCATCGCCCCGAAGTACCTCATGAGTCCGCCCCCTGTTCAAGATGATACGCGAGCGGCCGTCGTCGAGGCGTGCCTCTCGCTGGAAGACGCGAGCTCGGACGAAGGTGTATGATCGAGCTCTCTTGGACATGCACACCACGCGGATTCCGAGCTGCCTCCTTTTCAGCATCGCCGCATGCGCCAGCCCATCCATGCCGCCGGAGCCCACCAAGGGCGCGTCGCGCGCGCCCCAAAGCGCTCCGGTGGTTCCCGCCGTCGCGTCGACGAGCCCACCCGCCGCGAAGGTGACGGTCGCGCCTGCGGGGCCTCCGTCGGTGGGGCTCGACGACGCGTCGGGGAAGCGCGAGCGCGCGCGCAAGGCCGTGCTTCTTTTCGGCACGAGCACCGAGGGCTCCGAAGAGCTTCGCTTCGTGCCTGTCGTGTGCTCCCTCGACGGCAAGCTCGAGACCGGAAAGGCGTGTGGCCTCGCCATGCCGGCGACGACGCGCGTGCGGACGACGCGGACCGATACGAACGCGCCTGCAATCCTCACGATCACACGATCCACGCGGGATTTTCACGACGAGGCCGGAGGCCGGGATTACGTCGCGCCGACGGGGCCTGCGTGTTGCATGTACAATACGTGTGTCGAGGAGACGATTCCTTATTTCGTGAAAGGAAATCTCGTCGCGCCGTCGCGGATCCTCGCGGTCTGGCCCGAGACGGCCGACGTCGATTTGAAGCCGCAGCCCGTCGGCGCCGACGGCGTCGAGGTCGTCGATGGCCCCTGGGTCGGTCGTCCCGGCGAACGGGGCGTGCGAATCGATCAAGCCGTGCGCGCAGGCCAGCAGCGCCTCGTCGCGATCTCGAAGCGCAACCCGTGCGGTAGCTGCGGCGCGCTCTGGGTCGACCGCGGAGGCGGCTTTGCGATCGTCGACGAGGAGATCAGCGGCGCCGACAGCTTCGATGTCCTGGCCACGAGCGACGTCGACGGCGACGGACGCCCCGAGGCCATCGTGTACGAGATATGGCGCAACGATTACGGCCTCCACGTGCTCGGCAACGACTGGTCGAAGCTCGCCTATCGCTTCAATTGCGGAAACATCTGACCGTCCGTGCGAACCGGCTCACCCCGCGCGCCGTGAGCGTCTTTCCTGCTTGACTCTCCAGCAGGGGGAGACCTCAGAGTGGCCGCGATGCCGAAGAGGGAGGCGCTCACCATCGGGGAGTTGTCGCGGCGGACGGGGATCCCCGTCAAGACGCTCCGATTCTACTCGGACGAAGGGCTTTTGCCGCCGGCGCGGCGATCACACGCCAATTATCGCCTGTACGACGAGGCGCAGATCGTTCGCGTCGAGCTCGTGCGTACGCTCCGGGAAGCGGGGGTCGACCTCGCCACGATCCGGAAGGTGCTCGCGCGCAACCTATCGCTCGAAGAAGCGCTCCGCCTGCGGCTCGCCGCGGTCGAAGCCCACGTGGCCTCGCTCTCGCGCGTTGCCGCCGCGCTCCGCGCCGCGCTTCGCGCAGAACCCACCGAAAAGGATCTCCGGAGGTTGTGGACCGTGACTCGACTCTCGAATGAAGAACGCAAGGCGGTCATCACCCGTTTTTACGATCAAGTCGCCGACGGCGTGCCCGTGGACGGCGAGTGGATGCGAGGGATGATCGAGGCGAGCACCCCGAAGCTGCCGGACGACGCCACGCCCGCGCAGCTCGAGGCGTGGATCGAGCTCGCCGAGATCCTCGCCGATCCGACGTTCATCGCGAACATGCGCGTGATGGCGGCCGTGACGTGGAACGAAGGGATCGACCAGGCGGCCCTCCTCCGCGCGCAGAGCGAGGCCATCGCGGCCGCACGCGAGGCGCGGGGGCGAGGCGTGGATCCACATTCCGCCGAGGCGCTCGTGATCGCCGAGCGGTTTGTCCGGGCCACCGCAGCGGCGTGCGGCAGGGAGCTCGACGACGCCTTCGAGGAGCAGCTGAGAAAGACGCAGGATCCGCGCACGCTGCGCTACTGGGAGCTCGTCTCCGCGATGACGGGCGAGCCCCTCTCGCCCGCGTACGAGGACGGGCGCTGGCTCGGTGCCGCGGTCGCGAGATTCCTCGAACACTGAAGGGAGGAGCGAGTATGTCACGTCGTCGGCCAGCCATTCATCGCGAGACGTACGGTCAGGGCACACCGCTCCTCCTCGGGTTCCCGATCATGGCGTCCGCCTGGCAAGGGGATCCCGAACGCGCGATCCTGAAGGGATATCTCGACCGCTTGACCGACCGATATCGGGTCCTTGTCGTGGATTATCCGAGCCTCGGCCCCGATATCGGCAAGAGCGAGCCGATCCCTGCGAACGAGCTCTCCGCCGAGCGCGTCTGCTCCGATTTGCTCGCGGTCGCGGACGAGGTCGGATTCGACCGGTTCGCATTCTGGGGTTACTCGTGGGGCGGGGTCGTCGGCCTAGATCTCGCGTCGCGGACCGATCGCGTCTCTGCCTTGGTTTGTGGCGGCTGGCCTCCGCTCGCAGCCCCTTACGTGGAGATGCTCGCCATCACGCGCATGATGGCAGCTGCCCCGGAGGTCCCCGTCCGCGTCGATCCATTCGTCACGTTTTACGAGAGCATTCAGGGAAAGCCAGAAGCCGAGGCGCTCGCTCGTATCTCGTGTCCGCGGATGGCGTTCGTCGGCGCGGCGGATGAAATGGATTATCCCGGCGGGATTTCGCTGCGGATCGCGTCGACGGTGCAGGAGCGGCGCCCGGAGCTCGAGCGCCTCGGGTGGCGCGTGCTCGAGGTTCCCGGGCGCGATCACGGGCTCTACATGGATCCGGCGACCGTCGTTCCCCTCGTCAGGGAGTTTCTCGATCCCGTGTGCAGATGAGCGCCGCACGGCACGTGCGATACACATATACGCCCACGGTTCAAGGAAATTCGACCGCACCGCGCGTCGTATGCTTCGCGAGCTCGGTTTCACACCTGGTCAGTCGGGTCGCCACGTTGCATCAAGACTCACACGAGAAGCCTGTCCACAGCTTCCCTCCTCACACGCCGGCGTACAGCCGGGCGCATGCGCTTTCCGTCTGGCGGGCGCTTGCGAGCTGTGATGGTATCGCGTTGTCTGGCTTTCTCGGTGAGGCATGCACACCATCGACGATCCGGAACGATTGCACGAGTTCTTCCGTGAGCACCCGGACGCGCAGATCATCGCGAGCCGCGAAGGGCATTGCCTTCACGTCAACGACGCGGCCGCGAGCGCGCTGGGCAACGACGTCCGACCGGAGACCTTGCTCTCCGAGCGCGTGCATCCGGGGGATTACGGGCATTTCCTGTCGGAGTGGGCAGCGGTCCTCTCGAGCGGCACGTCGTCTGCGTTCACGGTGTTGCTCGGCCGCAAGGGCGCGAGGGCGCGGGCATTCGTCGTCCACGCGCGCCGCGCGTCCACCGGCAACAGAGTCCACGTGTCGTTGCGGCCCAAGGAGGCCGAGATCGAAGGGGACCAGTCCTCCGTGCGGCGCCGCGAGCAGGTGCTGCGCGTCGTCCTCGACAATCTCCCCATCCTGGTCTGGGCCACCGACAAAGAGGGCGTGTGCACGTTTGCCGATGGAAAAGGCCTGGAGCTCTCCAGTAGACGGCCCGAGGACATCATCGGCAGCAACGCCCTCACGATGTACCCGCCGGAGAACACGACCGGCTTGAGGCTGGCCCTCGAAGGGACAATGACCCGGCACGTCAGCGCCGACAATGGCCAGTACTGGGACAACCGGGACATTCCCGTGCAGGACGATGACGGGAACGTGATCGGGACCGTGGGCATGTCGCTCAACATCACCGAGCTGCAGCAGGCCAAGGCCGAGCTCGAGGCGAAGCTCGCGCTCATCGAGCGGCAACAAGAGGTGATCCGCAACCTGGAGACCCCCATCATCCAGGTCTGGGATCACGTGCTCACCCTGCCCATGGTGGGCGTCGTCGACAGCCGCCGCGCCTCGCGGGTCATGGATGACGTGCTCGGCGCCGTCAATCGCACGTCCGCGCGGTTCGCCATTCTCGATCTGACGGGCGTGGACGTCATCGATACGGCCACGGCGAGCCACCTCTTCTCCATCATCGGGGCCGTCCGCCTGCTCGGCGCCGAGGGGATCATCTCCGGCATCCGGCCGAACGTCGCGCAGACCATGGTCAGCATGGGCGTCGACCTGTCGAGCGTCATCACGCTGTCGAGCCTGCGCGACGCGCTCGCATTGTGCATGCGCCGGATGCGGGAGAACGGGCGGCGGTAGGAGAAGCAGCGTCTCCGGCGATTACGCCGCCACGGCCGCCGCGGTCTGCCGCGCGACGACCTTCACCTTGACGCCCGGAGGCGGCCGCAGCGCGATTTTCCCGCTCGCCAGGAGGGGGCCTTTTTCGAGGAGCATCACGCGGTAGCGCTGCGCCACGGTCGCTAGCGTGAGCACGGCTTCCATCGTGGCGAAGTGCTGGCCCATGCATACCCGCGGTCCGAGTCCGAACGGAATGTAGGCCCCGCGGGGGAGGTGCTTCTCGGCGCCCCCCCGGAAGCGTTCGGGATTGAAGCGCTCGGGCTCGGGGAAATACCGCTCGTCCCGATGGATCACGTAGGGCGAGACGTAGATGATGCTGCCTTTCGCGATCGGATAGCCCCCGAAGACGAGGTCCTCGGTCGTCTCTCGCGGGAAGAGCATCCACCCCGTCGGGTAGAGGCGCAATGTCTCCTTGATGATCATGTGTGTATAGGCGAGCTGCGGGAGATCGTCGGCCGTCGGGGGGCGCCCGCCGAGCACGCGGTCGAGCTCCTCCCAGAGCGCGGCCTCCACCTCGGGGTTCTGCGCGAGCATGATCCACGCCCATACCAGCGAGTATGCCGTCGTCTCGTGGCCCGCGGAGAACATTGCGATCAGGTAATCCCGCAGCTCGTCGTGCGTCACGCCGCGCCCGTGGCCGTGCGCGAGCATCAACATCGAGAGGAGGTCGCCCCTGTCCTGCCCCGAATTCCGCCAATCCTCCGCGAATTTCATCACGATCGCGTCGAGCTCCTGGATGGCCTCCCGCTTGCGGCGGTTGTGCTCGATCGGCACCCACATGGGGATCGGGAACGAGATGTCGTACTCCGTGCCGAGCAGCCCGAGGATGTTGGTCATCGCCGCCGCGGCGCGCGGGACGATGTCGGATGCGTCTGCGTTGAAGAGCGTCAAGCAGACGTTCTGGATCGTCACACGCAGCATCTCGGTGTCGATCTCGTATTCGCCGCCCGAGCGCCATCCGTTGATCCCCTGGAGCGCCTGCTCCACGAAGACGCGACAATAACCATCGAGGCGCCGCGGCTGGAAGGCGGGCTGCGCCATCTTGCGCTGCCGGTCGTGCACCTCGCCGTTGGAGGTGACGACGCCGTTGCCGAAGAACGGGGCCACGATCATCTGGTGAATCCGCTCCTTCGGCATCTTCTTCGGCTGCTCGACGAGGATCTCGTGGACGCACTCGGGGCGGCTCAAGAGATATGCGTGGCGAGGCCCGACGCGAAAATGAACGAAGTCACCGTAGGTCTTGGCGATGCTCGTCAGGAACTCGAGCTTGTCTTTGCGCAGGTCGAGCACGCTGCCGAGGAGGGGGAGTCCTTTGGGGCCAGGCGGATAGTGGGTTTTCATGGTGTTCCTTGGTTCCTTCAGAGGACGACGACGGCGGTGGTGAGGAGCAGGCAATACCAGCCCGTGAAGAGGAGATAGGTGACGTGATCTTCCCGCGGCGTGCGGCAAAGAACGACGCGGATTGCGATCGCGAGCGCCGCGGCCCCGAGGACGGCGTCCGAGGCCCAGACCGACCCTCGCGCGCCCGCGGGCTGCATCAGCGTGACATGAACGGCAATCGGCAACAGCCCAAAACACACGGCAAGCAGGATGCGCGTCGCGCGCTCGCCGAAGACGAGCGGGAACGTGCGCCGACCGGAGGCGCGATCCCCGTCCATGTCGCGCAGGTCCTGCACGGAGACCAGCGGGAAAATCGCGGCCGCGGGCAAGAGGATCCACCTCCACGCGAGCGGCGAGAGGGGCGTGACCATTTGCCATGCCGCGGCGAGCTGGACGAGGATCCCGAGCGACATGCAAAGGTTCTTGACGACCCAGTTCCGCGCGCCGAGCACGACGTTGTGCACGAGAATGATGAGCTGCCAGCCGAGCGCATACTCGACCACCCCGAGCCACGCGCCGGCGAGGGTGAACAGCGCCATCACCACGGCCCAGCGCTGCCACGCTCCGCGCACCGATACGAGGCCCCTCACCAGCGGTCGGTGTGGCTTGTTGCGCCGGTCCTCCTCGAGCCCCGTGGCCTGGTTGGCGAGGCAAAAGGCATAAATATAAAGGAAGAAGTAAAGCAGGCTACGAGCCATCGCGCCCGGCAACCGTGCCGGATCCGCGCCCGTCGTTTTCCACGCCGCCAGCGTGAACAAGAACGCCGGGACCACCGCCGAGGACAGGTCGCCCGCGACGAAGGACCAGAAGAGCGACAGCTCGCGCGCGAAGGGGTTTGGCACGGCGCGCGCGGGCCGCATATCGGAAGGGAGGACGCTCATGGACGAAGCTCCGCGATTGCCAGGCCTCATCGGAGGCTTTGGATGAGCGATCCCGCGAGGGCCACGAGCGGCGTCGCGCGGTCGCCGAAGACGGCGACGTCACGGCGGGCGTCCGCGATCAAGACCTCCGCGAGGCGGCGGGATTCCGCGAGCCCGAGAACGCGCGGATAGGTCGCCTTGCCGGCGGACGCGTCGTTCCCGACGCTCTTGCCGAGCGCCTCGCGGGTCGACGTGACGTCGAGGATATCGTCGACGATCTGGAAGGCGAGCCCGAGCCGCTGCGCGTATCGGCGCAGGCGGGCCTTCATGGGCGCATCCGCGCCGCCGAGGATCGCCCCCGAGAGCACGGAGGCCTCGAGGAGCGCACCCGTCTTGCGGGTATGGATGTCCTGCAGTACCTCCACGCCGACCTCGGATTTGCCTTCGCTCGCGAGGTCCTTCACCTGGCCGCCGGCGAGCCCGCGTGGCCCTGCGGCGCGGCCGAGCTCGGCGACGACCGCGAGCGTCCGTTTGGCCGGGACGTGGGCGGTGTGGCGGGCGATGAGCTCGAACGAATGGGCGAGCAGGCTGTCGCCGGCGAGAATGGCGAGCGCCTCCCCGTACATCTTGTGGTTCGTGGGACGGCCGCGCCTGTAATCCCCGTCGTCCATCGACGGCAGGTCGTCGTGGATGAGCGACATCGTATGGATCATCTCGATGGCGCACGCCGTGGGCAGGGCGATCTCGGCCCGCGCGCCGGCGACCTCGCAACCTGCGAGGCAAAGGATGGGGCGCAGCCGTTTTCCGCCGGCGAGCAGGGAATAGCGCATTGCCTCGTAGAGAGCCCTCGGCTCTTCGAGGGCCAAAAAAGTCTCCAGCGTCGCGTCGATCCTCGCGCGACGGATGTTCAGGTACGTTCCCAGATCGAAGGAACGATCTGGCTCGATATTCATGGTCATTGCGGCCTCCAGAAGACGGAGCGATCCCTTCCGCGCGTGCCGGATCGCGCGACAATGGCCTCACGCGGGCGCTCCGGCACATGCCCGGGAGCGACCGAGTCGCGCGAGACTCCGCCACAGATATGGATGTTTCCCCGCGTCGTCCGCACACAGCGCGGACGACCCAAACCTCACGATCGACGAAAACCCCGACGACCCCGCAAGCCCCCCCTACGAGCTTGGTTCGTTTAGGGTTCCCTACCGGCACTCGCGTGAGCAACTCACGCGAGCGTTACTACATAGCACGGACAGACGGTGTCATGCCATGGACGGTTTCATCTTCAACCGTCAGAAACTTGCTTCGTCGTCGCCGCAACAAGTGACAGTTACGTTTCGTTGTCTTGGTCCGGGTCATGTGCTGGATTGAACCGGCGGTTCCCATCCCTTTGCACATTTTCTCTCGAAGCACATCTGCGTCCTGCCATGAACTACGACGACTTCATTCGAACGCGCCGTTACGTCGAAGACGCGGGAGCTGCGCTCCCCTTTTGGGACGAATCCTGGGAGCCGTGGCTGCGGCGCGTCTGCGAACGCCGAGCGTGGCCGTATCCGGACGTGATCGGGGCGTATGTCTACGGCCTTCCCGACGATCCGCTCGTGATCTTCGACGCGAAACACGTGGCCGGTCGATGGCTCCTCAATCTGGAGGATTCGGATCTGTTTGGCGACGACCTGGACGCGCTCGAGCGGTCCCTGTTCGAGTGCGCGAGTGACCCTTACGACGAGGAAGAGTGGCAGAAGTTCGTCACGTCGTGGCCGGGATGAGGCCGTCACCGCACGCAGCTACCAAGCCACCGCCGCGCGTTCTCGCCGAGGAGCTTTTGCAGCAATGCAGCGGGCAGCGCCTGTCCTCGATAAGGTGCCGGTGACAGACCTCCCAGCGGGTTTTGCCGCCAGAAGGTGAAGCTCTCGTCGCGCAGGAGGCCGAGGTTCGCGCTCACCTGCATGTCCCACTCGTCCTGCCAGGTCGGTCCCGCGCGTACCGTCACGAGGTCGCTGCCGAAAAGAAAGCGCTCGGGCGTCTTTTCGAGGATCTTCCGGAGCCGGTCGTGCTCCTTTTCGAGATAGGTAAAACCCTGCGCGGCAGCGTCGCTGGAGCCATGGCTCGTGTCGAAGAGCAGCGACGGGAATGCGTCGCGGATGGCCTCGAATCGGTCGAGATCCGTCCGGCTCCCGCAGAGGTGCGGGCAAACGGCGCGTAACTTCGGGAAGGCGCGCAGGACGCCTTCGAGTTCGCCGCGGAAACGCACCGTATTCACGTGCACGAGGACGGGGACGTCGCGCTCTTCCATGCGCGCGAAGAGCGGTCGGTGCGCGGGATCATCGAGCGGCCGCTCGTGGAACGCGTGATGCCCGTCGTAAAGCTTGACGCCGCACGCGCCGCGGGCGAGCAGGGCATCGAGGGTTTGGGGCTCGTCGTGGGCGAGATCGAGCGTCACGAATGGGATGAGCCTCGTCGGATGCGCCGCGGCGGCCGCGAGCACCACCTCGTTGCCGCGTTGATATCCCGCGAGCCCCTTGCCGCCGCGCCCGGCGGTCGCATCCGGCGTCGCCAGAACCACGGCGCGCTTGACACCTTTCCGATCGAGCAGGCCGAGGAGCGCGGGCACGGCCTCCATATCGGTCAGGTGGATGTGCGCGTCGAGGATCGTGCCGTCGTCCGGAGCCGGCGTGGTCGAGGCGGCGGGTGGAGGCGGGTTTTCACTGCGGCACGCGGAGAGCGCGGTCACGAGGAGCAGGGCGAGCGCGCAGGGGCCGCGGCGGGCGTGCATGGGATTCGACGGTAGCGGGGTTTTCGACCGGACCACAAGGGGCAAGGCGGGAGCGCCGCGTGAAAAAGCGCCACGTCGGACCGGAGCAGGATTTGATCGCGTCACGTGTTTTCGAGTGGGGAGATTTCCGTTACCGTGTTTCCGGGTCCTTCGAGGATGGGGGACCCGAAGGAAGACGAACATGCAATTGCAGAAGAAATTTGCACTATCGTGCTCGAGCGTCATCATCGCTGCGAGCGCCGCGGCGTGCTCGGTCTCGCCAACGCCGGAGGACATCGAGGGCGTGGGGAGCGACGCGCTCGTGGCGGGAGGGGTCGGGGTCTGCAACCAGGCCGATCCGTTCGAGAAGAACAACAAGCAGTCGAGCGCCACGGGCCTAGCCTATAGCTATGTCTACTTCGAGCCGGCGGACCCGGATTACTGGTGGTCGGTGGACACCGGCGGCGCCTATACGAGCGCGTCTGCGTCGATCTGCAAGAGGGACCAGGACTGGTACTTCGTGTCGACGTCGGATTTGCCCTACACGCCGGGGTGGCTCTCGATTCGCGCGCAGGCCGCCGGCGCCTCGCATTGCCCGATGTACGTGTACGAGGAGGAAGGCGAGACCTATACGTGGGGCTACGATCCGCCCGCGGGGCCCGAGAACACGATCCAGATCGACGTCTACAGCGCCGGCACTCTGCAGCTCGTGGCCTCGGCGCAGAGCAACATCGGCCGCATCTTCCTCGACACGTACAATGGGCCGCTGGATCAAGACTTGTATCTGCGCGTCCATGGACCAAAGGAGGCCCATTACGGTTACAGCCTCTCGGTCGCGGTGCAGACCGACGCGTTCGAGGACGAGTGCGAATACTGAGCACCGCCCACGTTCGCCGTGGCGGACGCCTCCGTGCTTCTCTCTTGCCCTGATGCCATGAAACGCTCATAAAGGGCGCCATCATGAACGGCGCGCTTGCAACGACGGAACGGCTCACCCTCCGCAAACTGACGCTCGCAGACGCGCCGTTCATCTTCCGCCTGGTCAACGACCCTGACTTCCTCGTGTACATCGGCGATCGCGGCGTGCGGACACTCGAGGACGCCGAGGCGTACATCCGCAACGGGCCGATCGGAAGCTACGAACGGCACGGGTACGGCCTTTGGGGCGTCGCCGTGAAGGAAACGGGGGAGCTGATCGGCATGTCAGGGCTCTTGAAGCGCGAGCAGTATGCCGATGTCGATATCGGTTACGCGTTTCTGCCGGAGTTCCGCGGCGGCGGGTATGCATTCGAATCCGGATCGGCTGTGCTCGGGCTCGCGAGCGAGGTGTTCGCGCTTCGCAGGGTGATCGCGCTCGTCGCACCGGCGAACGCCGCCTCGATCGGTCTCCTGAAGAAGCTCGGCTTCACCCGTTCCGCGCTGCAGGCGGCGGACCCGGAGAGCACGGTGATCTACGAGCGAAGTCTCGGCAGCGATTGATGCTGGGTCCGAGGCGGTCTCATTCGCCGGTTTGGCGTGGAGCACGCACCGCTTGCTCGGCCAGCGCTCGCACGGCTTCCCCCGACAGGAACACGTACACGGGTGTTTGGGGATCCCGGTATACGTTCAGCGCAATTGCCGTACCCTGTTTGTCCGCCATGACGATCAGGTCCAGAGGGCGTATCGCGGCGATGCCGAACGACCCCGGGGGAACGGCCGAAGGCTGAGAACACCTCCGCAAACCGAGGATACGAGCCATGGGTTGGGCTACTGGATACATCACCAAACTTCGCGCCGGACAGGTCGTTTCCTTTCGTCCGCGGGGCAACTCCATGTCACCGCGGATCGAGTCCGGCCAGCTTTGCACCGTGGAGCCCGTCGATCCACGGGATATTCGCCCCGGCGACATCGTCCTCTGCAAGGTGCGTGGTACCGAGTATCTCCACTTCGTCAAGAGCGTCCAGGATGGGCGTTTCCAGATCGGGAACAACTGCGGGCACATCAATGGGTGGGTCGGCCACAATGCCATTTTCGGGCGGCTCGTGAAGGTCGAGCCCTGAGGCGGAGCGGCGGGCGGATCGTGGGGGGTGGCTTGCGTGGGGCGCCCACGATTGGGCTTGACAAGAGCACGCTCGACCGCTTACTCCCCGTCCCGGCTTCAGGGACGTTCCTTCATGAACCAGCTCGCAACAGGCACCAGGCCATTCCTGGGCACCCTTCGCTTGAGCCGCGTCGAGGAATTTTACGGCAACACCATTGCCCTCGTCGCGCTCGGGACGATCTTCAATCCTCGGCTGTCGGCAGGCGACATCGTCCTGCTCTTCACCGGCAATCTCCTGCTCACGATCTTCGCCTTTGCCATCAACGACGTCGAGGACGCCGAGGATGACAGCAAGGATTCGCAGAAAGTCGTACGCAACCCCATTTGCGCCCGTCTGCTCACGCATGGACAGGCGCTCGCGCTGAGCTGGCTCTCCGCGTTCGCCGGCCTCGCGCTCCTCTGGCCCTTCGGGGCGCGCGTGGTCCTCCTGGGGGTATTGAACGTGGCTCTCGGGTTCCTGTACTCGTACCGGAGAATCCGGCTCAAGGCCGTGCCCTTCGTCGATCTCGTCTCCCACGGCCTCTTTTTGGGCACGCTCCAGTTTCTGACCGTCGCATACGCCCGCGCCCCCGAACTCCCTCGTTCGGCCGCGCTCGGCGCCGTCTTCATCTGCACCATCTCCATGGCGGGCGACCTATGGAACGAGATCCGCGACTTCGAGGTCGACCGAGAGACCGGCATCCGCAACACAGCCTCGGTGCTCGACGTCCGGCGCATCGAGCCCATTCTGCCGCACCTCTTCGTCTGGCCCTCGGTGGGCGTGGCGTCGCTCGTGCTCCTGAACCTCTCGGGAACCCAAAGGCTGATCGTCGGGCTCGCCGTGGCTGCGCTCTGTCTGGTCTTCGTGCTCCTGCCTTCGAACCTGAAGAAGCGAATGGTGACCGATCAGGCTCAATGGCTCGCAGCGCTCGCGGGCCTCTTGCTCCTCGTGATATGCCGCATCACCTCCGCAGCGCCGTAGAGCCATGCGGATCCATTGGTTGGATGCTCTCTTTGCCCAGGTCGTCTTGTCGCGCTCCCCGCGGTATTTTTCCGATGGGTGGGGGCCACTTTCGGCGCTCGACGAGCTCCTCGAGCCGCCTCGAACCCCGGCCGACCTCCACGACCTGACGCTCGGGACCGCGCGTCGCGAGGGTCCGCTTTTCGTGCAGGAGGGGCGCTTCGAGAGCCCCGCGACGGGAAAGCTCATGCCTCCCGCGTGCCATGAGGCGCGCTTTCAGCTCGTGTTGCCTGCCGGCGCCGGCGCGCGCCCAGCCGTGTGCCTTTTGCTTTCCGCGTCGGGAGACGAAGGGTTTGGCCGGCGCCGCTCGCTCGCGAAGGACCTCGCGCGGCACGGGATCGGGGCGCTGCTGCTCGAGAACCCTTATTACGGCGCGCGTCGCCCGCCGGGGCAACGGGGCGTCGCGGTGCGCACGGTCATCGATTTGTTGCTCATGTTTCGTGCTGCCGCCGTCGAGTCCCTCGCCCTCCTGCGATGGCTCGGCGCGCGCGGCCACGGCCGCCTCGGGATTTCGGGATTCAGCATGGGAGGTAGCCTCGCCGCATACACGGCTGCACTGGCGAAAGAGCCCCTTGCCGTGATCCCCGTCGCCGCCGCGCATGCCGTGGTCCCCATTTTCGAGGAGGGTGTACTTTCCGATATGGCCGACTGGAGAGCCCTGGGGTCGGATGTCGGTGCTTCTCCCGCCATTCGTAGGCGTCTCTGTGACGTCCTCGCGCCTGCATCCATCACCACGCTGCCTCCGCCACCCTTCCTCCGCAGCGCCATTCTCCTTGCCGCGCGTGAGGACGGCTTCGTCCCACCGAGCTCCACCGAGCGCCTCGCCGCGCATTGGCGAGGCGCCGAGGTACGTCATGTGCCCGGCGGACATGTCAGCGCATCGCTCACCCAGCGCAAAGCCATCGTCCGCGCCGTGTGTGATGCATTCTCGCGGCTTGCGCCGAGCGCCGTCGCATGACGAGCGCCATTCCGTGGCAGCCATCATCGAGCACCTCGTCGGCACGTTCGGCCGTGCAGGGACGAATGCTCAATGCGCGAGCAGCCACTGCGCGAGCGGCTCCCACGCGAGCTGAGGCGCGTCCTCGGCGTAGAGCAGATCGCCATGGCCGAAATCTTCTGGCTCGTTTTCGACCGGGAGGCGGCGGACGACATGCGTGGTGACGTCGGCGGAGCCGACGACCGCGGTGGTGTAAAGGCCGTGATCACCGAAGCCGCCGGCGGCGCCGAGGTAGAAGAGCGGGACCCTGATATCGGCGAGGTGGTCACCGAGCGGCAGGGGCGCCTCGCCGCACCAAAGGGCGCTCCGGTCGGCGCTCTCCACGAGGGATTGGTGCGGCGGTGAATGTGCGAGCCAATCGTTGATCAGCGCCTCGGGCGCGTACCGCACCCCGGTCGGCGCGCCGTCCGTGAAGGCGCCGGCCACGAGGTGGTATTTCGGCTTGGGCTCGTAGAACAGGTACGTCTGCGTCACGAAGCCGAGCAGCACCTCACGATTCGAATAGCCGTCGTAGAAGGGAGACGGGTCCGCGGGGGCGGAGGCGGCGAGCTCGGCGAGGGGCTGGAAGAAAGCGCTGTTGTCGCTGTCCACCACGCCCTGCGCGACCAGATCTCGCTCCTCTACGGCGCTGGCGCAGGCCACTTGCCTGCTGACCTCGTCCTCGGAGGCCACCTTCGCGTAGATATCGATGGGGACGATGCCCTTGATGTGCCGATGCTCCTCGGGGCTCTGCGTCTCCTCGGAGGCATAGAGGTAGGTGATCTGCGCGCCGCTGCTGAATCCGCCCAGGATCAAGCGATCTCGACCCGCACCGGTCAGGCCGCGGAGCGAGCGCGCGAAGATCAGCGCGCGTCCCGTATCGAAGACCGCTTGCACGACCCCCATGTCGGCGAAATCGGAGAAATCGGCCCCATCCTTGGGTGCCGTGGTCCATCGCCGATCGAGGCCCCATACGTCGATCCCGCGTCGGGCCAAGTAGACAGCGAGATCCTGATCGGGTTGCGCAGCGTCGCTCGTCAGCGAGGGCGCGAAGTTCGTGTCGAACGTCGCGAAATCGCCGTGCAGCAGCAAGATCGCTTGGGCGGCGGGGCGCGCCCGCCAGGGGGCGTCCTCGCGCACGACGCGGTGCACCCGAATGCGTGCATTGGCAGTGTCCCCCACCTTCACGAGGAAGCTGTAATGGTAAATATCATCGACGATCGGCTCGCGCTCCAATCCGGCCACCTGCGCCTCGATATTGGACGCCGACGTCCCCGCGGCGTCTCGCAGCACCTCCTCGTCGTCCTGGACCGGCGCCGCCTCCGTCGTGCATCCACTCGCCGTGACAACCAACCATCCCAGCACGACGGGCATGCACAGCACATTCTTTTGCATCATCCTCTGTCTCCTTGCGCGACGGGCCCAAGCATATTGCATGCCGGAGAGTTCGGGGGTACATTTGACAGGCATTGATTATCGGCAGCACTCGGCAGGTTGCGCAAGTTTGCGCGAACTGCGCGTGCGTGCTCGATTCGTGCAGCGAAGCCCCCGAGCGCGCTGCAACACCGGCGCTCTTTCGTTGGGGGCGAGACGCGACGCGGTTCGAGACCAAGACGGATCGGGAGCAGCTCGAGCCGCGTATCCCTGTATGAGGCGCGCCCGCGCCGAGGGAGCTCTGCAACGAGAGGGTGTCTGCAGGATAACGCACCGCAGCAGACGGACGGACTCTACAAATTGTCAGATTTCCAAAGTGCCTGGCGCTGATCGGCGATATGCTGGGGCCATGCGTCCTTGGTATGCGCCAGTATTTTTCGCGTTTGCTGCCGTGAGCTGCGGCGGCACCGGCCTCGAAACCCCCGTGCCGCACTTCGACCCTCCCAGCGCCACCACCCTCCCCGCGGTGAACTCGCTCATCAAGGTGATTAACCTGGACGACGAGTCCGTGATCTGTTTCACCACCGACGGCACGGTGCCAGAGTGGAACGGGGGGAATTGCAAGAACCGGCTCGACGCGAGTCGTCAAATCGCGGTGCCGGCGTGCGGGTTCAATGTCATCCGTATCGCGTGGTCGAAGGGCACGGACGAGGCCAACTACAAAGTCGAGAGTGATGAGTGCGACGCGAGCTGCGAGCCGGTGTTGCCGTGGTCGAATCAGGAGCTGGTGCGCGCATTCGCGGTCTGGCAGGACGAAACGAAATGCCTTCTGAACGGTTGTGAGAACCCGTCGGGCACGGGCGACTGGCTCGAGCAGTGCGACTCCGGGAAAGTCGCCTGGGACGTGAGCCTGAGCGGCTTGCGCGCGATCAGCAAGTTCACCTATGACGCCTGCGCTCACGCCGTCACCATCGATGTCGAGGAGGGCGGAATGACTGTCCCGCGGAAGATCAACCTCGTCGTCACGGGCACGCTGATCCAGGACACCGACTTCAGCGGCAATGGCAACGAGGGCGGGACCTTGACGGTCTCCGGCGATTACACGGGCACCGTCACGTCGCGCATCGTGCTCGGCGACAAGAAGCGCAGCGGCGGCGGCTTCGATGCCGGATGCACGGCCGATCCGCTGGAGGGGAAGGAATGCGCCCCCGCGGGCTCGAAGATCGCGTACGACTTCCCGAACTGGAGCTGCCACGGCGACATCTGTCCGGTCGCGATCGCGGGCTCCTGCCAGGCGTCCGACGCCGACGGTGACGCCATAGCCGATACCGCGGACAACTGCCCCGAACAGGCGAACACCGATCAATCCGATGTCGATCACGACGGTATCGGAGACGTCTGCGACGATCACTCGGGCTTCGTCGTCATTCGATTCAAGGTCGGGGATCGGTGCATGATTCTCGGCGATGGCAAGGTCGAGTCCACGAGCACGTGCGAGCCGACGGATCCCCGGCAGCAATGGGAGATGTTCCCCGACGGCGACGCCTTCGGGTTCCGCAACCTTTCGAATGGGGAGTGCCTGAGCCAGTCCGGCATTCTGGCCGGTCCGTGGACGGTCGTCACGGCCCCGTGCGATGGCACAGACGAGCAGCGGTGGAAGCTCGAGGCTTACGACCAGGGCGGCCTCGATGCGAACTTCCCGATTCGCCTGCACAACGTCGCCGACAATTTCTGCGTGTATACCGATTTGACGGGCGAGGTCTACGGCACGGTCAGCAATTGCGGACTCGCGGGGACCGAGTCGAACCGGAAGATCGGGCTCTATTACGGCGGAGCGTTCGACAAGCCGCCGTATCAGCCCTGAAGATCAAGAGCTGCGTGCACATTGCCCCGGCGTCGCTCCGACGATCCGCCAAGAGTGCCGGTCGAGTTGCCCATGCTCGTAAAGGCCGATCGGCGGAGCGACGCCCGCACGGCTTCACCCGGACTCAAAACTGGCAGGCGGAAGCGAGCTTCGGATACCGATAAAGGCCGAGGAAGCACATCTCGTCGTCGGAGCTCGTGCCGAAGCCGAGTGTCTTCGATGTCGTGTTCATGTACGAGCATTCGTAGTGGATACGGTCGCCCGTCAGGACCGGGACTGGCGTGATCGGGTAGTTCTTCTGCTCGGTGAAGCTGAAGGGGGCATCGTGGAGGGTGACCTCGCCGGCGTTCGTATGGTGTGTCACCCGCATATGCGTGCCGTATTTGTGCATATGGGGCCACACGCTCAGGAGGGTCGCGTCGCCCGGGAAGATGCAATCGCCTTGCACGGAGCCGGGGCTGTTCGGGGGCACGGAGATGCCGGGCGCGCCGGGCATGATCATTTCGGCCTCCTGCTCGACCTCGGAGGGATCGAGGGTCTTGACGAGCGTGCCCGAGATGCCGGGGAGCGGATCCGTCGTCGTATTGAAGAGGTGAAGGTTCAAGAGGAGCTGTGTCCCCGCCGGAATCTTGAGCGCGACCCCTTCGGGGAAGACCAGGTCGTCCGTGCCGATGCCCGAGGCGAAGAGCATACTTTGGTCGAGCGTCGGTCCGCAGACGCTCTCGCTGTCCGGGGTACTGCCCGAGGCCCACAAGAGCAGCGTGTGATGCGTCCCCGTCGAGCCGAGGGGGCGGAAGGCATTGATGTAGAGATCCTCGTGGAAGGTCTTGGTTGCGCACCAATAACTCTCGGTCCCTCCGCCGAGCTCCCACTTCGTGTCGATGAGCGTCATCCACCCATCCGTGCTGGTGCCCGAGGTCGTTGCCGGTGGATTTTGTTCCTCCACCACACGCGCACCACAGCCGACGAGGCCCGTGCATGCGAGCACCAGCGAACCTACTGCGAGCTGAGCTCCGAGCCGTCGTGTCATCATAACGGCCAGTATACTCCCTCACCGTGGATGCGGCGGGAAGAATCGATGCGGGTGGCGAACGTGCGGCCCTGACTCCGCGCGTCCATCCCCCGTTCCCTCGAGATGCCAGATCACGAACAAGTTTGTACTGAAACGATTCGTAAGGCGCGGACCGCCGAGCCATCCACCCCGCTGCGCGTCAATCGAAAACAAGCTCCGAGAGCAGGAAGGCGAGCGCCTCGGACTCGTCGCTGAACACGGACGCCTTGCCTCTCTCGCGCGTCATGCGCGCGGCCTGGAGCTTGCCCGTGGCACTTGCGACGAGGATGGCCGAGCGTACGAAACCCGAAAGCAGTCGCGTGCCGGCCTCGTTCACGCGCCGCTCCGTCTCGCGATCGGTCGCCATGGGCGCCTCCCGCGAGTCGAGCAGAAGGACGAATTGGGGGCGCATGAGCGGTGGGAAGAACCGGTCGAAAAATGCGAGCAGGTCCGCCGTGCCCTGATCGTCGAGCGGGATGTCGGTCCGGCGGATTCGCACGAGTTTCCCGCCAGCCTCTCGCAAAACCACGAACTGGCTCGACCGGAAGACCTCGCCTTCCGCGAGCCTCCCCCTGCTGGTGCTGCTCGCCGCCATGACGAACCTTTCCATCGCATGGGAAGGCGGGTGTCGGCAAGGGAAGAGCAGCGACGAAACCGGGCTCGATGAGGCGGTGCGTCGGGACGACTACTTCGGCGCCGCGCCGCTCGTGGTTTTCCCTTTGGGGTGCGAGCGGGGTTCGTCGCGCATGCCCTTCACGATTTCGACGAGGGCCTTGAGCTTGGGCTGCTCCTGCATGCGCGCTGGAAAGTAGAGGCAAAGCCCCGGGCCGGGGGTCACGAAGGGTTCGAGCACGCGTTCGAGTCGGCCCTCGGCGACGGCGTCGGCGATCGATTCGTCTGGCACGTACGCGAGCCCGGCGCCTTCGAGGGCGAGCGCGACCATGAGGCCGATGTCGTTGACCACGACGTTCCCGGGAACGTCGACCGTCATGGGTTTACCCTGCCGCTCGAATTCCCACCGATAGACCACGCCGGTCGTGATCATGCGCTGGCGGATTCCCTGATGGCGGAGCAGATCCTCGGGTTTGCGCGGCCGTCCCGCACGCGCGAGATAACTCGGCGCGGCGACGATCGACCACGCGGATCGCTTCGTCATGGGCACGCGCACCATGTCTTTTTCGACGGCGTCCCCGAGCCGGATGCCGGCATCGAAGCCGGCTTCTACGATATCGACGAGCGCGTCGTCGAGGGATATCTCCAGGGAGAGCTCCGGGTACAGCTCGCCCATGCGCGTGACGAGCGGCGGGAGCAAAAAGCCTCCGCTCGTGCGCGGCGCGGTGATGCGCAGCCGCCCCGAAGGACGGCCGCGAAAGTCGCCGAGCGCGGCGATGGCGTCCTCGACTTCCGCGACCGCGGGCTTCAAGCGCGCAAAGAGGTTCGCTCCCGCCTCGGTCAGCGCCACACGCCGCGTCGTGCGCTGGAAGAGCACGACGCCGAGGCGCTGCTCGAGCAGCTTGATCTTCTGGCTCATCGCCGTCGGCGATACGCCCATGTCGGCGGCGGCCGCCGTGAAGCTCTTGTGGTGGGCCACGGCGAGGAACGCGGGGAGCCCGTCGAACGTGTCGTCCATGGGAAGATTATAAACCAGGAGTTCATGACCCATCCACCACTAGCCTGATTTTCTTCACGGTCGGACGGGGCTATGTTCAACCTCGTCGAAAGGAGCTCATCATGACGAAGAACGAAACGAAGCGGGTCTGGTTCATCACGGGTGCGTCGCGCGGTCTCGGCGCGGAGATCACGAGCGCCGCGCTCGCAGCGGGCGATTTCGTCGTCGCGACCGCGCGTGATCCGAAGCGCCTTGTCGAGCGCTTCGGGGCGTCCGAAGCCCTGTTGCCCGTCGCGCTCGACGTGACGAGCGAGAGCTCGGTCGCCGCCGCGGTCGAGGCGGCGCTCGCGCGCTTCGGCAGGATCGACGTGCTCGTGAACAATGCGGGCTACGGCCTGATCGGCGCGGTCGAGGAGACCTCCGGCGAGGATGTGCGGCGCCTCTACGAGACGAACGTCTTCGGGCTCCTCACGGTCACCCGCGCCGTGCTTCCGGTGCTCAGGAAGCAGCGATCGGGGCACATCCTCAATCTGTCCTCGGTCGGCGGCTACCGATCCGGTCCCGGCTTCGGCGTCTATTGCTCCACCAAGTTCGCCGTGGAAGGGATCTCGGAGGCGCTGCACGCCGAGCTCGCGCCTCTCGGCATCGCCGTGACGATCCTGGAGCCCGGGTACTTTCGAACGGAGTTCCTGGAGGCGCAGTCGGTGGTCAATACGGATGCGAGCATTGCCGACTACGCCGAGACATCGGGCAAGGTTCGCGAACGCGCGAAATCGGTGAGCCTCCAGCAGCCCGGCGATCCGGCACGCCTCGCGCGGGTCGTGGTCGAGCTCTCCCGCGCGGCAGAGCCCCCGCTGCGGCTGCCGCTCGGCAGTGACACCGTGGCGGCCATCGAGGCGAAGAATGCATTCGTGTCGAGGGAGCTCGATGCGTGGCGCGGCGTTGCGATCTCGACCGACTTCCCGAGCTGAGGCGTCTCGGGCGTCAGAGGTATCGATAGGTGCTCTTGGTGTACTCCTTGAGCCAGGGTGCGTCCAGGAACGACATTCCGAGCGCGCGGGATCCTTGCCACTGCAGGATGCCGATGCACCCCGGGTTCAATCGGTGCGGGCGCCAGAAGCTCACCGCGTTCATGTGGTAGCTCCTGGTGGTCGTGGAGAAGGAGATCTCCCGTCCCTCTTCATGGTAGTGCCCGCAGAAGTGATACGCCGGCTGAAAGTTCAAAATGAAGTCTCGCACCGCGGGGGACCCGGCGCCCGCATACTTGGGGTGTATGCGGGATGCCGCGTCCAGCGGCGGTTCATGCGACAGGAAGACGTCGAGCCGCTCCGTCAAGGCGAAGAGCCGCTTGATGTCTTGCCTGGTGTAGCACTCCCCGCCGTCATTCTTGACCGGGTTGCCGCCCTCGTCCGCGATCCCTCCCAGGCCGGCGATCCGCAACGAATGACCGTCCTTCTCGTACGTGAACGGCACACCGCTCTTGAGGTAATGGATTTTCTCGAAGGCATCCACGGGCACCGGGCCGTGGTCCGTGCCCCCGAGCTCGCAGAGGTAGGAAAAGTCCTCGTGATTGCCGCGGATGAAGATCATGTCCGCGTCGATCTTGCGATGCTCCGCCGCCCCGGGTCCCAAGATTTCTTCGGCCTCGGGCTCTCCGTGAAAGTATGCGGTGAAGCCGAGCTCGTCCGGATCGCTCTCCGCGAAGCGCTTGGTGGCCTTGTCCAATCGATAGGGCGGGGGAAAGGCACCAAAATCGCCAACCTGCAAGATCAGATCGATGGGCTGCCCTTCCTCCTCTTGCCAGCGCTTCAAGACGCGATATGCCAGCGTGAGGTGGCCGTGAGTGTCGCCCAGGATGGCGATGTTGAGGTGCTCCACCTTCATGTTGGTAGGGCAGGTGCCCACATCTTGTCAATGGCCGTTGCCGTGTCCCCGTCTTCGTCACGCCCATTCACTTCTGCGCGGAGCTCCGGGCCCGCGTGAGGGCAATGTCGCGGACCGCGTTGTTGCCGATACGAGCGCCGCCTTCTGCGACGATCTGCCACTGCGCCGCCGACAACGTGAGCCGGTTCAGCATCGGGCGCAAGGTGCCCGCGAGGAACGCGGGAGACGCGCCCCCGGAAAAGAGCAACGAGACGGCCTCGGCGAACGCAGCCTTCGACGTCTGCTCCGCTCGCTCCAGGACCTCCTGCGCCGCGTCTTCTCTGTTTCGCGCGACAGCCTCGTCGAGGAGCTCTTTCGCGGACATCTTGCTCTTGCGCTTCCGCTCTTCCCGCTCCGCGCGAGCTCGCTCTTCTTCTCTGCGCTCCGCCTCTCGGTCGCGAAGCTGAAGATAATAGTCGCCGAATCCCTCTTCCACGCGGAAGTCGTCCGCGACGACGCGCGATGCGTACTGGGTCGCCCAATCCACGAGCGAAGCCGCGAGCAGGTGAAGGGGAGGCGAATCATCGTGGCGAATCTCGAACACGCGTCCGCTCACCGTGTTCACGGCAAGGCCATCGGAGTCGCGGCCGGCAAAGGGAACCCAGGCATCCGAGTGGAGCTCGGCATTCGTGAGCCCCGACTCAGGCATCGCCTGAGGCGTCTCGCGCAGGAACCCGAGCGCGACCATGACGGAATCGCGTTCGCCGAGCGCTCGTTCGATCGAGTAGAGGTCGAAGGCTTCGACGAACCCGTTCATCTCCTCGTGTTGGCCGTCGTGGAGCGACCACAAGGCGCGAAGCTCAGCCCCCAGTGAAAACCCGAGCTCCGCCTCGGCCTCCGCCACTTGTTCCGCGCTCGCGCCCGGCGCGAGGTTCTGGGCCAGGAGCTCCGCGCCATGCTTCGCCATCCATGTCGTGATCTGCTCGAAAGCCTCGGCCAGCGACTCTTCCGGTTTCATGGGGTCGATGCGTACCAAAATTGCCCGCGCACGCGCAAGCCGATCGCGAGAGGCGGCTCAAGGCTGCGGAGCGCCGGCGAGCCTGCGGTAGCGTGCGGGCGTCATGCCCTCCCACCCCTGGAACGCGCGCGCGAAGGAATTGATCTCCTCGAATCCCAGGAGGAAGGCGACCTCGCCGGCTTCGAGATCGGTGCGCGCGAGCAGCCGGCGCGCCGATTGATAACGAACGTCGTCGAGGAGGCGCTGGTAGCTCGTCCCGGCCTCCCCGAGGCGGCGCTGGAGCGTGCGCGGGCTCATTCGAAGGTCCTTGGCGACCTTGTCGACGGATGGGCGCTCGCCGCACATCCGGCGGCAAAGCGCGAGGCGCACGTCGTCGGCGAGCGAGCGGCGACGCTCATCCTGGGCGAGCTCGCTGTCGAGGCCGGGGAGGAGAAGCGCGAGCAGGTCAGCGTTGTGCGTCACGAAGGGCTCGGCGAGGGCGGACTCGGGCAAGACCAGGCGATCGACCGGCGCGTCGAAGTGAATCTCGCAATCGAAATGGCGCGCGAGGAGGGCCGCGTCCATGCGGCGCCGCGCGAGCTCGACGCGCACCGGCGTGATGTTTTTCTGGGTGCCGCGGCGCGCGAGGGCGAGGACGGCGGCAAAGGTGCCGTCCACGAGGAGCCGCGGCGGCTCGCCTTCCGCGAGCCACCAATGGAAGCCGACCCGCGCCTCCCCTTTTTCGATTTCGACGGTCACCTCCTCCGGGCAGACGAGACGCTTGTACTTCCCGAGCTTTTCGAGCGCCTCGCCCAGGGTCGCCGCGTGGAGCGCGGCCATCGACGCGATGTCGTACTTGTGCGGCAGCGCCCCGGCGCCGAGGCGGAGACCGAGATCACGCGCGCCGCTGGCCTCCTCGATCGCATCCCACAACGCGAAGAACTCCGCCGTCGTGAGGCGAGCCCGTGGAGGGGCGAGGTGCGCGCGTGAGAGGCCGACCTTCGCGAGGATGCGGTCGACGTCGAGGCCGAGCGCCGCGAGGCGCTCGAGCATCACGCCGGGGATGGGAACGAGCTCCGCCATTGCCTCATCGTCGCATGGCGAGGAGCATCTTGGCCACCTCCGTGTCGGCGAAGTCGCCGAGCCCGTCGAAGTCGGTCGAGGCGCTGAGCGATGCCCACTTCGCGTCCTCGGCCGCCTGCGCGGCGGCCGTGATCTTCGCGAGGAACATCGCGTCGGTTCCGAGCAAGAGGCGCAGCGGAGGCTCCGGCATCCCGGCCACCTTCACGATCGCCTGCGCGCCCTTGGCAGGATCGCCGCGCATTCCGTCCTGGCCCTGACGGAGGCGGGCACGCACCGCGCCGACGGTCTGTTCGTAGTCGGGCTGGATCGGATCGATGCGCATCGACGAGCCGCCCCAGTCGGTGCGAAACCCCCCGGGCTCCACGATCGTCACGCGAATGCCGAGCGATCGGACCTCGGTATGGAGCACCTCGGAGAAGCCTTCGACGGCCCATTTGGCCGATTGATACGAGGAGAGGCCGGGGGTGCCTTTGCGACCTCCGATCGAGGAGATCTGGATGAAGTGGCCGTCGCGCTGCTTTCGCAGGACCGGGAGCGCCGCGCGCGTCACGTTCACGAGGCCGAAGAAATTGGTCTCGAACTGGGTGCGGAAGTCCTCGTCGCTCGCGTCCTCGATCGAGGACACGTTTGCATACCCCGCATTGTTGACGACGACGTCGAGGCGCCCGAATTCACGCACCGCGGCCTCCACCGCAGCGCGCGCCGCGGCCGGATCGGAGACGTCGAGCGCGACAGCGCGCGCGTGCTCGGGATGCGCTTCGACGAGCGCGCGTAGCTGCTCGGGTTTGCGCGCCGTGGCGACGACGCGATGCCCTGCCGCGAGCGCAGCGTTCGCGATCTCCCAGCCGAGTCCCCGCGAGCTTCCCGTGATGAGCCAAACCTTGGACATGCAATCGCCCTTTCCGGAGCCGACCTCGCGGCTCACCCGGACAGCATTGGCCCCTCGCGAGCGAAGCGCCAATCGGATCGCGCCAAAGTTTCATCCGATCGCGCCAACGTCGGCGCACCCGTTCGGGACCGTGATCAGTAGCGTTCGGTGAGGTGACTGCGGTCGTATGGCGGCTCCCCCGGGTCGCCGAACATCTCGGTTGCCTCGACAATCCGGCCATGACGCACGCGATAGAAGCCGCTTGCGTAGAACACGTTCTCCCCGAGGACGATGGTCACCCTCGCCGCGGCGCGTTCGCCCTCGGCGAGCACCTCTTCCACGGTGATGTGCCAGTCCCCGGGGTAGGTCCGGTTCACCTCGACGAACGCATCGCCGCCGCGGATCCGCTCCCGCGTCTGCGGCCATGTCACGACCACATCGTCGGCGACGAGGCGCCGCACGGCGCCCCAGTTTCTCGCTTCCATGCCTTCCCAGACCGATCGTACGACGAGCGCTGCGTCCATGGTGTCAGGGCTGTTCGCGCAAGTCCGTCGCGTCGTCAAGGGCGTTTCGGACATGGTCGACTCCGCTTCGCTCGTGTATCCTCGCCACGTGCAGATTCGACATCTCCGGCCGTCCGATTACCGCGTCATGCCCTGGAAGAACGGCCTCGGCACCACGACCGAGATCGCCGTCGATCCGCCTGGGGCCGGGCTCGACGATTTTTCTTGGCGATTGAGCATCGCCGATCTCGCGGCCTCGGGGCCGTTCTCCACGTTTCCGGGTATCGAGCGGATCATCCTCCAGACCGAGGGAGAGCCGATGGAGCTCGTGCACGAGGAGCGATGCCGGCGGCGGCTCGCGCTCCTCTCGCCTTATCGCTTCGATGGCGCGTGGCCCACGCACGGCGAGCTCGGAGGGACGCCCGCGCGTGATTTCAACGTCATGGCGCGCCGGGCTCGTCTCCGCCCGAGCGCCGGGGTCCATTCACTCGCCCGCGGCTCCAGGATCCGGCTCTGCCTGGCGGCGGAGACGCAGATCGTTCACGCGTTCCGTGGCAGGGTCGCGATTCGTATCGACGGATCCGATACGGCCACCGATCTCCTCGGGTCGGAGACGTTGATCGTGGAGGGCCAGGTGGAGATCGAGGTCGCCGCGGACGTGGAGGAGGCCGTGGTGTTCGTCGTGGCGCTCGAAGGCTCCCGTCCTTGAAGCGAAGCGCTTGACAGGCCAACCGTATTTCATTCCCATCCTTGCATGGCACACCGGATCGCGGCCCTCGCTCTCATTCTCGCCACAGCATCATTTCTCGCGTGCACGGGAAATAGTCCTTCCTCGCCCACGGGCGGTGCTGGAAACGGCGGCGCAGGCGGGACCGGAGGCGCAGGCGGGATCGGGGGCATGGGCGGAACGGGGGGTGGCGGTGGATCCGGGGGCGCCGGCGGAGATGCGGGGGCAGGCGGAGCGAGCCCGGGGAACGAGCTCGTGCATGCAGATTTTCAGCAGCGCGCGCCGGGGGTTTACAGCGAGGACATGGTCGCGGGCGATTTTGTCGGGGCGCCTGGCTGGAACAATGGGCTCGATGAGGGACGCGCGAGCATCGTCGATGAAGCGGGGAATCGATTCCTGCGGGTGACCTATCCGGCGGGCGAGGTTGGCCCGGACAATGGGGGCGTGCAGTTCAAGGTGCCGCTCGGGCAGACGTATCAAGAGCTCTACCTCGCCTACCGCATGCGGTTCGGCGCTGGTTTTTCCTTCGTGAAGGGCGGCAAGCTCCCCGGGCTCGTCGGCGGTTCGGCCCCCACGGGCTGCGTCGAGGACACGACCGGCTTCTCGGCGCGGATGATGTGGCGCACCGGCGGCGAGGCGGTCCAGTACATGTATTTCCCCGAGAAGATCAATAGCTGCGGCGACGATTTCGGTTACATGGCGGGCGGGAGCGCGATTCATTTCGAGCCGGGGACCTGGCATACGGTCGAGCACCGGCTTTTGATGAACACGCCCGGAGAGCACGACGGTGTTCTTCAGGCCTGGTTCGATGGACAGCCGGTCCTCGACGAGCAGGCCTTCCTTTTCCGGCTTGCAGGCGCGACCTACGGCATCGACACGCTGTACTTCTCGACCTTCTTCGGCGGCAGCGACGCGAGCTGGGCGCCGCCGTCCGCGCAGACCGTCGACTACGACGATTTCATCGTCTCCACGGGCCCCATCACGCCCTGAGCGGCCTACGAGTTTTTCCAGACAAATGGAGGGGACGTGCTTTCGCTGATCGGGATCGCCGTGGTGGTCTTGGGCTTCATGGCCCGCCTCAACCCGCTCTTGGTGGTGACGGCAGCGGCCCTCGTGACCGGGCTGGCCGGCGGTATGGGGCCCGTCGAGGTCGTGGCGACCTTCGGCAAGGCCTTCCAAGAGAACCGATACGTGAGCGTGGTCTGGGTCGTGCTGCCCGTGATCGGGCTGCTCGAAGGCGCCGGATTGCAGGAGCGGGCCAAGACCTTGATCGGCGCCGTCCGCGCGGCCACCACCGGTCGGCTGCTGCTGCTTTATTTGGTTTTACGTCAAATCACCGCGGCGCTCGGCCTGACCTCGCTCGGCGGCCATGCCCAGATGGTACGCCCATTGATTGCCCCCATGGCCGAGGCGGCCGCCGAGACGCACCACGGGCCGCTCCCCGAGGCGGTCCGCCAGACGGTGCGGGCGCACGCCGCCGCCGCCGATAATATCGGGCTGTTTTTCGGCGAGGACATCTTCATCGCGATTGCCTCGATCCTCCTGATCAAGGGCTTCCTCGCGCAGAACGGGATCCTCGTCGAGCCGCTCCAGCTCTCGGTCTGGGCCATTCCCACGGCGATCTGCGCGTTGCTGATCCATGGGGCGCAGATGGTGCTGCTCGACCGGCATCTGGCCCGCATGATCGCCGGGGGCACGCGATGATCGGGCTCGGGGTTCTCTACGTCATCGCCGGCGTCTTTTTCGTCGTCATCGCGGTGCTGAGCGCGCGCGATGAAACGAACCCAATGCGCTGGAAGAACACCACGTTCTGGGGGCTGTTCGCGGTGAGCTTCCTGTTCGGCTCGTACCTGCCGGACGTGGTCAACGGCCTCGTGGTCATTGCCATGGTGCTCACGGCGGGCATCGGCGGCCTGGGCCGCGGCGCGCCGGCGACGAGCGGCCCCGAGGAGCGACGCGCGAGCGCGGCACGCCTGGGCAACAAGCTGTTCCTGCCGGCGCTCGCGGTTCCCACCACGGCGCTCCTCGGCACGTTCCTGTTCAAGCGGCCCGAGCTCGCGGGGGTCGTCGACCCCAAGCAGGCGACCCTGGTCTCGCTCATCCTGGGCGTTTTCGTCGCGCTGGCCATTGCGATGCCGATGCTCGGGGCGAGGCCGAAGGTCTCGATGCAGGAGGGACGCCGGCTGCTCGACACGGTCGGCTGGGCCGCCATTCTGCCGCAGATGCTCGCCGCGCTCGGCGCGGTCTTCGCCGCAGCCGGGGTCGGGACCGCCATCAGGAAGATCGCGTCGATGTGGCTGCCCGCCGGTAGCCAGCTTGCCGCGGTGGCGGCTTATACCTTCGGCATGGCCCTCTTCACCATGATCATGGGAAACGCCTTCGCCGCGTTTCCGGTGGTGACCGCTGGGATCGGCCTGCCGCTGATCGTCCAGCATTTCGGCGGAAATCCTGCGATCATGGGCGCCGTGGGTATGTTGTCGGGTTTCTGCGGGACCCTGATGACCCCCATGGCCGCGAATTTCAACATCGTGCCTGCTGCGCTCCTCGAGCTCTCCGACCGAAATGGAGTCATCAAGGCGCAGGTCCCCACGGCCCTCCTTCTCCTCCTCGCCAACACGGTCCTGATGTATGTCCTCGTTTTCCGATTCTGAGCTCACCCCGGAGCTGGCCACGAAATTCGCCCGGCTCGCCCTGGGCCACGTCACCCGGCCCTACCCGTACAAGCTCGACCACGTGATGGCCGGCGACGAGGATGTCCTGCCGCCGCGGGTCTTGCACCCGATCTTCCATGGTAGCTTCGACTGGCATTCGTGCGTCCACGGCTACTGGCTGCTCGCGCGTCTCTCGAGGCGATTTCCGGACATGGCCCCGGCGGTCGAGATTCGCGCCCTGTTCGATCGCATGCTGACGCCGGACAACGTCGCTGGAGAGCTCGCCTATCTCGCCCGCCCGGAGAGCAAGGGCTTCGAGCGACCTTATGGCTGGGCGTGGCTGCTCATGCTGGGCGCAGAGCTCGAACGCCACGAAGGGACCTCCCATCGCGAGGTCCTACGCCCCCTGGCCTGCGCGTTCGCCCAGCGGTTCAAGGTCTTCCTGCCGAAGGCGACCTATCCGATCCGCACCGGCACGCATTTCAACACGGCATTCGCCCTGGCGCTCGCCTCCGAGTATGCAGAGGTCGTGAACGACCACGAACTGGCCCGGCTGATCGAGGCCACCGCCAGGGGATGGTACTCCGCGGACGCCGACGCCCCGGCCTGGGAGCCCAGCGGCGACGACTTCCTCTCGCCCACGCTGGTCGAAGCCGAATGCATGCGCCGCCTGCTTCCAGCGGACGAGTTTCGCCCATGGTTCGCGCGTTTCCTGCCGCGAGCGGCCGCCCGAATGCCGGAATGCCTGTTCGAGCCAGCCATCGTGAGCGACCGGAGCGACGGCAAAATCGCCCACCTCGACGGCTTGAACCTGAGCCGGGCCTGGTGCTTCCGTTCGATTGCGGGGTCGCTCCCGGCGGACGACCCCGTGCGCGCCGTCGCGTTTTCAGCCGCCGACGAACATCTCGCCGCGGGGCTCGCCCACGTGGCTGGTGATTACATGGGCGAGCACTGGCTGGCAACGTTCGCGCTGCTGGCACTGGAAGCAGGAAAAGCGTCGTGAGTCACGACGCGCGCGTGCTGCCAACCGTGACCTCCACGCTCGGCGGTAAGTAGAACGTGGCGAGCGCCCTGGTATCGTCGGGCCAGGGCGCTCGCGGCACGGCTCACTTGCAGATCAGCTTGCCATTCTGGCAGGTGCCCGAGCAGCAGTCCGCGTCGGCCGCGCAGCTCTCGCCGGCCGCCTTGCATAGGTCGACGCCGTCGCTGTCGGCGGCGCTGCTGATGCCCAGGAGGGCGTTGAGCGCGGCCTTCGCCTGCACGAGCCCATATCCGAACGAGGAATCGCGGCCGGCGGCGCCGAGGTCCTGCGCCGAGGCGTCGATCGCATTGCGGATCTCGGCGTTCGTCGCCGTCGGCTTCTGGCTCCAGAGGAGCGCGGCGACGCCCGAGACGTGCGGCGTCGCCATCGACGTTCCATTCCACCACTCATAGCCCGTGCCCGGCACGAGACGGGCCGTGTTCAGCGTGGCGCTCGCGCCGATCGAATTCGTGACGAGCTTCTGCCCATCCTCCATTCGCAGTGTGATGGCCGGGAGCACGCTCGTGACGCCCGTGCCGAGCGAACCCGAGAAGAAGCCGGAGACGTTGTTGTAGACGACCACGCCGGCGCCGCCGCCTCGACGCACGTTGTCGACCTTGACGGCAAGGTCGATCCCGCCGCGTCTGCAAAGGACGACCTTGTTTTCCCACGCGCCGATCGTGTCGCACAGGCCGCCGTTCGCGAGCACGCCCGAGACGGTCTTTTGCGCCGCGCCCTCGACGAGTCCGCCCGATTCGACGTGCGAGCCCGCCGTGACGCTCGGCGTCGCCCAGGGAACGGTCGAGAGCACGCCCACGCCCGGCGCAGCGATCTCGACGTCGGCATTACGCTGCGAGAAGCTGGCGAGCGCTTTGCTGCCGTCCACCGCCGCCACCGACATGACGGAGGCATATCCTGCCGGATAGGACGTCGACGTGTTGCCTCCGTTGCCCGCGGCCGCGATCGGGAGAACGCCCTCGTCGTAAGCAACCTGGAAAGCAAGTTCTTCGAAGAAGCTCCTCACCGTCCCGCCGAGGCTCATGCTGACGACCTTCGCTCCGGCTGCCCTGCACTTGCTGAGCGCGTTGATGAGGGTCGACGAGTATGCCCACGAGCAATTGTTGCCGAAGACGCGCACGATATAAAGGGATACGTTGCCCGGGGCGACGCCGACGACGCCCTGCGTGTTGTTCACCGCGGCGATCGTGCCCGCGACATGCGTGCCGTGGCCGCAGCCGTCCATGTTCCACGGCAGGTTGCCATCGTAGCCCGCGACGGGCACGCCTTTGAGATCGGCATGCTCGGTGTAGAGACCCGAATCGATGATGCAGACCTTCGTATCGCTGCCGCTCAGGTTCGCCAGGGCCGGATCCGACGCCTGCACCATCGAGATACCATAAGGCGGCCATTGCGTGTAGAGCTCGCGCCGGGGGTCGACCTCGACGTATTCGACGTTCGGGTTCTTGGCGAGGGCTTGAACGGCTGCGTCTGGCAACGTCACGGCGACGGCGCCGAGGTCGGGCAGATCGAGCTCGACCTGACCTGCCACCGCCGCGAGCAGCTCGCCTCGCTTCGAATTGTTCTTGAGCTTGAGGATGTACCGGCCATCCGGAGAGAGGGCCGCCGGGGCGGTCCCCACGTCTTCCGCGCCCTCGTCCGCGTCGGTGGTACACGCTGCGAGGCCGAACGAAACGAGCACGATAACGAATCCACGTCCAAGCCTGTTCGTCATACCGGTCCTTTCGGGATGGACGAATACCCGATGTCCCGATCGCTCCGCGATCGACGACACGGTCGTCCAGTCGAATCTGCCCGCGAGGAGCGTGCACTTTGCTCCGCGAATGGGCCCTCGGCAATGGTTCGGCTTCGAGATGGTCCCTCGGGACCCGCATTCAAACGCGGTAAGGAGGCCGAAGGACGGGAGTGTGGCGTAGAACGATCGGGGACGGCGGAGCTACGGGCTCAGGTGGGTGATCAATGCACGGGGCCGCGCGTGACGAGCGCATACTCGTGCTCGCTCCAGATCGTCTTGCCGCCGTCCCGCACCTCCTCGCGCACATCCATGTGTTCGAGGAGCAATCGGAGCGTGCCGCGCGCGTCCACGGACGCGCCCCACACGGTGTCGTCGCCCGCATGGCCGAAGCGCTCCGCCCAGCGTGGTTCGCCGCCTGGGCCGAAGCTCGCGACGAAACCATCCGGCGGCGGCGTGCCGCCATGGGGCTCCTCCACGACATGAGCCTCGCTCTCGAGCACGTGATTGCCGAAGCGCATCGGACCGGTGAAAGCCCCGGTCGCAATCAGCCGGCCGTGCCCGTCGCCGCCGAGGTGGGTCACGCGATCTCGCCCCGGTCCACCGAAGCGCTGCGCCCAGCGCTCGACGCCGGGCGGGGCGAGCCGTAGCACGATCGCGTCCTCCGAGAATTTCCCGAGCGGTGGTCGATCCCGACCGGCCAAGCGCACCGGTCCTCGGATCCTGCCCCCGACCACGACGTCGCCCCCGGCCATGGGTGTGATGACATCGAGATCCATATCGACGGGCTCGCCATGCCAGCTCCAGCGGTACTCGCCCTGGGTCGATAGCGCGAGGACGACGGCGCCCACGGGACGCGGTTCGTCCTCGCGCCTGGCGGAAGCGGCGACGACCTCGCCCGTGGGCGTCAGAGCAATGCTGGTCATGCGCGCGCCGGCTCCTCCGCATGCGCGCACCCACGCGAGCGAGCCGTCCGGTCGAAAGCGTGCAATGAAGCCAGTGCCCTCGGGCTCGTCGAATGCGCCATCGCCGGTTGCGATCCGCCCTCGAAAGCCCCCGGCGACATAGGCGTCGCCGGCCGGGTCGACGGCGACCGCGTCGAGCGAAGCGCCGAGCGATGCCGGAACGACACGCGACCAAAGCACGCGCCCGCTACGCGAGATCTTGGCGATGAAGGCGCTCGGCGTATCACCCACCGGACCGAGCCACGCAATGTCTGAAGCGTCGAGCGTGGGGCGCCGCGCGCCCCCTACCACGATTGCATTGCCTTCCGGATCGAATGCCACGGCGCGAGCGGATGCGCCGCGAGCATCGAGGCGAAAGACGCGGGTGCCGTGGGCATCGAAGCGCGACAGGAAGTCTGCGTCCGAGCCGGCGACGAGCGCGTCGCCTTCGGCCGTGACCGCGAGGCCCCAGGCACCACTCGGGCTGATCCGCGACGCGACGACGGTCGACGCTACCGACGCGCGGTCGGCAAAACGAGCCGTGGCCGACATCCAGAACTGATCCGGCATGAGCTCGCAGGGGACGGTGCCCGAGCACGCGCCGGCCCAACCCACGAACGTCGAACGCTCGTCGGGAATGGCCTTCAGCCGGAGCGCGATTCCTTTGCCCCAGTGGTCGAGGCACTCGATACCGCAGCCTTCCGGCAGCTCCTCGACGACGACACGGCCGCTGCCGAGCCCGGACATTTCGACGCGCGGCTGCCAGACCTGCGGCTCGGACCCGAACGGGAGCGCGCGCGAAGAGCAGCCACCGAGCGCAGTGGCCAGCGCGGCGACGGTCGCGATCTCGCGTATTCGGTTCGTCATGGAAGTGGACCTCGTGCGCCATGTTACCGCGTCGTGGCATCGGGCTCAAGCGGGCTTCGTGATCCGCCATCCCGGCGTACAGGGAGCGGTATCGCGTGAAGCCGGCGCATCCTTCTTTTGTACAATTGCATCGAGAATGGTATTCGCGCCGTATCTTGACATCCGGGGTCCGTTTGCTAGCTACCATTCGAATCATGCGCCCCACGAACTTCGTCAGGCCGTTGTACCTGCTGGGGATCGTCACAGCCGTGCTGGCGGTCGATGGTCGCGCGTTTGCGTGCTCGGGTCCGGGGGCGATGGAAGCGATCCTGCACGCCGAGCGGCTCGGCTGGATCCTGTGGGGCGTGACCGTGCTCGTGGCGGTGGGCTCGGCCTTCGTTCCTCGGCTGCGCGCCGCGGGTTTTCGCAAGCAGTGGCCCTTGCTCCTGCTTCTGGTGCTTCATCCGGGCTGGTGGATGAGCGCTCGCTCCGGGGACTGCGGGCGAACGCTTCAGGCAGGCTCGGTTCTCGTCGCGGCGCTGACGCCCCTCGTGGCCGGGGTCCTGCTTTGGCGATCGGGGCGCGCGGCTCGCGCGGCTCGAGAAGCGTAAGGTCGTCCGGCGCGTTCCATTGCCGGCTGGCGGCGCAACGCGTAAGGTGCGCGGCCCATGAGGCACCTTTTCGATCGCCGCGTTCGCGGCATTCTTTTTGGCAGCACCCTCGCCCTCGCCGCGTGCGGCGGTGAGGAGAGTCCCCCGCCCAGTGGCCCGGGCACGCCGGAAATCCCCGCCCCCGAGATCGCGGGGACGCCCGAGACCGACGCCCTCGCCGACGCGCCGGCCCGCTGCGGGCAACCCGAACACGCCTGGCAAAGGGAGCTCTCGCTCGGTGAGGTCACCACGCACAGGCCGATGGCCACGTACGCCAAGGGGCTGCTCGACGCGCTCGCGACCGAGGTGCTCGGAAACCTGCCCATCTCGCTGCAATACGACGTCGCGACCCATGCGTTCACGTACATGACGCAGGATCGCGGCAAGGCCGTGGAAGCGACGGCGCTCGTCGCGTGGCCGACGAGCGTGCCCGAGGGCGCAGAGGCATTGCCGACGCTCATGGTTTTGCACGGCACCAGCGGTTTTACCGATGGTTGCGGTCCGAGCGCGGAGACGGATACCGCGGCGCTCGCGGCCGCGCTCGCGTCGATCGGCTACATCGTCGTGGCGCCCGATTACATCGGCCTCAAGAACGAGGACCCGCCCACGGGCTTTTTGCACCCGTACCTGGTCGGTCAGGCGACTGCCATTGCGTCGCTCGACGCGGCCCGCGCGGTCCTGCGCTTGCCCGAGGAGATCCGCGAGGGCGGCGCGCGGCCCTCGACGCGGCTCGCCGTGGTGGGCGGATCCCAGGGCGGCCACGCGGCGCTCTGGGTGGATCGTCTCGCGCCTTATTATGCGCGCGAGTTCGAGGTCGTAGGCATTGCGACCACGGTCCCGCCTGCGGACATGATCGGCGAGGGCACGCTCGCGCTCACCACGAGGCGCGCGTCGACCGACAACATGGTCGCCTTTTATGGCGCGAGCGCGGGCTGGTACGGCGCGGAGGGCAAGCTCGCGGAGGTGCTGCTCCCGCCGCTCGATCAGGACGTCGTGGCGGCCCTGGGCGCGGGCTGCGATCCGGGGGACTTCCTTGCGGGTAAGGACATGCTTTCGTCGATCTTCCAGCCCGCGGTGCTCGACGCCGCCGCGTCGGGAAAGCTCGGCGAGCTCGCGCCGTGGGGCTGCATGGCCGCCGAGAATGGTTTGACCACGACGAGCGTGTCGCGCGTCCAGAAGGACGCGGAGAGTTATGGCATCCTGTTCGTCACGGGCGAAGCGGACACGCTGGTCGATACGCCGACCGAACGCGTCGCGTTCGAGTCGCTGTGCGACGCGGGGATGCCCATGCGTTACCTCGAGTGCGCCGGCGCCTCGCACACGAAGGCCACGACGTGGGCGCTCCCCGAGATCCTGACCTTCCTCGGGGAGCGGGTCGCCGGCAAACCCTTCGAGAAGTCCTGCTCCACGAGTGCCCCCGTGACCTGCGCGGGGACCCCGGCACCTTAATCAAGGATTTCGCGTCCAGGAAGGACGCGAAATCCTTGGCCGGAGGGTGGGGAGGTGCGCCAGTCCGTCGCGCAACGCGAGGTCGGAATCGGCGTGGTATCACCGTCGACCACGCGTTGCGCGACGCGCGGGCGCAGGATCGTCAATGCATTGACATCCCCATCTCGCCGAACCATCGGACGGGTCGGGAAGGTTCGTTTTTACGATCAGAAGCGGTGATTACGATTGACGCGAGGCCGAGGAATCTGTTACCCCCGAACGATGGGGAGAGGCTTTGAATCAAAGTAAGACATCCCTTCAGGCTCCTCGGCGGGGGATGCTCCCTTCCGGCAGAAGAAAAGTCCTCATCATCGATGATGACGACGACTTCGGCCGGCGCGCGGCATCTGCGCTCGAAGGTGCGGGCTTCGTCGCGCGTTTCAACCACGGGCCGCAGGGGAGCTTGCAGGCGATCCGGGAGACGGCCTGCGACGTGGTGTTGCTCGACGTGAATATGCCGCAACTCGACGGCCCGCGTCTGGTGCGGATGATCCGAGAGACCTCCAGCGCGCCGCGTGTACGCGTGATCCTGTGCAGCAACATGCACAAAAGCCTCCTGCAGAAGCTCGCGGATCGGCTCGGGGCCGACGGTGCCATCCAGAAGCCCGAGGACACGCAGGAGCTCGCCTGCGCGCTCGAAGCGGCGCTGCTCGTCGAGCCGGCGAGCCGCGTGCGCGTGATCGCGACGGGGCTCCTCTCGGATCCGCCCCGAGAGGCGTCCGCCCGTCCAAGCGGCGGCGACGGGCCCCCTTCCACGCGGAGGGTATCAAACCCGGAGACGGGCAGCCTCGACCTCGTCATCGAGCCGCCGGACCTCGTGCTGCTGAAGGCGCGGGGCGCTGTCGCGAACGACATTGGCAAGGCTGCGCTCTCGCGGATGGAGGCGTGGGCCCGTCCGCGTCCCTATTACCTCATCCTGTTCGATATGTCCGAGACCGTCGACCTCGACGCGGCGGCGCGGGACCAGATGAGCGCCTGGGCGAGGCGCGTGCCGCCCCACGCGATGGCGGTGTTCGGTGCGGACTTCCACATTCAGGTGGTCCTCGAAATGGTCCAGCGCGCGGTGTCGAAGCTCACCGGAAGGCCTCTGCACCGATATTTCACGCGAGACGAGGCCGCGGCGAGGGCGTGGCTCGACAAGATGCGGACGGGTCTCAGCACGGGGAGCTGAGAGCTTCGCGCCGCCGTTCGGCCGCTTCGCCCGGGGCGCGTCCGGCGGCGGGTCGACACGTCACCCGCGTAGAAAGACAGAGCATACGAAATGGCCCCCGAGCACCAGCTCCTCATGAGCGATTTCCTCGAGGAATCCGAGCTGCTCCTCGACTCGATGGTGCAGTCGCGTGATTCCCTGCGGGCCTGCCCTTCGGATCCATCCGCATTGCGTGGGCTCTCCCGTGACGCCCACACGCTGCGGGGCATTCTCTTGATGGTCGATATGCCGGCGCTCCGGGACCTCGCGTGCCGGCTGGAGGAGGCCGTCGGCGCGTTGCGACGGGAGGCGGGCCGAAGCCCCGACGACGCGCTGCGGCTCGTCGACGAGGCGGTGAAGGCGCTCGCGGAGCTCAAGCGTGGCGCCGCGCAGGGAAGGTGCGACGCCCCGGCGCGAGCCGAAATGCGTGGACACGAAGCCGTCCCCATGGCGCGGTCGCGGACCGTCCTCGTCGTGGACGATAGCCGCACCGTGCTCCGCGTCGTGCAGCGCGCGCTCGAGGAGGCGGGGTTTTGCGCGCTCACGGCGAACACGGCCCTGGCCGCCATCGAGGCGATTTCCAGGGAGCAGCCCGCGTTGATCCTGCTCGACCTGTCCATCGCGGAGCAGGACGCCGGCGCGCTGCTCCGACGGTTCTCCCGGGATGGCGTTTTCCACCGGACGCCCGTCGTTCTTTTTTCCAACCAGCCAGACACCTTGCTCCGCGCGACGGCGAAGCGCCTCGGCGCCGCGGGGCATCTGCGCAAGACGGGCGACGCGCGCGCGATCGTCACGGCGGTCTCCGCGCAGCTCGAAAGGCCGGCACGGACATCGGGGGGACCGTGAGCACGCGTCACGACATCGGGCGGGAGATCGCCGAACTCAAGCGACGGCTCTACGAGCTCGAGCGCTCCACGTCGTCGCACGAGGCCGACGAGCCGCTGCCTCTCGCGGGCGAGATCCAGGCGGTCGTCTGTCGCGTCGAGGAGACGCGGGTCGCATTGCCGCTCGACGTGGTCGAGCGGGCGGTCCCCGCGGCCGCGATGGCGCCTTTGCCCGAAGCACCTCCGTGGGTGCACGGGCTCCTGAACCTGCGAGGTCGAGCGCTCCCGGTGCTCGACGTGGCGGCCCGGATCGAACGCCGAGCGCGGGCGCTCGACCTCGACGATCACATCGTCATCTGCCGGCACGAAGGGAAGTGGATCGGGCTCGTCGTGCAGGAGGTGCTCGGCGTGCGCACCCTCGCGCTGGGAGAGCGGACGAACGGTCCGGGAGCGAGCTTGCCGATCGCGCCCTACGTGCGCGCGACGCTCCGCGACGCCAAGGGGCTCGTGTTGCTCTTCAGCCTGAGCCGCCTGATCGCCACCTCGGACATCCCGCCGCTCGAGGAGCCTTCCCAGGTGGAAAACGCGGGGCACGAGGAGACGCCCGGGCGATGAGCGGCGAGGGCGGGCTCGACGCGTTGCTCGACGCAATCGCGCGCGCGAGCGGCCTGTCACCGCGCGACGACTGGGCGCAGCAGGCCTCGCGCGGGCTCGAGCACATCGCGGTTCGTCGCGGCACCACGGTCGAAGCGCTCTCGCGGGAACCTTCGGCGTGGCCCTCGCTCCTGCCCGAGCTTCTCGACCACCTCACGGTCCGGGAGACGTTTTTCTTTCGGCACCATGGCCATTTCGATTTCCTGGTCGACACGCTGCATGCACGGCTCTCCGCCGACTCGCTCGCGAGCCCGTGCGTGCTCTCGGCCGGCTGCGCGAGCGGCGAGGAGCCGTATTCCATCGCCATCGCCATCCACGCGCGGCTCGGCGCGAACGCGCTCGCGCGGGTCCGCATCCTCGCGTCGGACATCAGCCCCGAGGCGATCCGCAGGGCGCGCGCCGCCGTCTACGGCGCGTGGGCGTTTCGCGAGGCGCCGGCCTGGCTCTCGGCCAGCTACTTCCAGCGCGGAGAGTCCGGCGCGGCGGTGGCGGAGCTCGTGCGGCGGGCGGTGACCTTCGACGTGGGGCACGTGGTGCATCACGCGGCGACGTTGCCCGCGGCCTCGGTGGACGCCGTGTTTTTCCGCAACGTCGCCATCTACCTCAGCCCGAGCGTGATCGCCGATGCGTACCGCGAGTTCCACCGCGTGCTCAGGCCTGGAGGCCTGCTCATCGTGGCGCCGGCCGATCCTCGGCCGAACACGGCGTTTTTCGTCGACGCGGGCCACGAGAGCACGAGCATCTACCGAGCCCGCGCGCCGGGGTTCGAGCCCGACGCGCCCGTACCGTCGAGCCGCCGAGGCCGCGCGCCTCGCTCCTCGCGCGCCGCACACCTCGCTGCGCATGCGCGACCCTCACACGGCGCGGCAGGACGGCCGGCGCGCGCGGCGGCTCGCGCGGCCCCGCCGCCTGCAGCGACCCCGGCGCCCGCGCCCCCTGCGCCCG
>NZ_JASBQE010000063.1 GCF_029960785.1 Polyangium sp. 15x6
GGCGGCCCGCTCGTGCCCCGCTCGCGCGGCGGCCCGCTCGTGCCCCGCTCGCGCGGCGGCCCGCTCGTCCCACGTTCACGCCGATCCGTAGGCCGCGCGCGTCGCTCCTCGTGCCCGCCTTCCCGCGACGTGTGCCCCGCCCGCGGCCGCTCGCCGCGCTCGCCTCGATCCCGCGGCGCCGCGCCGACGTGCGTCCGCGGCCTTTGCTGCTTCGCGCGTTGCGCCGGCGTCTGATCCACGGCCGGGCGCACGCGCTTCGGCACGCCGAACTCTTTTCGGATGGCGAGCAGCTCGTCGACCGTCAAGAGCCGCCACTTCCCCGGCAAGAGTCCCTCCGACGTCACGTCGGCAAAACTCAGCCGCGCCAGTCGCATCACGGGGAAGCCCGTCGCCTCGCCCATGCGGCGGATCTGCTGGTTTCGCCCCTCGCGCAGGGTGATCTCGAGCCAGGTCTTGTCGCCCTCGTGCCGCAGGATGCGCACGTCCGCGGGCAGCGTCTTGCCGTCTTCGAGCTCGACGCCCGTGCGCCACACGTCGGCGTCGCCTTCATCCATCACGCCCCTCACTTTGAGGACGTACGTCTTGGGCACGCCGCCGCGCGGATGAAGCAGGCCGTTCGAGAACTCGCCGTCGTTCGTCATCAAGAGGACGCCGCTCGTCGCGAAGTCGAGGCGACCGACGGGATACACACGCGCCCCAGCGCCACGCACGAGATCCGCTACCGTGGGCCGACCTTCGGGATCGTGGAGCGTCGACACGACGTTCCGCGGCTTGTGCAGCACGAGGTAGACCGGCGACTCGGCGGTGAGCCGCTTGCCATCGACCTCGATCTTGTCGCGGCGCGGGTCGGCCTTGGCCCCGAGCTCCGTCACGACGCGCCCGTTCACCCGGACCCGCCCTGCCGTGACCAGCTCCTCCGCTGCGCGCCGGGAGCTCACCCCCGAACGGGCGATGATCTTCTGCAACCGCTCTTCCATCCGCCGACACGCCTCCAGCCGCTGCTCGCCAGCTCTTCGCTCCAAACCCATTCGACGCTCGGGGCTTCGGGTCGCCTGACGGCGCCCTTCGCTCCCGAACTCATTCGACGCTCGAGGCTTCGGGTCGCCTGACGGCGGCCCTTCGCCCCGAACCCCAGCTCGTGATAAGCACGCTCCATGCGCCGCGTCGACAAGCCGTGGGGACACGAGCTCATCTGGGCGGAGACCTCCCGCTACGTGGGCAAGTTGCTCCACATCCGGGCAGGCGAGCGTCTGTCCCGTCAATACCACCGGGTCAAGGAAGAGACACTCTTTCTCCAGTCGGGCGAGATGGACCTCGAAGTGGGTCCCAAGGAATCGCTCGAGCGTCGCCGCATGGTGAAGGGCGACGTCTTCCACGTCCTGCCCGGGACGATCCACCGCATGATCGCCGTCACCGACGTGGACGTGATCGAAGTGTCCACGCCCGAGCTCGACGACGTCGTCCGCATCGAAGACGTCTACGGCCGCGAAGGTACGAACGCTCCCTGACGTATCCCCGTCGCGCTAGGGCTTCGTCGCGCCCTTGTCGGCCTTCTTGTCGGCTTTGCCGTCGACCTTCTTGTCGGTCTTGCCGTCGGCCTTCTTGTCGGCCTTGTCGTCTTTTTTCTCGGCCGGCGCGGGTGAGCCCTTGGGTTCGCCTTCGCCTTCGTCGCCGTCCTTGTCGGCGTTGCGCTTCTCCGCCTCGCGCTTCTTCGCCGCCTCTTCTTCTTCCTTCTTTCGCTCGGCCTCCTCGGCACGGCGGCGCACCTCCGTGTCGTGGTCCCAGCGATCGACACGCTCGTCGGCATCGAGGTCCACGCCCATGCGTTCGAGCTTGCCCTCGCGGTAGACCTCCCAGACGTCGGGCTTGCCGTCGCGGTTCTGGTCGCGCTTGATGCGCGAAAGGCGCCCGTCCGAGTAGGACTTCCATTCGTCGGGCTTGCCGTCGCGATCGTTGTCGAGCGCGACCTCCGCGAGCTTGCCGCGCGAGAACGTGATCCACGTGTCGATGCGGCCGTCGTAGTTGGTGTCGCTCTCCTCGTGCAGGCTCTCGCCCTTGTCGTTGTAGCGACGCACGACGTCCTTCACGCCGTCGAAGTTCGTGTCGATCTCGCGGCAGACGAGGATCTTCTTCTGCGACTCGCCCACGCCGACGAGCAGGAAGACGCGACGGACGTTCGGCTTGAGCGAGCCGGGCCCCGCGATCTCACTCGCTTCCCGATCCTTCCGGCCCTTCCAGTCGCACATCGAACGATCGTCGACCTTGTAGGCCGGACCTTTGAGCGGAGCGCGCTTCGGCGTGGTCTCGCCAGTGAACGCGTTCGTCGTGGTCGTGGGCGTGCTCGCGCACGCGGAGAGTGCGAGGAGAGAGCTGGCGAGTGTCCACACGATCACGCGGCTCGTCATCGAGGGCTCGTTCCGCCGGGCTGCGGTGCGGTGGGCGCGCCCGCCGGGAGCACCGGGGCGGGCATGGTCGGGAGCGGCGCCGGGCCCGAGGGACGGGGCGCAGGGGCCTGCGGCTTGGGCATCGTGGCCTGCTTCGCGCGGGCCTCGGCGCAGAGGTCGAGCACCGTCTCGGGATCGGGTTTGCCGTCGACGTTGCGATCGGTCGCGACGAGCGCGCATCGATCGTCGGTGGGATCGTTGAAGGCCCACCACTGATCGACGAGCCCGTCGCCGTCCGAGTCGCGCTCGCGCCGGACGAGGCGGCCGCCTTCGTAGTAGTCCCAGGTGTCGAGCTTCTCGTCGAAGTTGGTCTCGCGTTCCTTCAGGAACACGGCGCCGTCGCGCGAGCTCACGATCTCGTCGGCGCGGCCGTCCCTGTCGTAGTCCGACTCGCGGCGGCGCTCGCGGCCCGCGGGGTCGTAGTAGACGAAGACGTCGATCGCGCCGTCGAAGTTGAGGTCGAGGATGCGGCAGACCTCGCGTCCCGCGGCGTCGGGCACGCGCGTCATGTCGGGCTTGCCGTCGCCGTTCGCGTCGAAGCGCTGCGCGTTCGCCGCGGTCATGTCGCAGGCCTCGTGCTTCACCTCGGTGTCACGCTCGGCGCCCGTGGGAAGGGTGGGCGGCGGGCCGCCTGGATCGGCCGAGGTGCACGCGGTCGCGCCGATCGCGGGCAGCGACGTGAGGAGGGCCGCGACGCCGAGCGAGCGGGCCCAGCGGCAAGGGCATGGAAAGCGGCGGGATTCCAAGCGTTCGAGGCGAGTCTAGACGCAGCGCGACGTCTTCCGCAAGGCGAGCGGCAGGCTGATGCCTTGCTCGTGCTCATGCTACTGACGCGCGTTTCCGGAGACTCCCGAGTCTTCCTGATTGACAACACACGTACCGGCATCTAGGGTAACGCCTTGTCAGTATCCCTCGGAGTGCTGGGGGCGCGCCGTCCGCATGCGGTGGGCGACGCGAAGAGCGCAGGGCCGGCGTGACATGTCGCGAAAGAAAGTCTCGACGACCATCTACATCACGCCCGAGCAGGCCGAGCGCCTGAAGCTCCTGCACGACCGGACGAAGGTGCCGATCGCGGTCTACATCCGCGAGGGGATCGACATGGTCCTCAAGCACTACGAGCACGTGCTTCCGGGACAGATGAGCCTGGAGACGACGGTCCAAAAGAAGTAACCCCCTAGGCCGTGGCTTTCGCCCGCGCGACGCGCTAGGAGCACGCGGCCGTCGTCTTGCCGGCCTCACGGAAGTATGCCCGCCGATCCCAAGCTCATCCGCAACTTCTCCATCATCGCGCACATCGATCACGGCAAAAGCACGCTGGCCGACCGCATCTTGGAGGCCACCGGCGCCCTGTCGGAGCGCGAGAAACAAGACCAATTCCTCGACAAGATGGAGATCGAGCGCGAGCGCGGGATCACCATCAAGGCGCAGAACGTGCGGCTCGAGTACGCCGCCAGCGACGGCCAGAAGTACCGGCTGCACCTCATCGACACGCCCGGACACGTGGACTTCAACTACGAGGTCTCGCGTAGCCTGTCGGCCTGCGAGGGCGCGCTGCTCGTCGTGGATGCCTCCCAGGGGGTCGAGGCGCAGACGCTCGCCAACGTCTTCCTCGCGCTCGACAACAACCTCGAGATCATCCCCGTCCTGAACAAGATCGATCTGCCCTCGGCGGACGTGGACCGCACGAAGCGCGAGATCGAGGACGTCATCGGCCTCGATTGTTCGAACGCGATCCTGGCGAGCGCGAAGACCGGCATCGGCATCAAGGACATCCTCGAGGCCGTGGTGGCGCGTGTGCCGCCGCCGAAGGGCGACGCCCAGGTCACGCCCCGCGCGCTGATCTTCGATAGCTGGTACGACAGCTACCGCGGCGCGGTCGTCATGGTCCGCGTGGTCGAGGGCACGCTGCGCAAGGGCCAGAAGGTGCGGTTCCTGGCGACGGGGCGCGACTACGAGATCACCGAGATGGGCGTGTTCGCCCCGCACGCGACGCCCATCACCGAGCTCGGCCCGGGCGAAGTCGGGTTCATCGCGGGCAACATCAAGAGCGTCACCGACACGAAGATCGGCGACACGGTGACGGACGCGGTCCACCCGACCACGGTCGCGCTGCCCGGCTTCAAAGAGGTGAAGCCGATGGTCTTCGCGGGCATCTTCCCCACGGATTCGGCTCAGTACGAGGACTTGCGCGACGCCCTGTCGAAGCTCCAGATGAACGACGCGGCGTTCGTCTACGAGCCCGACACGTCCGAGGCGCTCGGCTTCGGCTTCCGCTGCGGCTTCCTCGGCCTGCTCCACATGGAGATCATCCAGGAGCGGCTCGAGCGCGAGTACAACCTCGACCTCATCACCACGGCGCCGAGCGTCGTGTACCACGTGTACATGAACACCGGGGAGATGAAGCCCATCGAGAACCCGGCGCGCCTGCCCCCGACGCAGCACGTCGACCACCTCGAGGAGCCGATCTACCGTGTGACCATCCACGTGCCCTCGTCGTACGTGGGCGCGGTGCTCGCGCTCTGTCAGGACCGGCGCGGCGAGCAGAAATCGCTGCAATACGCCTCGTCCGACCGCGTGATCATCACGTACGACATGCCCCTCAGCGAGGTGCTCTTCGACTTCCACGACAAGCTGAAGAGCGTCTCCCGCGGCTACGCCTCGATGGACTACGAGCTCGTCGGCTACAGGCCCGCCGACCTCGTGAAGCTCGACATGCTGGTGAACGGTGACCCGCTCGACGCTTTGAGCGTCATCGTCCACAAGGAGAAGGCGTTCCAGCGTGGGCGCGATCTCGCCGTGAAGCTGAAGGACATCGTGCCGCGCCAGCAGTACGAGGTGGCCATCCAGGCGGCCATCGGCTCGAAGGTGATCGCCCGGACGACCGTGAAGGCGATGCGCAAGGACGTCACGGCCAAGTGCTACGGCGGCGACATCTCCCGCAAGCGCAAGCTCCTCGAGAAGCAGAAAGAGGGCAAGAAGCGCATGAAGATGGTCGGCAGCGTGGAGATCCCCCAGGAGGCGTTCCTGGCGATCCTCAAGGTCGACTGAAGCGCGCGCCCTCTACCGTTCGCGGTCGAGCCTTCGTATAACGCGCGACATGTCGGTCGCTCGACGCGTTCTCCCGCTCTGCCTCCCGCTCCTCCTCGCGCTCGCTGCCTGCGACGAACCGGTCTCGACGAAGGGCGCGGCGCCCTCGGCCGCGCCGCCGCCCACCGCGGCCGAGCCGCAGCCCTCCGCGACGACCCCGCCTCCACCGGCGAAGGCGAAGATCGAGATGCCGCCGCGGCCGGTGCCCCTCGGCTCGGCGGGCCCGATCCAGCCGAGCGCGCCGCCGGACCAACAGATGATGGCGATCCAGTACACGATCGCGATGGTCACGCCACGCGGCACCGATCCGATCGTCGACAAGGACTACGTCGAGCGCATCGTGAAGAAGCTCGAAGGCGCGGTGCGCACGGCCGACAAGGGCAAGACGCCGCCGAACCCGGTGAAGCCGAACAAGGGCAACCGCAAGCTCGAAGTCGACATGGGCAAGGGGTGCAACGAGCGCGTGCCGGAGAACCTGCTCCACCAGCGGGCTGGCTCGTCGTTGAAGGAGGCCTACGAGGCTGGCGTGCTCGTCATCTCTTGCCACGACGACAAGTGGGAGTGTCATCAGTCGACGCGCATCCCCGAGGACGTGTTGTGCCACGCCGCGCCGCGCCGCTGAGCCACGTCCGCCCCTGACGAGCGAACCGCATCCTTCGCACCGCGTGGCGCCTGGCCGCGCTTCTATGCGCGATGTGGTAAGGGAGAGCGGCAAATGCATACGGCCCTCCCGAATCTTCGCTCGCGCGTACGGAAAGGTCCCTACGCCGAGCTCCTCGCCGAGCTCAACCGCAACCGGACCCGGCTCGCAGAGGCCGAGCACGACGCGACCATCTCGTTCGGCCCGACGATGCGCGTCGAACGTTTCGTCCTGGGCAACGGCCTGCGGGTCCTGATCCTGCAGGACAACGCGGCGCCCGTCGTCTGCGTGCAGACGTGGTTCGGCGTCGGATCGCGGCACGAGCGCGTCGGCAAGACGGGCATCGCCCATCTCTTCGAGCACCTCATGTTCGGCGAGACCGAGACCTCGGCCCACGGCGCGTTCGATCGCACCCTCGAAGAGGCGGGGGCCGAGACGAACGCCGCGACGTTCCTGGACTGGACGTACTACCACACGAACCTGCCCGCCGAGGCGCTCGAGCTGACGTTGCGGCTCGAAGCGGATCGGATGTCACGCCTCGTGCTGCGTGATCCGCAGGTGGCGAGCGAGAAGGAGGTCGTCGCGAACGAGCGGAGGCAACGCGTCGACGACGACGTGGACGGCGCGATCAGCGAGATCCTCTACAAGGAGTCGTTCCGCGAGCACGGCTACGGGCACCCGACGATCGGGTGGATGGACGACATCCTCGGCTTCTCGACCGACGACTGCGTCTCGTTCTACCGGACGTATTACGCGCCGAACAACGCGGCGATGGCGATCGTCGGCGACGTCGACATCGGGCAGGTGCTGCGGCTCGTGCAGGACAACTACGGCGGCTTGCCGCCCTCGGTCTTGCCGGTCGAGGACGTGCGCCCCGAGCCTCCGCAGACCGAGGAGCGCCGGATCCGCATCACGAAGCCGACGCCGACGCACAAGGTGGCGATCGGGTACAAATCGCCGGCGCTCGGGGACTTCGATCATCCGGCGCTCACGCTCCTGAACGAAATCCTGTTCGGAGGGCGCTCTTCGCGGGTGCATCGCGCGCTCATCCAGGAGCAGGAGATCGCCACCGACGTGCGCGGGTGGGTGGGCGCGTTCCGGGATCCGTCGCTGTACGACGTCTTCTTGTCGGCCCGCGGCGAGCACACGGCGGAGGCGCTCTGCGCGGCGCTCGACGTGTTCCTCGATCGGGTCCGCACCGAGCCGGTGACCGAGGAGGAGCTCGAAAAGGCAAAGGCGCGCGTCGAACTCGCGGTGCTGCAGGGGCTCGAGACGGTGAGCGGCAAGGCCGAGCAGATCGGGTTCTACGAGATCGTGCTGGGCGATCCGGCGGCGCTCTTCGATCGGCTCGCGGCGTATCGCAGGGTCACCGCGGGGGATCTGCTCCGCGTGGCGCGCCGGTACCTCGTGCGCTCGTCGAGGACGGTCATCGAGGTCGCGCCCGACGGATCGATGGAGAGCGACGAAATGGATGACGAAGAGACGGACGGCGAGGAGAGCGAAGAGGAGGTGGCGTCGTGACGCACGTCATCGTCGAGCCGAGCCCCGCGTTGCCTCTCATCAGCGTCGTCGTCGCGTTCCGGTCGGGCTCTGCGCACGACCCCGTGGGACGCGAAGGACTCGGGCGCGTCACGGCGCGCATGCTCCGTCGCGGCGCCGAAGGTTGGAGCTCGGAGAAGATCGAGCAGACGATCGACCTCCTCGGCGGTGAGCTCGGCGTGGACGTCTCGCCGAGCGCGAGCACGGTTCACTTCGAGGTGATCCGGCGTTCGCTCGATCCGTTCGTGGACCTCGCATCGACGCTGCTCGCGCGGCCCTCGTTCAACGAGGCCGAGCTCGCTCGGCTGAAGCGGGAAGCCGAGGCCGAGCTCATCGAGTCGCGCGACAGCGACGGCACCTTGTGCGCGCGCGCCTTCCGCCGGACGCTCTTCGCCGGTCATCCGTACGGGCGCCGCGTCGCGGGTTGCATCCCCGCATTGCGTGCGATCGAGCGCGCCGACGTCGTGTCGTTCTACGGAGCGCACTACGCGCGGGAGAACGCGATCGTCACGATCTCGGGGGACGTCGACGTCGAGGAGGGACACGCGATCGCGGAGCGCCTGCTCTCCGGACTTCCGGTCGGCGCGAGTGTGCCGGATCCCGTGCCGCCGCCGCCGTGCAGGACCGGCCGTCGGCTCGTCTTCGTCGACAAGCCCGAGCGAACCCAGACGCAGATGATCGTCGGAGGGCTCGGGACGCACCCGAACGATCCCGATCACGTGGCGCTCCTCGTGGCGAACACCGCGTTCGGCGGGACGTTCACCTCGCGGCTCATGCAGGAGGTGCGGGCGAAGCGTGGCTGGTCGTACGGCGCGTCTTCGCGCGTCGGCTTCGATCGGCAGAGGGACGCGTTCACGATGTGGACGGCGCCCAAGGCTTCGGATGCATCGGCCTGCCTCGCGTTGAAGCTCGAGCTTTTGCACGCGCTTCGCAAGGACGGGATCACGAAGGACGAACTTTCGTTCGTGAAAAAATACCTCGTCCGTTCACACGCCTTCGAGGTCGATACGGCGAGGAAACGGGCCTACCAGAAGCTCGAAGCCGCGCTCTACGACTTGCCCGAGGGCTACCACGACAAGCAGCTCGAGCAGATCGAGGCCGTCACGCTGGACGAGGCGAACGCCGCGATCCGCGAGCGTCTGTCGGAAGACGATCTCGTGGTCTCGGTCGTGGGGACCTTCTCGCAGATCGGCGATGCCGTCGCGAAGTCCGTCCCGCGGCTGCTGGAGACCCAGGTCGATCCGTTTGACCTCGAATGACCTGCCGCGCGCGGATAGGGATGGGGGGACGCGCGCCTCTCGCCTCCCGGCGGGAACGTGGCCATGGGGGACGACATTTCCCGCGGAGCGATGGCGCAGGGATACATGATCGGCCCCTTGCGCCGACGTGAAGCGCGTGCCGCGCTGGGCGGTTGATGCGCATACGCGAGGAGCACCTCGCGCACGCGGAGAAGATCCTTCGGCAGCAGAGGGCGCGGCGTCGACACGGCGAGGCTCGACGCGGCGAGCGCTCGACCTCGCCGGAGCGCCTCTGCGCGCGCGAGCTTCAACCGAGCGTAAGCAGTCTTGAGCGGGATCCCGAGCTTCTCGGCGATCTCCGGCATCGGCTGCTCCTCGAGGTCGTGCAGGACGAGGATCTCGCGGAGCTTCGGGCGCATTCGGCCGATGAGCTCGCGCGCGAGCGCCTGCTCCTCGCCCTCCAGGAGCGCGGCTTCGGCGGCGAGAGTGTCGCTCATCGGCTCCGGCGGCAGCTCGGCCACGAGCGGCTCCATGCGGTGCCTCGCGAGCTTCCGGTAGTTCGTCGCGAGCTGCATCGCGATGACGAACAGCCACGGGCGCGCCGAGCTTGCCGCGTCGTGATCCTCGATTCGCCGCAGGGCGACCGAGAAGACCTCCTGCGCGATGTCGTCGGCGTCGCGCGCGGGCACTCCATACCGCTCGACGGTACGCAGGACGAACTGCCATTCGCGCGCATAGAGCTGCTGGAACACCTCCTCCCGCGGAGGCAGGACCCCGGAGATGAGCTCCTCCGCGAACGGATAACGAACGGGGGGGTGCGATGGATCGTGAGGGACGACGTCGGGCGGCAGAGGAGGAATGACGTCGGGGTACAACGTGGAGGGGGACGGCGTCGGCGTCGACGGGAAGGGAGCGCCACGGCGCTTGCCGTCTGCAAAGGTTTCACCAGACGAACCTGCGCGTGAAGCTCGTTTCCCGCGGACGCTGCGGGGACGCTCGTCGGTCCTCTTCATGGTTCACCACCCGGAGGCACGGCCTGCGCGCTCGACGTCGCCCGCGCCTCTCGAAGGGTTTGTCCTGCGGGTGGCAGGGAGCGTCAATGGTCATCCGCGCTCAAGCGCCCGCGATCGGCTCCCCCTCGGCCTCCGTCGCGAGCATCCACAGGACCGCCATTCGCACGGCGACGCCTGCTTCCACCTGATCGAGGATGACGCTGCGTGAGCCATCTGCCACGGCGGGGTCGATCTCCACACCTCGGTTCATCGGGCCGGGGTGCATCACGATCGCGTCGGGTGCTGCGAGCGCGAGTCGCGCCTCGTTGAGGCCGAACTTCCGGCTGTACTCGCGGGTGCTCGGCAAGAACGTGCCCGCGAGTCGCTCGCGCTGGACGCGGAGCATCATCACCACGTCGGCCCCTTCGAGCGCGGGTTCGAGCCGATCGTGCACCTCCGCGCCAAGCGTCTCGGCTGCAGGTGGCAAGAGTGTGCGAGGGCCCGCGAAGCGCACCGTGGCGCCCATCGTTCGCAGGAGAAGCGCGTTCGAGCGCGCGACACGGCTGTGCAGGACGTCGCCGCAGATGGCCACGACGAGGCCTTCGAGCCGGCCCTTTCGTCGTCGGATCGTGAACGCATCGAGCAGCGCTTGCGTGGGGTGCTCATGCGTCCCGTCGCCCGCGTTGACCACGGCGGCCTTCGTGCGTGATGCGACGTAGTGCGGCGCGCCTGACGCTTGATGCCGGAGCACGAGGACGTCCGGGCACATTGCTTCGAGGTTCTTCACCGTGTCGAGGAGCGTCTCGCCCTTGACCGCGCTCGACGTCGACACGCTGATGTTGATGACGTCTGCCGAGAGCCTCTTGCCTGCGAGCTCGAACGAGGTCCGCGTGCGCGTCGAAGGCTCGTAGAAGAGGTTGATCACCGTCTTGCCGCGGAGCGTCGGCACCTTTCGGACGCTGCGCCGCGAGACGTCGAAAAAGCTCTCCGCGGCGTCCAGGATCGAGTGGATCTCGGTCTTCTCCAAGGCCTCGATCCCGAGCAGGTGGCGGTGCGGATATCGCGCGCGTGGTGTCGTCGTCACGTTCCCCCCAGGGTGGATGCGTCCTCGATGGTGGCCCACGCGCCGTCGTCCTTCTGCGTGACCTCGATCCGCTGTCCGGGGCCGAGCTCCACGCGACGCACGGTGTAGTCCGGGTGGATGGGCAACTCGCGGCCGCCGCGATCGACGAGCACGCAGAGCTCGATGCGACGCGGGCGGCCGTAGTCGAGCACGGCGTCGAGCGCCGCGCGGATGGTGCGGCCCGTGTAGATGACGTCGTCGACGAGCACGACGCGCTTGCCGCGCACCTCGAAGGGGATGCGGCTCGGGCCGATCTTGGGGTTCGGCAGGGCCGTCGCGGCGTCGTCGCGGTAGAGGGTGATGTCGATGGAGCCCGTCGGCGGGGCTTCACCTTCGAGCTCGCGGAGCAGCGCGGCGAGCCTCTCCGCGAGGGGCTCGCCGCCGCGCCGAATGCCGACCAACGCGAGGTCACGGACGCCGCCGTGTTCGGCGATCTCGCCAGCGACGCGGCGGAGGCCTCGGGCCACCGCGACCGGATCGAGGAGGACTTCGGACATGGCGGGGACGAGCTACCACAAGGCCGACGCGGTGTCCCCGGGCCGCGCGGGGTGCGTCACGTCAATCGGGCTGGTGGAGAATTTTCTGGGTCGGATCCACGAAGTAGAACCGACCGTAACCGTCGCGCTGGAAGGTGACCGCGCCGAACGCGTTGACGAGGACGGAGATCACGGCGAAGGCCCAGAAGAAGCCGCCGAGCCGCCTCCGGCCGAGCGCGAGCAGCGCGAATAGGAACACGGCGAAGTCGTTGGAGAAGCGGTAGCCGAACTGGATCCAGCCGCTGTTCTGGTAGAGCAAGCTCGGCAGCGCGACGCACGCGGCCGTGAGCGCGACGGCCCAGAACGATGGTGGCGTGCGCCGAGGCCAGAGGACCCAGGCGTAGAGGGGCGTCGTGATCCACAGCGCGAGGCCGTGCGCGTTGATCTGGAACGGAGCGCCGCTGACACCCGCGTAGGGCAGGGACGTCAGGATCACGCCGAGGTTCCGGCCGAGGTAGTGGTACGAGAAGAGCCCCCATCGCTCGATGCGGGCCCGCCACGTGATCGCCAAGAGCCGGTGGCCGAACTCGAAGGGGTCGCCGAACCGCGCTGCGTTGTACCAGAGCAGGACGCCGAGTACCGCGGCGGCAGGTGCAGCGAAGAGCGCGAGCTTTTTCGCGAGCGCTCGCGCGTCCACGTCCGCGAGGCGTACGCGACCGCTTGCTCCGGAGCGCGCGCTCGCCCTCACGGCCTCGTACATGAAGAGCGGGAACGCGAAGCCGAGCGGCGTGCGCGTGGCGAACCCGAGGCCGATGGCGAACCCCGCGAGGATCGGGTGCGCCGCGCCGACGGACGCGAAGAGGTAGAGCGCCGCGAGCGCCGCGCCGACGACGTGCGCGGCGAACCAGACCGTGCCTTGCACGGCGGAGAACCAGTACACGGTGCCGAATGCGAAGAGCAGCGAGAGGAGCACGTTCTCCCGCTCGGATCGGCCCGTCCTGCCCGCGCGCGCGAGCGCGTCGAGGCCGAGGTACAGGAGCGCCGGCGCGAGGCCCGTGAAGAGCGCGAAGATCTGACCGTCCCGGACGCGTTCGACGCTGCCCGCGAGCTTGACCGCAGGCAGCAAGAGGACCGCGGGGAACGGCGGAAAGCTCACGTAGTGCTTGCCTCCCCACATGACGAAATCGTTGTTCCCCGTGTACGCGGGGGGCGGGCCGCCGAGGTCCAGGCGACCGTGCAGCCACGCGTCGGCGAGCAAGGCGAAGTGGTTGAACGGCGTGTGCGTCGTGAGCCGCTCGCGCGCCGTCGTGGCGAGACACACGACCGTGACCAACGTGTAGATCGCCGCGGCAAAGAGCCACCTTCGCGATCGATCGTCAGGCCGTTCGAGCGGGCGGTCCATGCGTGCTGGGCGCACCCTACCATGGCCTTCGTTGGTCGAAGCTGCGCCGGGCGGCTTGCGAGCACCCCGACCGTGCGCTAGTTGCTCCCGCCTCGCGAGGCCGCGCCGAACGCACGGCTACCGCGATCTCGCTTTTGCCCCCAGGAGTCGACCATGCCGCTCTTCGCCATTCCTGCCGGAGACATCGACGCCGCTGGTCGCTCGATCGCGGCGGACCTGCCCGTCGCTTGGCTCGACGAGCAGCTCAGCGACTGCGACTTGCGTGGCGCCGAGTCGGGGCACGTCTCGGGGCGGATCTCCCGCTCGGGCGCCGAGATCGTCGTGCGCGGGCGCGTCCACGCCGTCTTGCAGGCGCCGTGCGCTCGTTGCCTCGAACCCACGAAGCTCGACGTCGACGCAGAGATGTCGCTCCTCCTCAAGCCCGCGGCGCCTGCCGTGCTCGCGCAGAAGGCGGACGAGAAGCGCGCGGCGGCGCAGGCGAAGAAGGCAGCGGGGGGAAGCACGAAAACCGAACCGGGCAAGAAGGCGCCGAAGGAAAAGGAGCCGCCGGAGTACGAGTTTTCCTCGGACGAGGCGGAGGTCGACGTCTACGACGGCGAGACGGTCGTGCTCGACGGGTTCATCCGCGAGGCGATTCTGCTCGAGATGCCCATCTTCCCCTTGTGCTCCGAGGCGTGTCCGGGTATCCGTCCCGCCTCCCCCGAGGCCGTCGAGGGTGGCGTCGAGCCGCCCATCGACCCGAGGCTCGCGCCCCTCGGCGCTTTGCGCGCCGCGCTCGCCAAGAGCGGCTCGCGCGAGCCGAACGATGATCAAGGGGCCGCGGCCGGCAGCGCCGACGCGTCCCAGCAGAAGAAGACGAAGAAGGAGTAGCCCGTGGCCGTCCCGAAGAGGAAAACCACCCCGAGCAAGCGCGACATGCGGCGCGCGAACCACGACAAGGTCACCCCGGTGCAGGTGGTTGCCTGCCCGAACTGCGGGGAGGCTGCGCTTCCTCACCGCGCCTGCGGCGCCTGTGGTTTTTACAAGGGTCGCAAGGCGAAGGCCGTCAAGGCCACGACCACCTGAATCCACTGCAATCCCCGGCTTGCCCGTCTCGAAGGGCCTCCCGCTCGACGAAGGGCGAGGCTTCGAGATGGGCTCGCGCCGGGCAACACGTGCGTGCATGGATCTCGGCGCTCCGCGATGAATCACGCGGAGGCACGGGCCGAGGTCCATCGCTCGATCACGCGCCGCCCTGGCGCCCTGCTACCTTGTCACCATGAGCGCGCTCCCTACACCGAAGAGTCGCATCCTCGGGACTGGCCACTACGTCCCTGAGAAGGTCCTCGCCAATGTCGACCTCGAGAAGATGGTCGATACGTCCGACGCTTGGATCGCAGAGCGCACCGGCATCCGGCGCCGGCACATCGCGGCCGAGAACGAGAACACGAGCGACATGGCGGCGGCCGCCGCGCGTCGCGCCCTCGAGTCGGCGGGCCTCAACGCCGCCGACATCGACATGATCATCGTCGGGACGATCAGCGGCGACAGCCCCATGCCCGCGTGCGCCGTGCACGTGCAGCAGAAGCTCGGCGCCGACAACATCCCGGCCTTCGACCTGTCGGCCGCGTGCGCCGGGTTCATCTACGGCATGACCATCGCCGATCAGTTCATCGCCACCGGCGCGGCGCGCTGCGTCCTCGTGATCGGCGTGGAGCTGCTGTCGAGGCTGCTCGACTGGCAGGATCGGACCACGTGCGTGCTCTTCGGAGACGGCGCGGGCGCGGTGGTGCTCGGGCCCTCGGAGGGAGACGGCCGGGGCCTGCTCGCCACGCGCATCTTCACCGACGGTTCGCTCGCGCATGCGCTCACGATCCCGGGCGGCGGCACGGCCGAACCGCTCACGGACGAGGGCCTCGCGAAGAAGCGCAACAAGGTCCACATGATGGGGCAGGAGATCTTCCGGACCGCCATCAAGAACCTGACGAGCGCGTCCACCGCGGTCCTCAAGGCCTCGGGGCTCACGAGCGCCGATCTCGACTGGGTCGTCGCCCATCAGGCGAACCTGCGCATCATCACGCAGGTCGCCGATCGGCTGAACTTCCCGATGGAGAAGTTCGTCATCAACATCCAGGAGTACGGCAACACGTCGAGCGCCTCGATCCCCATCGCGCTCGACGAGGCCGTGCGCGACGGGCGCATCAAGCCCGGGCAAAACGTCCTCATGTGCGCCCTCGGCGCCGGGATCTCCTGGGGCGCCGCGCTCGTCCGGATGTGACGCGCGCTCTGCGCGTCTCCCGCCGATCCTTTGACTGCAAAACGTTCTTTCGCGACGTCGCACGAGGAGTCCGCGTCGATGCAACGAAGCACGAAGGTCGCCTGGTTGTTCCCTGGTCAAGGCTCGCAGCTCGTCGGCATGGGCAAGGAGCTCGCCGCGACGTCGGAGGCCGCGCGCCGCACGTTCGAGCGCGCGGACGCGGCGCTCGGCGAGCCACTCTCCCGGCTCTGCTTCGAAGGCCCGATGGAGGAGCTCACGCTCACCGCGAACACGCAGCCCGCGATGGTGGCGGCGAGCGCGGCCATCGTGGCGGCGCTGCGCGAGCGTCATCCGGATCTCGCGCCGCCCATGTTTGCCGCGGGGCACTCGCTCGGCGAGTACAGCGCCCTCTGCGCGGCGGGCGCGATCGAGCTCGAAGACGCCGTGCGCCTCTGCAGGCTGCGCGGCTCCGCGATGCAGGCCGCCGTGCCTCCGGGCGAGGGCGCGATGGCGGCGATCATGGGGCTCGACGCCCAGGCGATCGCGGCGCTCTGCGAGGAGGCGGCCGCGGGAGAAATCGTTTCGCCGGCGAACTACAACGCGCCCGGGCAGGTGGTGATTGCAGGGCAAAAGGACGCGGTGACGCGCGCGAGCGAGCTCGTGGTGGCGCGCGGCGGCAAGGCCGTGCCGCTCAAGGTCAGCGCGCCCTTCCACTGCGCGCTCATGCGGAGCGCGCGCGACGCGCTCGCGCCCGAGCTCGGGCGTGTCGTGATCCATCCGCTCGCCTTCCCGGTGATCGCCAACGTCGACGGATCGCCGAACGCAGAACCGGGCCGCGTCGCCGACCTCTTGCTTCGGCAGATCGACGGCGCGGTCCTCTGGTCCGCTTCGGTCGAGCGCATGGCGGCCGAGGGCGTGACGCACGCGCTCGAGCTCGGTCCTGGCAAGGTGCTCGCCGGGCTCGTGAAGCGAATCGCGAAATCCATCAAGGTGCTGAGCGTCTCGGATCCCGCGGGGATCGACGCGGTGGCAGCGTTTCTGGAGGCATGAGAGATGTTCGGTCTGAGCGGCAAGGTCGCGCTCGTGACGGGCGCTTCACGTGGGATCGGTCGGGCGACGGCGGAGGCGCTCGCGGCGCAAGGCGCGCACGTCGTCGTGAACTACGTGCGCGGCGAGGACGAAGCGCGGCGCGTCGTGCAAGCGATCGAGGAGCGCGGCGGCAAGGCCGAGGCGCTCGGCTTCGACGTGGCGGACATGCAGGCCACCGACGAGGCGATCGCGGCCCTGGCGAAGCGGCTCGGCCGCCTCGACATCCTCGTGGCGAACGCCGGCATCGCCATCGACAACCTCGTCCTGCGCGTGAAGGAAGAGGAGATCGATCGCGTCTTCGCGGTGAACGTGAAGGGCGCGATCGGCTGCGCGCGCGCGGCGATCAAACCCATGATGCGCGCCCGCGCTGGGCGCATCGTGCTCTTGTCGAGCATCGTCGGAGAGATGGGCAATGCCGGGCAGGCGGTCTACGCCGCGTCGAAGGCAGCGCTGCTCGGCCTCTCGAAGACGCTCGCGCGCGAGTACGCTTCGCGGAACATCACGGTGAACGTGGTCGCGCCCGGCTTCATCGACACCGACATGACCTCGTCGCTCGGGACCGAGGTGAAGGAAGGCATGCTGAAGGCCATTCCCCTCGGTCGCACCGGAAAGCCTGAAGAGGTCGCTGCGGCGGTGATCTTCCTCTGCTCGGATGCTGCGTCTTACATCACGGGCGAGACCATCCGCGTAAACGGCGGCATGTACATGTAAAAAGCGTTTCGCACGCCACGAAGGTGGTGCAAAAGCTCGAACGATGGGTTAGGAGGGGACCGCTTTTTCCCGGAGGACGCCATGGCGGAAGGTCGCGACATCTCGGCCGAGGTCAAACGGATCATCAAGGAACAGCTCGACGTCGAAGAGAAGGACATCAAGCCCGAATCGACGTTCATCGACGACCTGGGCGCAGATTCGCTCGGCCTCGTGGAGCTCGTGCTCGCCTTCGAGGAGGCGTTCGAGATCGACATCCCGGACGAGGACACGGAGAAGATCCGGTCCGTGCAGGATGCGATCGACTACATCAATTCGCACACCAAGAAGTAGCCCCCGAGAGCCCTAGCGAGGGCACGGTCCCCGGTCCATCCTGGGCGAAGCGAGTATGGAACGCGTCGTCATCACCGGCATCGGTCTCGTCACCCCGAACGGCATCGGCACCGCGGAGACGTGGCGCTCCGTGCTCGCGGCCGAGTCCGGGATCGGACCCATCACCCTCTTCGATGCATCGCAGTACTCGACGCGCATCGCAGGCGAGGTGAAGGGGTTCGTCGCGGAAAACTTCATTCCCAAGAAGAAGCTCCGCGAGATGGGCCGCTTCGCCCACCTCTCGGTCGCCGCGTCGCAGCTCTGCATGCAGGACGCGGGGATCGAGCTCACCGACGAGGACCGCGAGGCGTGCGGCACGTACATCGGCGTCGGCCTCGGCGGACTGGAGAACCTGTACCAGTACGCGCAGGTGCTCCTCGAAAAGGGGCCCTCGAAGGTCAGTCCGTACTTCATCCCGCAGGTCATCGCGAACCTCGCTGCCGGTCAGGTCGCGATGGCCCTCGACCTCAAGGGGCCGAGCTACTGCAACACGAGCGCGTGCGCCTCGAGCGCCCACTCGATCGGCGAAGCCTTCGAGTGGATCCGCCGCGGTCGCACGCACCTCATGCTCGCGGGCGGCACGGAGGCGACGATCACGGGCCTCGCCGCCGCGGGCTTCGGGGCGATGTTCGCGCTCTCGCGGCGCAACGACGAGCCCGCGCGGGCGAGTCGGCCCTGGGACAAGGGCCGCGACGGCTTCATCATGGGCGAGGGCGCGGCGACGCTGCTGCTCGAGTCGCTCTCGCACGCGAAGCGCCGCGGCGCGAAGATCTACGGCGAGGTGACCGGCTACGGCGCCACGTGCGATGCGTACCACCTGACGAAGCCCGCGCCGGAAGGCGAGGGCGCGCAGCGCGCGATGAAGCAAGCGCTCGTGGACGCGAAGCTCGCGCCGACGGACATCGAGTACATCAACGCGCACGGCACCTCGACGCCGCACGGCGACATCGAGGAGGCCCGCGCGATCGTGAAAGTGTTCGGGGAGCACGCGACCGGACACAAGCTCTGGGTGAGCTCCACGAAGTCGGTGATGGGACACCTGCTCGGCGGCGCGGGCGCCGTCGAGGCGGCTCTCTCGGTGCTCGCGCTTCACGAGGGCAAGGTCCCTCCCACGGCGAACCTCGAGGAGCAGGATCCCGAGTGCGTGCTCGACTGCGTCCCGCTGGTTGCGCGGGAGCGTCGCCTTCGGAACGTCATTTCGAACTCGTTCGGGTTCGGGGGCACCAACGTTGCGCTCGTGTTCTCCCGCTTCGAGGGCTAGGCGATGAGGTGCCCGTTCTGCGGGCACCTCGAGGACAAGGTCGTCGAGTCCCGCGCGCCCGGGTCGGGTGACGTCGTGCGCAGGCGCCGCGAGTGCGCCGCGTGCGGTCGTCGGTTCACGACGTACGAGCGCGTCGAGGACGTCCTGCCGACCGTCGTGAAAAAAGACGGCCGGCGCGAACCCTTCGATCGAGCCAAGCTGATGCGAGGTCTCCGGACCGCCTGCAACAAGCGGCCGGTCTCGGTGGATCGGCTGGAAGTCGTGGTGGACGCGATCGAGCGTGAGGTGCAGGAATCCGAGCGGCGCGAGGTGACGAGCGCCGAACTCGGCGAGCGGGTGATGAACCACCTCCGCGACCTCGACGAGGTCGCCTACGTCCGGTTCGCCAGCGTCTATCGCTCCTTCCGGGACGTGGACGAGTTTCTCCGCGAGCTTGGTAAGCTTGTGAAGGCGAAGGGCCCCTAGTAGATCCGGGCTGACCCATGACGACTGCCCCCGAACCCGATTTCGATCTCGCCACGATGCGCCTCGCGCTCGAGGAGGCGAAGAAGTCCCAGCCATCGCCGAATCCGCCGGTCGGGGCCATCGTCGTCAGCGAAGCGGGCGAGGTCGTCGCGACGTCGTACCACGTTCGCGCCGGCGAGGAGCACGCCGAGACCGTCGCCCTGCGTCGCGCCGGTGAGGCCGCGCGCGGCGGCACGCTCTACGTCACGCTCGAGCCCTGCAACCACCACGGCCGCACGCCGCCCTGCGTCGACAACATCCTGCGGGCGGGCATTCGCCGCGTCGTCATCGGTTGCCTCGATCCGAACCCGAACGTCGAGGGCGGGGGCGCGGCGCGGCTCACCGAGTCGGGCGTCACGGTCGACGTCGGCGTCGCGGGCGCCGAGGCGCGCGCGCTCATCGCGCCGTGGGCGAAGTTCATCACGACGGGCATGCCGTACGTGTCGCTGAAGCTCGCGCTCTCGCTCGACGGGCGCATCGCGACCCGCAGCGGCGCCTCCAAGTGGGTCACGGGCCCCGAGGCGCGGGCGAAGGTCCAGGAGCTGCGCGCGCAGCACGACGTCGTCGGCGTCGGCATCGGGACGGCGCTCGCGGACGATCCGCGCCTCACGGTGCGCACGCCCGGGCTCGCCGAGCAAGGGCGTTGCCCGACCCGCGCGGTCTTCGACACGCACCTGCGCTTGCCGCTGCACAGCCGGCTCGTGCAGACCGCGCGTGAGGTGCCGACGTGGGTGCTCACGGGCGAGGACGCGCCGGGGACAAACGAGCAGGCGCTCGCCGACGCGGGATGCGTGGTGCTGCGTGTGCCGAACTCGGCGGAGGGCCGGGTGGAGGTGTCGGCAGCGCTGCGGATCCTCGCGGCGCAGGGCGTGGTGTCGATCCTCGTCGAGGGCGGCGCGGAGCTCGCGGGCAGCCTGCTCGCCGCGCGCCTCGCGGACGAGCTCCACGCGTTCATCGCGCCGATCCTGCTCGGGCCTCGTGGTCGTCCCGGCGCGGTCGACTGGGCAGGCCCGGATACGCCGAGCGAGGCGCCGCGGATCGTCGATCCTCGATGGGCGCTCTGCGGCCGCGACGCGTACGTCAGCGGGCCGCTGTCGTTCCCGCGTTGAAGGGAGCCGCCGCGCCGGGGCGCTGCCCCGGGCCCCGCGGGGGCTGTTCGCCCCTCGACCCGAACCAGGGCAAGCCCTGGACCTCAGGGGAAGAACTGCGCGATGCGCAGTTCTTCCACGGGCCGGTCGCAAGACCAGGGACAGCGTTGCCCGTCACGGCGATTTTGGCTGGCAGGGACGTCGCCGGTCTTGACCCGGCTCGTTCGATGAACTGCGCATCGCGCAGTTCATCGACCCCGAGTCCAGCGCTTGCGCTGGTCCGGGTCCAGGGGCGGACAGCCCCGGTGGGGTCTGGGGCAAAGCCCCAGCGCAAACGCGAGGGTCAACCCGTCGCGTCTGCGCGCTTCTGCATCTTGCGCTGGATGATGCGCTTCTTCAGCATGCCCACGCGGTCGATCATCAGCACGCCGTCGAGGTGATCGTTCTCGTGCTGGATCGCCACTGCGAGCAGGCCGTCGGCCGTGAGCTCGAACGTCTTGCCGTCGCGGCCCTGGGCGCGCACGCGGACCTCGGTCGCGCGCTTGATGTCCTCGCTCACGCCGGGGAACGACAAACAGCCCTCGGCGCCTACCTCTTCACCGACCTTCGACAGGATCTCCGGGTTGACGAAGACCATGAGGTTGCTCGGTTCGTCCTCGGCGGCGATGTCGATGATGAAGATCCGGTGCGGCTCGCCGATCTGCGTGGCCGCGAGGCCCACGCCCGGCGCTGCGTACATGGTCTCGGCCATGTCGTCGATGAGCCGCTCGAGCTCGGGCGTGATGCGCTCGACCGGCTGGGCCTTCTGGCGAAGGCGAGGGTCGGGATAATGCAGGATGGTGCGGATGGCCATGTTCGCTTCTTGTTGCCCTTGGAACCGCCGCTGCCGCTACGTCACCAGCGGCAGGGCGTTTACAGGGTAGCCTAGTCGAACCTCGTCGTCCTGCCGAGACTCGTCAAGATGCGCTCGGCCCGCCGACGACGCTTTACTTCGTGCGTCGGAAGATCGCCGGATCGACCGGCGTGCCCCGCGCTGCCAGGTCCTCCGCGATGGCCGGGACCGCGCCCGTCGGGTGCAGGCTGCCCTCGATCGTCCCGCCCGCGGCAGTCCGTTCGATGAGGAACGTGAAGAGGTCCCGCGCCACGAGCGCGCCACCTTCCACCCGCAGATCCGCGACACGCATGAGCCGCGCGCGGCCGTCGCGGAGCCGGGCCACTTCGAGCACGAGGTCGAACGCACTCGAGAGCGCCTCCCGCGCCGCCTCCACGGTCGTGCCTGGGCGCGCCGTCACGAGGTCGGCCGTGAGCCGGGCGAGGGCATGGCGCAAGGTCGGCGCGCGCGTCGCCGCGAGCACGCTGCCCGCGCCTTCGCCGAGGGCTCCCACGAGCTCGGAGGCCGCGGGCCCTGCGAGCGCGCCGATCACGATTCGATCGGGGCGCATCCGCGCGGCGACACGTGTCGCGTTCGCCGCCGCGTCCGCGCTCGGGCCGAGCGGGATCGACAACGTGTTCGTGTGGAGCACGGGGATCTCGTCGTCGTCTTGCAGCGACACGACGCGCTCCTCCGCGGCGAAGCCTTGCGCGAGCGCCGCGACGAGCGATCCGTGCCCCGAGCCCATCGGCCCTGCGACGAGCACGTTTGCGCGACCGGCCATGCATTGCGAGAGCAGCGTTGCCACGGCCCGCGAGACGAGCCCCGCGCGCACGAGATCTTCCAGCGTGCTCGCCTCGATCCGCTGCGGCTTGCGCAGCACGACGAGCAGCCCCTTCGCGCCCGGCGCGGGCACGACACCGAGGATGCGAAATCCCTCTGGCGCGACGACGTCCACCGCGCCCGGCGCATCGAACGGCGCGCCTGCGTGAACGAGAAGCCGCCTGAGAGCACGCGCCGCGGCCTCCTCGCTCGTGAACGGCATCTCGCCCGTCGGCGTCTTGCGGCTCTTGCGGAATGCGACGAGCCGCGTGTTGCCTTGCACGTGGATCTCGAGCACGTCGTCGTCCGCGAGCAGCGGCCCGATCGCGCCGAGCTCCAGAAGCTCGCGCCGCGCTTCCACCGCGAGCTCTGCGATGCCCACGCCGTCCGGCACGAGCCCCGCGGACTTCATCACGACCGCGCGCTCTTCGATCGCCGTCGTGATCTTCGCGGCGAACGTCGACGAGATGGGCGCGCCTGCGGCGAGCGGGGCGAGGTCGACGCCTTCGGCCACGCGCTCCACGAGGGTCACGAGCGCGGCGCGGTGCGGGGCCGACGGGCCCGGCGTCGGTTCCGAGTTCGTGCGGTTCATCGGGGACGGAGGCACCGCCGTCGGGCCGGGCGGCATCGCGTGCCGCGTCGGGAACGTCTGCCCGAAGGCCGGCGGGAAGGGGCTTTGCGGCGGCGCGGGGATGCTCGACGCCGTGGGCCGCGGGCCTGCGCTCAGCGTCGGCGGGCCGGCTGCGGTGTGCGGCGACAGCGGCGAGAGCGCGGTCGGCGACAGCATCGAGCCGCTCGGCTTCGTGCTCGCGCTCGGTCGTGGCACGCGCGGCGGGGCGGGCACGGGGATCGGCGCCTCGTCGGGATCGTTTTCCAGCGGGAAGTGACTGACCACGTCCGCGGCTTGTTCGCCGGTGAGCACACCCGGGTCGCGGGGTTTGGCGGGGACGGCCGAGGGCGGGCCTCCGGGCGACGAGAGTGGGCCTTCGATCGAGCCCATGTCGGGCATCGCGTTGAACTCGCCGCTCGGCATACGCCCGCCGGCGAGCGAAGCGCCGGGGCCGGCTTCGATGCGCAGGACGAAGTCGCCGATGTAGATCTTGTCGCCCTCGCGGACGAGCGTCGGCTGCCCGATCTTGCGGCCGTTGACGTACGTGCCGTTCGTGCTCTTCAGGTCGGTGACGATGAAGCGGCCGTCACGCAGGACCAGGCGCGCGTGCCGCTTCGACACGTTGCCTTTCGGCAGCATGAGGTCGTTGCCTTGCACGCGGCCGACGTTGATCTCCGCGCGATCGAAGGATTCGCGGCGCTCGGCGCCGCCCTTCTCGCTGATGATGACCGAGAAAATCATTCCGCTCGGGCGGCCTTGCGGGATCGGCCCCGGGCCACGCCCGGCAATACGAGCAAGCCCCGAGGAGCATGTCAACGAAGAGGGGACGATCGCGCGCGGGTGGGGACGGATGACGGATCAGCGCGGCTTGCGGGCGGAGGCGGACGAAGGCGGGATCGAGGTGGGGTCGCCGTTTTCGCGGCGGTCCTTCATGTCACCGGCGACGAGGGAGAGCAGCTCGCCGGCGACCGACATCACGTCTTCTTCGGCGAGACCTCCCTGGCGCATTTCGCGGTAGATGGTCTTCGCGAGGATGCGGAGCGCCCGCGGATCGCGGGAGGCGTGTTCATAAGGGCGGGGCCGCTGCGTCGCGTCACCGCTCCCCTCGGAAGGGGCGCCCGTGATCTCGGCTTTGGGGGTGGGGAACTCCATGCCGGCCGCCCCTTGCGATGGTCGTGCCGAAGCCGGGCCGTCTGAATTTCGGTCATTTCCCGGTCATATTTTCCCCTGGAAGCGAACGCCTTTACGCACGTGCGTCGCGCGCGGCGCGTTTTTGATTTCGCAGGGCGCGTCAACGGCGGGTGTGTGCTCGCGTGCCTTCCATGGGTGGCACTCCGCTTGACGGTCGGACGAGCGGACGTCTACCTTGGCGCCGCTCGACCGGGGGCGCGTGCGCTGGATACGCGCGGAATCGTGGGGATCGACAGCGATCGGCGAGCACCGTGTGAAGTGGAGGAGTTATGGCAGTAGGTAAAGTCAAGTGGTTCAATGACGAGAAGGGCTGGGGGTTCATCAAGCAGGACACGGGCCCCGACGTCTTCGTCCACTACTCGCAGATCCAGCAGCCGGACGCGGGTCGGAAGCGCCTCTTCGAGGACGAGACCGTCGAGTTCGAGATCAAGGAGGGCCCCAAGGGCCTGCAGGCCATCAACGTGATGCGCCTCGCCGCCGCGAGCTGAGCTGAGCTGAGCTGAGCTGATCGTCACCCGGCGCCTCGGACCTCGCACCGTCCGACGGCGCCGGGTTCGTTTCCGGCTAGCCCTTCGGAATCGGCACTTCGGAAAACGTCTTCGTCGCGGGATCGAGCCTGCATGAGCGGATCGACCGGATCGCCCCCGAGGCGTCGTCGATCTCGTACAGGTTGAAGCCCGCCATGCGCTCGTCGCTGTCGTGCAGGAGCGACGCGCTCGTCGCGCCGACCGCGTCGATGTGGCCCCGCGCCGTCGGCAGCGTGCGGTGGATCCGCCGGTGCAGGTGGCCGTGCAGGAGCAGGCCTCGCTCGACCCCGCGCAGAAGCTCGCCCTGCTCCCGGGCGTCGTAGAGCCCTTCGAACAGCGTCTTCGCGAGCCGCGGCGGGTTGTGCCACGGGTGGTGCTGGAGCAGGATCGGCGTGCGCGAGCGCACCTCGGGGTGGGAGAGAACCCGCGAGAGCGCATCGAGCTGCTTCGGGCGGAGGGCGCCGGCGGCGACGAGCGGCGGCCTCGGCACGGCCGTCGACAGGCCGATGAGCGCGACCGGGCCGCGCAGGCGCACGAAGGGGAAGGGGCCCGGGATCTCGGGGAGATCGGTCTTCAGGTAGGGCTCGAAGTAGCGGAAGAAGCGTTTCGAATGGAAGGCGCCGCGGGTGTAGGTGTCGTGGTTGCCCGGGACCATGCTGATCTGGTCGGGCGAGAGGCCGAGATCCTGTTCGACGAGCTTCTTCACGAGCTCGAACTCGACCTCGAGGGCGAGGTTCGTGACGTCGCCCGTGATGACCACGTGATCGACGCCGAGCTTTCGGATCTCCGCGGCCGCCGCCTCGACGGCGAAGGGCTTGTGGACCGATTTGCGGTGGAAGCGCAGGTTCACGTAGCCCGTGAGGCGCTTGTTGAAGAGGCGCATCGGCACCGCGCCTTCGAGCGAGAGCAGGTGCAGATCCGAGAGGTGGGCGATCTTCACGCGCCCACTATGATCCCGCCGGGCGCGCTTCGCTACGGATCCCGGGCGCACCGGAACCCGCGCCAGGGCCTGCGCATGGAAGGAAGATCGTGCTGGCGCGACGCCGCGCGCAAAAATGGCCGGCCGTGCACGTATCCGCCGCCCCGCAGGACCCGCTCCTCCCCCGAGGACGGGCCGCGCGGATTCATCACGCTGCCCTCCTGGTAGCGAGGTGCGTAGTAGTCTGCCACCCACTCTTCCACGTTTCCGGCCATGTCGGCGAACCCGTCGGGGGTCCGGCCGTCCGGGAACGAGCCTGCGGGGGCGAGCTCGAGGAAGCCGTCGGTGGGGTCGAGCTCGTCCCAGGAGAGCTTGCCGTGGTTCACGATCGAGCCGTTCCAAAGGTTGCCCCAGGGGTAGCGCCGCCCCCGCGTGCCCCGCGCCGCGCGCTCCCACTCGGCCTCGGTCGGCAGCCGCCCGCCCGCCCAGGTGCAGAAGGCCACGGCGTCGCCATAGCTCACCATCACGACGGGCAGCTCCGGCCGATCGAAGCGCGCGGCCCCCGAGGCATACGGCGGCTCCAGGCAATGCCCCGCGGCCACGCAGCGGCGGTAACGCGCGACCGTGACCTCGGTGCGATCGATCCAGACGTCCGAGAGGTAGACCTCGTGGGGCGGGTACTCGTCGCCGAAGATCTGCTCGGGGCACTCGCGGCCCATGGGCTCGAGGGCGCAGAGCGTCTGCGCGTGGGCGACCTCGGCGGGCGTCGAGCCCATCGTGAACGTGCTTTCGCGGAGGAGGATCGCCTCGGGCGCGGGGCTCTGCAGGGTGACGATGCCGGTCTTCGTGCTCGCTTGCGGCGCGGGGGCCGAGGGCGCCTCGGGGGGAGGCGGAGGACGGGCGGCCCCGCCGGAAGGGGCGAGCACGAGGAGCGCGAGGGTGGCGACCGTCGCGGGGCGCATCGAGGAGAGGCGTAGCACCGGAACGGCCGTTCGTCGTCGCAGGGCTGCTAGAACATCGAGCGGTTTGCAACCGCTCGATGTTCTAGCTCTTTTGTCCCGAGGGGGACGCCTCGCGTCCCCCTCTCGTCCGGGCAAAGCCCGGCCGATTCACCCCCCGAGGGAAGATCGCTTCGCGATCTTCCGAGCATCGAACCGGTCGATGCTCTACGGCGCGAGCTTCGCCAGGACGAGCTCCGACGCGCCGCCCGCGAGCGGGCCCTGGCCGAAATCGACCGTGCCGGAGACGAGGGCGCCGAGGAAGATGCGGCCCGCGGCGTCGGTCGCGACCGCCGTGATGGCCTGATCGTCCTTGTCGCCGTAGGCCGTGGCCGAGAGGACGTTGCCCGACGTGTCGTACCGCGCGAGGAATGCCTCGGACGCGGAAGCGCCTCCCTGCGCGTTCAGCGTGATCCCGCCGAATTTCGCGTCTTTCAAGAATCCGCCGCCGACGACGAAGCGGCCCCCCGCGCCGATGGCCACGCCGCCGGCGGTGTCGGCCTTCGAGCCGCCCATGATCACGCTTTTCACGTGGTTGCCGCTCGGAGAGAGCTCGAGCAGGAAGACGTCGAGGTTCTGCGCGGTGAGCGCGCCGCCGCCGAAATCCACGGTGCCCCGAACGATGCCGTTCACGACCGCGTTGCCCGCGGCGTTCACGCGCACCGCATAACCGCGCTGCGGATCCATGTCGCCGTACCGCTTCGCGTAGGTGACGGCGCCGCTCGGATCGAGGCGCGCGACGAACAGGTCGAAGCCGCCCGCGCTCGTGAGCGTGGTGCCGCCGAAGTCCACCTCGCCGCGGAAGTCGCCGGTGAACACGGCATTGCCGCCCGCGTCGACCGCGATCGCGCGGCCGTTTTGCTCCTCGCCGTCGCCGTAGCGCTGGGCGCGCACGGTGTTGCCGTCGCTGTCGAGCGTGAGCACGAAAGCATCGAAGCTCCCGGCGCTTTCGAGCAAACCCGTGCCGAAATCGACGCCGCCGGAGAAGCTGCCGGTCACGAGGATCTCGCCCGTCTTCGTGACGGCGACGCCGCGCGCGATCTGGTCCTCGCTGTTGCCGAAGCGCCGGCTCCACATGTGATCGCCGTCTTCGCCGTCGTACTTGGCGACGAAGACGTCGTAGCCGCCCGCGCTCTGGAGCGAGTTGCCGCCGCCGACGCTCATCTGCCCGAGGAATTCGCCGATGACGATGACGTTGCCTTGCGCGTCCTCGGCCACGCTCCACGCGGCCTGATCCTCGGCGCCGCCGAGCCTGCGGCTCCAGAGGTGCTCGCCCGAGGCGCCGTCGAGCTTGGCGACGAACGCGTCGTAGCCGCCCGAGCTCGTGAACGTGTTCCCGCCGAAGCTCAGGCTGCCGGGAAAACGACCCACGAGGATCGGGTGGCCGCCGGCGCCGGCGATGAGGCCGAGAGACTCGCCCGCGCCGAAGCGCCGGCTCCAGAGGTTGTCACTCCCGCACGTTGGCGTGGAGCCATCGCAGTCCTCGTCTTCCGTGGTGGCGCAGTCCTCCTGCGAGGGGAGGACCTCGCCGTCGCAGGGTCCGAAGCCCGTGCCCTCGGCGTTGCACGTGCGGGTGCCGCCCTGGCAAACCCCGATGCCCTCCGTGCCCGAGGGGCCGCCATAACAAGGCTCGGTCGCGCCCGGAACGCACGACGTCGCGCCGCCGCTGCCGTCGCTGCTCCCGCTCCCGCCTTCGCCGCCGCCCGCGGTCGCGCCCCCGACGCCGCCGCCAGTGCCGCCAGCGCCCTTCGTGGTCTCGGTCGTCGATTCTTCCTCCCCGCAGCCATACGCCGCGAACACGCCGATGAGGAGCGAGATGGCTGCAAGACGAGACGGTTTCATAGTGGGTCAGAATAAGACGAATGCGCCAGGTAGCGATATCGCAAACGATGAGGATCCGAAGGAGAGCAATAAACCGTCTTGCGCTGCCGTTGCGTGGTGTGCAGGCCGGTCAAAATGGTGACGCGGGCCGCGCATTGGTCTCGTCGCGAGGCGTCGCGCCAGGGCGCTGCCCCGGGCCCCGCGGGGGCTGTCCGCCCCTCGACCCGGACCAGGGCAAGCCCTGGACCATTTGGGGAAGAACTGCGCGATGCGCAGTTCTTCCCACAGGCCGGTGGCAAGACCAGGAACGTGCGTTGCACGCTGGCGGATTCGAGCTCGTCCTACGTGTAAACATCAAAGCGCCATTCGTCCCACGGGACGCCCGTGAGCGGGCATGCGCTTCGCTCGAACCGAGCCCGGAACGTTCCCCTCGACCTTCTCCCAGGAGGAGGAAGCTCCCCGGGGGGGTTTCCCTCAACCTTGGCCTCGAGGGAGGAAGCATCCAGGAACGTTCCCCCCGTTCTCCTCCCCAGGGGAGGAAGCAGCGGGGAACGTTTCCCCCGTTCTCCTCCCCGGGGGAGGAAGCAGCCCGGAACGTTCCCCCCGTTCTCCTCCCCAGGGGAGGAAGCAGCGGGGAACGTTTCCCCCGTTCTCCTCCCCAGGGGAGGAAGCAGCCAGGAACGTTCCCCTCGCTCTCCTCCCCAGGGGAGGAAGGAATTGGGAACGTTCCCCCCGCTCTCCTCCCGTGGAGAGGAAAGAATGAGGAACGGTCCGACCGTCCACACCTCAAACGTTCGTGTTGTCTATCACGGAACACCCTGTTAGGTTGCCGACTCATGGCCAAGCTCGACCAGATTCCGCGTGCCGAGAAGCGCGACATTGCCAAGAAGATCAAGGACAACCTGAGCGCGCGCGCCGCGAAAGGCCCCTCGGAGCCCGCGCTGGATGCGTATGTCGCCGAGTGCACGGACATCGTCGACGCGCTCGACGCGCACGTCACGGGGACCGTGCTCGCGCAGGCGGAGCGCACCGCACGGCTCGCGCAGCTCGCGGCCGCGGATGACGCGGTCGATACCTGGTATCGCCACCTGGAGAACTACATCGGGGTCGAATCGCGGCGCCGCGTGAGCCCGTACGCCCTCAATGCCGCCGCCGTGTACCAGGCCGCGTTCCCGGATGGCCTGGCGCACGTCGATGACCCCATCGCGGATGAAAACCGCATCTGTCGAGACGCGTTGCTCGCGATCCGCGCGCCCGAGCACGCCGCGACCCTGGCGGCCATCGAATTGCCAATGATATGGCTGGAGCGTTGGGAGACGGCCCTCGACAAGAGTGATGCCCTGCTGGCCGAGGTGGAGAAGGCTCGCACGGACAAGCGCGCACACGTCGGCGCGGGCCAAGACGCGGAGACGGAGTGGGTGGAGCTGATGGTGCGGCTCAGGCGGTACGTGTCGAGCCGGGCCAAGCGATCCGATACGGCGAGGATCCAGGAGGGCAAGGCGCTGCTCGCGCCGCTGCTCGATGCCATGGCGAGGCTGCGCGCCGAGGCCGCCGCGCGCGCGACGCGGAAAGAGAATGGGAAGCAGGAGACGCCCCCAGCGGAGGGAACGCAGGGCTGAGAGCCGCTGCCGCTGCCGCTGCCGCTTTGCGTTTATCCGTGGGAGCTTACGCCTTCATTGGGTGAGACGAGTCCCCGCCAGAAAGGGGCGGCTTCTCGGGGATCTCGGGCGAGCCGGGCCAGGTGATGCCGACCTTCTGAAGCCTGCGCTGGGAGGCGAGCACGCGCTCCGGCTTGGGCGTGGGGAGAAGGAGCGTCTCGAGCTCGGCGGGCGTGAACTCCGTGGGGCCTTTCAGCCTCCGATCGACCACCGCGTCCATGAGCGTGGGCGGGGGCGTCTTGCGGGCGGTCGTGGTTCGTCACGATGCACCCGGGGCGTGGACGATACGACTCACAAGATAGCGGGAGGAGCCGCCCGTTGTGGAGCAAGCCCCACGCGGCCAGCCGGCGGGCGCCCCCGGCCCGATAGGGATCGTGGACGGCGAGGAGCGTGCCTCCGACGCGATCGCCGTGAAGCCAGAAGCCCACGCCCGCCCGCCTCTCCCCATGCTCGTCCCCCACGTAGAGCCAACCGACGGCCATCACGAACGCGGGCTCGAGCTCGGCGGGGAGCCCTGGCACGGCCCCGCGCACGTCATCCGGGCCGCCGGTTACTGCGTCGAGCGAGAGGCCGAGCTGCTCGATCGAACCGCACCCGATCTCGCACGCGAGGCCGACGACGCCTGCCTCGGTCCACGCCACGACCTCGTAGTTTCCTTCGTCGTCGGCGTTGTAGATTGCGCCCCGCTTCAGGTCGCCCGTCCATTCCGCGCCGTCGGAGGCTGGATACCAAAAGCGGGCGATCTGCTCGACGTAGGTTTCGACGTACGCGCGCAGCGCGGCGCGGACGATGGCGTCTCGGTCGAAGACGAGGCGTCCGAAGTGGCGGGTAACCCGTTCGAGCATCGGTTTCGCCTAGACCTCGTGGGTCGCGACGTCAACGTGCTCGCCGCCTGCGTCCGCCGGCCGCGTCACGGCGTGTACGGCGTAACCTTGTTGAGCTGCATCACCTCTTTTTCCGGCGGGACCTTGTTGAAGAGATTTGGTTGAGCCTCGCCGAGATGACGGCCGCGTTCTTGTACGCGTTCGTGCCCCACGGACAACCGCGCAGGTCCTTCCTGGGCACCACGTGGTGCACCTGCGCGCGATCTGGGTCGTTTTGGGGCGTCTCTTTATCAGCCGGATCTTGGAGGACGAGCTTCTCCGTGCACGTCGTCGGCTTGCAGTTCTCATCCTCGCAAGGCCACGTGAAGTCCGCGAGATCGGAGTGAATCTCGCCCTTGTGCGCCTTGCGGTTGACCTGGAGGATCCACTCCCTCTGGTTGAGGGGCTCGCCCTTTTCGTTGACTTGGCCGCTGGAGCAGTAGAAATCTTTTTCTGGCTTGATGGTCGTGACCTCGACCAAGTTGCGATATGGACCGCTCACCTCCGTCGGGACGGTCTTGATCTCGATGAGCGACGACTGGAGCGGCGCGGCCTGGTAGTTGATCAGGATCTTGTTCGCGACATCCGAGCCGACCTGCAGCGTGTAGTCACCGTTGCCGACGGGCTGGCACTTGTAGTCCTCGGCGTACGGCGCATTTCCCGACACCTGGCCGATCTTCACGGCATCGGCACACGCGGCCTCCCACGTCTCGTAGAAGCAGTCGAACGTACTGGCCACGGACATGTAGCAAGCGGTGCCGAACGCGGCGATGTACTTGCTCCGCAGCGCGACATTCGTGCTCGGGTTTCCCACGAGCGGGATGCGGTAAAGCATGCACGCATCCTCCATGGGCTCCGCACATTCGGTCGACGCGTCGGTCGGTGTGTCGGGTGGAGCAAGGCACGAATCGACAGGCCCCGGATCGAGAGGCGACCCGCACGCACCCGTCAGACCTGCCCCAGCAATGCCCAACACCAGCACGCCCAGCATTGCCCAGCGGCGCCTCCTCATTGCCTGCATGGCGCACCGAATCGCACGTTGACCGGCTGGCGGCAAGGCAGCGAACCAGGGGGCTCACGATGCGCCCGGGAACCGAGCGTCCCATGACGGTGACCGGGGCGGCGGGATCCGGCGGGACCGCGGGAGCGGTACACAATCAGGCTTCACTTGCCGCCTCCGATTCCGCTTCCGCTTCCGAATTGCTGCGGCGGCTGCGGCCGGTCATCGAGAAAATCGGCGGGAAGGATGCCCGCTCACGCCCGCGGGGGCCGGGTGAATCACTTGCACCCGAGGTCGTCCAAGGGCGCAGGTTGCGTGCTTTTTCTCTTTCACACGGCGCTGTTGCGCTCTTGAAGCTCTTGCTGTCCGGTGTTCAAGCATGCAGTGACGCGCCCTTACCCCCGAGCCCCCTTCCTTCGCGCTGACCCTTCATCGTAAAAGCACGGCTCACGGAATGCCGCTCCGGCAACGACCTGCACGGCCCCCTTTCCTTTCCAGGAGTTTCACATGCGTTCCCTCTTCATGCGCCGCACCACGTCGGGCTTCATGGTCACGGCACTTTTCCTCGGGCTCCTCGCGGGGCCCTTCGGCTGCGAGGCCGAAGAGCCCGGCGCGGCGAGCGGAGGCTCCACCGCAGACTCCTCCAGCTCGTCCACGAGCGGCAGTGGCGGCGCCGGCGGCCTGATGACGAGCTCGTCCTCGACGGGCGGAACCGGCGGCAGCGGCGGCATGGGCGGCAGCGGCGGCATGGGCGGCAGCGGCGGCATGGGCGGCAGCGGCGGCGAGGGCGGCAGCGGCGGCGCTGCCTGTGTCCCCGTCGACGACAACGACCCCTGCACCGACGACGTCTGCGAAAACAACGAGCCTGTCCACCTCCCCGCTTCCGGCGCTGCCTGCAATGACGGGGACACGTGCACCCAAGCCGACACCTGCCAGGCCGGCGCGTGCATGGGCAAACCACTCTGCAATGGGGGCGCTACCTGCATGGCCGGCACCTGCGTCCCGGCCGCGTGCATGGGTTCGCTCGGGCTCCCTGGGCCTCCGCAGTCGCGGACGGTGAGCGATGCGACCTCCGTGGCCTCGGCGGACATCAACGGCGACGGCAAGCTCGATCTCGCGCTCACGGACGGCGTGGCCAGCCTCAAGCTCTACTTCAACCAAGGCAGCGGAACCTTCCCTTATCCGCTGTCGCTCACCGTTGGCTCGTTTCCCCACTCGGTCGCAATCGGTGACCTCACCGGCGACGGCAAACCCGACTTCGTCGTCGCGAGCTCCAACAGCCCCAACTTGGGCGTCATCGTGCAGGATGATGATTACTCGGGCGGCTACGCCCCCATGGTCAACGTCCCCGTGGGCACGGGCCCCCGGTCCGTGGCGCTTTCGGATCTGAACGGCGACGGGAAGCTCGACGCGGTCGTCGCGAACACCACCAGCAACAACATCAGCGTGCTGCTCGGCAAGGGCAATGGCTCTTTCGACCCCGCGGTCAATTACCCCGCCGGCACGGGCCCGCGAGCCGTCGTGGTCAAAGATTTGAACGACGATGGCGTGCTCGACCTGGCCGTCGCAAACTGGCTCGGCAACCAGGCGCACGTGCTCCTCGGCCAGGGAGGCGGCACCTTCGCCGCGCCGGTCCCGTACACGGTGGGCACGGATCCCCGCTCGATCGCCGCGGCGGACATCAACAACGACGGCAAACCCGACCTCGCCGTCGTCAACAACGGCAGCGACAACGTGAGCGTGCTCTTGAACCAGGGCAATGGCACGTTCGCCGCCGCCGTCCACCAGCCCGTGGGCAACGAACCCACGGGGATCCAGGCGACGGACCTCGACGGCGACGGCCTCATCGACCTCGCGGTCACCAATAACATCGGGTACAGCGGCGCCGCCGACGTGACGCTGCTCTTCAACAAATACGATGGCAACCAGCTACTCTTCGCCACCAAACAACACCCGGCGAGCGAGGGCGCCCAGGCGCTCGTCTCGACGGACCTCAATGGCGACGGCAAGCCCGATCTGGCCATCGCGGGCTCAACGACCAACCCGAACAGCCCGGACGACCTGACCGTGCTGCTCAACCAGGGCCAGGGCGCCTTCGGCCCGGTGGTCTACCCGACGGAGTATCAGCCGCAGCCGCTCACGGCGGCGGACGTGGACAGCGACGGCAAGCTCGACCTCGCCATCGTGAACTTCGGCAAGCAGAACGTCAGCCCCGGGCAATTGGCCGTATTCCGCAACCTGGGTGATGGCACCTTCGGAAGCCCGGATGTCTACAGCGCCTCTCTGGGCTCCACGGGGGTCACGGCGGGCGAGCTGAACGGCGACGGCAAACCCGATGTCGTGATCTCGAACATCGTCGGCAGCGTGAGCGTACGCCTCAACCAGGGCAATGGTACGTTCGGCCTCCCGGTCGAATACCCGGTGGGCGCCGACGCCTACGCGCCCGCGGTGGCGGACCTGAATGGGGACGGGAAAAACGACCTCGCCGTCGCCGATGCCGGTAGCGACAAGGTGGCCGTGCTGTTCAACCAGGGCAATGGCACCTTCGGTGCGGCGGTCCCGTATGCCACGGGCGGCTCGCCTCGGTGGGTGATCGCGGCGGACCTGAATGGTGACGGCAAACCGGACCTCGCCACGGCGAATTGGGATGGCGACAGCGTGAGCGTGCTCTTCAACCAGGGCGACGGCACCTTCGCCGCCAAGGTCGATTATCCTGGCATCCCGGCCGCCGTGTCCGTCGAGGCGGCGGACTTCAACGGCGACGGCAAGCTGGACCTCGCGGCGACGGGGTTTTCCGCGATCCGCGTCTATGTCTTCCTGAACCAGGGCGACGGCACCTTCGCCGCGCCGGTGGATTATCTCGTGGGCCCGAGCCCGTGGTCGATCGCGATCGCGGACCTGAACGTCGATGGCAAGCTCGACCTCGCGGTGGCCAACAGCGACAACGCGACGGTCAGCGCGCTGCTCGGCAACGGCGACGGTACGTTCGGCGAGCAGGCGAGATACCCCGTGGGCCCGAATCCGAGGGCGGTCATCGCGGCGGACTTCTCTGGCGACGGCCGGCCCGACCTCGCGTTCGAGGCCACGAACCTGGTGGTCCTCACGAACGTCTGCTTGCCCTGAAACCGAGGTTTTTCTACCCCGAACCCGGGGTAACGCCGCCGGCCTGGACGTGAGCCGACGGCGGCGCCCCGCGTCGGTCCCTTCGCTTCAGGCCGCCTTCACGAACTTCTGCGGCCGCGATGTCCCGGCCAGCGTGCTCGAGGTGCGCCTTGGCGCGCTCGATCGAGCCGCTCTCGCTGAGCGCGCGCGCCGCGAAAGGCCCTCCGGAGCCCGCGCTGGATGCGTATGTCGCCGAGTGCACGGACATCGTCGACGACCTCGACGCGGCTCGCAGGCGTATCGCAGTCTGAGAGGCGTGGCGCTCGGCGAGCGAGCGTCAGCATCTCGGTCCACGCGACGACTATTCGACCTTCTCCACCACGAACCGCATTACGCCCGGCGCCCCGCGCTCCTGCACTTCCCGTCCGGTCACCTTCGCGGTCGTGCGGCCGCCCAGATCGAGCTTCCGGGGATCGAAATAGACCGCTCGCGAGCCCGAAGGGTCCGTCAGCTCCACTTCGTCGAGCTCGACGGAGCCGAGCTGCTTGGCGTTGAGGGCCTTGTTCACCTCGTCGATCGCCTTCACGCTTCCGGTCACGATGCAGATGTTGTCGTTGTGGAAGGTCTCCTTCACCGTGCACGGCTTCGTCGACGGGCGCATGAGCCATACCACGACCCCCGCGATGGCGAGCATCACCGCGAGGGTCGCGTACTGAACCGGCTTCGGGAGCGGCTTCACGGCGGGCGGCGTACCTTCGGGTGGGGGCGTCGGCATCGGTCAGGTCTAGATCCGAATATCCTGAAGTACCAGCTCGATGCAGATCCCGCGGGTTACGCCGGGTCAGGGGTGACGGAGGCGGAGGCGGAGGCGGAGGCGGAGGCGGAGGCGGAGGCGCGTGCGCGTGCGCGTGTGCTTGCGCGTGCGCTTGCGCAAACGGAAGTCACGCGTGCGCGAGCATTTCCAAACGCTTTCGCGCGAGACGCAGGCGACCATCGACGGCCTTCGTTTTGATGCCGAGCGACGCTGCAATCTCCGTGATCGATTGCCCCTCCAGGAACGGTATCACCGCGGCCCGGAAGCGCGGGCCGATCTTCTCCAGGAATCGCTTGAGCCGAAACATGCCGTACATCGCGTGCAGCAGCGTCTCCGGCGTGGTCCACGTCGCTGAGAGGGATGGCCTGGCCGAGAAGAAGGCGGCGCAGGAAAGCGCGGTGTTCCAGGTAGAGGCGGCCGAGCAAGGCGTGCGACGCCGAAAAGTTTGCCGGCGGCGGATGGACGACTATCGTGACCATTAACTCATGGCTCCGGTTCTGCGGGGTCGTGGGTGAGACGCCGGTCGGTGTGATAGCGCCGGCTGGCGTCGCTTGCTTTGTCTCATGATTTGCGGTTGAAGGCAATTGCAAACGATGGGATTGGTTCGTCGGCGGAACGCCCACGATCCACGGCGAATGGTGCGACGGGCGCTGGAATGGGAGCCGTGATCCTGCCTCACCCCCCGTTTCGGGAGAGGGGCGAGGGAGGCTTCTCCTACGAAGCGCGGCGGTAGACGAGGCGGGTGAGGGTGGCGATGACGTGGTCCATTCGGTCGAGGACCTTTGCGTCGACGTTGCCGATATAGCGCATGGCCTGGGCGACCTGGACGCAGGCCAGCACCTCCCTGGCCGACCCGAGGGCGGAGGAATAGCGCTGTCGCTTGTTTCCGGCGTGGTTGCCCATGCCTTCTGCCGTGTTCAACGCGACGCTGTGCATGGCCCTGCGCATCTGCCGCGCCAGATCCGAATCCTTTCGCTCAATCTGCTCTGCAATGCTTGCCGCGTCTCCCGCCATGGCCAAAACGACTTCGTAGATCTTCAGCATGATGATTCCTCCGCCCGACGACCCAATCGCCGGGACCCCCGTCCCGCACCGTCGCGCGGAGGCCTCTTCAAGGCTGCGCAGCACCGCGCGGAGCCGCCCGGAGCGCGAAGCGCGAGGACGGCGAGCACGGCTTGGCCTTGAAGAGGCCGAGCACGACGGTACGCTCGCCGTCCCCGAGCGGAGCCCCTGCATACTGTTCCCCAAGCGCACGCACACGCACACGCGCACGCGCACGCGCCTCCGCCTCCGCCTCCGCCTCCGCCTCCGCCTCCGCCTCCGCCTCCGCCTCCGCTTCCGCCTCCGCCTCCGCCTCCCATTCCTTCACCAGCGCTCCTCGGCCGCACGCGCCGACGCTGCGGGGCACGTAGCCCAGCATACGCCTTGAATGGCGCAACTACTTCAATGCCCCATCCCGCAAAGTTTGGTAGGCTCGTTGTTTGGCTCGAGCGGAGGGCATCGCCCCGCCCTGCCCGAGACGTTTCCTCGGTCACTCTTCGGTGGTCTTCTTGATGCTCGACATTGCAGGGTATACAGCCTTCGAACGCGTCGAAATAACGCCGTTCGCGAAGACGTTTCGCGCGCGGCGGGTGCATGACGGCCTGCCCGTCGTGCTCCAAAGCCTGTCCATCGGACGCGCCCGGAGCGCCGAGATCGCGCGATTCAAACACGAGTACGCGCAACTCGCGCAGCTCAGCTTGCAAAGCCTCGTTTCCGTCCTCGGCGTAGAGGCGCGTGAAGACAGCCTCATCGTCATACGCGAACACTTCCCAGGCCGAACCCTCGCCCACACCCTCGCCGCGCGCCCAGGCAACAAGCTCCCCGTCTCCGAGGCCCTCGCCATCGCCACCGCGATCGCCGAAGCCCTCGCCGCCCTGCACGGACGCGGCATCACCCACCGCGATGTCCGCCCCCAGAACATCCTCGTCGGCGATGCAGGCGCGCTCAAGCTCACCGGCTCCGGCGTCGACGCCGAGGTCACGCGCGCACACGAGCGACTCTACGCGTACGAGGTCCTCCACGACGTCCTGCCCTACACCGCGCCCGAGCAAACCGGCCGCATGAACCGCAGCGTCGACCACCGCGCGGATCTCTACGCCCTCGGCATCATCCTCTACGAAGCCCTCACGGGTCGTCGCCCCTTCGAGGCCCGCGAGCCCATGGAGCTCATCCACGCGCACCTCGCCCTTCAGGCCAAACCCCCCGCGCACATCGACAGCTCGGTGCCCGAGACCCTCTCGCGTCTCATCCTCAAGCTGCTCGAGAAAAACGCCGAAGACCGCTACCAAAGCGCCGAAGGCCTGCTCGCCGACCTGCGCCGCTGCAGCCACGAACTCGAGACCCTCGGCACGATCTCCCTCTTCACGCCCGCCGAGCACGACCACGAAGGCGGGCTGCGCATCCACCAGAAGCTCTACGGTCGCGAGCGCGACATCGACGCGCTCACCTCGACCTTCACACGCTCGCTCGGCGGCAACCGCTCCATCGTCCTCGTCTCCGGTTACTCGGGCATCGGCAAATCCGCGCTCGTGCACGAGATCCTCAAGCCACTCGCCCGCGCGAAGGGCTACTACACGAGCGGCAAATTCGATCAGTTCAACCGCGACACCCCCTACAGCGCCATCATCCAGGCCTTCGACGGCCTCGTGCGGCAGATCCTCACCGAGAGCACCGAGCGGATCCAAGCGTGGCAGCGCGCATGGCTCGAGGCGCTCGGACAAAACGGCCAGGTCATCTGCGACGTCCTGCCCTCGATGGCACACGTGCTCGGCCCGCAGCCAGTCGTGCCCGCGCTCGGACCCGTCGAGGCGCAAAACCGCCTGAGCCGATGCTTCGTGCAGTTCGTCTCGGTCGTCGCGCGCAGGGCCCACCCGCTCGTGTTTTTCCTCGACGACTTGCAGTGGATCGACCTCGCGAGCCTCGACCTCCTGCGCGCCCTGCTCGCCGACGACTCCCTCGAGTCGTTCTTCTTCTGCGGCGCCTACCGCGACAACGAAGTCTCCCCCGCCCACCCGTTCATCGCGGCGCTCGAAGAGCACAAACGCGCAGGCCTCTCCGTCTGCGACATCGTCCTCGGCCCGCTCGAGCGTCGTCACATCGTCGACTTGCTCAGCGACAGCCTGCGGCGCTCGGACACCGGCCCGCTCGCCGACGCCATCCTCAAAAAAACCGCCGGCAACCCCTTCTTCGTCCGCCGCTTCTTGCACTCGCTCGGCGACCACGGCGTGCTCACCTTCAAGCCCGGGACGGGTTTTTACTGGGACCTCAAACGACTCGACGAGCTCGCCTACAGCGAAAACGTCGTCGATCTGATGGTGCGCACCATCGCCCGCCTGCCGAAAACCACGCAGGAAGCCCTCCGCCTCGCCGCCGCCATCGGGAGCGAGTTCGACCTCGGCGTGCTCGCCACCGTGCTCGAATGTACGCCCGAACAGGCCTACGGCCGCCTCGAGCCCGCCGCCGCTGAAGGGCTCATCATCCCGGGCAGGAGCGGCTACCGCTTCGCTCACGACAAGGTCCAGGAAGGCGCGTACGCGATGATCCCGGTCGCAGGCCGGCCCGCGTTTCACCTGCGCATCGGCAGGCTGCTCGCCGAGAGCACGCCCTTGTCCGAGAGCCGCAACCTCTTCGACGTGGTCGGCCACCTGAACAGCGCGCTCGAGCTCATTGACGATCCACACGAACGCGAGTCGCTCGCCCGAATGAACCTCGTCGCCGCCACGCGAGCCGAAGAATCCGCCGCGTTTGGCGCCGCGCGCAGCTTCCTCGAACTCGGCCTGCAATGCCTCCCCGAAGATGCCTGGACGTCGAAGCATCAACTCCGCCTCGCCTACGCGAGGAAGCTCGGCGTCACGCTGTCCTTGCTCGGCCATCACGATGACGCGCTAGCCGCGCTCGGAGAGGCCCTCGAGCGCGCCACGACGAGGCTCGCTCGAACCGAGATCCTGCGGCTCAAGATGAAAGCGCAGGTGCTCAAGAACGACCTGCCCGCGGCGCTCGCCGAGGGGCTCGAGGTGATGCACTCCTTCGGCCTCGACCTGCCCGCGTTCCCGGACGAAGCGACGCTCGAGGAGCAGATGCGCGTGACACTCGACCTCGTCGTCGAGCGCTCGCCCGAAGCGCTCCTCGACCTGCCGCCGCTCGAGGACCCCGAGATCGCCGCGCTGCTCGAGGTCCTGGAGGAGCTGTTCGCGCCGACGTACTTCCTCGCGACGAACAACTTCAGCATCAGCATCGCCAAGATCCTCGAGCTGTCCTACCGCCATGGTTTGTCGCGAAGCACGACCTACGGCTGTATCAATTTCGGCATGCTCTTGTGCGTCCGCGGACATATCAAGCTTGGCTACGAGCTTGGCCGCATCGCTGTCAGGCTCGGCGAGAAGCTCGGCGACAAGAAGAACGAAGCGATGATCCGCAACATGTGGGGTGGCTTCGTCCAGTACTGGGGAGACGGCTACAGCGCTTGCTGGGACACGTTGATCAGGGGCAAGGACGCGGGCCTGGAGACAGGCCAGTACATCTGGTCGTTCTACAACACGGTCAACGCCGTCACGAACAGCTTCATGCGCGGTTTGCCCATCGAGGACATCATCGCCGAGGCGAAGAGCTACCAGCCGATCCGCAAGCTCGACCGCTTCGACGCGATCACCTGGATGGCCGGCGCGGCCGGACAGATCGCCTACAACCTCTCGGTCGAGACAGACGACCCCTGCCGCCTCGTCGGGCCCCTCGTGGACATCGAGGAGGTCATCGCCGCGTGTCGCCGGATCAAGAACGAAAGCGCGTTCTTCTTCGCGCAGCTCTACATCGTCTTTTTGCTCGTCTTCCAGGGCGCCTTCGAGGAGGCGGCGCGCGTCGTGCTCGAGTCGAACCCCGAGCTCGTCAGCATCGCGGTCTGGCACGGCACGCCTGTTTTCCGCGCCTACGCGGCCCTCGCGCTCACGCGCGCCTCGACGAGCGCCGCGCCTGAAGAGCGCGCGGTCATGCTCTCGCGCGCCGCGGCCTACGCGGAGAAGCTCGATGCTTGGGCGGAGATCTGTCCGGAAAACTTCGCCCCCCGCGCGGCCTTGGTTCGCGCCGAGCTCGCCCGCGCCCGCGGCGAAGACAGGTTCGTGACGGCGGAGCTCTACGACACTGCGATCTCGCTCGCGCATTCCGGCGGCTACATCCATGACGAGGCGCTCGCGAACGAGCTGTGCGCGAGGCACTGGATGGACGCCGGGAAAACGACGCTCGCGCGCGCTCACCTCAGCGAGGCGCGCCGGCTCTATGCCCGCTGGGGCGCAACCGTTGCCTCGCGCCGCCTCGCCCGCGCCTATCCCGATCTTGTCGCGCGCGACGAGACGTTCGACGCGCCCTTGCCGAGCACGCCTGCGCCTTCGGCGGACGCCCTGGACATCGGGTCGGTACTCAAGGCGGCGCAAGCGATCTCGGGCGAGATCGTGCTGCCCCGACTGATCGACGCCCTCTTGCGCGTGGCGCTGGAGAACGCCGGCGCGCGGCGAGGGGTCTTGCTCCTTTTGCGGGATGGTAGCCTCGTCGTCGAAGCGGAGCAGCGCGCGTTTGGCGAGGAAGACGCGCCTGCATCGACGGCGATCGAGCGAGATCTCGGGCAACGCTCGGATCTGCCTGCGACCGTGCTCGCGTACGTGGCGCGCACGCGTGAGAGCGTGCTCCTGGAGGATCGCGCGCAGGATGGCCCCTTTGGGCTCGACCCTTACCTCGTGGACGCGCCTCCGCGCTCGGCGCTGGCTGCGCCCATCATCGGCAAAGGTCGGCTTTCGGGCGTGATTTATCTGGAGAATGACCTCGCGCGGGGAGCATTCACGCCTGCGCGGGTCGAGGTGGTGGGGCTCATCTGCACGCAGGCTGCGATCGCGATCGAGAATGCGCGGTTGTATGGGGAGCTGGAGCGGCAGGTGGAGGAGCGGACGGCGGAGCTACGGCACGCGAATGAGGCGCTCGTTCGTTTGAGTCGCGCCGAGCAGGAGCGCAGGGAGCAGGAGGCTCTCGACCAGCGCGCGGTCATCAGCCAGCAGGAGGAGGTGATCCATGCGCTGTCGGCGCCGATCATCGAGGTCTGGTACGGGGTTATCGCGGTCCCGCTGGTGGGGGTGCTCGACGCGCGGCGGGGCGAGGAGATCATGGAGCGGGTGCTGCATCGGATTGGCTCCGCTTCGTGTCGCCAGCTGATCCTTGATTTGACGGGTGTGGAGAGCGTCGATTCCGAGACGGGCGAGCGCATCATGCGGATTGTCGGCGCGACGCGGCTGCTCGGGGCGAGCGTGGTGATCACGGGGATTCGCGCGGCCGTTGCGCAGACGATGGTGGCGTTCGACGCGGGCCTGAAGGAGCTGACGACGCGGGCGACGCTGCGGGACGCGCTGCGCGCGTATATGCGGTCGGAGGGTGCAGGGGGATTTTCGACGCGGAGGTGAAAACCCCTTTTCTCCGCATCGACCACCTCGTGGCCGATGCGGGCTCGAGCCCCGTGGAGATGCTCGACGATCGACTCGATCAACCCCACCGATGAGACGACCCCACGGGCTTGCCGCCAGCCGACATGCCCGTCAGGCCGGATCAAGAGCGCGCCGTCGCGCTCGATCTGGGACATCAACCGCCGCGCCGGCGAGCAGAATTGAAACGCGGTCATCGAGGATCGAGCGGCTGCTCTTCCGCTTCTTGTTGCCGTCGAGCCAGAAATGCGGAAATCGCGCGCCTGGCCGCGTCGAGGGGCGATAGGAGGAGACGTGATCGTCGCGCTCCTTTGCCTCGGCGCCGTCGCGCAGGCTCGCCCGTCTTCGTAGGTGTACCCGAGATCGAGGCCGATCCGATCGAAATGGCCCTCCTGTTGCGCGATGGCCGAAAGGACACGCTCGCGCACCGCGAGATCGCGGTGGTAGCGGCCGAGCACGCTCTCGCCATAACGCTGGGATTGTCGCTCGGTGAAGGCGCGGATCGCGCTCGGCAAGGCGCGCATCCCGGGGCTCGAGAGCTTTCCCATGGCCCAGAGCGCGTCCTCGGCCTTGATGCCGAAGGCCTCGGCGACCTCGTCCATTTTGTGGAAATTGTAGCGGCTCTCGTCGCAGTTTGTCTGGATGACCGGCCTGCGCTCGATTTCGTAGGTGTCGAGCAGGCTCTCTCCGGCGCGCCCCTCGATCACCAGGGCGAGCTTGAAGGCGAGGTTATGCGCGTCGCCGACACCTGAATTCATGCCGAAGCCGCCCGTCGGCGGGAATCGATGGGCCGCGTCGCCGACGAGGAAGACGCGCCCGTTCCGGAAGCGCGTGGCCACTTGCGCCGTCATGCGCCAGTGGCTCATCGACGTGATGCGAATGTCCACGTCCTCGCGCCCGAGCGCGGCTTTGATCTTCTAAGGAGGCATTGACGAAATCGCGCAGTTTTTCGGGGCCGATCACCTGGATGCCGAGGGCCTTGCGGCTCGGGCTGCCCGCTCCGTCCGAGCAAATGACGTACTGGCTGCGAATCGTGAACACTTCGCCGGTCTCGCGGCTTTGAATACGGCTCACCACGCCTTCGTCGTCCCGCTCGAAGGACGCCCATTGATGAAACGATAACATGCGGATCTGCGGCGTGGACGCGACACGCTCGCTCCGCCTCAGCGTCGATTCGCCCCCGCAAACCGGAGCGCCCGCCCCCCGCGCCCCGCCGTCGCCTTCCCCCCCTCGCGCTCGACCACGCCCCCGACGACCACGAACCGCATCCCCTCGGCCAGCCGATGCGGCGCCGTGAACGTCGCGCGCTCGTGGATCTCCCCCGGCGAAAACACCAGCAAATCCGCCCCGCACCCCTCCCGCGCGCAGCCCCGCTCGCCTTCGAGCCCGAGCGTGCGGGCGGGCAAATCACTCATCTTGCGCACGGCTTCCTCCAGGGAAACGAGCTGCTGCTTTTCGACGAGCTCCTCGATCACCCGCGCAAACGCGCCAAATCCGCGCGGATGCCGGCCGCCGCCTCCGCCGTCGGTGCCGACCATGACGAAAGGATCGACGAAGAGGCGCGCCACGACGGCCTCGTCCATCACGAAGTAAGCCGCCTCGGCGCCGTCCGGGCCGACGTCGATGAGGATGTCCTCGAACGGGACGCGCCGCGCCGCGGCGACCTCTTCGAGCGTCCTTCCGGCGAATGCGCCCGTCCCGAAGAGCATCGCCTTCGGCCCGTTGCGCTTCTCCACGCGGGCGCGCAGAAACGCGGCGAGCTCGGGGCGGCGGCTGCGCACAGCGTCGGCATACGAGGACGGCGGGCGCGCGAAATCGGGGAAAAGGACGGCGGTGGAGGTGTAACTCGCGGTGTACGGATACAGGTCGGCCGTGACGGAGAGGCCCAGGGCGCGGGCTTTTTCGATGCGGGCGAGCAGGCGCTCGGCGCGCGCTTTGCCGTGGCCGAGGACGATCTTGAGGTGCGCGACGTGCGCGCGGGCCTTTGCCTTGCTGCACATCTCGAAGAGCTCGTCGAGCGAGGATTCGACGCGATCGTCGTCCTCGCTGCGGAGATGGCTCATCACGACGCCGCCGCGCGCGCCGACGGGCTCGGCGAGGGCGACGAGTTCATCCATCGAGGCGCCGCGCCCCGGATCGTACTCGAGGCCGGTGCTGAGGCCGAATGCGCCGTCGTGCAGGGCCTGCGAGACGAGATCACGCATTCGCTGGAGTTCGGCGGGCCTCGGCTTCGTATGGAGGGCGGCGCCGACGAGGCTGCGCACAGTGCCGTGTCCGACGAGGGCGGCGACGTGGACGCGGGGCCTTCCGGCGTCGATCTTCGCGAGCCACGGGCCGATGCGCGTGGCCGGGCTGCGACCGTCCTGGCCGACGACGAGCGTGGTGACGCCCATGGCGAGCGCGTACTCGACGTCGCCGAGCGCCGCGCCGTGGGAATGGGCGTCGATGAAGCCGGGCGTGACGACGGCGCCCGCAGCATCGAGGGTGCGCTCGGCGCGCACGGAAGGGTCGACGTCGCCGACGAACGCGATGCGATCCCCGCGGACGAGGACGTCTGCACGGCGACGCGCGCCGCCCGAGCCGTCGATCACGTGGCCTCCGCGGACGGCGAGGCGAAAGACCTCGTCGGATCGGAAGGGCGGAGGCGGAGGAGGAGGCGGCGGCGCAGGCGGGAGCGCTTGCGGCGGCGGCGACGCGAGCGGGAGCGTGTGCGGCGGCGGAGGCGCGGGCGGCGGCGCCTCGGGAGGCGGCGCCTCGGGAGGCGGCGGCGCGGGGCTACAGGCCGCGAGCAGCGCGAGCAGCGGGAGAGCGGGGAGGAGAGGCTTTCGCAGGCGCGGCATCGCGGGGGCCGGGATGGTTTTTGGAAGGCCCCCGCGGGATTGTCAACACGCGCTCAAGGCGTGCTCGTGGGGTCGGCCGGATCGCTGCCTGCGACTTGCTCGTCGCCGTCGAGGAAGCCGTCGAGATCGCGGTCGATGCCCATGCGAACGCCCGAGCCCGGAGGCGCGCAGGTATACGTGAGCGCCTTGCCGTTCGCCGTCAGGACCGACTCCAGCTGGGCCCTCGTGACGGGCGCAACCGACGCGCGGTCGGCGAGGAATTGCCCGCTGCCGATGTAGACCAAGCCGATCTCGTTCACGAGCCGACCCTTGACGACGAGATCACACTCGCCGGCGTCGGTGCGCGCGACGAGCAGGTCGATTCGAGGCGACGTGACGGTCTGGTTGCTCTGGGTGAGCGTCACCTGTTGCCCCACGATCGGCGCCAGGTTCGATTCGAAGGCGAGCTGGTATTCGACCATGTCGAGCTTCGCCTGGTTGCCCGCCGGCGTGTTCGGGATGCCGGCCGGGTTTGCCGGGACCAGATCGAAGCCGCTGACGAACGTGAAGAGCTCGGGCACGGTCCCGTCGTGATTGAAGCCGAAGCCGCGGACCTGATCGCCGAGGAACGGATCCGGCACCCGATTGCCGCTCGTGAAACCGGCGCCGAACATGCCGACCTTCGAATACGCGTTGCGCAGGTGCGGGACCTTGAGGATCTGGGTCGTCGCGTCGAACGAGCCGAAGCCGGCGGTCCCGAAGAACCCGGGGAACGCGTCGCTCGGGTTCGCCTCGGGATCGACGCGGTGGCACGCCTCGCAGGAGCCCTGGGACGCGACGTTCTGGGTGAAGAAGAAATCGCGGCCGGCTTGCTGCGTGGGCGTGAGCGAGTTGTCGAGGTTGCGGACCGGGTTCGGCGGATACATGACCTGCAGGACGAAGTCCGTGAACTTCTGCATCTGCTCGGTGGAGAGCGTCGCATCGCGGCCGAGCAGGTCCACGAAGGCCCCGTTGAACTTCTTGAAGGCCGCCTCCTCGTCGAAGCTCCCGTCGTCCGGCTGCGACGAGGCCTCGTCGTTGCCGCCCGTCCGGTCGCCGCGCCAGTGCATCGGCCCGTGGTTCGCCATGCCGCGCAGGCTCTGCGTCGTCATCGGCCCCTTCATCGGATGGAAGTCGGGATTCTGGCCGAAGGTCGGATCATCGGTGCCGAACACGGGGACGAGCTCGGGCTTGATCGGTACGAACGGGCCCGGGTTGTTCAAGACAACCCCGTCGGGATTGCCGAGATCCCAGGCGAGGCTGTCGAGATCGCCGAACACGTGGCAGCTCCCGCAGGCCGACTCGCCGTTGCTCGACGACAGGCGCGCGTCGTAGAGGAAGGCACGCCCCTCGATCACGCTCTCGGGCTCCGGGCTGTGCATCGAGACGTGCCCGATCTCCGTCTTCGTCGTGGTGTCCACGATCGCGATCGAATTGTCGAAGCGGGTGAGCACGTACATGCGTCCGCAGCTCTCGTCGAGCACCATGCCCGTGGGCCCGCCGCCGGAGAGCTCGATCTGGTTCGCGGTGCTCGGCACGAACGTGTCGTTCTCCAGCGCGGCCGTGTCGTAGACGCCGATCTTCGACGAGGCGAACGCCGCCACGTAGAGCTTCGTGCCGTCGCTCGACACGACCATCCCGAGCGGCTGCGAGAGGGTCTTCTGGTTCACCGCGGCGGGGGCCGGGTACACGTCGTAATCGATGTGCTTGTTGAGGTGCCGCGGCGCCGGGGCGCCCGTCCCGAGCACCGTGATGCGGCTCTCGTGCAGGTGGCCGCGGAGCGTCTCGCCCGCGTAAATGCCCGGGCCCTCGAAGCGCAGGTCGTTGCGGGCCTCGGTGTTGCTGACGTAGACCTTCCCGCTCACCGGGTTCACGGCCATGTTGTAGAGGATCGTGCCGACGCCGGTGTAATAGCCGGACGAACCGGAGAGCTGCGCCGGGGGATTCGCGTTCGCGTCGATCACGAACACGTCCTTGTCCGGCAGGGAGAAGCGCACGCCGCTGTCCCAGGAGCGGCCGATGACGTCCCTCCAGTGCTCGCCGTCGTGCTTGACGATGATCCCGACCTCGGGCGCGGGCACGCCGTCGGCATTCGTGTTCGGCCCCGGGACGCCGCCGGCCGCCTCGCCGCCGTCGGGGACTTGCAGCTCGCTCAGGGCCGCCGTGCGGTTGCCCGAGTGGAAGGCCGCGGCATACACGCGCGAGCCGTCGGGCGACACCGCGAGCGCGCGGGGGGAGTCGCTGAAGAGCGTGACGATCGTCTGGGGCGTGCCGCCGAGCGTCGTGCCGAGGTTTCCGGCGTCGAACACCCAAACATCGGCGCGGCCCACGCCGGGCGTGGTGAGCTGCGGGTCGTAGGGCACGTTCTGGCCGCGATGGGCCGTCGTGATGAATGCGCGGTTCTTGCCGGGACCGCCGAACACGATGTCGCGCGGCTCGTCGCCGACGAGCAGCGTGCGCACCACGTTGCCCTGGTAACCGAAGGGACCGATCTTCACGACGCTGACGCTGTCGGAAAGATGATTGACAACCCAGATCTCGTCGTTCGAGCGCGCGGCGACCGCGACCGGCTCGAGCCCCACCGGCACCGAGCCGCGGTGCGAGAGGCTGCCGTTCGGCTCCACGTGGAAGATTTCGAGCCGATTGTCGGGCGTATTGACGGCGAACAGGAATTGCTTGTTCGGCGAGAGCGCGACGGGCCGGACCTGACCGCTTTCGAAAAGGGCGTAGGAGCTATCGGCGGACGCCTCCGCGCTCACCGAGAGACCTGCGAGGAGCGGAGCGACGGCGAGAATGGAGAGGAGCGGACGGCGAAATAGGCGCTTCGCCGCGTGGGGGCGCGTGAACGTCATGGGACCTCCGTGCACGAAAAGGAGCTGCTCATCGCCAGGGGGCGAGGAGCGCCAAAAAGGAAACTTTGCGAAGCTTATCCGGGCTTTCCAGATTTGTAAAGCTCCAGATGTGCCGGAACTCCGTTGTCATGCTTGCAGGCAAAATTCTGACGCGGGCCCGGGACGCGACCTACCCCGTGTCAGGAAATTCCTGATGGTAACGCGAATGCGCAGTTCTCAGCGTGCCAAGGAAGCGCGGACGCGTTCGAGGTACGCGACCAGCGGATCGCCCTCCATGAGCAGCGGCACCGTGCCGATCGTCTCGATCCACAGAAAGACGCCGGCGAGGATGCAATCGGCGTAACCCGGAGTTTGCCCCGAGAGGAAGGGCTGTCCCTGGTGGATGAGCGTGATCCGCGCCGGATCGAAGCTCGCGCGCATCGCGTCGAGCCGCGCCTCGCGGCCGGCCGCCGCCTCCTCCAGCGTGCACCCGAACCTCGACTCGCGGCTTTGGCGGAAATAGGCCCGGTCCTTTTCGAGGAGGAGGTCGTGGATGTCCTTCAAGTAGAATCGCAAGACCTGCTGGAGCACGCCCGAGAACAACCAGGCCTCGAGGAAACGGCAGAGGCCACGCTCCTCCGGCGAATGAAAGAGCCGCGGACGATCGGGGTAGGCCTCGTCGAGGTAATCGGCGATGGCCCAGGAATCTCCCACGACACGCTCCCCGTCCTTCAGGATCGGCACCGTCTTGAAGGCGCCGCCTTCGAGGGCCTTGATGTCCGTCATCGCCACGGGCGTGGTCTCGAATGCGAGGCGCTTGTGCGCGAGGGCGAGCTTGGTCCGTGAGCAGAAGGGGCTCGGGCGTCGATCTCCCTCGGCGACGAGGTCGTACAGGAGAATGGTCATGGGCTCTCCGTATCACGCCTCCACCGTGGGGCGCTTATGCTTTTTCTTGCGGCGCTTGGGCCGGGGTTCGGAGCTCGAAACCAGCGCTACCGTCGGATCCCGATACGGGCCCAGATCGCCAGGTTCGACCGGGGGCTCGTTCGTCACGGGTCGCCCCGCGGCGTCGAGCACGAGCGTGTGGTCGTCGGGCGGCCCGATCGTCTCGCGCCAGGGCTCGACGGGCATGTAATCGGCGGGCGCCTGGCCCATGAATCCCGGCAGCGGAATCGCCCCGTGCGCCGTGCGCCCGAGCTTCGCGCCGAGCTGCCGCGTCTCCTCGGGGATCTCCTTGCGGCGCAGGCGCGCGACGAACGTGTACACGCCAAACACGAAGACCAGAAAGACGAGAATGCCCATATGTTCCCCCCAGGCCGGTCAGCTCGCTCCCGTGTGAGGGGACTCTACATGGATCTTCGTGGTTTGGATAGAGCGGTGAGGGGGGCAGGTCGACGCTCGGATCAAGGGCCTTTCGTCGACGCGTCCGCGAGGGCGCGATCGAGGGCGACGGCGAGCGCACGTCGTCGCGCGGGGGCATACATGCTCCCGAGCTTCTCCGCCGAGCCGTGGCCCTTGAACGTGCGCCCGTCGCGCTCGACCGTCACGTCGACGGAGAGTTTTTCGTTGTCGATGACCAGGCCGAAGAGCGCGCCGAGCATCCCCATGAACGCGATGCCATCCTTTCGCATGGCATCGTAGATGGAGGATCTGCGCTCGAGATCGATACGCACGCGCACGCGCGCCCGGCCCGCGGTCGCAGGCCCCGATCGGGCGGCCTTGCCGAGGATTTGCACCGTGTCTTGCCAGGTATCGGCAGGCGATTGGGTCTCGCGCGTCGGGTCGTGGTCCACGATCACGATTTCGTCGACGTCGAGATCGGCCGCCGAAAACGCGAGGGAAGGGGGGACGTGCGTGGGAGGGGCACGATAAGCGCAGCCGGCGGCGCCCAGGGCGACGGCGAGCAGGAGGAGGACCGGCGTCACGCGGGCCATGGGGATATCATGAAGCCGCGGAGCGGGGAGGGGAAGGGGCTTTTCGTCAATCGAACTTGACGAGGTTGTGGGCCGGCAGGGGCCCGCCGGGGAACTGGACCAGCCGGCCGCCGACCGCGAGCGTGCCGAGATCGAGGCCGAAGAAGCCGAGCCGCTCGATCAAGGCGGCGACCTCCGCCTTCGCGCGGGCCTCGTCGCCCGAATAAAACAGCACCCGCCGGCCTCCCTCGGCCCTCGGATCCCCCTCGACGAGGCGCGGCTTCAGGTGATTGAACGCCTTCACCACGCGCGCCCCCGGGACGAGATCGGCGAACACCTCGCTCGAAGCGCGACCCTTCAGATCGACCGGCTCGAAGCGCGGCGCCTCGATCGGATTGTTCGCGTCGATCACGATACGCCCGTTCCAGGAGGGCAAGCCCGCGAGCGCCGCCGGCAATTTCGACCAGTTCACCGCGACGAGCACGATGTCCTGCGCCGCCGCTTCTTCCCGCGTGCCGGCCTTGATCGATGGGCCGAGCTCGCGGACGAGGCCCGTGAGCGAGGCGGGGCCGCGGCTATTGCTGAGGATGGCGGGGATGTCCGCGCGGGCGAGCGCACGCGCGAAGGCCGAACCGATGGCGCCCGAACCGATGATTCCGATGGTCATGATGTTGCTCCTCTCGTGCATTTGCCGTGGGTTTTCCAATGAATCAGGCCGTGAAACCGCCGTCGGCCATGAGCTCGGCGCCCGTGATGAAGGCCGCTTCGGGGCTCGCGAGATAAGCGACGGCGCTGGCGATCTCCTCGGGGCGACCATAACGACCGACGGCGAGGCCCGGGCCGACGATCTTGGAGACCGGGCCCGTGGCCGGGTTCATGTCGGTATCGGTCGGGCCGGGGTGAACCGTGTTCACCGTGATGCCCCGGGGCCCGAGATCCCGCACGAGGCTGCGATTGAAGCCGGCCACCGCGCCCTTCGTGAGCGTGTAGACCGAGGCGGACGGGAAGGCGGCATAACGCGTCATCGAGCTGCCGATGTGGATGATCCGGCCGCCGGCCTTCATGTGCCGCACTGCTTCCTGCGTCGCGACGAACACGCCGGTGACGTTGACCGCGATCATCCGCTGGTAATCCTCGATCGTGATCTCGTCGACGGCGCCGAGGATGCTGATGCCGGCGTTGTTGACGAGGATGTCGATCCCGCCGAAGACCTCGACCGTCCTCCGCACGGCGGCGCGCACCGCTTCCGGATCGCCCGCGTCGGCGTGGATCGCGACAGCTCGCCTCCCATCGGCCTCGATCGATTGCACGACCTCTCTGGCCTTCTCGGGCGAAGCGCTGTAGGTGATTGCGACGGCCGCGCCTTCTCTGGCGAGGCGCCTGGCGACGGCCGCGCCGATCGAGCGCGAACCGCCGGTGACGAGGGCAACTTTGTTGGACAGGGAGAAGGTCGTGGTCGGCATGTCGAATCACTCCGTGAAGCGTTGATGGGGTAGATATCGCACGCGGATTGATTCATGATTAGGCGGAAGTCGCTGGTTTCAGTTTCAATCGTTCGTTGAAGGTCAGGACATGGAGACGCTCGCCAACCTCGAATCGTTCGTTCGCAGCGCGGAGGCCGGGAGCTTTTCGGCGGCGGCGCGCCGGCTCTCGCTGACGCCGGCGGCGGTCAGCCGCAACGTGGCCATGCTGGAGGGCCACCTCGGCGTGCGGCTGTTTCAGCGGAGCACACGAAAGCTGACGTTGACCGAGGCCGGCGAGCGATTCCTGCATGCAATCAAGGGCAACCTGGAGGGGCTCCAGGCCGCGATCGCCGACATCGCCGCGGGTGAAGGCGAGCCCGCGGGCGTCCTCAAGGTCAGCATGAGCCCGACTTTCGGGATCCAGTACATCCTGCCGCTGCTCCCGGCCTTCCTCGAACGATATCCGCGTATTCGCGCCGATTGGCATTTCGAGAACCGGCAGGTCGATCTCATCACGGAAGGCTACGACGCGGCGATCGGGGGTGGGATCGAGCTCTCGCCGGGCGTCGTCTCGCGCGTGCTCGCCCCCGCGCACATCATCGCGGTCGCGTCGCCCGCGTACATGAAAGGCCGCACGCGGCCCGCGGATCCGGAGGGGCTCGCGGATTTCGATGGAATCGTGATGCGCTCCGCGCGGACGGGTCGGGTACGGCAGTGGGTGATGCGGAACGCCGCCGGGGAGGAAATGCCGGCGCGGCCCGCGGAGACGATCGTGCTGAGCGACCCCGCGGCGATGTGCCGCGCAGCGGTGCTGGGGCTCGGCGTCACGCTGATCGCGGTCCCCGATGCGCTACCGTACCTGGAGAGCGGCGCGCTCGTGCGGCTCGTGCCGCGATGGTATGCCGACGCGGGGCCGATCTCGCTTTATTGCGCGAACCGGACGCTCATGCCCTCGAAAACGCGCGTGTTCATCGACCACGTCGTCGAGGCGTTCCGCCGGGATCGTCTGGCGGAGCGGTTCGCGGGGAGCCTGGGCACCTGAGCAAGATTCCGTCGCAACTCCCCCGCGCTTACGGTCGGCCTCTGTGTTCGCATCCTGAATGAAGGCATCATGACAACGACGTTCCAACATTCTTCATTGCCTCATCTCTTCCTCGCGACGCTCCTCGCCGCATCTTCGGCGGCCTGCGGGTCGGGCACGCCGTCGGGCTCGGGATCCGGCGGGGGATCGGGCGGCGCGGGCGCAGGCGGCGCGGGCGGAATGGGCGGCAGTGTGAGCAGCAGCGGCCCGGGAACGGGCGGCGGAGGCAGCGGTCCAGGGACCGGCGGCAGCGGCGGCGAGGGGGGCGGTGGGATTGGCGGCAGCGGCGGTGGTGTCGGGGGCGGTGGAGGGGCCGGCGGCAGCGGCGGCAGCGGCGGCTGCGCGCAGCAGATGGCGACTTGCACCTACAAGACGGATACCGAGCTCGACAAGCAGTCGTTTCGCCAGATTGCCGGCTACAATTGCTTCAATCAAGGCACCGGGTGGGAGTTCGTCGCGACGCAGACGTGTGATTATTCCGAGGAATGCAAGGCGGACAGCGGGACCGAGGCCGTGTGCGTCTCCTGCGGCTCCGTGGGCCAACGGTTCGCGCACCGCGAGGTCGACGGCCAGGTCACCGAGGATTGCAAGGGCTGCAAATGCAGCGGCGGATGGACGGTGTACGGCTGTTATGCCGAGACCGCCACGTATGGCGCGCCGTGGGCGGACGTCGTCTGGCAGCAGGGGTTCGAAGTGATTCGTTTCGCCTTGCTCGGCAGCGGCGAGGTAAAATCGCTCGCCGGGGTCAACAAAGAGGTGTCGATCCAGAACCTCCAGGTGAACACTTTCGAGATCCAGCCGAACGGCGTGGTCGATTTCGATATCGCCGCCCAGGTGATCCACACCGACAACTTCCAGCAGCAGCACACCTGGGACATGCAGGCCCGCGTGGTCCGGATCTGCAAGTGAAGGCGCGGCGGCCGGGACGCGCCCTCCGTCGGCAGCATGTCCTGCTGCGCCGCGACACAACCGCCCCCGAACGCCAAAAAGTCCTTGATCTTCACGACGGTCGGGTTATGTTGCGGTGCAACAAATCGTGCGCCCTCCGTTCCTCTCCTCCGCCGCCCAGTACCTCAGGCCGCCGAAGATGTACCATCTCTACGAGCTGCAGCGCGTGCTGCTCGAGCCGCTCGCGCACATGGCCGGCGCCTCGGCCGAGGTGCTCCGGCACCCGAGGAACCCGCTGTCGAAGTTGCCCCACGTACGCACGCTCAGCGCCAGCCAGGCCCTCTTCCACCGCCTCGGCAAGCGTTATCCCAAGCAACCGTGGGGGCTCGACGAGGTCGAGAGCCACGGCGCCGCCGTCTCCGTCGCCGAGGAGGTCGTCGTCGCCGAGCCTTTCTGCAACCTCCTTCATTTCGTGCGCCGCTCCGAGGAGCCCGAGGTCGCGCGCCGCCTCGCGGCCGACCCGAAGGTCTTCGTCTGTGCGCCGCTCTCCGGCCACCATTCGACGCTGCTCCGCGAGACGATCCGCGCGCTGCTCAAGGACCACGACGTGTACGTCACCGACTGGCTCGACGCGCGCGACGTGCCCCTCTCGAAGGGGATCTTTCACCTCGACGATTACGTGCACACCGTCATGCGCTTTTTGCGTTTGCTCGGGGCCGGCTCCTTGCACGTCGTGTCCGTTTGTCAGCCGACGGTCCCCGTCCTCGGCGCGGTATCGCTCCTCGCGCAGGCGGGCGAGGACACGCCGCGCTCGCTCACGCTCATGGGCGGCCCCATCGACGCGCGCAAGAGCCCGACCGAGGTGAACTTGCTGGCGACGCAGCACCCGTATTCGTGGTTCGAGAAGAACATGATTCACGAGGTCCCCGGCCCCTACGCGGGCAAGGGACGGCGGGTCTATCCCGGGTTCCTCCAGCTCACGGCCTTCGTGATGATGAACCCGAAGAACCACTGGAAGGCGAGCTTCCGCTACTGGATCGACTCGCACAAGGGCGAGTCGGGCGCCGCAGCGCGCGAGATGCACGAGAAGTTCTACGACGAGTACAACGCGGTCCTCGACATGGACGCCGCCTATTACCTCGAGACCGTGCGGACCGTGTTCCAGGAGTTCGCCCTCGCCCGGGGGACCTGGGACGTGCGCGGCGTGCGCGTGAATCCGGCGGCGATCGAGAAGACGGCGCTCTTCACGATCGAAGGCGAAAAAGACGACATCTCCGGCCTCGGACAGACGGAGGCGGCGCATGCGCTCTGCACGGGCGTCCCGGCCGAGAAGCACAAGCACTACGTGGCCGCGGGCGCTGGCCATTACGGCATCTTTTCCGGCCGGAAATGGCGCGAGGACATCTATCCGAAGGTACGCGATTTCATCCGCGCCCACGGCGGTTGAGACGGTCGCCTACGTCCACACGCGGGAGATCGCTGCGCCGTGCACCATGCCGGTGCGCGCGTCGACGCCTGCCTGGATGAACAGACCGTCGACGCTGTCGATCCGGGGATACTCGTGGAAGTACAGCCCCGTGCTCTGCGTCCAGAGCAAGGGCTCGACGCGCAGGAGCTGGCTGCCCTTGATGTCGAGCGGGTAATCGCCCTCGCCGCGCTGGGCGTGGACACGGCCCCAGGCGTCGCTCTTCCAGGCGTAATACCAGGTGATCCCGCGGCTGTCCGGGAGGGGGAAATCGACGTATCCTTCCTCGCGCACGTCGATGGGGAAATGCTGCTTGTGCGTGAATTCGCGGATGAACTCCGAGCTCCCGAGCCAGTGCAAAAGGGTCGCATGCAGCGACCCGTCGACGAGCGGCACCTCGAAAAAGTCGAAGTTCGGATCCCCTTCGTCGCTCGGGTTGCGCACGGTGAACCCGTGGCGCTCCAGCGCCCGAACGAGCTCCGCGAAGGACCGGATCTCCTGGTGAAACAGGGGCAGGATCGTCTGCGCTCGGATGCGCTCTGCGGCGGGATACTTGGCGCGGGCCTTCTGTGGGGCCTCGGGCCCGCCATGGATGATGAGGTCCGCGGTCGCCATCATCTTGTTGGCGACGCTCTTGGCGCCCAGCGCATAAAGCATGGTGCGATGGAGCTCGTAGTCCTCGACATCGACGACATACGCGCTCTTGCCCGCGACGACATTGGGAGCCGTCGCGGAGGGCGTGCCGGGGCTCGCGTGAAAGTGGGTGGGATGTTGCTTGAGCGGAAGCATGGGCCTCATTTTCCGTCGTTGATCTCGATCACGCGCGGCTCGTTCGGCGCGTGGCAGATCAGGATCGGATTCTCGTCCTTCATCGTGGCCCTCACGTGCGTGATGAGGGCCTCACCTTGCTCCTGGCTCTTTACCTCGACGCCGAGCCGCCGCCCGCCCTCGCGGATCTCCACCAATCGAATGTCGGCGACGCCGGGGAACGTGGCGAGGGCCTTGCGGGTGCCGGGAAACGTGAAGTTGTTCGCGTTCCCCGGGCTCACGTCGTAGAGGTACACGAACGGCGTCTTGCAATCTTGCCCGAACGACCAGCCTTTCCCCTCGCGGAGCTTGTACACCTTGCCCTCGGCGGACGCCCACATCGCGTCGCCGTCGACGACCATCGTGCGGAACAACGTGGGCCAGGAGAGTTTTCCGATCTCCACCCATTTGCCGTCTTCCCATCGCTCGAGCGAGGGCCCCGCGACCACGTGCAAGACGCCGCTCGTCGAGACGAACGCGAGCGTCGGCGGCGCCTCGGTCCGGGGCAGCGCCGTGAGCTCGCCGCCCTCGAGCTGAAGGATCGGATTGGTTTTTCCCGAATAGAGCCAGACCTCGTCCTTGCCACCGAGGAGCTTCGGCCAGTAGCCGACATCCTTCACGAGGGGCGTCACGTCGATGAACCGCGATTTCGTCGCGTTCTCGTCCCAGACCTCGAGCGCCGGCCCTCGCTCGTGGCACATCTTGCCCACGGCGACGAGCACGCCCGATTTCGAGGCGGCAATCGTGTCCGCCCAGATCGCGGGCCTCACCGGCATGAATTCGTTCTGGACCTCCTCCGGCTTGCACCCCGCCTCCGCGGGCGTTTGTTGCTTTCGGTCGAGCTTGGGCCCGCGGACGGTCGAGAAGAAGATCCCCTCGTCGTACACGTACGACCATCCCAGGAGCAGGACCGATTCCCCGATTCGAGCGAGGCCATTGATCGCGGCGGGGCCACCACCCCAGGCGAAGGATTTGCTGGTGCCCTTTCCGGTCAGCGGCATGTACGAGGGCACCGGCGCACGCATGCTGTCGCTGCGGTAAAGCACGTCGATCGCGTCGGGAAAGCGGCCTTCCACGGAGTCGATGACGGTCGGGGATGCGGCGATCTCGGGCAGGATCGTCTCCTTCAGCCATTCGACGGAGTCGCCCACGATCCGGCCGACGCGCTGCTTGTGCGTCACGACGACGGCGCCCTCGACGCCGAACACGGCCTCGGGCTTGCTGCCCGCTGGCGCGAACTCCTCGAGGACGAGCGTGGGCACGGCCTTCGGCCCCGCGGGGGCCACGGAGGCCCCGCTCGGAGCCGCCGTTGGCGGGGCTTTCGAGGGCTCCTGCTGCGGCGGCGGGGGAGCGTCCTTCTTGCAGGACGCGACGCACGCGAGCATCACGAGCGGGAGCACGGCACGGAGGAGGGGAGTCCTGGGCATGGGCATGGCGCACCCGGAGGGCCGGCCTCGACTATCGGCCATCCACGCGGGCTTGTCCATACGCGGCTCCGCGCGCCCGGGAGGAGCGGTTCGTTACCGATGGAAGAACGACGTCTGCTGAAATCGTAGGCCGGAAAGGATCTGCTCCACCCGCTCGTCGGACAGCGCCCCGATGCGCTCCCCGAGCCGCGCCTTCTCGACCGAGGAGACCTGCGACACGACCACGACACTCTGCTTCGGCAGATTTCCTTCGCCCACGTCGAGCAGCACGTTTCCGGGCTCGTTTGCGCGGTGCAAGTTCGAGGTCAATGCGCACACGACCACGGTATGGATGCGCGAGTGGTTGAAGACATCGTCCTGAACCACCACATGCGGATGCGCGTAGCCCGGGACGGACCCTCGCGATTCGTCCGGCTCGATCCAGAACAGATCCCCTCGGTTGATCGTCGCGGGGCCCGTGCCCATTCGTGTTCCTGTCGTCATGTTCATGGAGCGCTCGCCGAACGTGAATTCGGGCAGAGGGAGCAGCGTACCCCCGCGAAGCGCCCGAGGCGAGCCCAGCCGGTGCCCTGCTCAGCCGATGACCTCGATGAACGCCACCGCTGCCCCGCCGTTCGCGAGGTTGAGGGCGTCCTCGCACGTGTATTGCCACTGGGGACTCGCCCAGACCTGGTAGATGCCGCGCTGCCTGGGCGCCTCGAGGGTGAAGGCGGCGCGCTGATTGACGACGCCCATGCCGCTATAAATGCACTGCTTCGCACCGCCCTCGATGCCGACCACGATCTGGGAAATGCACCCCGGGCATCCACCGCGGCTGGCGTCGATGAAGTAGCTCGCGTCGAGCGATACACGCGCGCCGGGCGCCACGCGGACCCGCTTGCTCGCCTGTCCGTTGACCCTGACGCTGGACAGGGATCCCCACCCCCAATCGTGAGGATCTGCATAGACGGCGATGAGCCCTACGGCGCTGCCGTCGTTGGCGAGGCGGAGCGCGTCCGCGCAGGTGTACTGCCATTGGGGGCTCGCCCAGACCGGGTAAATGCCTGGATCACGTGGAGCAACCAGCGAGAACGAGGCGCTTCCGTCGCGGATCCCGACGCCGCTGTAAACGCATTCTTTGGACTCCGTGGTTACGCCCATGATGATCTGGGAGATGCAACCCGGGCAGCCGGCAAGTCCGGCATCGATGAAGTAGTGCGCGGTGCCTCTCACGGTGGTGCCGCCGGGGACGGTGGCGACATTGTCGACTTCGCTCAGCAGAACGCCATTCACGTTTCCCCAATCCCAGGCGAAGCCCTGGGGAATGGAGACGGCTTGCTCGGTGGTCCGGACCCCGCGTTCCCCGTTCATCTCCGCCGCGGTCTCTCCATCGCCCGCGTAGCCACAGCCGATCGCCTGCGCAGCGGTCAAAACCGCGAGGAGCATCCCGAGTTCGGTAGGCATCCTGAGTCCCATTCCGATCATGACTCCCTCCAATCTCGTGGAATCGAGTTTCTGGGTTTGCAGTCGCACGCTCAGAGCTCACGATGGAGCGCATCCGTGTAGCCGTGCGATTCGTACATGGTACGAGCCGACGCGAACCGGTAGCGTTCGGCGCGGGCCTACGGATGCAAGACCCCGTAGAAATGTCGGTCAGGGGCTCCGGAACGGGAAGCGTGGCGGGTGCGACGTGGACGATGCAGGAAATCGCGGCGTTCGAGGGAAAGACGGCCGAGGAGGGCGCGCGACGCCGATGGCTCAATGCCCCGCGGGAAGGGCAGCGTTCTTGTTATCGTCGGAGGTCACGCTGAAGGGCGCGAGGAACGCGAAGAGCACCGGCGGGATGGACGCGAAGAGCACGATCGTGAAGAAATGCGCGTGCCCCACGGCCTCCTGGATGGGCCCGCTGATCATCCCCGTGAACATCATGCTGAGGCCCATGATGCCGGTCGCGAACGCATAATGGGCGGTCTTGTACGGCCCGGGCGCGAGCTGCTGCATCATGTAGAGCATGTGGCCGACCGAGCCAAACCCATAGCCGAATTTTTCGATCGTCACGACGGCCGTGATGAGCCAGAGGCTCTCGGGGCGGGCGTGGCTCAGGTAGAAATAGGTCAGGTGCGGGACGTTGAGGGCGAGTGCGAGGAGCACGAACGAGCGCTTGAGCCCGAGCCGCCCGCAAAAGAGCCCGCCGAGCAGCGCGCCGACGATGAAGCCGACCGTGCCGAACGTGCCGTTGATGTTGCCGAGCGCCTCGTTGTCGAGCCCGAGGCCGCCCACCTCGCGTTTGTCGAGCATGAACAGGGGCCCGATCTTCTCGATGAGCCCCTCGCCGAACCGATAAAAGAAGACGACGAGCAGCATCATCACGATGTGCTTCTTCTTGAAGAAGCTCGCGAATGCATCGCCGAACGTCTTCACCGCGTCCCCGATTCCGCTCGGCGCGTCCATCGCCTTGCCACCGGTGGGAAGGACGGAGATGTGCCAGACGCCGGAGATGCCCATGAGCGCGGCGAGCAGGCCCATCACCACCATCCACGATTTCGCCCAGTCGAGCCCGAGCCCGTTGTGCAGCCAGCCCGTGAACGTCACGAGCAGCCCCGAGGCGATGATGCGCCCGATGTTCCAGGCGATCCCCTGCACCCCGACGTATTGCGCCTGCTCGGTCTCCGACATCGAGCTGATGTAGACGCCGTCCGCGGCAATGTCCTGCGTCGCCGAGGCAAAACCCGTGATCCAGAAAAAGGCGAGCGTCGGGCCGAGATAACTCGGGAGCGAGAGCGAAAGCGCCACGCAGCCGAGCGTGACCATCATGATGAATTCCATACAGAGCACAAAAAAGCGCTTGGTCCTGAACATCTCCACCACGGGCGACCAGAGCGGCTTGATCACCCACGGCAGGTACATCGAGCTCGTGTAGAGCGTGATGTCCGTATTCGAGAGGCCGAGGTTCTTGTACATGATGGCCGCGACCACGGAGACCGTGATCATCGGCGTGCCCATCGCGACGTAGAGCGAAGGCACCCACAACATCGGGTGCCGCCTCTTTGCATTCGAAGGCGCAGGCTCGGCGCTCGCCGGCGCCGCGGCGGGGAGGTCGGTCATGCCGGGATGCTACGTGGAGGAACGGCCCCCTGTCTCGGAAAAACGACGCTTCAGGGTTTGGCGCGTTGCGCCAGCCCGAGCGCATACTCGGGCCACCACTCCCCTGCGCGCGGGCCGCCGTTGCAAGCCCCGTCCGATTCGCCGGGGAGCTTGATCCACAGATACGCATCCACGAGCGGATCCCCCGTCTCGGTCGTCGGCGGCTTGCCGAGCGCGCGTCCATCGGGATTGCACCATTGCAGCTCCTTCGTCGGCCCGCTCCCGTTCCGGCTCGTGTCGACGACGAACGGCTTGCCGGAGAGCAACGTTGAAATTTGCTTTCCGTACGCGACGCTCTCCTCCGTGGTCACGAAATTGGAGACGTTCAGCGCGAACCCGCGAGCCTTTTCGATCCCCGCGGCGCGCAGGCGCTCGGCCATCACGGGCGGGGGTTGCCATTTCGCGTTGCCCGCGTCGATGTACACGGAGACCGCGCCGCTCTGCCCGAGGACGGTCACCGCGTCGGCGAGGAGCCCGAGGCGCTCCTCTTGTTGTTCGGGCGTGAGACAGTCTTTGAGGAGCCCGAGCGCGTCCGGCTCCAGAATCACGACCGCGCGGCGTCCTCCGATCCCCCGGGCCAATGCCCGGATCCAGGCCTTGTATCCCTCCGCGGCCGACGCCCCGCCCGCCGAGTGATTGCCGCAGTCCCGGTGTGGGATGTCGTACGCGACGAGGAGCCCTACCGCGCCGGCCGCGGCGATCTCCGACATGCGCGCGTCCACGTCCGCGGTGACGTCGTGATTCCAGTCACCGAACCAAAAGGACTGCGGCTCGCGGGCGATTTTTTCGATCATGGCCGCGTCCTCTGGACGGGAGGGGCGCCACGCTTCGACTTGCCTTCGCGCCGAGGATGCCGGATCGACGTAAAGGCGAACTCCGGTGAACGGGTTTTCCCCGGGCGCAGGCGACGTCGCGCCTCCTTGCGCTTGTATCTCCCCTGCGCCGCCCTGTGGCCTCGGGATACACGCGCAGAGGAGCGCCGCGGAGGCGGCCCAGGAGAGGACACACGGGCGCAGAGCCATCCTTATTGTGTAGTGCCTGTCGAGCTTGGGGCGCAACGGGCGAGTCACACGTCAAGCACATTTCGGCTTTCCCTCGCGCTCGCGCCCTCATTGTCGCGCGGATGGATTTTTCTCCGCCCCTGGGAATGCGGCGCTCGGCGCCCGGGCCGGCGAAAAAACGCGTGCAGCCGACGGGCGCTCCGTGAGAATGTTGGTGCTGCTCTCGATCTTTTTAAACAGGAGGCGAGCGATGCGATTCATCGGGGCATGCTTCATCTTGGGTATCGGCATGGCCGTCGGCTGTTCGGCGGGGGGCGGGGGCGACAAGACGCCCACGGGGTCTGGCGGCTCGGGCGCATCGGGAGGCCAGGGCGGAAGCGGCGGCGACATCTTCAATCCCACGGGCGGGATGGGCGCGGCGGGCGGCGGTCCGGTCGGCGGCGACGTGATCGTGAACGCGAACTGCCAGGCGAACTGCGATGATTTCCCTGCCGATCCGATCTTCGACGGGAATGCCCCCTCGAACGCGCCCGAGCTCTTCGGCGAGCCCGACAATTACACGCCCGGGCTCTGCATCGTCGAGCCGCACCTCGGAGACGGGGGCAAACCCGGCGCGCTCTTCCCGGCAAACTGGCTGCGCGTCCGGTTCCGCGTCAAACCCGCGGGCAACGAGAACCTCTTCGAGATCCGCCTCAAGGCGCCGAACCAGAAGAACGCGCTCGTCGCCTACTCGGCGAGCCCGATCTGGGCCATGCCGAAGGAGATCTGGGAAGCCATCGGTGTCAAGGGCGGCGCCATCGATCAAGAGATCCAGGTGACCATCCGCGGCGTGAACTCGCAGAACCCCGGCACGCCCACGGGCGCCACGGGCACATTCACGATCGCGCCCGTCACGGCGGGTGGATCCATGGTGTACTGGGCATCGACCTCGTCCGACGTCACGCCGACGACGAGCAAGCTCGTCGGCTTCTACGTCGGCGACGAGACCACGATCGACGCGCTGACGATCCCGCAGGTCCAGCAGGGCGGCATCCTCGCCGAGGGCGGGCGCGAGCTGCGTGGCAAGTACACCGACCCCAAGGGCGTCCCCCAGGGGCGCGTGCAGTGCATCGGCTGCCACATCTCGACGCCCGATGGCAAGGCCGTCGGATACACCGATCACTGGCCGTGGAACAATGTCGTCAGCGGCATCGAGGAGGACAAAGCGGGCGAGGTGCCGGCTTATTTCACCCCGGGTGCACAGCGGCTCTTGAGCCAGCCGTGGCTCGGCATGATGACGTTCTCCAAGGCGGTCTGGGGCGCCGGCAATCGTATCGCGATCACTCCGTACGCGAACCGGAACGTCGACATCGGCTTCACCGATAGCGCCGGCTACGGCTCGGACCGGCTCGCCTGGTTCGACCTCGAGACGAACGTGAACATTCCCTGGACCGAGGGGCAGAGCGGCCCGACGAACGACGCGATCAAGAGCGCGCAGGGCACGGCATGGGGTTTCCTCCAGACGTCTGGCGAGTCGCAGGGCATCGTCGCCCCGAATTGGAGCCACGATGGTCAGACCATCGTGTACACGTCGGCAGGAAAATCCCAGGACGGCCGCATCGCCGACAATGTCGAGACCGACATCAAGACGGTCCCCTACAACAATCGCCAGGGCGGCACGGTCACACCGGTGCAAGGCGCGGCGACGCCGGGTGTGTCCGAGTATTACCCCTCGTTCTCGGCGGACGACAAGCTCATCGCGTACAACCGCGCGGGCAATACGAGTGGAAAGATCTACTATCGTCCCGACGGCGAGGTGTACGTCATCCCGGCGAGCGGCGGGACGGCCATCCGCCTCGCGGCGAACGACCCGCCGGCGTGCACGAACCAGACGAGCCCGGGCCTCATCAATAGCTGGGCCAAGTGGTCGCCCACGGTGCTCGGCGGCGTGCCGAACGGCAAGACCTACTACTGGCTGATCTTCTCCTCGGCGCGGGATTATCCGGGTGCGTTCATCGTGCCCCCGAACCAGTACAGCCCGGCGGACACGCGCTCCTCGCAGCTCTACATGACGGCCATCGTGCGCGACGCGCAGGGCAACTACGTGACCTACCCGGCGGTCTACATCTGGAACCAGGATCCGAAGACGAGCAACCTGACGCCGGCCTGGGACATCTTCGACATCCCGCCCCCGCCCCCGCCCAAGTAATATAATGAGGAGGGGCCTCCCTGGTTTTACCCGCATCCGAGGTAAAACTTTCGGATACGGGTAAAACCCTCCGCGCCACCTCGCTCCACCGCCCCCGGAGCGTCAATTTTTTTGCGCCCGACCCGCATGCGGTGGTTGTAAGAGTTACGGTAAATCGTGTAAAGTGCCCAATTCATGGACCGCCGCTTCTCGGGGGCGCTGTCGCGCGCCGCGTCCGTCGCCTTGTTTCATTTCGTCATCGCCGCCGCACGGGTGGCGAGCGCGGAGCCGAACGACGCTGCTGCGCTCGATCTGGCGAAAAAAGCAATCGAGGCGGATTATCTCGGCACCAAGTTCGCGGAGGCAGAGAAAAAGCTCAAGCAAGCGCTCACGCTCTGCGGCCCGAAATCCTGTTCGAACAAGGTGGTGGCCCGGCTGCACCGGGACCTCGGCGTCGTTTATGCCGGCGGGATGAACAAGATCGAGGAGGGCAAGGCCGAGTTCGTCGCGGCGCTCAAGGCCGATCCCGACATCACGCTCGATCCGGATCTCACCTCCGAGGAGATCGAGAGCGTCTTCAAGGACGCAAAGGTTGCGGCCGGCGTCGGCGGCGGGGGCAATCCCGAGTCTCCGCCCCCGAGCCCGACGCCGAACACCGGGCCCGTCGCGCCCGCACCGGCGCAAGGCGATCTCGTGCACACGCCCCCGCCCGAGCAGACGGTGATGACGCCGGTGCCGCTCTATACGGAGCTGCCAGAGGGCGTGGAGGCCACGAAGGTCGTGCTCCAGTATCGGCCTTTCGGCGCCTCGGCCTGGAAGACCCTGGAGATGCCGAAGGTGCAGCAGGGGTATGGAACCGAGGTCCCCTGCCTCGACGTCGGCAGCGTGACCGGGCAGTTGAAGTATTTCATTCAGGCTTTCGACAAGGACAACAACGTCGTCGCTTTCGCCGGCACCCGGAAAGATCCGCTGAGCGTGGAGATCAAGCTCCAGATTGAAGGCGCGTCGCCTTCTTTACCGGGACAAGCGTCGCCCGCGCGGTGTTCCGAGGCGGCGGATTGCCCGCCGGGGCTCCTCGGGTGTCCCAAACCGGGCGAGGAAAAGGCTTGCCCGGAAGGGGAGACCTGCGACAAACCGCCGGAGGCGCCGTCCGTCGCCCGAAAGAACTGGGTGACCCTCGGCCTCCAGCAGGATTTTCTGGGGCTGTCGGGCGCGACCGGCACGTGCTCCGGCGGGAACGAGTATACCTGCTTTTCGGGGGACGATTTCTACGAGGCCATCCCGTACGACAAATCCGGCGGCCAGCTCGCCGGGGGCCTCGCGGTCGCGACCACGCGGATCTTCATCGGGTACGAGCGGGTGTTCGGGAAAAACTTCACGGCCGGGCTGCGCGCCGGGTTCGTGTTCGGCGGCGGGCCGCAGGCGCCGGACGGCGCGGCGTTCGTCCCGGTTCACGCCGAGGCGCGGGCGGCCTACTGGTTCGGCGCCGATCCGTTCGCCGGGACGGGATTCCGGCCCTTCGTGACCCTCGGCGGCGGGCTCGCGCAGGTCGACGCCTCGGTCAAGGTCACGGTGTACAATACCGAGCAGGACTTCATCGCGGACAAGAGGCTCGTCCTCGACGCGTGGAAGAAATCGGGCCTCGTCTTCATCGCGGCGGGCGGCGGCGCGATGTACGCGATCCGGCCGAACACCGGGCCCGTCGCGGAGGTCCGGCTGATGCAGCTCTTCGGCGCTCCGGGCACGGCGCTCGGCGCCACGCTCGGGTATTCGCACGGCTTCTGAATCCGCCGTGTATTCAAACATGTTTCGTTCAGGGGTGGTGAGAGGAGCTCCGATGCGTTTGTCCTCGTTGACCATGCTGCTCTGTGGTGTGCTCGTGCCCTTGCCGGCGCTGGCGCAGGGGGATCCGAAGCCTGCCGACGAGGACGTTCCGGTCGTGCAGATGCAAAACACGAGCGCCGGGGGAGGCTCCGCGCAAGCCGCGCCCGCGAAGCCCGCGCCCGCGCAATCGGCGCAGAAGCCGACCGCGCCCGATGTGCAGACGCCCCAGGGCCCTCCACCGAGCTTCGGCAACTCGAGCCCCGCGGTCACGGGCATTTCGGGGGGTAACAACGCGGGCAAGTCCGACGGCTTCGAGTTCCACGGCTACTTCCGCGCTCCGATGCGGATCGGCATCGGCGCCCGCGACAATCCCCTGCCGGATCAGAGCAAGACCACCCTGCACGCGCCCGTCGTGCCGGACGATCAATATCTCAACTGGCAATACTCCGGCCACCAGGCGCGCGACTGGGCCGAGCTCTACTTCAGCTACTCGAAGGGGTGGGCCAAGGCCACGGCGGGCATCCTCGCCTTCAACTTCACGGACGCCGCGTGGAAGGAGAACCTCGCGCAGTTCGGCATTGCCCAGGGCTGGGTCACGCTCACGCCCGAGCTGCCCTGGCTCAACGTTCGCCTCGAGGCCAAGGTCGGCAGCTTCTGGGGTCGGTATGGCATGGCGGGCCGGTACGACGCCGGGTATTACGACACGTTCCTCTTCGGCCGCACGCACACGCTGGGCGAGACGCTCCGCATGGAGATCGACGTCGGCGACTTTACCTTGTGGGGCGAGCAGGGCTTCGGCGTGCGTCGCCCGAACCCGAGCATCTACAACGACGCCCGCTTCACGCTCGTGAACCATTTGCACGCCGGCCTGAACTGGAAGAAGATGCTGGACGTCTCCGCCCACCATTTTTATACCTGGGCGCAAGAAGAGGATCGGCCCGGCTCGACGCTGGTGAACGTGCCGAACGGCAACATGAGCGTGATCGGCGCGGACGTGCGCCTCGATGCGAACATGTACGGGTATCTCTACGCGGGTTTCTCCCGCGTATCCGCGGAGAACGCGCGGGTCGTCGGGCCCGCGGTCGAGGTGATCCACGCGAACGGCGGCGGTGAGTTCGCGCTCGGCATCACGAGCAACTACCTCGACGACGCGACCCCCCAGAGCGAGGGCAACGGCGCGGTGAACACGCTGCTCGCGCAATACGAGCTCAGCATCGCCAACATCCTCTCGAACATGAAGACCCCGGGGCAACGTTACTGGGGCGAGGGGCCCGATCTCAAGATCGCGGCCTTCACCATGGCGAACTTCATCTCGAGCAAGGACCCCGACATGGATGGCGTCCGGAAGCTCAAGTACGGCTTCGACCTCAACGGCCGCATCAAATCGTGGCTCGGGCTCGGCCTGCGCTTCGACCGCTTGCAGCCGAACTCCAAGATCCCCGAGCAGTCGTTCGCGATCCTCTCGCCGCGCATCGTCTTCCGCTCGGATTGGCTCGCGCACGAGGAGATCTCCCTGCAGTATTCGCGTTACTTCTACAACGTGCGGGAGTGCGCAGCGGCCTCCCCGCTGCAATGCACGCAGCCGCCGGCGGCGCCCACGCTCCCGGACGGCTTCGGCGCGACCACGACGAACCAGGATCCGGGGACACGCGGCGCGCCGGCGACCCGGCCCGATCTCAACGTCATCCGGCTGCAGGCCTCGATCTGGTGGTGAGGGCGAACATGAACAAGGCGATCACGTACTCGATGGGGGCCTTCGTCGCGCTCTGCGCGTTCGTGCCGGCCATCTCCGGATGCATCCCGCGCCCGCCGGGCGGCGGTGGCGCGGGCGCAGGCGCAGGCGCAGGCGCGGGCACGAACCTCGATTCGCCGGACGCCAAGGTTTGTCCGGCCGATGGATTGCTCGATGACGGCGAGGACAACAACAACCAGCTCGCGGTGAGCAAGGGCCGGGGCGGCTACTGGTACACGTTCGCCGACAAGGCCGGCTCGACGGTCACGCCGCAGGCGGGCGCGCTGGGCGGCACGTTTTCGATGAGCCCCGGCGGCGCGAACGGCTCGCAGAGCTCGGCGCGCATGAACGGCAAGCTCGGCGGATCGGGGACGATCTTCGCGGGCATGGGCTTCAACTTCATCGATCCGAAGGCGCCCTTCGACGTCTCGCAGTACAAGGGCATCTCGTTCTGGGCGAAGCGCGGGGAAAACTCGACGGGCACCGTGCGCATCAAGCTGCCGGACGTGAACACGGATCCGGAGGGCAAGGTCTGCACGGAGTGCTTCAACGACTTCGGCATGGATATCGAGCTCACGACGACGTGGACCCAGTACGTCGTCCTGTTCGGCGCGGCGCAGCAGCAGGCCGGGTGGGGCCAGCCGCGGCCCGGCGGAATCGAGAGCGCGAAGATGTTCGGCATTCAGTGGCAGGTGAACACGCCCGGGGCCGACTACGACATCTACGTCGACGACATCCAGTTCACGGGTTGTCCGTGACGCGGGGGCGTTACGCGAGGTTTGTCATGCGCAACGTGACCTCATCGAGCATGCTCTACGCGGCGCTCCTGCTCTCGGGCTGCACGCCCGGCGCCGCTTCGCAAGATCCGAATGCGCCGAGCGACCCGGGCCCCGCGCCCGTGGCGAACGGGCCGCAGGTGGCGCCGCAGGGCGGCAACAACCTGCTCAAGAACAGCGATTTCGAGGACGGCACGAGCCTGCCGTGGACCACGTCGTTCAGCGCGCCCGCGACGGGCAAGGCGTCGGTCGAGAACGGCGCGTTTTGCCTGAAGATCGACGACAAAGGCGCGAACCCGTGGGACGCGCAGGTCCGGCATCGCGAGATGGTCGTCAAGCGCGGCCACACGTACACCGTGCGCTTCAAGGCCTGGGCGAGCAAACCCACGCGGGTCCGGCCCAAGGTGGGCATGGCCGGGCCGCCGTATGCCGAGTACTGGTCGAGCACCATCGAGCTGAAGACGAAGCCGCAGCGCTTCGAGGGCGCGTTCGTCATGGGCAGGGGTGACGATCCGACGGCGGAGCTCGCCTTTCACATGGGCGGAGGCCTCGCCGCCGAGGGAGGCGTGACGGTTTGTCTGGACGATGTTCGTCTGGACGACCCCGACTTCAAGGCGCCGCCGCCGCCGCCGCAGGTGAAGTTGCCCAAGGTGCGGGTCAATCAGATCGGGTATTTCCCGGGGCTCGTGAAGAAGGCGCTCGTGAAGGCCGCGCCGAACAAGCCCGTCGCGTGGGAGATCGTTCGGGAGGGCAAGGAGTCGGTCGCCAAGGGGACGACGACGGTCTTCGGCGACGATCCCGCGTCCGGCGAGCACGTCCACGTCGTGGATTTCAGCTCGTTCACGAAGCCCGGCGACAAGTACGAGCTCCGCGTCGAGGGCGAGACGAGTTTTCCCTTCGACGTCCGGAAGGATCTTTACGGGAAGCTCAAGTACGACGCGCTCGCTTATTTCTACCACAACCGCAGCGGCATGCCGATCACCATGCCTTACGCGGGCGAGGAGAAATGGACGCGCCCCGCGGGCCACACGAGCGACAAGAGCGTGCCGTGCGCGCCGGGGACGGGCTGCTCGTATTCGCTCGACGTGTCCGGCGGCTGGTACGACGCCGGTGATCACGGCAAATACGTGGTCAACGGGGGCATCTCGGTCTGGACGATGCTCGCGCAGTACGAGCGGGCGAAGCACCTCGGTACGAGCGTGAACGATTTCGGGGACGGGAAGCTCGCGATTCCGGAGAACAAGAACGGGGTGCCGGACATCCTCGACGAGGCGCGGTACGAGCTCGAGTGGATGCTCAAGATGCAGGTGCCGGACGGTCAGCCGCGCGCGGGCATGGTGCACCACAAGGTCCACGACGAGAAATGGACCGGGCTCGGGCTTGCGCCGCACGAGGCCAACATGAAGCGGTTCTTGCGCCCGCCGAGCACTTCGGCGACCTTGAACCTCGCGGCGAACGCGGCGCAGGCGGCGCGCATCTGGAAGACGTTCGATCCGGCGTTCTCGGCGAAAGCCCTGGCCGCCGCGGAGAAGGCCTGGGCCGCCGCGAAGGCGAACCCGGCGGTGTACGCGCCGGCGAGCGACAACACCGGCGGCGGGCCGTACGACGACATCGACGTGAGCGACGAATTTTACTGGGCCGCGGCCGAGCTCTTCATCACGACGGGCAAGGACGAGTACCAGACGGCCCTGACGAAGTCGAAGCATTACATGGCCGTGCCCCAGACGGGCGCGGGCACGGCCGGCGGCGCGTCGACGTCGATGACGTGGCAGATGACGCAGGCGCTCGGCACGATTTCGCTCGCCGTGGTCCCGAACAAGCTCGACAAGGATCTCGTCGCGGCCATGCGCTCGAGCGTCGTCGCGGCCGCGGACGTGTACCTCGGCGTCGTCGACGCCGAGGGGTATCGTTTGCCCTTCAAGGCCGGAGGGTCGCGCAAGTACCCCTGGGGCTCGAACTCGTGCGTGCTCAACAACATCGTGATCCTCTCGCTCGCGCACGATTTCACGAGCAAACCGAAGTACCTCGGCGGCGCGGTGGAGGGGATGGATTACCTCCTCGGCAAGAATCCGATGGTGCAGTCGTACGTGACCGGCTACGGGTCGAATCCGCTCAAGAACCCGCACCATCGATTCTGGGCGAACCAGGTCGACGCGAAGTTCCCGACGGCGCCGCCCGGCGCGGTCTCGGGAGGCCCGAACTCCGGGCTCGACGATCCCTACGGTCAGGCCGCGGGGCTCGCCGGCTGCGCGCCGCAAAAATGCTTCGTCGACCACATCGAGGCCTGGGGCTTGAACGAGATCACCATCAACTGGAATGCGCCGCTCGCCTGGGTCGCCGCGTTCCTCGACGAAAAAGGTCGAATCTGATCTCCTCGAACGAATGAAGCGAAAACGGAATCCCACGCGGCGCATTGTGGTCGCGTCGGGGCTCCGCTACGATGATCCGCATTCCTTCCGAGCGGTTCCCCCTCCGCTCCCACCGAAAGGTCCTGTGCAGCCATGAAATTCGTGAACGAACATCGTGCTTTCTTTGCCGTCGTGATGGGCTTGCTCGTGGTCTCGGCCGCCGCATGCGACGAGGGATCGACGGATACCACCGGAGGGGGAGGGGCAGGCGCGAGCGGCGGCGGAGGCCCCGGCCCCGGCGGCGGCGGTCCGGGCGGCGGCGGCCCGGGCGGCGGC
>NZ_JASBQE010000064.1 GCF_029960785.1 Polyangium sp. 15x6
GCGCTGGAGCTCGACGCCGCGCCCGCGGCCCCGTCGCCGCCCGCGCCGCCCGCGCCGCCCAAACCACCCGCCCCGGCTTGTCCCCCCACGCCGCCCGCGCCGCCCGCGCCGCCCGCGCCAGGGACCCCGCCCATGCCTCCGGATTCGCCGGGACCGCTGCTCCCGCTGCCGCCCGAGGCCTCGTTGACCATGCCCGTCGCGCAAGCCGACGTACACACCACCGCCACGAGGGCGGTCCCCAACCTGTGCCAGCGTCCACGCATCGTTTTCGCCTCGGCGTCTTGTCGTGTCGTGAAAAGCAAGTAAGCGGCGCGGGGGCCGAGCGAACGATCCCTGCGCTGGTCGCCAGCTTGACCATGGCGGCCCCCGGACGTCAACAGCCGGCATGTACTCGGTCTTGCTCGGCCCGACCGTGCAAGGAACCGTACGGGCGGTTTGGCGAGGGGCGCGCAACAATGGGCGGCGATGGCCGAGCCGAATCCGAAGCCGAACCTCCTCGTCCGCCTGCGCGGGAGCTTCGAGCATACGCCGCGAACGCTCCTCTTGCTGTTCCGGTCGGCCAAGCTCGCGACGATCACGCTCTTCGTGCTGACCTTGGCGGCCGCGGTGCTGCCGCTCGGCGTCGCGTACGCGGGCAAGGCGATCGTGGACGCGGTGGCCGCGCATTCCCGCGAGGCGACGCTGCGCTGGGTGCTCGTCGAGCTCGCGCTCGTGGCGGCGCTCGCGCTCGTGCAGCGCGGGATGGGGCTCATCCGCTCGCTCATCGGGGCGCGGCTCGGGCTCGACATCAACGGGGCGATCCTGGAGAAGGCGCTCACGCTGGAGCTGCGGCACTTCGAAGAACCCCAGGTCTACGATCAGCTCACGCGGGCGCGGCGCGAGGCCTCGTCGAGGCCGCTCGCGATGGTGACCGAGACGTTCGGGATCGTGCAGAGCCTGGTGACGCTCGCGGGCTACGGAGCGCTCCTGTTCCGGTGGAGCGGGTTCGCCGTGCTCGCGCTCGCGCTCGCGTCGCTGCCCGGGGCGATCGCGGAGGTGAAGCTCGGCAACCTCGCCTTCCGGCTGCGCAACTGGCGCTCGCCCGAGGCGCGGAAGCTCAACTACCTGGAGTACGTCCTCGCGAACGACGCGCACGCGAAGGAGGTAAAACTCTTCGGGATCGGGCCGCTCCTGCTCGATCGGTACCGCGCGCTCGGCGAGAAGTTCTACCGCGAGGATCGCTCGCTCGCGGTGCAGCGCGCGGGCCTCGGCTGGGGTTTGTCGCTGCTCGGGACGGCCGCGTTTTACGCTTGCTACGCGTCGATGGCGCTCGGCGCGGCGAGCGGCGATCTCACGCTCGGCGACCTCGTGCTCTACGGCATCTCGTTCCGCCAGGGCCAGCAGGCGTTCCAGTCGATCCTGTCGTCGCTCGGCGGCATGTACGAGCACAACCTGTACATGTCGAACCTGTTCTCGTACCTCGCGATCCCCACGAACGACGGGACGATCGCGCCGAAGATCGCGCTCCCCGACGCGGCGAAGCGTGAAGCCGGAGTCGACGAGGTGGGACGCGAGCAGGGCATCCGCTTCGAGGGCGTGAGCTTCCGGTACCCGGGGCAGGAGAAGCTCGCGCTCGCGAAGCTCGATCTGTTCGTGCCGCGCGGGCAGAGCGTGGCGCTCGTGGGGCACAACGGCGCGGGCAAGACGACGCTGATCAAGCTGCTCACGCGGCTCTACGCGCCGACCGAGGGGCGCATCCTGCTCGACGGGAAAGATCTCGCCGCGTGGGATCTCGACGCGCTCCGGCGGCGCATCGGCGTCGTGTTCCAGGACTACAACCGGTATCAGCTCACGGCGCGGGAGAACGTCGGCTTCGGGAGCACGCTGCACATGGAGGACACGGCGCGGCTCTCGCGGGCGATCACGCGCGGCGGGGCCGAGGAGGTGCTCGCGACGCTGCCGAGCGGGCTCGATACGCAGCTCGGGAGGTGGTTCAAGGACGGGACGGAGCTCAGCGGCGGGCAGTGGCAGAAGGTGGCGCTCGCGCGGGCGTTCATGCGCGAAGAGGCCGACGTGCTCGTGCTCGACGAGCCCACGGCGGCGCTCGACGCGGAGGCGGAGCACGCGGTCTTCGAGCGGTTCCGCAAGCTCGCCGAGGGAAGGACGACCTTCGTCGTGTCGCACCGCTTCCCCACGGTGCGCATGGCGGATCGGATCCTCGTCATCGACGGCGGCCGCGTGATCGAGGAAGGGACACACACCGAGCTCGTCGCGAAGGACGGGCGGTACGCGCGGATGTTCGCGCTGCAAGCCGAAGGGTACCGTTAGGGAACCTCGTCGAACCGGGCCGCGCGCGCGACGAACCGGCTATCGCCGCCTCTCCGTGTTCGTTACGATGAGCGGGCACGAGGGGGGAGCGCGCGGCACGCGTGCGAGGAGGTTTCCATGCGAGCGCGAAAAGGGTTTTGGTTGTGCGTGGTGATGGCGGCGGCGGCCCTGGGCGGCTGCGGTGACGAGAGCGGGGATCTCGTCGACGGTCATTTCACGCCGGAGGAATGGGAGGAGATCCAGGCGCTCTCGCCGCTCCCGCCGCTCGAGGCGGACACGACGAACGCCTTCGCGGACAACCCCAAGGCCGCGGCGCTCGGGCAACGGCTCTTCTACGAGAAGGGCTACGCCGGGCCGATCAAGGTCGCGAACGATCTCGGGAACGTCGGCGAGACGGGCAAGGTCTCGTGCGAGAGTTGCCACATCAAGACGGACTGGTTCGTCGACACGCGCTCGAAGCCGGCGAACACGTCGATCGCGATCGACTGGTTCATCCGCAACGCGCCGACGCTGGTGAACGTCGCGACGTACACGGACTGGTTCGGCTGGGTCGGCTACAACGACAACCTCTGGGGCAAGTGCCTCGTCCCGGCCGAGTTCGTCATGGGCACGGATCGCTCGGGCATCGTGCACTTCCTCTACCAGCAGCCGGAGTACCGCGCGGCGTACGACGAGCTCTTCGAGCCGGACCTCGATCCCGCGCTCGATCCGATGCATCCGGACGCTGCGCGTTTCCCGATGATCGCGTCGCCAACCGTCGCGCCCGACGTGTGGATGAGCATGCCGGAGGAGGACCGCGGCGTGATCAACCGCGGCTACGCGAACTTCGGCAAGGCGCTCGCGGCGTACTTGCGGCTGCTCCAGAGCGGCAACGCGCCGTTCGATCGGTACGTGGCCGGAGACGTGTCGGCGATCAGCGAGAGCGCCAAGCGCGGGCTCGGGCTCTTCATGGGGAAGGCGGCGTGCGTCGCGTGCCACGCGGGACCGACGTTCAGCGACAACGACTTCCACGTGACGGGCGTGCCGCAGATCGGCGAGCACGTGCTGCCGCCGGACATGGGCGGCGATCCGGGGCGGTTCCAGGCGCTCGACGTCTACTTCGGCTGGGACTTCAGCACGAAGGGCATCTACAACGACGACCCGAGCATCGACCGCAGCAAGGGCGTGACGAAGGACGCGAAGCTCACGGGCGCGTTCCGCACGAAGGGCCTGCGCTCGGTGGCGAAGACGGGGCCGTTCATGCACACGGGGCACCTCGCGACGCTGCGCGAGGTGGTCGAGTTCTACAACGTGGGCGGCGCCGACAAGGACTTCGCGGGCACGAAGGATCCGCTCATGGTGCCGCTGAACCTCACGCCGCAGGAGATCGACGACATCGTCGCGTTCCTGGAGACGCTGACGGGCGACCCGATCCCCGAGGCGCTGCTCGTCGACACGTCGTTCGGTTCCATGAAGTAAGTCGCTCTAGCGCTTGGGGGCTACGCTCGGACGAGCCGAGCTACGCCCCCAAACCCCCGTCATCGGCCTTCGATCAGGGCCTTCGCCTCGGGATCCCCGGGGCGGTAGCGGAGCCACGCGCGCGCCGCGGCGACGGCCGCCTCGGGTCTGCCCGCGGCGCGCTCCGCGGCGGCGAGGGCTTTCCAGACGATCGGGTGCGGCAAGAGGCGCGCGGCTTCGTGCAGTTTGTCCGCGGCCGCGCGCGGGTCGCCAGATTCGAGAAGGAGACGTCCTTCGAGGTGAAGGAGGCGGGCTCGATCGAAGGGAAACAGGAGCGCGGCGCGCGTGTGGTGGAGCGCGGCGCGCGTGTCGCCCGAGGTCGTCGCGGCGCGCAGCGCCTCGCGGTGGTGGTAGGCCGAGAGGAGCTGCGCGAAGGCCACGAGGGTCCAGGCGAGCGCGCACGCGAGGCCCACACGCGCGAGGTTCCAGGAAACGCGCGAACCGACCCGCGGGCGGAAGGTGCAAGCGAGCACGAGCAGCGCCGCGATCCAGGTCGCCGGCGAGGCCGAGAGCCCGGCACCGAGCGCGAGCAGGGCGAAGGCGATCCACGCGGCGCGGAGCTCGACGCGGGGCAAGGCAGGCGCGAGGCGGAGGCGCTTTCGCGCGAGGAGGAGCGCGAGCGCCGCGGGGAGGAGGCCGAAGGCGAGGACGAGCGCGGCGAGGTCGTCGTGCGGGTGCTCGGGGAAGGTCCAGAACCGCGCGGCGTCGGGGTGCGTGGCGAGGTGCTCGGCTTGCCAGTCGAGGAAGCGCGGGGCGATCGCGTCGGGGCCGACACCGAGAAGCAAAACTTTCCCCCACAGACCTCGCGCATGGACGACGAGGAGGTAGAGGCGCCCCTCGAAGGCGCGGACGAACCCCTCGGAGGCGAGCGCGATCGGGACGAGCGCGAGGCCCGCGAGCGGAGCGGCGAGCGCGGCGCGCGGGACGAGCAGGAGCACCTCGGCGGCGAGCGTGAGGGCTGCGAGGTGCGAGCGGCAGAGGAGGATGGTTGCGGCACCAAGAATGAGCGCGATCGTCGCTTCCATGCGATCGGCGCGCCGCGTGGCGGATGCACGATCGGCCGCGCAAAGCGGAAGCACGAGCAGCAGGAAGGCGGCGAGATGGTTCGGGTTGCCGAAGGTGCCGACGAGCACGGGGTACGGCAGGCGGAAGGCGCCGGTCTCGAAGGGAACGAGGCCGATCGCGCCCGCGAGGGCAAGCGAGCTCGCGGCGAGGACGGCGCGGCGCGCGAGGCGGAAGATGAAGGCGCGCTCCTCGGCGAGTAGCTCCGAGAGTGCGCCAAACACGCTTGGAGCTGAAACGACGGCGAGGATCTCCCACGGAGCAGCGGGCCAGACGAGCAGCAGGAGCAGGCCGAGCGCGAGCACGAGCGCCGCGACGAGCGAAGGCGCGCCCCACGCGCAGAGCGGCAGCGCGAGCGCGAGCACGAGCGTCTTCTGCGGCCGGAGGTCGACGGTCAGCGGCGAGGTCGCGAGCGGCAGGAGGACGAGCAGGACGAACGCGGCCGCGCGTCGAGCGGCGGACCGGGTCAAGGAGTGTCGAGCTGGCGCACGCCGACGAGGCCCGCGCCGCCGCGCTGGGAGAAGTACACGACGAACCTGCCGTCCGGAGACAAACACGGCTGGATGGCGCCGCGATCCCCGGGCCACGCGGGGTTCCAGGGCTCCGCGGTGACGATGGGGTGGCGGCCGGTCGCGGCGTCGACCACGAAGACCTGATCGCCGCGCTGCTCGACGCGTCGATCGCCGACCTTCGAGGGGCACTGATCGGCGAGCGGCGCGGTCGGCGCTTTCCACGAGTCTTCCGGGCCGGAGATGCGCTTCGGCTTGGGGCTGCGCAGATCCCAGCTCATCCAGCCCTCGTACTCGGGGAAGCCGGAGAAGAAGATGACGCCGCCGTCCTTGGCGGCCCGCGTGTGGTAGGCGCCGTGCGCGAGCGCGCGGCGGGCGCGTTTGCCGAGGTCGAGCAGGTAGATGCCCTGGCCCGCGTCGTCGCACTCGTAGGTCGAACAGCCGAAGGCCATCTGATCGTCGGAGAGCCACACCGGGTGGTAGCCGGGTCCCTCGTGGACACGCGTGCGCTTGCCGGTCTCCACGTGCACGACGTCGATCCCGGCCTGGCCGGCCGGCGCAGGCGTGTTGAGGTAGTTCACCTGGTTGGCGATGGCGAGGCGAACGCCGTCGGGCGCCCACGCAACGGTGGGCGTGTCGCCGAAGATGGTCCACTCGAGATCGCCGCGCGCGACGGGCTTCGGCGCCGGGGCCTCGGCCGTGGCCGTGGCCGCGGGCGGCGTGTCGACGACGACGAGCACGGAGCCGGGATCGGCGACGGTCGTGGAGCCGGAAGGCGGAGGCGCGGCGCTGCACGCGGCGGCGAGAAGGGGCGCGAAGAACAGGGCGTGGCGCATCGGGAGGGAGCTTGCGTGAAGCGCGCGCCGGGATCAATCGAAGGGCTCGATCCGCGGGCGGAGGGGACGGCGATGCGGGAAGCGGCGCGGGATGGGAACGGGCTGCATCCGCGACTCGGACAGGAGCGCGAGCGAGGGTCGCGCCTCGCCGGGGAGCCTGCTCGCCTCGGCGCGAAGGACGTGTCCACGCGCCGCGGACGAGTAGCCGAGGACCGTGGCGTCGACGCCGTCCGCGCCGGGATCGAGCTCCATGCGGAAGAACGTGTGCTCGCCGGTGGCGACGTTCTGGATGCGATCGAGCGGGGCATCGCCGAAGGTGCGCGCGGCCGCGACGGTGAGGGACTCGACGCGACAAACCACGGCGAAGCCGGCGCTCGTTCCCTCGAACGCCTTGCAAACGTGGCGGCCCTCGGCCTCCTCTGCGACGGCCGCGAGGAGCGCTTTCGGCCGGAGCGTGGCGGACACGGGACGGCCATCGCCTTGCAGGGAGATCACGGCCTCGCCGCGGAGCGTCTCCAGCGTGCCGCGGTCGGTCGTCTCCCAGGTGATCGGCTGCGCGGGATCGACGGCGAGGGACGCCTCGTTCGAGCCGAGGACACGTTTGTCCCCCTGGACGATCGTGACGAGGTGGCGCGGACGAACCACGGAGACCGTGACCAACGAGCCGGCGCGTTTGCCGAGGAGGACACGCATGCCGTCGAGCAGCGCGGGAGGCTCGGGCGCGGCAGCGGGTGCGGCGGCGGAAGCAGGCGCGGCAGCGGGCGCGGCAGCGGCAGCGGCAGCGGCCTCGGGCGCGGAGGCGGCCTCGGACGCGGGCTCCGCGGAGCCGGACGAGAACAGGAACGCGGCGGCGAGCAGGGGCAGGGCGTACGTCTTCACAGGGTCCTCAGGAAGGCGAGCAGGGCGGCGCGGTCTTCGGTGGTGAGGTGGCTCGTCTGGCCCATGCGATCGAGGTTGTCGTCGAGCAGGGCCTCGAGCGTCGGGTAACGGCCGTCGTGGAAGTAAGGCGCGGAGCCCTCGAGCATGGCGAGCGGCGGCGTGCGGAACGCAGCGCGGGACTCGTCCTTCGCGCGCGAGCCGACGTCGTGCACGACGCGATCACTCGTCCCCTTTTCGAGCCCGTGGCAGCCGTTGCAGCCGAGCTTTTCCGACGTGTAGAGGTCACGCCCGCGCGTGACGAGCGCCTCCTCGCCGGGATCCTTCGTCTCGCGGCGCGGCACGAAGAGCCCCTCGCGGAGGTACTTCGCCAGCGCGGCGAGTTCCTCGGCCGGCAAGCCCGATCCGCCGAGGCGGGTGAGCGTCTCGGCGATGTTGTCCTCGAGCTTCGCGTGCATGCCGTGCCAGCCGTAAGGCCCACGCTCGACGCGGCCCGCGAGCGCCATGGTTTGTCGCGGGCCGTCGCCGAGCCGCCACACGATGCCGTCCTCGCGCCCCTCGGGGTGACAGCTCGCGCAGGCGCGGCCGTCACGCGAGATGCGGCGATCGCCCTCGGCGTGGAAGAGGCTCCGGCCGAGCGCGAGGTCTTCGCGGAGCGGGTCCGTCGAGACGGGAAGCGTGTCCACGGCGCCCGACGCGAGGCTCACGACGGAGAGGTCGTGCGAGCGCTGGTTCCAGACGACCGCGATCGCCGTGCGAGGATCGACGTCGACGCCGGAAGGGCCCTCGCCCACGTGGAAGGCGCGCCGCGGGGCGAGCGCCGGATCGAGCGAGCGCGCGTCGAGCTCGACGAGCTCGCCCGTGCCATGCGAGACGACGAACAGCGCGTCGCCGAGCACCGCCGCGGCGCGGGCTTGCCGTGCGGGAGAGCCTGCCGGCGCGACGGCGCTCGCCGAGAAGGCGTTCGCCGCGATGTTGACGAAGTTCTTCTGCGCGGCGCCGCCGTCCGCGCCGAGCGTGCGCTCGCGCGCCACGTCGAGGACCGCGACGGTCGGGACCGAAGTGTCCTCCTCGATCGAGACGCCGCCATAACCGCCCGCGACGACACGCGTCGTGCTCTCGCCGTTCTGCGCGACGAGGTGCGGGACGAAGAGGCGCGTGCCGCTCTCGTTCAGCACGGCGACATACGCGAGCGACGAGGTCGGGTGCAGCGTGTTCGCTCCGACCATCGTGTCGACGCGGTTTCGGTAGCTGCCGCCGAGCGCGCGCACGGCGCGAACGACGGGCGCTTCGCCCGCATCGCCGCCGTCGAGATCCACGACGGAGAGAGCATCCCCGGCGGCATGCGTGACGAACGCGCGGCGGCCGTCGGGCGTGACGGTGATGCCCCGAGGCTCGCGCGGCAGGCGCAAGGAGAAGCGGGTCGCGAGGGACTCGGCGTCGAGCGCGGTGAGGGCGCGGCCGTACGCAGAGGTGACGAGCAGCGCGCCGCGCGGGCCGACGGCGAGGCTCCAGGGTTCGGCGGGGACGACCGCGCGCGCGGCGACGGTCCCCTCGCCCGCCGCGTCGACATCGAGGACACGCACCTCGTTGCATCCACGCAGGCTCACGGCGACGCGATCCTCGGCGAGGACGAGGACCTCGGCAGGCGCGCAGCCGAGCGGGGTCGTCGCGACCGAACCACTCACGAGATCGACGCGGTGGAGCGCCTCGTTGTCGGCGTCGGCGACATACGCGACGAGGGCGTCGCGATCGAGGGCGACGGCGCCGCTGCGCGCGGGTGCGGCGGCGGCAGCGGCGGGCGCGGCGAGCAAGGTGGCGAAGAGGCCGAACGAGGCCAAGGTGCGGCGAGGCGGGCGCATGGGGTGGGCTCGTAGACGCACAGCCCGTCCGAAAGATTTGTGGACGCGCGCGGGAGGTCGCCTTGACGCGGTCGACCTCGCGTGCCTCGAATGCGCCCGACACGGAGGAGCGAGGGATGCTGAGCCAGGAAGTCGAACCGCTGATGCAGGCTATCGGGGAGGCCGCGGCCGGCCTCCTGTTCCCGAGCGAATCGGACTTCCCGATCGAGGCCTACCGCTTCGGCGAGGAGGAGCCCTCCCCGGCGGCGGTGCTACGGGCGCAAGGCTTGTCCCCGGACACGCAGGTCGAGGAGGTGGCCGTGGCCTCGTTCTTCGAAGGTCTCGTCGAGGGCGACGACGACGGGTCGGCCCGCTTCCGGTCCCTCGTCGACCTGCTCCAGCGCGAGCTCGCGGACCTGCGCGTCTACCGGGTGGGAAAGGTCGACATCGACGCCTTCGTCCTCGGCCGGCACCCGTCGGGCGTATGGCTCGGGGTGACCACGAAGCTGGTCGAGACCTAGTCCCCCTTCTTCGCCTCGATCTCCGCCTGGACGTCCTCGTCCACGGCCGTGAGGAAGTCGTAGCCCGTCCGCTGCTCGATCTCGTCCACGGTCGTCCGGTACTTCTCCCAGCCCTCGTCCTGGATGCCCTCCTTGTTCGGCATGAGGACCGCGATCACCGGCGTCGACTCCGTCACGTCCGCTGGCCCCTCGCGCGGATCGAGCACCACGACGATCTTGAAGAACGTGTCGGGCACCGCGACGCCCTTGCCGATCGTCTTCGTGGGCTTCTTGCCCCGCTTGAGTACGCCGCCCGCCATGACGAAGAGCTGTTTGCCCTGCTTTCTGCCGAGGTCCTCGCAGTGCTCCTCGAGCCGCAGCCAAGGCCCCGCGTTGAGGTCGTGGTACTGCGGCAGGATGTTCGTCATCAGGAAGGTGACCTTGTTGTCCTCGGGCGAGCGGGTCCGCTCCTCCGAGCGCACCATGTGGCCCCGGTCGTAGCCCGACCCCGTGTAGTCGTCGTGCGTGACCCGGTAGAAGCCCGACGGTAGCTCCGGATCCGTCAGGAACTTCCCTTTGTGCCGAGGCGCATCGCCGAACCAGCTCGCGTCGATCTGCCAGCTCACCCAGTTCGCGACATTCTGGTCCGCGTTGTAAGACAGCGCGTACTGGGCCTTGCGCATCAGGTGGTCGTCCGAGGGATCGTCGTCCGTCGGCACGCCGAGCGCGAGGTGGACGCTCGCGTCGGCAGGCTTGCCGCCGGCCCCGCGCGCCGGGCTCCCCTTCGGGCCAGGCGCCGTGGGGGCGCCGGTGCCCGTGGTCGTGGGGCGCGGGCGGCTCTTGCCCTGGTCCGTCCCCGGGGTCAGGTCGTCGAGCCATCGGTCAGCCCTGCACGCATGCAAGAGCGCCCCGGCCCCGCCGACGAGGGCCACGACGAACAAGCCAAGGGCCCCTCCCGTCTTGCGTCGCTTTCTGGATGCAGTCCGGCTCACGTGTTCGTGCCTCGTTTCGTTTGGAACCGCTATATCATGCTCCCAGGGAGCGTTCCGGCCGTCGAGAGAGGAGCCACACGCGCGGCCCCCGAGAACGTATGGGGGTAGCAGAGGTGCGACGGAGCGCGCTAAGGTCGCGCTTGGGTATGAAGCGAGGGACTGCGTCTTGAGACGGATCCCCGGGTACGCCGTCGGCTCGTACTACAAGCTGGGATCTCCCCTGGCCGGGCTGAACGCGAACCCGATGCGCGGGCTCGTCTACCTCGTGACGAACCAGCGCAAGGAGCCGATCCCGAGCTCCATCCAGCACCCACTGCACCCAGGCCGGAACATGATGCGCCTGGAGACGCCGAGCGCCGCCTACGCGTACGTCGCCGACATCCTGGCCGTACACGAGCGCGACGTGCGCACGGCCCTCGGCATCACGAAGCCAAACATCGCGCTCGTGCCGATCCCCGCCGCAAACGTGGTGCGCGGAAACCGCACGACGGACCGATGGCCGAGCCGCGACCTCGCCCTCGAGCTCGAACGTCTCGGCTTCGGGAAGGTGCGCCCCTGCGTGGTGCACAAGGACGCGATGCGCCCGCGCTTCAGCTACGAGGAAGACCCCGCGCAGGAGCTCGCAGCCAACCTGATCACCATCGGCAAGCCGATGCCAAACGAAGCCGTGGTGTACATCGACGACATCGTGACCTCCGGCGATCGCGTGGCCGCCATCGATCAGGCTCTCGGCCAGCCCCCCGCCGCAGGCATCGTGACGACCGCCGTCTCCGAGGAGAAGGCACGCTACGACGCGTACAAGCTCCGCACGTTCGCGCTGGCCTACGACCCGGCGGCGTCGCCGTGGAAGGTCGCGATCCTCTAGGTGGGTGGTGGCGTAGCGCCGGGGTTTCACCCCGGACCCGAGCAGGGGCTGTCCGCCCCTGCACCCGGACCAGGGCAAGCCCTGGACCGCTGGTGCATCGACCGCGGTGCGGTCGATGCAAAGGGGCATCGGGGGCGCTACCTCAGGGTAGGAACATGCGCAGGATCTGGTAGAGCCCCGGGTCGAGCGTGCCGCGAGCGATGACGCTCTCCAAGGATTCGGCGTTCGCGAGCTCCTCGGCGTACTGACCGAGCAGCGGGAACCCCTGCGCGGCAAGCGGCGCGAGGAGCTCCTTCTGGGCGAGCACGCGCTCCATGAGCTCGATCTTGCCGCGTAAGACGTCGCCCCAGAGGTCGCGCGCACGTGGCACCACGCCGAGCCGGCTCGACTCGATGAAAAGGAAGAAGCCACGCTCGCTGCGGAACCACTCCTCGACGTGCTTGACGATGCGCGAGTCCTCGAGCTGCAACGCCTCGCGCGCGGCGAGGATCCCCTGCCGGGTCGGATCGTCGTCCGCAAGGACGGCGAGGCGCGCCTCGATCGCCCCGAGCTCACCCGGGATCTGCACGAGCCGCCGCCGCCAGATCGGCAGCTTCTCCACGAGCACGGGCGCGCCCACGTGCGTGAGCCAGAGGTCCGGCGGCAGGACGCAGCCCATCACGTCGGCAAGCGTCAGCCTCCGCTCGAACTCGGTCACGGCCTGGATGCGCGGACGACCGGGACGCACGAAGAACGTCGTCGCGCGGATGCCAGCCATGCTCTCCAGCACGAGCGCCGTCGGCATGCCGAACTCGAGCCCGATCGGCGCGACGTACTTCTCCGCGGTGTCCTCGTGCGTGAGCGGCGCGGGCGCGCCGTCCTGGAGCATGCGATCGGTGCCGCCGGAGTGCCCGTAGTCGTGCCCGAGGGCCGCGAGGAGGTCCCGCGCGAGCACCCACGCGGGCGTGCCGGCCTCGAGCATCCGGCCAAGCGCGTCGCGGAGCACCGCCGCGATGGCGTCGATGTTCGGATAGACGCGCATGGGCGCGTTCTTCACCTCGTCGGGCAGCGGCACCGTCTCGGGCCACTCGAGCAGGAGGAGGCGAAGGAGCACCTCGTCGTTGTGCAGCGTCCGGTGGAAGGCGTTGTTGATGCCGAGCAGGCGCTCGACGCGGCAGGAGCGGGCCTCGAACACGCGGATCAGCCGCTCCATGGCGTCGAGGTCCATGGTGAAGCGAAAGGCGGCTTCGAGGTCGATGCCCTCTTCGAGGATGCGGCGGCGGAGCACGGGCGAGTGGATGGGCCACGCGTTCGGGCTGATCCGCGTCTCGATGAAGGAGCGGAGCGTGGCCTCGTCGCGGCACGCGCTCGCGCTCAGGGCTTCACCACGGCCTCCGCTCATGGCCGAGCACTGTACCTGGATTTGCTCTCCGTGGGCGAATCCTCGGCAAAGGGGCTTGGGGCGGAGGGCGCCGAACCCACCCCAAGCCCCAGATCCCGTCGACGGGCTCACTCATCGACGGCGTCGCGGATGTTGGCCCCCATCAGCTTCGTGCCGCTCCGCGAGGCGCCGCTCAGCGTGCAACGCCGGAGATCCGCGTCACGCAGGTCGGCGCCGTCGAGCTTGGCCTTCCCGAGGTTCGACCCGGAAAGCAGCCCCGCGCGGAAATTCGCGTTCGTCAGATCGGCGGAGACGAGGTGCGAGCGCGAGAGGTCGGCGCGGCCGGCGATCACGTTCTGCAGGTTCGTGCCCTCGAAGCGGGCCTCGTGCATGCGGGCCTGTCGCAGGTCGGCGCCGTCGAGGATGGCGCCGTCGAGGATGGCGCGGTCGGCCTGGACGCGGCCGAGGTTCGCGCCCTTGAGGTTCGCCCGCAAGAACTTCGCGCCCTCGCAGGTGGCGCGCGTGAGCACGGCGCCGTCGAGGCGCGCGTCCTCGAACGACGAGCCGGCGAGCGAGGCGTTCTCCCAGGTGGAGCCCTTGGCGTCGATCTCGTGGAAGTTCGTGTCGGTGAGGGCCGCGCCCTCGGCGTGGGCTTGATCGAGGCGGGCGCCGAGGAAGCTCGCGCCCTTGCCGTGGGCGTCGACGAGCTTGATCTCGGGCAGGACGGCGCGTTCGAAGACGGCGGCTTCGAGCGAGGCGCCGGTGAAGTCGGCGGAGAGCGCGTCGAGGGCGCGGAAGGTCGCGCCGTCCCAGGTGCCGCGGGCGAAGACGGGCGCGCGTCCGCGGCAGCCGTCGAAGCTCGCGCCGCTGCCGCGGGCGGAGGCGAAGGTGGTTTGCTCGATGGAGGCGCCGTCGAGGCGGGTCTTGGCGAGGCTCGCGCGGGAGAGGTCGGCGGCCTTGAGGTCGGCGCTGCGCAGGTCGGCGCCGTCGAGGTCGGCGTCGACGAGGCGGGTGCCGGAGAGGCGGGCGCCTTCGAGGTTCGCGCCGGAGAGGTTCGCGCCGCCGAGGTCGTGGCCGGAGAGGTTCGCGCCCTTGAGGTCGAGGTTCGACAGGTCGGCGCCGACGACGGAGAGGCCGTGGAGCGGGTTGCGCTCGCCGGCGCGGAGGCGCGCGAGCACGGTGGCGCGGATGCCGGTCTCCTCGGGCGCGGGCGCAGGAGCGGGAGCGGCAGCAGGAGCGGAAGCGGGAGCGGAAGCGGGAGCGGAAGCGGGAGCGGAAGGGGCTTCCGGAGCAGCCGCGGGAGCGGTTCCAAGCACCTGGAGGGGGGCCGGAGGCGCCTGCACCGTTGCAGGAGGCGCAGGGACGACGGGCGGCGGCGCCTGCAACGTCACAAGAGGCGCAGGGACGACGGGCGGGGGCGCTTGCACCATCGGCGGAGGCGCAGGGACGAAGGGAGGAGGCGCCTGCACCGTTGCAGGAGGCGCAGGGACGACGGGAGGCGGCGCCTGCACCGTTACAGGAGGCGCAGGGACGACGGGAGGCGGCGCCTGCACCATCGCAGGAGGCGCAGGGACGACGGGAGGAGGCGCCTGCACCATCGCAGGAGGCGCTTGCACGGCCGGCGGCGGCAGACGCACGCTCCCCGGCGCGCGCTCCCCGGCCTTTTCGAAAGGCGTCGCCGCCGCCGCCCGCTTCGCTTCGAGCTCCGCGAGGTCGATCGCGCGCGTCGCATCTTCGTCGTCATCCCGGCGGACCGGCCGCGGCGGCGGAGGCGGCGGCGCCGGCGGTATGCCCAGCGCGGCGCGGGCCTGCGCGGCGCCCGGCGACGCGCTCAGGAACGGCATCGCCGGGCGCGACGGCGGGTCGGCCAGATCGATCGCCTGCGTGTGCATCAGCGGATCGTCGTCCGGATCGACGCGCGGCCGCAGCGGCGGCGGCGGGGAGTTCGGCGGCAGGACCGTCGGCGCGCCGGCAGGACGCGGCTGAAACGGGAGCACCGCCCGCGAGGCCGATTTTTCGTCCCGGACCGGCAGCGTCGTGAAGATGTCGGCCGACGGAGCCGGCGCCGCCGCGGGCATGATCGGCCCAGGCGCCGGCGCGCGCATCACCTCGGCCGCGTCCGGCCACCGAATCGGGTTGCCCGGCAGCTCCACGTCCGCGAAGGCGCGGAGCTGCGGCACGGTCTCCAGCCGATCGAACGCAAAATTGCCCCGAAAGACGATGGACGCGACGAGCCGATCAGCGTCGATGACGAGGAGATCCGCAGTGAGGTCGATCACGCGCCCCTGCCCCGGCCCGGCCGGGCCGACGAGGAAGGTGCACGCCTTGGCGCGGACGAGCGGGAGCCGCGACTGCACGCGCGGCAGGCTCGGGTGCATGCCGTCGAGGACGATCCACTCCTCGCCGCGGAGGAACTCGATCTGCTGGTCGGGGGGCGCAGGGTTGTACCAGCGGAAGTCGAAGCCGTCGGGGATGTCAGCGACGACGCCGTCGAGCCGCTTGCGGTCGACGTTGCCGAGCAAGCGCCGTCGATGGGGCCAGTACCGCCCGTAGGGTCCAAAGCCCGCGGTGCGCGTGGGGCCCCGGGGATCGAGGAGGTTCGGGAGCGTGGGCGCGCTCGGAGGCACGCCGACGGGGTTGTCGTCGGTGAGGCCGGCGCGCTCATAGATGAGCGGCATGCGGTCGAAAGGCCGCGGCGACTGGGGCGCGTTCGCAGGTCGATCCCCAAAGACGTGGATGGTCTTGTCGAGCAGGCCCCGCTCGCGAAAGATCGCGAGGCGCGCGGAGACCGCAGGGACGGGCCGGCCTCCCGGGGCATACGCGTGGCCGGAGAGGAGGATGCCCGCGGAGGGGAGGTAAGGCGCGGTCTCAGTGGCCTCGAGGACGCTCGAAGCCGGGCTCTTGTCACGGTTGCGCTCCTCGCGGACGAGGTCGATGGCCGTGGTCGGCCAAGCCGTGCGCTCGTGCGTGAGGGAGACGGTGAGCTTGAGGAAGATCGTGGCGCGCAGGACGCCGCCGCTGCGCCAGAGCGTCGAGCCACAAGCAACGGGCTTGAGGGCAGAAACGGGGATCGGGAAAGGTGACGTGGAGGGCACTACCCGCGTTCCTGGTGAAGCGCTTTACGCCGCGCGTGAAAGGACGGTAGCCCCCCGAGGGAGCACAAGGCAAGAGCCTTGTCCCATGGGAGGCGTCTCGCTGGGGCGTTGCCCCAGGCCCCACCGGGGCTATCCGCCCCTGGACCCGGACCAGCGCAAGCGCTGGACCTTTGGTCGATGAACTGCGCGATGCGCAGTTCATCGAACAGGCCGAGCCAAGACCACCAACCACCTTGCCAACCGAAACAGCCGCGCTGCCATTTCGACCAGCAACGCTGTCCTACCGGCTCGTTGGAAGAACTGCGCATCGCGCAGTTCTTCCACCCCGGGTCCAGCGCTTGCGCTGGTTCGGGTCGAGGGGCGAACAGCCCCCGCGGGGTCCGGGGCAGAGCCCCGGCGCGGCGCCGTTGCTAGAGCCGCCCCTTCTTCCGCGCGTCCCGGCGGAACTCCAAACATTGCCACGAGCCTGCTTGGAACTCGCGGCAGGTGCTCGCGCGGTCTGCGTAAATCGAGCAGATGCTCTGGCCTTTGGGGCGTGTGAGGTAGATGCACGCGCCTTCGTGCGTCGTGGGGAATGCCATCATGCCGAAATGGCCTTCGTCCACGCGATTGGCGAGGTCTTGCTTTCCGGCTCGGCGCCAGAGGACGAGGTCGTCTTCTGTCAGGGGGATGTTTCCTGGACCTGCTTCGCAGCAGGCTCCGCAGTGCGTGCAATCGAGGGGCTCGCCGGTGTCGGGATCGACGGGCGCCTCCCGCTCGGTGGCGAGATCCGGATCGAGCGGGAGGTGCGTCTTTTGGTTCATGCCTTCAGGAAGGGGAGGATTTCGCTCATCACGCCGAGCTCGGCGCTCGTGTACTTGTTGTACCCGCCGAACCAGCTCTCGGTCGAGAGCTGGACGAGGCCGTAGCCGCCGTACCCGTCCGTCTCGTAGTCGGAGGGCGCGAGGCCCATCGATTGTAGCACGTTCCCGAGCCACTGGTTGTAGACCAACCCCACGTGCGAGTCGACGAGGTTGTTCCCGTCCGCCTTGGCCGCTGGCTTTTGCAGGTTGCGATAATCGCAATAGTTGCCCGTCGAGAAGAACCCGTCGGCGCTTCCGGCCGTGACCACGCACATCTCGATGGGGTCGTGCGTCACGCAGCCCGACTCCTGGGACCATTGCACGAGGGAATGGTCGAGCACGGAGCCGCCGCTCGCGTCCTGCAAGGCGTCGAGCTTCGACACGAGGTCGAGATACACGTCCTCGAAGAAGCGCCGATGCCCCTGGAAATTGAGCTCGTGCCGCTCGGCGCTCACGTTCGCCTGGTGCGCCACGTCCTGGTGCCAGTCGCCCACGTAATTCGAGAAATGGTCGCCGATGTTCATCGTCACGATGCGGCACGTGTCGCAGGCGAATGCGGCCACGATGACGTCGTTCATGAGCTGCCAGAAGCGCTTCTGCGCCTCCGGGTCGACCGAAAACGACGAGCCCCACTCGTCGATCGACGAGCTCGAAGGCGCCTGGATGTCGCCGCAGGACGCGCTCACGTTGAGCTTGCGATCGAGCTCGTTCACGCGATCCATGTGATCGTCGAGCCGCTGCTTGTCCTTTCCGGAGAGACGGCGACTCCCGTCCCTGAGGCGCTTGTAATCCTCGAGCACGCGGTCGACGATCGGCGGGCGCGTCTCGCCCGGATCCTGCGGGGGCACGAAGATCTTGTTGAAGAGCGCGAGCGAGTCGTTCTCCGGGGTCAGCGTCTGAATGTCGCCCGTCTGGTTGCCGGGGTTCGACCACCCGTGCGACATCCCGCCGCTGCCGACCACGATCGATCGCTCGCGGATCGAGGCGAGATCCGGGTAGAACTTGCTCGACCAGGCGAGGACCTGATCGATCGTCTGCCGCTTCTTCTCCCAGATCGCCTGACCGTCGGCGCCGTTGCCGTCGTTGTCCGCGTAATTGCCGAGATGGCCGCCGCGGTGGTGCGCCAGGTAAAACGTGACGTCGAGCCCGCGCATCACGTTCATCTTCTGCACGAGCGAGCTCGTGAGCTTCGTCGAATCCCCCGCGAGGACCGGCGAGAGCGAGGCCACGCCGTTCGCGACCTCGAGCGCGAGCGCGCCGCGCCGGACGTCGTGCCCTGCGTACGAAACCGTCTGCGTGAGCGTCGCGTCGTTCGGATACATCCGCGGCTGCCAGACGCCGCCGTGCGGAGTCGCGAGCGCCACGAAGCGCTTCGGTCCACCTGCGGCGTATGCCTGGTCCTTGCCGAAGAGCGAGGGGAGGAACGGGATGGCCAGCGTGAACCCCGCCGCGCCTCGGAGCCACATGCGTCGGTTGAGCTTCTTCATATCATTCTCCAGTTTCCGGGCCGCTATTCACGCACCATCAATCCACGAACGAGCGCATGCGGAACGCCTGGCTCCGCGCGATGGATCGGAGCACGTCCGCCATGGGCATGCCCTCATCGAGGGCGAGCTTCACCTCTTCGAGCGCGCAGGCGTCGCGATTGAGATCCTCCAGCCGGCCGAAGGTGAACCGGAAGTATTGCCTGGCGAAACATGCATACGGCTTGGGGCTCGCGGCGATGAGGTTCGTGAGCTCCTGCGCGTTCTTCGCGACCGTCTCGTCGCCGCTCTCCACGCGCGGCACGACCTCCGTGTCCACGCTGGCCGTCGCCACGACCTCGCCCGTGCCGGGATCGAAGAGCGCCTGCTCGGTGCGGACGCGGCCGAGGGAATCGAAGTTTTCCGTCGCGAAGCCGAGCGGATTGATGACGACCTTGTGGCAACCGGCGCACGTGCCTTGCCCCGTGAGCTCCTCGACGACCTGTCGCGTGGACAGGCTCTCGCTGAGCTGCGGCGGGTTCGCCGCGGCGTTCGGCGGCGGCGGCGGGATCTCGTCGCAGAGCAGCGCCTTGCGGATGAACACGCCCTTCATGATGGGCCGCGTATTCGCCGATCCCGTGGCCAGAAAGGCCGCGCGGGTCAGGAGCCCGGCGCGCTCCGGCTCGGTGAACTCCGGCGGCTCGCCGCTCCCGGACCATACCGGCGTGTGATAGAGGCTCGCGAGGTCCTCGGTGCGGGCGAACGATTTGCGGCTCGTGAGCAGGTCGCGGAACGTGCCCGGCTCCTCGAACGTGTAATGAAGCGCCGCGTCCGTGACCTCGGCGAGCATGTGCTCGCGCAGATCGGGCCCCGGCGTATACCCCGCGGTGAACGCGTCGAAGAGCGGCGTGCCGACGCGCGCGTCGAGCTCTTCCAGCGTGGTGTTGTCGAGCCATTGCCCGAAGAGCTCGCCCATGGCCGCTCGGGTGCGCGGGTCCTTGAAGATCCGCTCGACTTCGGCCTCGTAGCCGGCCTCGGTGAGCAGCGCGCCGGTCCGCGCCGCCTCGAAGAGCGGCTCGTCGGGGAGCGTCTGCCAGAAATGGTACGACAGGCGCGAGGCGAGCTCGTAGGCGTCGAGCGGCGCCGTGGGATCGCTGCCCTCCTGGCCATGCTCGACGAAATACATCATGTGCGGCGCATTCAGGAGCAGCGCGACGACGTCGGCATAATCGGCCCCGTCGAAGGGCGAAGCTCCGGCCGGGCCTCGATAGAAGGCCACGTCCTCGTCCGTCACGGGCCTGCGCAGCGCGCGCTCGCCCAAACGGCGGATCATGGCGTCGAGGCAGGCGTCGTCGTTCGCCGGATCCGCGTCCGTGGCGCAGGCGCCCGCGAGCTCCGCGAGCCGCGCCGGCGACGCCGTGAGCGCCTTGCCGATCTCACCGGCCACGCGGTACGCGCCGTCCACGTGCTGCTGCTGCAGGGCCTGATCGAGGCGCGTGAAGCCGGCGTAGTGTTTGTCCGGTCCGACGCGCTGATCGTTCGGGAGCTGGGCGAAGAGCGGCTCGGCCCCGCCGAGGATCTCCCCGGCCGCGGAGGGCACGGCGAATCGCACCAGATCCGACACCGTATTGCGGTATTGCAGGTGGCTCAGCCGCCGCAGCGGCAGCGCTTGCGGCACCGCGTCCGGATCGCATACGAAGGACGTGGGCGTCGATCCGACCTCCCCGTCCAGGGGCTCGCCAATGAGCCCCGTGCAGGCGCCTGTGAGGGCGCCGAGTCCCAGAAGCCATGGCCAGCGTCTTCGCATCATCGAAAAGGACCTCCTGGCAAGAGCGTTCACGAGGCTTTCCCCCGCGCACGAGGGCACCAAGGTATCCGCATCGGCAGGCGCGCGCCAGAGCGTCGAACGGCCGAAAACCGCGCCGCGTCGCGCAAAAACGGTATCGTGTCCTGCCACTGGATCGGAGGCCGCGTCACGGCGCGTCGAGAGACGAGGGCCCTTGACACGCCGCCGCCGCGCGGATCTTCTTTGGCGTGGAGGAATCTCGGATGCGCGATTCGGCAGCGTTCGTGGGCAAATATGGGAAGGCAGCTCTCGCCGCGGCGGCGCTCGTGCTCGTCGCTTGTGGCGGCGATGCCGCGGGAGGCTCGGGCGACACCGCGGGCCAGGGCGGCGCGGGCGGGCAGGGCGGCGGTGGACAGGGCGGCGGCGGGCAGGGAGGACAGGGCGGCGGCGTCGTCGTCGATCCGGATCTCGTGCCCATCTTCGTCGCGCAAGGCATGGTCGGGCGGACGGTCATCTCCTGCGACGACGGAATGACCTGGGTCGGCAACCGCTCCGACGACGACACCTATCCATGCTTCTCCAGCACCACGTACGATTGTGATCACCACCCCGGCGCGGGCCGCGGCATCACGTACGGCAATGGCTTCTTCGTGGCGACGTTCGGCTGGGGCAAACCCGGCTCGATTCGCCGCAGCAAGAACGGCGTCGACTGGGAGAACGTGCTCGAAGGCAAGACGTTCGCGGGGATCGTGTACGGCAATGACGTCTTCCTCGCGGGCGAGCGCCCGCCGCAGGTCTCGGACACGTCCGGCGCGACGTGGACCCCGGGCGGCGACCCGACCTCGGACGTGTGGAACGTGCGCCGCACCGGCTTCGCGCCGCACGACGGCGGCCGCTTCCTGCTCGCGTTCGGCGACAACAGCGGGAACGACATCAACGTGAGCAAGGACAACGGCGCGACCTGGGCGCGCCCGACCACGCTTCCGGCCGCGTGCGCGGGCGACATTCAATGGGCCGGCGGCTTCGCCTACGGCAATGGCGTGCTCGTCGTCCTCGGCGGCACGGGCGTCGCTTGCCGTTCACTCGACGGCGGCGACACCTGGACCGAGTCGAACATCGGCGGCGAGGTGGACGCGCGTCTGATCTGGACCGGCGACGCGTTCGTCACGTGGGGCCGCGACGCGAATTACGCCTCGCAGCGGTACACGAGCACGGACGGCTCCACGTGGACGAAGACGCCGACCGAAGTGCGCAAGAAGAACGACGACGGCACCACGCAGACGAGCCCCGGGCCCATCGTCGGCGCCGTGGCGAGGAGCGACGGGGGCACCTACGTCGCCGTCAGCGGCGGCTGGGAGCAATGGTACGACAAGCAGCGGTTTTTCCGCAGCACGGACGGCGTCACCTGGGACGAGCTCCCGGCGAACGCGTTCACGGGCAGCCACCCGATCCAGTTCATCACCCACGGCATGGGCCTGCGCAGCGCGGTCTGTCCGTGACGCCCTGCCGCCCGGTGTGAATTTCCGGGAGCGCGACATCTGCTCAATTCGAGCAACAGGCGCCCCGATCGCTCCCCTCCCCCCGGTTTTCCCGCCTGAAACGCGCCCTCCACGCGCTGGCACGCCGGTTGCCAATACGAGGCCGCATTCAACGTTCCCCCACCCCTGGGAGGAGAACCTCATGCGTGCTTACCTCGGTTTCGTGTCTTCCATGGCCATCCTCTTTCTCTCGGCGTGCGGCACCGACGATGGGCCGAACGTGACGCCCGATCCCGGGCCGTCGTGCGCAGCGATCCTCGAAACGGAAGGCACGCTCGGCGGCGCCTCGGCGGCGCAGGCCTATTGCGCGGGTGGCATGACGCGCATGCAATCGGGTGACGCGTGGCGCATCTCGGCCGAGTACCAGGTCACGGACGATCCCGCGGACGGCACGCTCAGCGCGCGATTCTGGGGCACGGGCGACGTGGAGGAGGATCAGGCCGTGACGCCGGTCACGGGCATCGTGGAGGTATCCTCCCCCGACGCGCCCAGCGACATCTTGTGTGTCGGGCCAAACAGCACGGTGACGCGTGGATCCGCGCCGGACAAGGCGGCATTCACGCTGCCCTCGCTCACGCGGCTCGGCGCTTGCCCCGGCGGAGCCCCCACGACGGACACGGTCACGGCCTCGCTCCACGGCGACATGACGACGGGTCTCACGACGGAGCTCGAAGGGACGCTCGGCGGCGTGGCGCTCGGCGGCGCGGATGGCCTCTCGTGCGCGGGCAAGGTGTGCGAGGTGGAATTCGAGCTCGCGGGGAAGCGGGGCCTGCTCGAAATGAAGCTCCACGCGCCCGTCGAGGAAGGCTCGTTCGAGACGACCATCGACGAGGCCTATCTCGCTTATCCGTTCGACCAGGCGCGCGTCGCGTTTTTCTGCGGCGGGGCGTCGTCGATCGTGAAGGGCGCGATCCACGGCACGCGTATCGACATCGATTTCATGCTCGCGGCCCCGTCGTCGCTCGGGACCTGCCCGGGAGCGCCGTTCGAGGGCACGCTCTCCGCGCGCGGCGTCGCGCCCTGAAAAGCCCTTGCGTTCAGGCCGCCGCGGGGGCGCGCCGCGCTTCACGCCCCCGCGCCGGCTCCCGCGCCCCTCTGGCCCGCGTCACACGGCTCCGCCCCTCGCCCGGGTTTTACCCCCCGGTGCCCGTCCGCTTGACGTGGTGGATGCCGAGCAGCTTGTTCCAGAGCTCGTAATCGACTTCCCTCTTCAGCACGTACCAGTGCACGTCATCCGCGAACATGCCCGCGCGGCCGAGGATCTCGCCGCGCTCGCGATGCCGGATATCCATGTACGTCGCATTTTCGAGGAGCGGGGTGCCGGGCGGCAGCACGCGCAGCTCCCGCAGCTCGTCGGCGGTCAGATCGGGCAGCGCATCGTGGGCCTCCTTGATGTCGTAGGCGCTGTGCCCCTCTTCTTTCTCCGGGTGCGGCACGTCCTTTCCGATGTTTTGCCCGGCGAGCGCGGTCGGGTTGAGGTCGTGGAGGTATTCCTCGGGATGCTTGTCCGGCGTCGTGGCCTGGGGTGGCTTCGGCTGCTTCACGTCGTCCTCCTCCCCGCGTTCGTCTCGCGGCAAAAGCGGACGTGGTGCCATGGCCTTCCCGATACAAGCGGCGTGGCGTGGCTCGGCTCGACCGCCGCGCCTTCCACTCAACTCAGGCGAACATGGAACGGACGCATCACGTCGCAGACCATTCCGTGATATTTCAGCAGGCCGGCGTCGAGCGTGACCAGGGCCGCGCCGCGCTGGAACGCGACCCAGAGATACACGAGATCCGTCGCATTCGTGAACGGCGAGCGATTCCGCATGTGACGCTCGAGGCGCTCGAAGAACGCGTCGATCTCCGCGACGCTCGTGATCGGCACGAGCTCGACGTCGAGCTTCTCGAAGAGGTCGTCCATGCCCCGGCGCGAGGGCGCGATCACGAACCGCCCGAGCTTCTGGGCGGCGGCGCGTACCTCGATCCAGAGCTCCGGGGGCGCGAAGACCTCGGCCTGTCCGGCCGCGTGCGCGGCGCGCAGGCGATCGAGGAAATCGACCGCGTCCGCATGGCCGGGGTCGGCTTCCTTCATCGCGGCGACGAGCACCGAGCTATCGAGGACCAGGCGGACGCTCACACAGACGACCGCGACCCTAGCACCGCCGCGGCCGGCCCGTCGAGCCGCACCTCGCCCGCGGCGAGGCCCTCCCGCACGGCCTCGCCCCCCGCGCCGCCGAAGCGGGCCTCCTCGGTCGCGAGAATGAGCTGAGAGGACAACCCCTCCGGCAGCTTCTGCCGCAGCCGCCCGCGTACGTTCACCCAGACGGACACCTCCGTTCCGCCGCCCCGCCGCGTGAGCACGAGCGCGTCCTCACCCACGGCGCGGGCCTCGAACGCGCCCCTCTCCCGCGCGCGCAGCGCCGGGTGCTCGGCGCGCAAATGCAAGAGCTCGCGATACAGCTCGCGCACGCCGGCGTGCTCGGGCGTATCGCGCTCCTCGTACGAGAGTTTTGATGCGAGGAACGTCGACTCCGCCTGCGGATCGGGGATCTCGGCGCCCTGAAACGACGTGAACGCCGAAAAGTCCTTCCGGCGCCCCTCCGTCACGAGGCGGCCGAGCTCCGCATTGTGATCGGTGAAGTACTGGAACCGCGTCTTCGCGTTCCACTCCTGCCCCATGAAGAGCAGCGGTACGTAGGGCGAGAGCAAGAGCAGCGCGCTCATGGCCCGGAACGCCGCGGGGCTCACGCTCTCGCCGAGGCGATCGCCGAACGCGCGATTGCCGATCTGATCGTGATTCTGGATGCAATGGACGAACCCCGTGAGCTCGAGGGATCGCGGGGACGTTCCGCGCGGCTTGCCCGTCCGCGGTGAGGTTTGTCCTTGATAGTACCAGCCCTCGTTCAGGGTCCGGGCGATGTCCGCGGCGCTCCCCGAAAAGTCCTGGAAATAACCGTCCTTGTCCCCGGCGAACGCGCGGCGCATCTGGTGGTGAAAATCGTCGGCCCAGACCGCGTCGAGCCCGAGCCCGCCCTTGCCCACGGGCCGCACGAGGCGCTCGTCGTTGCGCTCGTCCTCGGCGATCACCACGATTCGCTTTCCTCCGCCCGCGCGGCGGGCGCGCTCGGCGATCTCGCGCAGGATGTGCGGATCGCCGTCGTCGCGGATTTCGTGGGTCGCGTCGAGCCGGAGCCCGTCGGCGTGATAGTCACGAATCCACATCTCCGCGCTGCGCGCGACGAGCTCCCGGACGGGCCTCGCGTCCTCGCCGTCGACATTGAGCCCTTCGCCCCACGGCGTCTGGTGCCGGTCCGTGAAATAACGCCGTGTGTAGGCGCGGAGGTAGTTGCCGTCGGGCCCGAGGTGGTTGTAAACGACGTCGATGAGCACGGCGAGCCCGTGCGCGTGCGCCGCGTCGATGAGGCGCATGAGCCCGAGCGGGCCCCCGTAGGAGACCTGCGGCGCGTAGAGACAAACCCCGTCATAACCCCAGTTCCAGCGCCCGGGAAAACTCGCGAGCGGCATCAGCTCGATCGCCGTGATGCCGAGCGCGCGAAGCTCGGAGAGGTGCGGAATCAGCGCTTCGAACGTGCCCTCGGCCGTCGCCGTGCCCACGTGGATCTCCTGAATGACGAGATCGTCGATGCTCACCCCGCCGAATTCCTTGTCGCTCCACGCAAAGAAGAATCGCCTGGCCTCCGACGGCCCGTGCACGCCGAACGGCTGCGAGCGTGAATACGGGTCGGGAAATGGGCCCGTACCACCCACGCCGAACTTGTAGAGCACGGAGGCCAAGGGCCCGGACGTGCCCACGCGCGCCCGGAAAAACCCGCCCGGCTCGGCCTGCATCGGGAGACGTACCCGTTCGGTCACGGCGTCCGCGTCGTACAGGACGACCTCGGCGCGATCATGATCCGGGGCCCAGATGCGGAAAACGACGTCGTTTCCCTCGAACGAGGCGCCGAGCGGAGGGATGTTCGTCTGGTTCTTCATGACAATCCCTCGTTTCCACCTGCCTTTCGAGAGAGCAGCGCCACGGGGAATGCGCCGAGCACACGCGAGAGCGGCAGCCCGAGCCCAGCGTCCGCGGGCGCCGCTTCGATCGTCTCGCCGGTGAAGAGGTTTTCGTACACGGACGGCGTGGACCCGCCGGAGGGCGGATCGATCGGGAGCGTGGTCTCGCCCCAGATGGCTCCGAGCGGCGGCTCGCTGCGCCCGTTCGAGAGCCGCGCGGTGAGCCGCGGGGCCACGACGAGGATCTCCTGGTCCTTGTTCCGCCGCGCGAAGGCCACCACGTGGTCCTTCCCGGGCCCCGAAGCCCCGAGCGGCACGTACGCGCCCTCCGGACTGAAGAGCGCACGCCATTGCCTCCGCGCTTCGAGGGCGACGCGGGTGACGTAGAGCTTGATGCGGCCGTCGCTCGCATGCGCGACGAGAGAGCGCGCGAGCTCCGCCCGGGATTCGGGCGCGCGCCGTCGCTCCTCGATCTCCGCGAGGATTTGCTTTCGAATCCCGAAATCGACAGGGCGGCGGTTGTCCGGGTCGACCAGGCTGAAATCCCAGAGCTCGTTGCCCTGATAAATGTCCGGCACGCCGGGCGAGGTGAGCTTCAAGAGGACCTGCGCGAGCGAGCCCCACATGCCGTGGTAGGCCACGGTGCGCGCGAGCGGGAGCAGCGCTTCGCGGAACGCGCGCGTCTCCGGATTGTCGGCCAGCGTCTTGCGGACGAAATGCTCGACGGCCGCGTCGTACGTGGGATCCGCGTTGGTCCACGAGGTATTGACCTTCGCCTCCTTCGTGGCCTTGTGCATGTATTCGACGAGCCGCTCGACGTACGCGGGCGAAGCCGACGCGGCGCCGAACGGCCAGGTCCCGAGCAAGGTCTGATAATAAAGGTACTCCTCGTTGCGATCCGGCGCCGAGATCCCCTCGAGCTCCTCGCGAAACGGCGCGGTCGCCTCGGCCAGGCGATACAAGGTGCCCGCCCAGTCCGAAGGCAGCTCCGAGAGCACGTTGATGCGGGCGCGGACGTCCTCGCTCCGCTTCGTGTCGTGCGTGCTGGTGGTGAGCATCGACGAAGGCCAGAGCCTCTGGCGGGCCTCGTTCCCGCGGTGGAGCTCGTCCACGGTGATGCCGAACCGCTCCGGCTCGCCGCCGACCTCGTTGAGCGAGACCAGGCGATTGTACACGTAAAACGCCGTGTCCTCCAGCCCCTTCGCGGTCACGGGCCCCGTGAGCTGCTGGAACCGCATCACGAAATCACGGCGGCTCGAGAGCTCCTGCTCGGAGAGGTGCGGTGGGCGTTCGAGCAGGAGAATGCCGCCCAGAAACGAATAGACCGAGGCGTCCATCGTGGGATTGCGCCGCCGCGCCGCCCGAAGCGCCGCGCGAATGGCTGCGGCGTCACGCGGCGCCACGCTTGTCGTGCCTTCGTGGAGGTACGTCCGGTACACCGGGAAACACGCGATGACCTCGCGCAGCGCGTCCGTGAGCGTGCCGAGCGTAAAATCGCGCGTGTGCCGATCCCGCTCGGAGATACGATTGAGCGCGCTCGCGAGGACGTTGAGCTCGCTCGCGAGCGAGCTCTCCAGGATGACCTTCTTTTTCTGGTAGGCGAGCGTCCCGAAATCGAGGTGCAGCCCGGTAAAACCCTCATAAATGGACGTGACCGTACGCTCGGCGCTCCGGTCCACGAAAAGCGCCGAGGCGAGAGCCGCGAAATCATAACCGCTCGTCCCCTGGACGGCCCAGTCGCGCGGCAGCTCCTCGCTGCGCGAGAGGATCTTCTCCACGGCGATGTACAGGGGCCGCGGCGGATCTTCCGGGCGCTTCTCGGCGTCCCGATCGAAGCGGCTCAGGAGGAGCGATTGTAAGGCCGCCGCCGCGCCCCTGCCGTCCTCGGTCCCCGAGAGCTCGCGGCGCACGCGGTGAAGGAAAAACGTGCGCTGGAGCCGGCAGAAATACGTGGAGGGCGCCCAAAGGCCGTCCGGGTGATCGATCCGGAGCCCCGTGACCTTTCCCTCGTCCATGAGCTGGAACAAAAGCCGGTGCGCCTCCTCGAAGACCGCGGGGTTTTCCATGCGGATCGCCCCGAGATCGTTGATGTCGAAGAAACGCCGGTAATTGACCTCCTCGGCGGCGACGCGCCAGTAGCTCAGCCGGTAAGCCTGGTTCTCGAGGAGCGCGTCGAGCGCGTCGAAGCTCCGCGGCTCGCCCTTTTGCCCGTTCATCACGCGGATCTGCTCCTCGATCGCTCGCGCCACGGCGGGCGACTCGGCGACGAGGGCCGCGAGCCTCCGCTTGAGAATCTCCTTCTCGCGCCGGCGCTCGATGACCTTCGACCGATGCGTCTCGCCCTGCGGCGGTAGATTCCCGAGGCCCGTGATGATGCTCATGAGCTCGAGGACCACGTCGTCCTCCTCGCCGAGCGCGCGGGCGAGCGAAGGCACGATGGGCTCCAGGATGAGCGGGAACGTCCGCGGAGAGAGCGGCAAGGGATTGCCATAACAACGAACGAAGAACGCGCCGTGATCGAAGGAGAGCTGGAGATCACCGTTCTCCAGCACCTTGCCGTAATGCTCCCCGAGCACGGGCAGGAGCACCCGGCGCTCGAGCTCGCTCTTCATCGGGTGCCAGTCGATGTCGAAAAATGGCGCGTAGAGCGAGCTCGGACCATTTTCGAGCACGTCCATCCACCAGGCGTTCTCCGCCGTGTGCACCCCCATGTGGTTCGGCACGAAATCGAGGAGCAGCCCCATCCCGCGAGCCGCGAGCCGCTCGTGCAGGGCGTCGAAATCGGCGCTCGTGCCAATCTCCGGGTTCAGACTGTTGTGATCGACGAGGTCGTAGCCGTGCATGCTGCCCGGCCGCGCCTTGAAGAAGGGCGACGCATACAGATCCGTCACCCCGAGCTCTTCGAGGTACTCCACGATGGCCGCGGCGTCCTGGAACGTGAACGTGTGGTTCAACTGGACACGATAGGTCGCCCCGGGCACGCGCGCGCCCGCGAGGATCTTTTCGTAAAGCCCCTCCGCAGGGTCGGCTCCGGCCGCCTTCGGGCTCTGCGGGGGCGCCTTGTCGGTCGAATCCATCTGCATCATGGTCATCCCTCAGATCACGCTCTTCGCGCCGGGCTCTTGCTTGGGGCAGAGGCGGAGCACCGCCATCGAGCGCGACTCGAGGACGTAGGACTCGCCGGCCCGGGTCGGCAGGCCGATCTCGGGCGCCGCCGCGGTGCGGGTATCGATCACGACCTCCCAGCGCTCGCCCCACTCGATGGCCGGCAGGACGAACGGCAATGGCTCGTGGTGCGCATTGCAGAGGACGAGGAGCGTGTCCCCCTCGATGGGCTCGCCGTGCGCGTCGGTCGAGGGAATGGCGTCGCCGTTGAGGAACATCTGGAGCGCCCGCCCGTGCGGGTTCTGCCAGTCCTCGGCGCTCATTTCCCGGCCGTCCGGACGGAACCATACGATGTCCTTCATCTCGCTGCCGCGAATGTAGCCGCCCGAGAAAAACTTCTTCCGGTGGAGCACCGGCTGCTCGTGCCGGAACGCCGAGAGCCGCCGGACGAACTCCAGCATCGATCGCTGCCGCGCGCCGATCTCCCAGTCGTGCCAGGAGAGCTCGTTATCCTGGCAATACGCATTGTTGTTCCCGCGCTGGGTCCGGGCGATCTCGTCGCCGCCGCAGATCATCGGCACGCCCTGCGAGATCATCAGGGTCGTGAAGAAGTTCCGCATCTGCCGATCACGCAAGGCCACGACGGCCGGATCGTCGGTCTCGCCCTCGACGCCGTGGTTCCAGCTATCGTTGTTGTCGGCTCCGTCGCGGTTTTCCTCGCCGTTCGCCGCGTTGTGCTTGTGGTTGTACGTGACGAGATCACGAAGCGTGAAGCCGTCGTGGGCCGTGACGAAATTGATGCTGGCCGTGGGCCGCCGCCCGCCTCCCTCGTACAGATCACTCGACCCCGTGAGCCGAAACCCGAGCTCGGCGGTGATCGCGGCGTCGCCCTTCCAGTAGCGGCGCACGGCGTCGCGATAACGGCCATTCCACTCGGTCCACAGGACCGGGAAATTGCCCACTTGATAGCCGCCCTCGCCGACGTCCCAGGGTTCGGCGATGAGCTTTACCCGCGAGAGGATCGGGTCCTGGTGGATGATGTCGAAAAACGCGCTCAGCCGATCGACGTCGTGCAGCTCGCGGGCGAGCGTCGAGGCGAGATCGAAGCGGAACCCGTCGACGTGCATCTCCGTCACCCAGTACCGCAAGCTGTCCATGACGAGCTTGAGCGTCTGCGGGTGCCGCATGTTGAGCGAGTTCCCCGTGCCGGTATAATCCATGTAATAACGCGGATCCCCGGGGACGAGGCGATAATACGTGGGGTTGTCGATGCCCTCGTAGCAGAGCATCGGCCCGAGGTGGTTGCCCTCGGCGGTGTGGTTGTAGACGACGTCGAGGATGACCTCGATCCCGGCTGCGTGGAGCGTCTTCACCATCCGCTTGAACTCGGCGACCTGCTCGCCCCGCCGGCCCATCGAGGCATACCGGCCCGCCGGCGCGAAATAGGAGAGCGTGTTGTACCCCCAGTAATTCCTGAGCCCCCGATCGACGAGCATCTTGTCGTCGACCATCTCGTGCACGGGCAAGAGCTCGACCGCCGTGACGCCGAGCTTCTTCAGGTAGGAGATCACGGGCTCGGAGGCGAGCGCCGCGTACGTGCCCCGGCTCCCCTCGGGGATATCGGGGTGCCGGATGGTGAAACCTTTGACGTGGAGCTCGTAGATCACGGTGTCCCGCCACGGCGTCCGCGGGTGTTTGTCGTTCTCCCAGTCGAAGACGTTGTCGACGACGACGGCCTTCGGCGCGCCCCAGGCATTGTCCTCCTCGCACATCGCGAGGTCCTGATCGGGGTGGCCGAGCTTGTAGGGGAACATCGGCGCCCGCCAGTCGACCTCGTTGGCGACGGCCTGGGCATATGGATCGCAAAGCAGCTTGTGCGGATTGAACCGGAGGCCCCGCATCGGGTCGTAGGGGCCATGGACGCGATACCCGTAGAGCTGCCCCGGGCGGAGCGCCGGGACGTACCCGTGGAATACGTGCGCGGTGCGTTCCGGAAGGACGATACTTTCCCGCTCGGACCGGTCGTCGGGATTGTCGAACAGGCAAAGCTCGACCCGCTCGGCGTTCTCCGAGAAGACGGCGAAGTTCACGCCGAATCCGTCGTAGAAGGATCCAAGGGGGTACTCGCGACCGGGCCAGAAGCGTGCAGGCATGGAGTCCTGTCCATAGCATCCACGCTGGAACGCGGTATCCCGGGCGCCCTCGGGGAAATCCCTCATCACCGTCCGGGCGAGCCCGCACGACCGATGACGCGCGAAGGACTCCCGCACGGCTCGCCCCACGGCTCGACGACGGACGCGGCATCACGCATGTTTTCCCCTCAAAGGGAGCGAATGCGCCGTGGGGTGGAGGCGCCGCCAGCATGCTGTGAAGAGCATATCGGGGGACCGATCGCGAATCTCCGCGACTGCGGACGAGACGGCCCGGCGGCAATGGTTCGCCGGGAAGGCGGTCGTGCGACCGCTCGTCGTCGGGGCGCTCGTCGTCGGGATCTTTCTTCTGGATCTCGCGGCTCCCCTCGGAATCTCGATTCCATTGGGGTACGTCGTGCCCGCCTGCCTCGCGTTATGGCTCCCCTGGCGCGGCGCCGCGCTCTTCGTCGTCGGGGTATGCACCTTGCTCACGGCGCTGGGGTTCTCTCTGTCTCCGAACACCTACGACGTTCCCCCGTGGGTCGACGCCACGATGCGCATCTCGACCATGGCCGTCCTCTGGCTCTCGGCGGCGTTCGGCGTGCAATGGCGGCGCGCCGCCGAGCGCATGGGCGAGGCCGCTGCGCAAAGCGCGCGGGAGGCCGCCGAACGGAAGCGCATCCAGGAGGCGCTGGAAGCCCAGAACTCACACCTCCGCCTGCTCGCCAAGGCGGCCGGGCGCCTCGTCCTCAGCGACGAGCCCGTGGAGCTGCTCGAGCCGCTCTTTGCGGAGCTCGGCGCCGAGCTCGACGTGGAGCTTTACTTCAATTACATGACGGGGCCCATGCCCAGGATGCTCGAGCTCGAATCGAGCGGGGGGCTCACGGCCGGCCAGCGCAAGCGATACCACTTCCTCGAGTTCGGTGAGTTCCTGTGCGGCACGGTGGCCGAGTCGGGCAAGCCCCTGATCCTCGAAGACCTCCAGCACTCGACGTACCCCGGGGCCGGGCCGCTCAAGGGGGTCGGCGTCCAGGTATACGCAGGGTTTCCCCTCGTCGCTCACGGCCGCGTGCTCGGCACGCTGGCCTTCGCGACCAGCCGGCGCACGCAGTACACGGATGACGAGCTCCGGCTCATGAGGACGCTCAGCGATCAGGTGGCCGCGGTGATCGATCGCGGTGAGCTCGTCCGCAAGCTCAAGGAGAGCGAGCGGGCCGCGCAGCGCCACCTCGCCGAGTTCCAGAGCGTTTACAAGAATTCCCCCGCGGGCCTCTGCGTCCTCGACACCGAATGCAGGTACGTGAACATCAACGAGACGCTGGCCCGATACAATGGCGCCCCCGTCGCCGCCCACATCGGTCGCACGTTATGGGAGATGGTGCCCGGCACGGCGGGGCCCATCGAAGCCGTGCTTCGTCACGTCCTCGAGACCGGCGAGAGCTCGATGGACAACGAGTATCGGATGGAAACCGCGGGGCAGCCCGGTACTTTGCGGGATTGGATCGCGAGCTTCGTCCCGATCAAGGACGCCTCGGGCGTCGTGCAGGGCGTCAACGTGACGGTGCAGGAGGTCACCCGGCTCAAGCAGATCGAGCGCGCGCTGCGCGAGGCGGGGCTCGCGCTCCGGGAGGCCGACCGCCGCAAAGACGAGTTTCTGGCCATGCTCGGGCACGAGCTCCGAAACCCTCTCGCCCCCATTCGTACGGCCGTGAAGGTTCTCGACATGCAGGCGGGCCGCTCGCCGGAGGCGCGCCAGACGCTGGCCATGATCGAGCGGCAAGTCGCGCACATGGCCCGGATGATCGACGACCTCCTCGACGTGTCGCGCATTTCCCGCGGCAAGCTGGAGCTGCGCAAGGAGCCTTGCGACGTCGCGCAGATCGTCCGCGACGTCGCCCATGATTACGAGTCCATCGTGTCGGGCAATGGCCTCACGCTCTCTGTCTCCCTGCCGGAGGAGCCCCGCTGGGTGGAGGGGGATCCCACGCGGCTCTCGCAGGTCGTCGGCAATTTGCTGCACAACGCCATCAAATTCACCGACCCGGGCGGGCAAATTCACGTGCAGATGAATGACGACACGGAGACGAACGAGGTCTCCATCATGGTCAGCGATACCGGCATCGGCATGGATGCGCCCATGCTCGGGCGGCTCTTCGAGACGTTCAGCCAGGCCGATCGCAGCCTCGACCGTTCACGCGGCGGGCTCGGGCTCGGGCTCGCCGTGGTCAAGGGGCTCGTCGAGCTGCATGGCGGCACCGTCGAGGCCCATAGCGCGGGGCTGGGAAAGGGCTCGACGCTCCGCGTGCGGCTCCCGCTCTCGGCGGAGGCCGCGCTCGGCGCCCCGCCTCCCTCGGCCCCTCTGCCCCGACAAACCGACGGCCCCTTGCGCATCCTCGTCATCGAGGACAATCGCGATACCGCGGACATCCTACGGAATCTGCTCGTGCTCCTCGGATATCGCGCCGAGGTGGCGTACACGGGCCCCGACGGAATCGAGGCGGCGAAGCGGCTACGCCCCGACGTGGTGCTCTGCGACCTCGGCTTGCCGGACATGGATGGATTCGCGGTGGCGCGCGCGCTGCGCGCGATGAGCGTGACGGCGACCAGCTATCTCATCGCGCAGACCGGATATGGCGGCGCCGAGGATCGGCGACGCACGCTCGCCGCGGGATTCGATGTCCACATGACGAAGCCGATCGATCCCGCGGAGCTCGAGCGGGTCCTCTCCTCCGTGGCGGAAATGCGCCACGAACGCCCGCGGGCCGCCCCGCGCAGGCAGGCGCGGCGTTCGGCCTGAGCGGCCGAAATGGCAGGCTGACAGCGATTCTCGCTTGACAAACGCGGCCCGATCGCTTCCCGTCGCGCCATGGTTCGTCGGCTCGCGGCTGCGATGACCTTGATCCTCTCGTTTTCACCGGCAGTCGCCTGGGCGGCCGGCAGTGAGCTCGCCGAGCTCGCGGAGCGCACGAAGCCTTCGGTCGTGCTTCTCACGGTGGAAGACGCGACGGGCCACGAGGTCGGGACCGGGACGGGCTTTTTCGTTTCGCCGGACGGACGGATCGTCACGAACCACCACGTCGTGGACGGCGCCGCGAAGGTGACGGCGACGCTCGCCGACGGCTCGAAGCTCGCGGTCCTCGGGCGCCTCGGCGACGACGAGGACCGTGACATCGCCATTCTGAAGGCGGACGGGGCGGGGCTATCGGCGCTCTCGCTCGGGGATTCGAGCGGCGTCGCGCCGGGCGACGAGGTCGTGGTCATTGGCAGCCCCCTGGGGCTCTCGGGGACGCTCACGGTGGGGATCGTCTCGGCGAAGCGTGAGCGTGGCGTGGGCAAGGAAATCGACCGCGCCTCGGAGCTCGAATCGTGGGGCCTCCAGATCACGGCCGCCATTTCTCCGGGCTCGAGCGGCTCCCCCATCATGACGAGGCGCGGCGAGGTCGTCGCCGTCGCGGTCGGTACGCTCAATCAATCGCAGAGCTTGAACTTCGGCATCCCGATCGAGGTGGTGAAGGGAATGCTCGAAAAGCTCGGCCCGGCGGCGCCCGTGATCCCGTTCGAGAGCAATCCGGAGCAGAACGTGCTCCGCAACTTGTTGATATCGGCGGCCGTGATCGGGGGGCTCGTCGTCGTGGTCGCCATGTGGAGCTTCGTGACCACGCGCGGATCACGTCCGAGAGCGCGCCAGGGGAATTAGACCCGGACGAATCCGATCAAAACGGGAGCCCGCTCGGCTTTTCCGTGTTGTTGCTCACTACCAGTGGTAACATCGCGCGCCGGGGGGGTCATGAAAGCCGGAGACTGCATCGGGGGAGACTATCGCCTCGTCCGTCCACTCGGCGAGGGGGCGATGGGGTCGGTATGGGAGGCCCAGAACGAGCGCACCGGGCGTCGCGTCGCCATCAAGCTCATTCTGCGGCCGAGCGCGGACCTCCGCCTTCGCCTCAGCCGCGAGGCGCGCGCATTCAAAAGTTTGTCCCATCCGAACATCGTCGACGTCTACGACGCCGGCGAAACGTCCGCGGGGGACCCATTTCTCGTGATGCAGCTCCTCTCGGGGGAGACGCTCGCGGATCTTCTCGAGCGAGAGCGCAGGCTCCCGTCGAAGCAGGCCGCGAGGATCGGCCGAGACGTCGCGCTCGCCCTCGCGGCAGCGCACGAGGCCCGCATCATTCACCGCGATCTGAAGCCGGAGAACGTATTTCTCCACCGGGAATCGAGCGCCGACGGCTTCGTCGTGAAGGTGCTCGATTTCGGCGTGGCCAAGCAGCTCGATACCAAGGACTGCGTCCGCACGGTCACGGGCGTGATGGTAGGCACGCCGGGGTACATGAGCCCCGAGCAGGTGCTTTGCGTCGAGGATCTCGATTTCCGCACGGATGTGTGGTCGCTGGGCGTCGTCCTGTACGAAATGCTCACGGGCGTACGGCCCTTCAAGGGCAACGTGGACGTCCTCTTCCAGCAGATCCTGACGGCCGAGATCCCGCCGGTCGCGAGCCGCGTCCGCCACGTCGATCCGCGGCTCGCCGACCTCGTCGATCGCTGCCTGCAGCGCGACCGGGCCAAACGTATTCAGTCCGCCGCGGCGGTCGCGGCGCTGCTCGCGCCGCTCGCGGGCCCGCGCGAGGCCGTGCCCCTCCTGGATCCGGCGCTCGAGGTCCCCATTCCGTCGACGCTCCCGCGCCCGGACGTCTTGCCGCAGACCCAGAAATTCACGCTCGCCATCGACGGCACGACGCCCGAGGAGGCCGAGGCGCCGACGCAGGTCGGGGAAGTCGCCTTGAATGGCACGGTCATCCTTCCACCCGGGGCGAGTACGAAGACCGACGGGGACAAGGAAAGGCCCGCCCCCCCGGCATTCGATGGCCCGCGGGCGCCGTGGCGGGATGCGTCCCTGAGCGCCATTCTCACCGCGACCACGACGCAGGTCTCCGCCACGGCCGAGAATCGCACCGCGCCGAGCACCACGGTGACCGTGGGAGCCATCACGGTGTCGGCCGGGACCGAGCCTTCGGACGGTGCATCGCAGAGGCAACGGCGAAAGCGTCAGGTGATGCGCCGGGGCGTGCTCTTGCTCCTGCTCTTGGCCGCGCCGGTCTTGATTTTCATCGTGGCGTCAGGGACAACCACGACGAAGCCCGCGGACAGCGCCGCCCCGGGCGAGACGATCGCGCTCCCCTCGCCGCCTCCTCCGCTCGCGCCGGACGACGTGGCGCGGACCGCGCCGGCGCCCGTATCCCTGCCGGAAGCCGACCCCGCGCCGCCTTCGTCCACGGACGCAGGGGCCACGAAGAGCGCCTCTGGCCCGGACAAACGTAGCGCATTGCCCGCCCGCGGCGGGAGCAAGCCGCCGGTCGATCCGCCATCGTCGCGCGCCGCCACGCCGAAGGCGAAATCCCCCGCCCCGAGCGCGAAGGCGCCCGCGGGCGCGAAGCCGTGCCCTCGATTCTTCCCGAATTGCAAGCGCTGAGCGGGCGAGTTCTCCGCATAGGCGCTCGATTCATCGTCAATTCGTGTTATCCTGCCGCATGGGTGGGAGCATCGAAAGGACCCTACGAGCGCAGTATCTCTTCCCGCTCGTCCTGGGGCTCGCCGTGCAGAGCGCCGCGTTTCCCGCGGCGGCGGATCCCCCGCCGTCTTCGGAGGCCTCGTCCTCCCCCGCCGATGTGGCCCGGGCGCATTACGTGCGCGGCAAGGACGCGGCGAGGGCGAAGCAATGGCAGGCCGCCCTCGACGAGCTGAGATCCGCCTGGCGCATCATGCAGCATTTCCAGATCGCCGGGACGCTCGGATGGGTCGAGCTCGAGCTCGGCCACCACCGCGACGCCGCGGAGCACCTCTCGTATTTCTTGCGGCACGCCGAGGACGTGGCAGCCGACGAGATGAAGGCCACCTCCGAAATGCTGTCCGAGGCGCGCGCCAAGGTCACGGAGCTGTCCGTGCAGTCGAACGTGACGGGCGTCCATTTGATCGTCGACGGCGAGGAAATGCGGTGGCCCGAGGCGAACGCAGGCGTGTTCGTCGAGCCCGGGAGGCGGACGCTCGAGGCGCGGCTCGGCGAGCGTTCGTCGGGGCCGGTCGTGATCGAGGCCAAACCCGGGGAATCGCAGCTCTTGCGGCTGGATCTTCCGAAGAAGGAAGCGCCGCGCGGGGTACTCGCGCAAAAGGAAAACGCGGACGCGAAGGCGCCGGGCCCGATGCGTTCGATGCGCAAGCCGCTGCTCGTCGCGGGCGGCGTGACCGCGGGGGTCGGGATCCTGGGCGGTGTCGTGTTCACGGCCCTTTCCAAGGGGCGCGCCGGCGAGGCGGCTGCCATGGCGCAGTCCCTTTCCGGCGAGAAGGACGATTACTGCACGTCGAATCCCGGCGCGGGCGCGTGCCCCGATCTCGTTCGCCTGAAGAACGAGCAAAATCAGTTCGGCGAGGCCGCGCTGTGGAGCTTCGTCGGAGGAGGCGTCATCGCCGTCGGGACGCTCGTGTACGGCCTCTCGGCGCCGAAGCGTGGCGCGACGGGCTCGGTGTACGCGCTCCCCGCGGTGTCCTCGCAGGGGGGCTCGCTCGTGGTTCTTGGGACCTTTTGAGGAAAAACGAAGATGAGTGTGGAGAATGGGGGAGGTTCGAGGCCCATGCGCCGTCATTCTTTGACGTCCACGCTGGCGATGCTCGCCTGCGCCGCGGGCGCCCTTGCGCTCGGTGGCTGCGGGCTCGACGTGTTCGCCGATTGCAGCGTCACGAAGACTTGCGCCGGCCAGGCGAGCTCGCAGGCGGTATGCCCCCTCGACGGGGATCCGAGCCGGCCTGCGGCGTGCGGGCTGTACGTGGCGGCCTCGGGCGACGACACGAACCCGGGGACGGCCGAGCGCCCGCTGCGGACGCTGCGCGCGGCCGTGGACAAGGTGCAAAAGCAAGGGGCGCGGCCCATTTACGCGTGCGCCGAGACGTTCATCGAGCCGCTCGCGCTCCGCGGCGGCGAGGTGCTCCACGGCGGATACAACTGCACGGGCGGCTCGCCGTGGACCACGCAGGTCGGCATGACGACGCTGTCCGCGAGCGCAAACGAGGTGCCCTTGCGCGTCGGCGCGGCAGGACCGACGGTCGTGACGAATTTCAAGGTCGTCGCGGCGGACGCGGTCCAGCATGGCGCCTCGTCCATTGCGGTGATCGCCGATCGGGCCGAGCTCGAGCTCGTCCGGTGTCACCTGGAGGCCGGCAAAGGCGCGGACGGGCTCGCCCCGCCGCCCGAGGCGAGCGGCGCGACCGCCGGATTGCCCGGGAAAATGGGGTTTGCCGCGTGCACGTATACCACGGTGCAGGAGGTCTCCTCGACGTGCGGAACGGTCGAATCGATCGGCGGATCGGGGGGGTTCGGCACGTCGCCCTGGGGAAAGGCCGGTCGCAATAGCTCGTTCGGCAAGGACGTGAGCGGCGGCCAGGGCGGGGAGCCCGAGGAATTCACGGGGACCGAATGCACACCGGGCGGGCCCGGCGTCGCCGGGAGCGTGGGCGCGCACGGCGCCCACGGCGTGGAGCCCGGGACAATCTCGGCGAATGGGTACGAGGGCGCGTCCGGGACGAGCGGCGGCGAAGGGACCGTGGGATTGGCCGGCGGCGGCGGCGGCGCGGCACTGGGCGGGTCGGGCGCGAACAAATGCCCCGCGGGGAGCACGACGAGCCACGGGGCCAGCGGCGGCAGCGGCGGGACGGGCGGATGCGGCGGGAAAGGCGGCGCAGGCGGAGGCGCGGGCGGCGGGAGCTTCGGCCTCCTGAGCATCGACGCGAGGATCTCGTCCGAGTCCGTCACGATCGTCACGGCGGGCGGCGGAAAAGGCGGCGACGGGGCCGTGGGCCAGGCGGGCGGGAAAGGCGGCACGGGTGGGTTCGGCGGCCCGCCGCCCATGATTTCTCCGCTGAAACCCGGGTGCGCCGGCGGCAATGGGGGCAAGGGTGGCGACGGCGGCCAGGGCGGCGGCGGTCGTGGTGGGCATTCGATCGGCATTGCCTATGTGGGGAATGCGCCGGCGGCCACGGGCGTCTCGTTCGAGATCGGGCTCGAGGGTCCGGGCGGCCAGGGCGGCGATCCCCAGGATCCGGCGCCCGCGGGCCTCCGCCGGGACATGCAATCGTTCGATTGATTCTCGTCAAAACGAAGTCGCCGCGCTCCCTCGGGGGCGCGGCGACTTTCCTCGCCAAACGCGTACGCTCAGAACCTCGGCGGGCCCCCGACGACGGGCGGCGGCTTGCGAGACGCTTTCGGCGACCGCGTCTTCGCTTGCTTGTTCGAGGAGGCGCCGTCCTGCTCCGCGACGCTCGCGCTGGCCTTTTCCTGCACCGGAGGCTTTTCGGAAGGCGGGCTCGGCAGAGGCAATACGTCGGGCTTCGCCACGCTCGAGGGCGCGACCTCGGCGCCGGGAGTGAGGAGCGGCGACGGCGATCCCGGTGCGGATCCGGCGCCCGGGTTCGCCCCGCGCAAAAGGTACATGCCGAAGCAACCCATGGCCACGATCGCGCCGAGCCCGGCCCAGGGCCATCGCTTCGTGGACGCTGGCGACGGCGTTTCGGCGGAGGGACCGGCCGACTCCGCCCGCGCGGGCTCCTCCCCGACGAGCAGGCTCGTGGCGGGCCCGCGATATTGATCTCGCCAGCCGCGCCCGCGCTCGGGGCCTTCGTCGCCACGCACGGGCGTCGCGCCGAAGAGCTCCCGCGCGAGCTCGTCCTCGTCGTGTGGCACGCGTTCGAGTGGAAACACCGGCGTGCCCGCCGGCTGCGGGCCGACCTCGCTCGCAGGCAAGAATCGGATCGTGACGCCATTCGGCAGATCGGATTCCCGCCCGTTCGAGAGGGCCGTCCATTTGATGTTCGAACGATAAAGGACGGCCGCGATTCGCGCCGCGCACGCCGCGATTACCTCGAACGGCGTGTCGTCGTCGTGCACGATCACGATACGCCCCGGCAGCTTGACCTCCTCGGCCACCGCCCAGCGGAGCGAGCGTGTCCCAGGCCCCGCCGAAGGCAGCCCCTCGAAGCTGGCCTTGTACGCTTGCAAGAGGGGCAACGCCGCGGCCGGATCCTCGCCGCATCGAGCATAGGTGTGATACCAGCCATGGCCCTCGGCCGTCGTCGCCGTACGCTCGAGGAGCCGCGCCCGGAATTCGAGCGCGGCGCGACACACGAAGGCCGCGTCGAGATCACGCTCGATGGCCACGATCGCGTGCGAGAATGGCGGGTCTTGACGGCCGGCGTGGTCGCGGGCGCCGCGGATGCGTAGCCCGAAGATGAGCGCCACGCCGCCGCGCCCCGGCTCGTGTTGCGTATCGTCGCGGGAGAGGTTCCCGATGGCGAACGCGCAATCGCTCGTCGTCCGCGGCTCGATGTACTTGAGCAGCCGCGAAAGATGGCCGAAATGCTGCCGGGACAAGGGGCCCTGGGGCACCTCGGGGTGATGGATGAAATCGATCTGGTGCCCCGGAACGTTCCCGTGCAGGAAGTGGTACCAGGCCACGTCGGCGGGCGCCTTGTACGTCGGCGCCACGTAGCCTCCCCTTCGGCCTTCACCGCGCGCGCTCATTCAGTTCACCCGCGAAAGCTTGGGTGGCTCGGAGGACCCGTTCACCGCGGGCAGCGGGACCGTCTTCTCCGATTTCTCCACCTTCGACGTGTCCGACAGGTCCTTCACCATGCGCTGCAAGAGCTGCGAATCGTAGGCTTGTTTCGGGAGGATCCGCTCCACGAAATGCGAGAATAGGAGGTGGGTCGAGTGCCCGTAGTTCGCGGAGCCGACGAAGACGCGGATGTCGAGCTGCATCGAGTACTTCGTGAGGTTCTCGATGAGCGGGGCGTAAAGCTTCTTCGCTTGCTCCTCCACCTCGAGCGGCGTGCCCGAGAGCAGATCGCTCTTGTTGATGAAGAGCACCACGGTCTTGCACGATGCCACGGTCTTCGGGCCGAAGAAGAACTTGAGCGCCTGCGGCTGGAACTCCTGGAGCTGCTCCTGGATACGCCCGGGATCGACCTTTTTGGCGTCCTTGCCGCCGAGATCGACGACGATGAGTAGACCGTGAATCTCGTCCCCGATGAGCTCCTGCTGCGCGTCGACGATGTGCTCGCCGCCCCAGTCGCCGACCTCGAAGACGTGCTCGATGACCACGTCCTTCTGGAGCACGTGGCTCACGGTCCGCTCGTAACGGTCGATCTTGGTGCCGGCGAGGACGCCGAGGTCGATGAGCGGATTCGCCCATTTGAGGGTGAGCGAGGTTTTTCCCGTGGCCTTCACGCCGAGCGTGAGGATCTTGTATGTCTTGCGCGTGATTTTCGGCCGCTTCTCGAGCTCCGCCCGGAGCCAGAGGATTTCCTGCTCCTGATGATCGAGCCAGCCGACCTTTTTCTTGTCCTCTTCCACCGCGACGTGGAGCTTCGTCACGAGCGCCTTGTTTTCGTTCTCCAGGCCATCGACGCGCTTCCGAGCACTGATTTCGGCCTGGGTCGACCGCCGATATCGCGTCGCCGTGAACACGAGCCCTGCCAGGGCGCACGCGAGCAAGATGCACGAGGCGATGAGCATCGACATGAAAGTCCCCCGGGAATCCCCCGAATCGTCGAGGACGGGACGGCGTGCGCTCCGCGCAAGCCCGTCCGGCTCGTCCGTCGGCGAGCTCCAGTGTAGCCCAGAATTGAATCGCGGAACACAGGCTTTTGGTGGTTGTCAGGAGTCTGTCATGATCGGAATGGGTTGCCTTGTCGCGCCACGTATGGCAGAGTCGCGCCGTGGCATTCATCCGGCTGCGCTGAGCTCGGCATCCTCGTTCTCCTTGTGTCCCTGGCAAGGCCAGGTCGATGCAGCGAGCGCGTGGGTGCTTTTCCGTGCCCGCTTCCCCCCCGGGGAAGACCGGGCGCGGTGGCTCACGCCGGCAGCCTGGCAGCCACGGTGAATACGTCACACTCGTGCTGCCGGTCGTGAGGCGACGCGCTCCCGCGTCTTCCCCTTCCGTATGCGCCTCCGGGCGCGCGAAGAGGAGTTTTTCCATGACCGAACGTAGTGCTCTCTCGTCCGCGGCTTCTTCGTCCTTCGAGCCGCTCGATTCCGCCCCCGCGCTCCTCGCGGCCGCTCGCCGCGCGGGGCTCCGGATCACGACCGAAATGGCCGATTTCGATCAAAGTGGGCTCGACTTCCTCGTGGTGCACGCCCACGACGAGGAAGGCGTGCCGTGGGTCGTGCGGACGCCGCGGCGCATGGCCGTGGTGGAGTCCGCGCGCGTCGAGGCGCGGGTGCTCGAGCTCGTGCGCGGGCGCCTACCCGTCGCGGTGCCGCACTGGCGCGTGTTCACCGAGCAGGTGATCGCCTACCCGCGCCTCGACGGCGTCCCCGCCGTCACCATAGATCCGGCGGCCGGCGTCGTCTGGAATCGTGTCGATCCGGCGGCCCCCTCGAACACGCTCATTCATTCGTTCGCCGACGCGCTCGCGGCGTTACAAAAGGTGAGCACCCGGGCGATCGAGGAGGCAGGCGTTCCGAAAAAATCCATCGACGATACCCGCGCAGAGCTCGCTCGTGCCATGGACGATACACGCGGCGTACTCGCGCCGTCGGACGTGGTCTGGGCGCGCTGGCAACGCTGGCTCGCGAATGACGCGATCTGGCCGCGTCACGTCGCCCTGGTGCACGGCGATCTCCATCCGGGTCACATGCTGCTCGACGAGGAGGGCCGCTTGACGGGGATCCTCGATTGGACCGAGGCCCACCTCGGGGATCCCTCGATCGATTTCGCGCTGTTCGTCGGCGCGTTCGGCAAGGCCGCGCTCGACGCTTGTCTCGCGCGCTTCGAGGCGGCCGGCGGCACGACGTGGAGCGGCCTTGCGGCCCACGCTGCCGAGCGCTGGGCGGCGGCTCCGGCGCTCGGGGCGAAGTGGGGGCTCACCACAGGCAACGATGGCGTGATCGAGTTCTCCCGGACGATGCTCGCGACGATCGAAAAAGAAAGCGGGTGACGATGCCGCGATTCGTGTCCGTATGTCCTGACGAACGAAACCCTCCGGCAGAAATGTGAAGCGATCCTGGCCGCATGGGTCGAAAGGCTCTTGCGGCCGCTCAGGAATCCTTCAATCGCCACGGCGGGAAGCGCCGGGCCTCCCCGGCCCGATAGAGACAAACTCGATTGCCCGCCGGATCCGTGAGGTACGCCTCGCGCCAGAGCCAGCGCTGGTCCGTGGGGAGCACGTCGAAGGTCAGGCCCGCTTTCGACAGGCGCAAGGCGGTCGCGTCGAGGTCGTCTTCCTCGAAATAGACGACCACTCCATCCTTCGCGGGGGGCGTGTCCTGTAGGTGCAGCGAGAAGGTAGCCGGCTCGCCGCCGGCCGCGTCGGGGCATTCGAAGCGCGCGTAGTGTTCGGAGCGCACGATGAGGCGCAAGCCGAGCGCCTGGTAGAACGCAATCGAGGCCGCGATGTCCGTGGCCGGCACGGTGACCTGGTTCATTCGCATGAAGCGAGTCTAGGACGGCCGGCGCCGCGGGGGCAAGCGGGTGTTCCGCGGAGCGGCCCGGTGGGGCAAAACCCCACCGGGCCCGCGGCGCGGGTCAGTCCTGAATCGCGCGGTACATCTGGATGCGCGAGGCATTGCCGCCGCTGATGGCCGGCACCTGGCATTCGAGGTAAAACGAGCTGAACGTGTACGTGTCCGAGATCGACGCGACGTTCAGGGTCTGGTAGGTCGAGCTCGATCCGGCCGAGCAGGACCACGCGCCGTTGGTCTTCGTGCCGCTCGGGTTCTTCGAGACCGCCCGGCAGCACACGTTCGCCCCGGCGTTCTGGTCGACGACGAAGACCGTGCCGCTGAGGTTCGTGGTCGTGACGCCGGTGCCAATCGGACGCTCCGTCGGGCAGATCGCCGTGACCATCGAGCCGGATTGATTCTCGGCCTCGCCGTCGGCGCGCGCGGTGAGGGCCTGGCCGCTCGTGGCGACGCAAGCCGAGCCGGGCGCGTTCTGGGTCGAGGCCGCGAGCGCGACGCCAGCGTAGAGGAGCCCTCCGACGAGGATGAGGAGACCCTTGAGGGGGGAGTGCTTCTTGTTCATCATGGCTTTCGTCCTTCGCTTTCGAATCGTCGTATCTATCTACGTTTTGAATCTTCGGTCGCTCGGCGCTCAGCGCATCGATTGGCGCGACCGGTACCCCTGAATGCCCGAGAGGCCGAGCGCGGCGCTCCCCGGGACGGTGCAATGCAGGCTGAACTGGCTCCACGTGTACGGGTCGTACAGCGACGGGAGCGCGAGCGTCTGGGAGTCCGCGCTCGCGCCGCTCGAGCAAACCGTCGTCGTCTCGATGTGCGTCCCCGTCGGGTTCTTCGACTGGAGCTTGCAGCACACGTCCTGGCTCGCGTGGCGATCCAGCACGAAGAGCCGCGGCACGTCGACCACGTTCGGATATCCGTCATCGCCCCCGGGCCGTTGCACGGGGCATACCACCTGGCCCGACCACACGCTCGAATTGAAGGCCTCGCCGTCGCCGCCGTGTTCGACCAGCGCGCTGCCGACGGACCGGCAATACGCGCCCGCCTGGTTCACCTGCTTGACCACGGTCGGGTTCACGATGCCGTTCACCCAGTCACGGAAGGCCTCGGCGCTCGTCTGGCGGTTGTAGTTCGTCGGGTTGCCCGCCTTCATCACGCCCGTCAGGCCCGAGCCGTTCCAGCAGGACGAACCCGAATCCCCCGGCAGCTCGATCTGACCGAGCACATTCGGGACCTGGAACCGGTACCACATGACCGGATCGATGGGGTCCTGGATGATGCTGAACGACGCGGTCCGGAGTTGCCCGTCCGACGGCGTCATGCACACGCCCCACTGGCAAAATTGGCCGGAGGGGCAAGGCACGGTGTCGGAGCACGTCCCGCCGGTGTCGATGGCGCCATAGCCCGCGCAAAACACGGTGTCGCCGATGAGCGACGCCGTGGTGCCCGTATAAAGCGGCAGCGACGCGACTCCCGGGTCGATCGGATTGGCGAGGCGGAGGAGCGCGACGTCCACGCCCGCGGCGGTCTGCGGGTGGAAGAGCAACTCGACGCCCACGGAGGACGTCACGCTGCCGTCGTCCTCCGTCAGCCGCGCGGTGATGGTCGCGGGATCGGTGCTCGTCCCATTCGGAAAGCAATGGCCGGCGGTGAGCACCCATTCGCGGTTGAGCAGGGTCCCCGTGCAGCCCGGCAGTCGAACCACGTTCCGCGTCCAGGTCTGCGTGCTCTGCGTCCACGGGTCCCAGACCGTGCCGTTCTTGATGGCGTCCTCGGCCTCCGCCGTGGCCTCTTCGTTCATGTCGCGCAGCTCGCCCTCGGCACATCCGCTGCCCAGGGCCGCGGTGAGCGCGAGCGCCATGAGCGTCGCTCCGCACATGCGGCGGTAGGGCGCGAACCTCTGGCTTCGTTGGTGTGTCATGACAATTGGCTCCCTCGTCCGGACGGCGACTCGATTGTCGTCCGGTCGTGCGAGGAGCCATTGCGCGAACCGTGCCAAGCCCGATCGGGGCCCGGGGCGGGGCTATCGCGCGGAGCTTCGGAGCCCGTAACGGTCGACGAGCTTGTGGAGGAACTGTCGCGAGACGGAAATCGCCTCGGCTGTGCGCGAGATGTTGCCCCCGTGCTCGCGGAGCTTCGTCGCGAGGTACTGCCGCTCGAAGCGCTCGAGCACCATCTCGCGCGCCGAGAGCAGCGGCAGGCCGAGCAGCCCGCCGAGATCACCTTCCTCGGCCTCCCGCGCCGGAGCCTCGTGCGCCTCCGGCGCGGGCGCAGGCGCGGCGGCGGCGGGCTCGGGCGAAGGCGCAGGTTCGGGCGCAGGCGCGGCGGCCGCGAGCGGCTTGCGTGCGTGGGCGCCGAGCGCCGACACCGCGAAGTCCGGGAAGAGGCAGAGGCGCGCCACCACGTTGCGAAGCTCGCGGACGTTGCCGGGCCAGTCGTGCGCGAGGAGCAAGGACATCGCGTGCGGCGGCAGATCGGCGAGCGCGCGCTTCGGCGTCTGCGCCGCGAGGAAACGCTCGACGAGCGCGGGGATGTCGTCCTTGCGCTCGCGCAGCGGCGGGATGTTCACCTCGACGACCGCGAGCCGGTAGTAGAGGTCCTCGCGGAACGATTTCTCGGCGACGCGGGCGCGGAGATCGCGGTGCGTCGCGGCCACGATGCGCGCGTCGAAGGGGCGCCACTCGACCGCGCCCACGCGCCGCACCTGCCGCGCTTCGAGCGCGCGGAGGAGCTTCGGCTGCAGATCCAGGGGGAGCTCGCCGAGCTCGTCGATGAACAGGGTGCCCCGATCGGCCTGTTCGAGCAGGCCCGCGTGCGCGGAGACCGCGCCCGTGAAGGCCCCGCGCGCGTGTCCGAAGAGCTCGGCCTCGATCAAGCTCGGCGCGACGGCGCTGCAGTCGAAGACCACGAACGGGCCGTCTTTGCGTGGGCTCGCGGCGTGGATCGCGCGCGCCAAGACCTCCTTGCCCGTGCCCGACTCGCCGAGCAGGAGCACCGTCTCCGACGACGCCGCGGCGCGCTCGAGCGCGGCGAAGAGCGCGCGCATGGGCAGGCTCTCGCCGATCGCCTCGCCGAACCGCGTGGACGGCGACAGGGGCACGATCGAAGGCGCGCCCGCGAGGTGCGTGGAGAGGCGCGAGCTCGCGAGCGTGACGACGGTGCCGAGCGGGAGGAGGACCTCCATCACCGCGAGATCGCCGATGAGCGTGCCGTTCTTGCTGCCAAGGTCACGCAGCACGACGCCTTTCCGCGTGAGACGGAGCTCGCAGTGCCGGCGCGAGACACGCGGATCCGACACGACGAGATCACACTCGGGGCTCGTGCCGACGACGAGCGTCTCCATGCCGAGCGGGGCCTCGCGCATCGTGCCGTCGGGCGCGGTCACGCGGACCCGAAGCGCCGGCATGAGCACGGCGTTTTCGGTGACATCGGAGAGCGTGCATCCAGGCTCCTCCGCCCGCGTCATCCCGCGCATCGTTGCAGATCTCGGAAGCTCGTCAAGACAAGCCCGGCACGCCCGTCTCGCCGCGCTATCATCCGCGCCGCATGCCCCCGAGTTCGCGTCTCGCTGCGCGTCTTCCGCCCGGAGTGGCGCCGCAGATCGGGCCGTACCTCCTCGTGCAGCAGCTCGGGAAGGGCGGATTCGCCCCGGTCTTCCTCGCGGAGGAGCGGTACGACGGCAAGCTCCTGCGCTACGTGGCGATCAAGCTGTTCGCGTTCGACGCGGCCGCCACGCGCGGCCACGACGTGAGCCGGTGGCGCGACGAGATCATCGAGGAGGCGCGCGCCCTCTGCCGCGTCGAGCACCCGAACGTGGTGCGGTTCTACGCGCTGCTCTGCGACGATGCGCCTTCGCGGATCGGCCTCGTGATGGAGCACGTCGCGGGCGCGAGCCTCGACATGCTCGCCGGCGCGCACGGGCGTCTCGACGAGCGGGTCGTGCTGGAAGCGGCGCGATCCGTGGCCTGGGCGCTCGCGGCGGTGCACGCGGCGGGGCTCGTGCACCGCGACGTGAAGCCCGCGAACATCGTGCGCGGGCCCTCCGGCTACAAGCTCATCGACTTCGGGATCGCCGTGGCCCCGGAGCTCGTTGCCGCGGCGCCCGCGACCGTGGCGGAGCTCGCGGCCGCGGACACGACCCGCGCGGAGCCGCCTCCCGCGCCCACGGCGGCCGCTCCTCGTGATCCGGGCACGCACACGCAGACGGTGACCATGACGGCTCCGCCCATCGCGGCGGCAGCACCGGGCCGCGGAGCTCGCCCAGGCCTCCGGGTCGCGGGCACGCTCGGCTACCTCGCGCCCGAGTGCCTCTCGCAGCTCCCGACGCCCGCGAGTGATCTGTACTCGCTCGGCGTGACCATGTTCCAGCTCGTCACGGGCCGCCTCCCGCACGAGACGCCCATGCCCCAGGGGCCCGCGCCTTCGCTCGCGACATGCGTCCCTGCGCGCAGCGTGATCACGGCCGAGCTCTCGCTCCTCGTCGATCGGCTGCTCGCGCTCGATCCGCTCCTCCGACCTCGCCACGCGGAGTGGGTGGCGCGCGAGATCGAGCGTCTCCTCGCGCGGCTCGATCCCGCGGTCCTCGCGCCCGTCACGTCGATCGCGCCGCTCTCCGTGCGCAGGCCCGCGCCGGTCTCCGCGCCTGCTCGCAAGGCCGCGCCCGCGCCCGAGACGCGCCCGCCGCTCGTGGGCCGCGACGATGCGCTCACGGCGCTCCAGCGCGCCGCGGACGAGGCGAAGAAGGGACGCTGCCAGGTCGTGGTGTTCACGGGGCCGCAGGGCATCGGCCGCAGCCGCCTCCTCCACGCCGCGGCCGAGCGCTGGACCTTCGAGGATGCGGTCATCCTCAGGGTTCATTGCCCGCCCGAGCAGCAGAGCCCCCTCTACCCGTTCCGCCGCGCCGTCGAGGATCTCCCGCTCGAGATCACGCCTTCGTTCGAGCCGCTCGCGCGCGCCCTCGCGCGGGCCTTCTCGCCGGGGCTCGTCCCCGGCCCGGACCAGCTCGCGCAGGCGGTCGAAGCGATCGAGGACGGCCTCGTGCGGGTGAGCGCCTCGGCGCCGCTCCTCGTGCTCGTGGACGACCTCCAGTGGAGCGACACGCCGACGCGCGAGGTCGTGCGCCTCCTCGTGCATCGCGCGGCGGCGGGCGCGCCGGGGCGGCTCTTCGTGGCCCTCGCCGCGCGCCCGGATCCCGTCGCGGGCGCGCCCTTGCGCAAGCTCCTCGGCGAGGCGCGGGCGCGCACGAGCCCCGGCCTCACGTACGTCTCGCTCGGCCCGCTCGAACCCGCGGCCGCGGCGCGCCTCGCGCAGGGCGTCTGTCCCATCACGAAGGAGGTCGAGCGGGCCGTGGTCGCGGGCGCGGCGGGCGTACCGTTTTACCTCGTGCACGCGCTCGTCGCGTGGCGCGAGAGCGGCGCGATGGTCTGGCAAGACGGCGCCTACCGCCCCGCAGACGAGCAGATCCTGCGAGGCGACGTGCCGGGCGTGGCCGATCTCCTGGAGGCGCGCCTCGGCGCGTGTCTCCCGCCGGGGAGCGACTCCGAGCGTACGCTCTTGCGTGTGCTCGCGGCGGTGGCGCTCGCGGGCGGAGGGCTCGGCGTGGATCTCGCGCTGCGGGTGGCCGGGGACGCGGATCGCGCGGAGGAGGCGCTGGAAGCGCTCGTCGGAGCGGGGATCCTGACGGCGCACGGCGAGCGGCAGGAGTACGGGTTCGCGCAGGAGATGGTGCGGCAAGCGGCGCTCAACCTGCTGCGGCCGCGCCCGTGGTTTCACAGGCTCCACCGGGCGCTGCTCGACGGCATGGCCGAGGGCGCGCCGGCGCAGATCGACGCGGCGTTCCTGGCGACGGGCTACGAGCGGCTCGGCGCGCTCGTGGAGGCTCGTGTCTGGCTCGGTCGCGCCGTGGAGAAGGCGGGCGCGGCGGGGCTCTTCGAGGAGGCGGCGGCGTTCGGCGACAGGCTCGCGGCGATCACGGACGACCCGGAGACGAAGGCGCGGCTCGCGTTCGAAGGGGTCCGGATGCTCATCCGCGGGCGCAAGTTCGAGGAGGCAAAGCACAGGCTCGATCGCCTGCCGATCCTCGCGGGAGACGGGCTGGAAGCGCGCCGGTTCGATCTGTGGCGGCGCGTCTCGCGGCTCGAGGTGGCGCGTGGGCTCCGGGAGAGCGGCGTGGAGGATGCGACGCTCGTCGCGGATGCGGATGCGTTCGCGGATCTGCGGCTCCGCTGCGAGGCGCGCCTCGCGGTGGCGGGCGTGCTCTTGCCGGAGCGCGCGATGGCGGTCGTGACCGAGGCCGTGGAGCTCGCGGCGGGCGCGGGGCCGGCGGTGGAGCTCGCGGCGCGGGTGCGTCGGTTCGAGCTGTGTTACGCGCTCGATCCGCGAGACCTCGTCCTCGGCGAGCAGGATCTGCGGCGTGCTGCGGCCATCGCCGCGTCGACGGGATCGGCGTGGCACGAGGTGCACATCGAGGGGGATCTGGCGGTGCTCGAAGCCGAGACGGGGCGCATCGACGCGGCGATCGAGCGGATCCGAACGCTCGTGGCGCGCGCGAACGAGCGGGGCATGCGCGGGCAGGAGCGGCTCTTCCTGCAGAACCTCGCGGTGATGCTGCTGCGCGAGGGCCGCGCCCGAGAGGCGGCCGAGACGACGACGCGCACGGCGGACCTCGCGCGGGACGCAGGAGACCCTGTGCTGCGGGCGACGGCGCTGTCGCTCCGCGCGGCGGCGCTGACGGAGGTCGGCGCGCTCGTCGACGCGCTCGCGAGCGCGGACGAGGCCTACGCGTTCCAGCGGGAGCGAGGGACCCGTACGCTCGCGCTGACTCTCTTGCGGCGCGCGGAGATCCTGAGGGCGATGGGGCGTCTCGCGGAGGCGCTCGTGGATGTACGCGCGGCGGGAGAGGTCGCCGCGAAGCACCGGGATCGAAGCCTCGAAATCTCGGCAAACCTGTGGGAAGCGCTGCGGCTCGCGCAGCGGGGTGAACCCAGGCGCGAGGAGGTCACGCGGCTCGTCGAGGAGGCGCGCGCGGCGAAGCTGCCCCTCCACTCCCTGCCTTGGCGGCTCTTGCGGGAGGCCGAGGCGTGGCTCGCGCGGCCCGACGAGGGCACGACGCTGCCGTAGCCAGCCGGTGTCGACCGCTGTCACCACCCGTGGACACGGTCCCTGCTCGATGTCGCCGGTTGATGACAGTGTCCCCGACCGGCGACGTCGGGCGGGATGAACGGACGCGAGCGGCCATGAGACGCCCGCGACGGGCGTCGTGCATCGGTGGATGGGGGGTGGAGCGGATGGCGCGGGCGGGGGGCGCCCGGCTGCGGGGACGTGAGACCGGCGGGGGGCGGGGGAGCGTCAGCTCTCGGGCGGCGGCGGGGGCGGCGGGGGCTTCGGCCTCGCGTCATCCATGATGACGCCGCGCTTCGGCTGGCACTTCTTGTTCTCCGGGCTCCACTCGCACTGCTCGGGGTTCGGGCACTCGGGCGGCGTGTTCGGGTCCGTGACCTCGGGCGTCGTGCACGTGACCTCGGCGGATGCCGTGCCGGCGCCGGACTCCGCGGGGGGCTGCTGCGCGCCGCCGCACGCCACGAGGAGCGCGGCGGCGAGGCCTAGGAAGAGCGGACGGATGGCGGCGAATTTGGGATGATGCATTACAATCTCCAATCTCGAAGCGACCCTCGAACGGTTTCCCTCGGGAGCGAGTCGCGATCTACGCCGAGGTCCTTTCAATGAACGTTCCAGGCGCGGCGCCTCCGCCTCGCGAGGCCGAGGGCGCCCGCCGCGAGCGCGACGAGCCCGGTCCCCATTTCGGAAGGCGCCCCGGCCGCCTGGCAAGCGCACCCGCGGGGACCGCGCGCGATCTCGAAGCGTGGCGGGACGGAACGACCGTCGAGCGCGGCCCCATTGCCGGACACGATGAAGCTCGCCCAGTAATAAGGGTGCGGATGTTTTTCACCCACGGCGATCTGCGCCGCGCGTAACGCCTCGCTCCGCCCTCCTCCGGCGGCGAGACCTGCATAATAGGCCGTCATGAGCTCGCTCGTGGCCTCGTCGTCGACCTGCCACAGGCTCATGACCTGCGTCTCGGCCCCAGCCATGGCGAGCGCGCGGCGCAACCCAAAAACCCCCTCGCCGCGCAGCGCCTCGCCCACGCCCGTTTCACACGCCGAGAGCACGACCAGACGTGTGCCGCGCAGATCGAGCCCCGAAATCTCCAGCGCCGTGAGCACGCCATCCGCAGCATCCGTCGTGCTCCGCCGCCCATTCGCGCCGAAAAGCGCGAGCCCCGCCCGGAGGAGCGGGTTTTCCGCGACGAACGCCGACCGCTCCCCTCCCCGCTCGCCCTCGTCCCGCCCGCCCGTCGTATGCTGATCCGGAAGGAAAAACCCGTGTGTCGCCACGTGCAGCACGCGCGGACCGTGAGCGGCCATGAGCGCTTCTTCCGTCGCCGCCGCCCCTTCCAGAAGCCTCGCGCCGGGCAGCATCCGTTTCACCGCGGCGCCCTCCCTCCGCGTCGCTGGCAACGGCGAAAACCGGATCCGCGTCATATCGGCGGACCGCGCGCCGCGCCCCGCCCCTGCCGCCGAGCGTTCACCGCGAGCCCCGAATGCCGGATCGACGACCACGAGCGGCGCCTCGCGTGCTTCGGGCGGAGGTTTGGCGAGGCGAACGAGCTCGCGACCGCTCGTCAGATACGTGAACGACGTATGCCGGACGAGCGACGTCCCTTTTTCGTCGACGAGCGCGGAGAAGGGCACGAGGTTCAATGCGCCGTCGGGGCTGAGGAGGATCCAGCGGGTATCCCCGAGCAAACCACGGAGCGGCTCCGTCACCAGAGAATCGAGGTACCGCGCGGCGGGGCGCGGATCACGACGGGGGGTCGAGAGATCCCGCAAAAGGCCCGCCGCGACCTCCTCGATGCCCTCGGCCTTGCCGAGATCGACCGACGCGACCTCGCCCTCGCGGCGGAGGACGTACGCGGCGAGGCGCGGCGCGCCCCAGGTGGGACGAACGGGCGGTCCCGAAGGATCGTACGGGCGATACACGACGAGCTCGACGAGCGCGGCGCCCGCGGGAATGGCTCGCTGCACGTCCTCCAGCGAAAGCAGCGCGACGGGGCCAGTGTCGGGGAGGGCGTGCGAAAGGGCCGAGAGACGCGCGTCCAGATCGCGGCGGCGCCGCTCCAGGGCTTCGATCTCGGCCAGGTGCTCCTCGGGTGGCACATCGATGGGCCCGCGGGACACGGCTGCAGACAAACGCGCATCGACCTGGGCGCGCTCGTCGAACAGCGCGCGTCCAGCCGAATCGAGGGATTGCCGCAAAGCGGAGAGGCTCCCGGCCACGGCGTCGAGGACGATTCCCTTTCGCCGGAGGATGGCGGTCAGCGCGAGGCGGCCCGCCGCGCGATGCCTCGGCGCGACCTCGAGGTGCAGCGAGACCAGCGCGTCGGTATCCTCCTGGAGCAAGGTGGCATGCGCGCGTTTCTGGTCCTCGGATCCACGTCCGAGATGCACGCGCGCGGCGCGGTCCGCGAGATCGGCCGCGCGGGCTCGCACGCGCACCACGTCCTCGATGCGGTCCTCTACCACGTAAAGATCCCCGAGGTCGCGGAGCGTGCGGGCGATGTCGGGGTGGTCCGGGTGCAGGACGGCTTCCCGCAATTCGAGCGCTCGTTTCAGCCGCGCCTCGGCGGCCGCGAAATCCCCTCGCCGTGCGAGCAGCAGCCCCATCGCGTGGAGGTACTGCGCGCGCTGCACGTGATTTTCGGGAAGGGACTCTTCGGCCCCCGCGAGCGCTGCTTTCAAAAGCGGTTCGGCGACATCGGGCTCCCCTCGATCCAGCGCGAGCTCGCCCAGACGGAGCGCTGGCAAGCTCAAAACATCGCGGGAGATGCTCGACGCCGTGCGAACGCGGGCTTCGAGGTCGCGGAGGACCTCCTCGGCGCGCCTTCGCTCGCCCCGACGCCGATGCAGCGCGGCGAGCGCCTCGACGGCGCCGATGGCATAGGGCGACTCCGCGCTGAAGCGCTCCTCTGCAATGGCCACGGCGCGCCGGAGGAGCGGCGCGGCTCCTTCCACGTCGCCGAGCTCGAGGCGAATGCGGCCGAGTGATTCGTACACCGCCGGATTCGGCTCACGGGGATCCTGTGCCGAAAGGAGGCGCACGAAGATCGGCTCGGCCCGCGCGTAATCGCCGTAGAGCGTGTAGGCGCTCCCGAGCAAGAAAGGGAAATGCCCATTGTCGTTCGGGGCATCTTCCAGGAGCTTCACCGCGCGATCGGCCAGGCGCACGGCCTCGGGATACCGCCCCGCCTCGACGAGCTTCAGGATCTGCGGGTAAAGCGAAGCGCCACTCTCGCTCTCCTGGGCCGCCTCGTCGGCGCGCGCGACGGGGCACTCCGGCGTGGCGAACGCCCCCGCGAGGACGGCGAGCAGCCCCATGCGCAGGAGGTGCCGGCGGAGCCTGGGTCGAGGAGCGCGCATCGGGGTCATCCCAAGAAAAGCGAACGCGCTTTATACGAGAACGAAAGGCCCTCTGTCAACGGCGGGCCCGGCGCGCGTCGCGGCGCCCCGGATGCCGATCCCCGTGGATCCCGGCTCTGGCGCGTGTATCGTTCGCCCATGGCTGCCCCTCCCGAAGCACGCGCCGATCGCTCCCTCTCCGCCGATCTGCGCGCGCTCGTCGCCTCCCCGCGCGAGCTCTGGACCGTGTACGCGATGAAGCTCCTCGAATCCGTCGCGTATTTCGCCATCTGGTCGCTCCTCGTGATTTTCTTGTCGGACGATCACGGCTTCTCCGATACCGCTGCCGGCTCCGTCGCCGGCACCTGGCTCACGGTCATCAGCCTCGTCGTGTTCCTCGCGGGCTTCATCGCCGACGGGCTCGGGGTCCGCCGCGCGCTCCTGATCGCGGCCCTCTCCACGGCCATCGGCCGGGGCATGCTCGCGTTCGCGGGCGACAAGATGACCATTTATGCGGCGCTCGCCGCGTCCGTCTGGGGCATTGCCTGCATGAAGCCCACGATGAACGCCGCCGTGCGCAGCTACACGACCCCCGCGACGGTCTCGTTCGCATTCTCGTTTTATTACGTGCTCATGAACGTCGGCTCGCTCGCCCAGGGGCCGCTCATCACCGAGTTTCGGAAGTGGTTCAAGAGCGGCGCCACGATCGCCGGCATCACGTTCTCGTCGAGCCAGCTGGTCTTCCTCGTCGGGTTCGTCGCCTCCTGCCTCAACGTCGTCCTCGCGCTCTCCATGCGCGAGGCGAAGCCGGCCGCCACCTCGGACAAACCCACGAAGAACCCGCTCTCGATCGCCCGCGACGTGCTGCGCGAGCCGGCCTTCTGGATCTTCCTCGGATTCGTCGCGCTCCTCACGTTCGTCCGCCTCGTCCTCCAGCACGCGCATCTGACCTGGCCGAAGTACGCGCTCCGCGAGTTCGGCCAGGATTTCCCGTTCGCTTATTACTGGTCGATCAACCCTGCGATGATCATCGTCCTCACGCCGCTGGCGACCGCGCTCACGCGTAAATACCCCCCTTACCCGGTGATCTCGATCGGCGCGACGATCACGGCGTTCTCGGTGCTCGCGATGGCCGTCTCGACGACCGTCACGGCGAGCATCGTGTTCATCGTCCTGCTCTCGATCGGCGAGGCGCTCTGGTCGCCGCGGCTCTACGAATACACGGCGACGATCGCGCCGCCCGGGCGCGAGGCGAGCTACATGGGGCTCTCGGAGATCCCCCTGTTCCTGGCCAAACCCTTCGTGGGTTTCCTCAGCGGGTATCTGCTCTCCGTGTATTGCCCGCCGACCGGCCCGCGGGATTCGCGTCAGATGTGGCTCGTCATCGGGCTCATGACGATCGCGGCGCCGGTCTGCATGCTCGTCTTCCGCCGGAAAATCGAGCGCCACGCGCCCGACGAGGCCGCGCCGAAGCTCGAAGCCGCCTGAGCCCGGACAAACTCAGGGCTTCGTACCCCCGGCGCGGGGCGCCATCATCGCGCTGCGGACGCCGGCGCGCGGGGCCTCCGCTGCGAGCGTCATCTCCCGCCCAGCCCCCTTCACGCCGAGCGCCGCGAGAACCTCCGCGATATCGGGAAATTCTGCTCGATCGACGTACCGCTCGAACAGCGGCCGCACCACGGATTGACCGGTCTTCTCATCGACGAACTTCGCGAACTGCTCGGCGGACCACGCCTCTTCGGATCGCGCGCAGCAACGCGCGAGCTCGCGCAGCGGCCCATCGAGGCCGCCCTCCACGCCTCGGCTCCTGAGCTCGACGTCCGCCATCAACGAAAGCGCCGCGCCGGCCCAGTACACGCGCTGGTAAGCGTGCGTCTCGTGCATGTCGATGCTCTCTTGCCGCAACGTTCGTCCCGTCCCGCGCCGACTCCCGCGCCGAAAGCCGTCCACGAGATCGTCCCAAGCGCTGCGTTCATCCATGAGACCCGCCCGCGCCCGCAGGATGTCCGTGTAATACGTCGCGAGCCCTTCGGACAGCCAGGCGTCGCTCGGAAGAAACCGCGGCGCCGACAGATGGAAAAGCTCGTGTACGCCGACCCAATCTTCACCGAGCGCCTCGGGCGTGACGGACGACCCCACCATGATCATCACCGTCGGCCCGCCGCCGCGCAGCGCCATGCCGAATCCGACCTCCGATCCTGGATGCGGGAGGAGCATCGCCATCACCCGCGGAACGGGAAACCCGTCGTGGAGCTGGGTCAGCGCGGACGCGCTCGTTTGCATCCATTTCGCCACGAGGGGCGCTCGCTCGCCGAACCCGCCGCCGAGCGCGACGATATCGAGCTCGGCCCCGCCCACACTCCGCGTCTCTCGCTCGAATTGGCCGAACGCCCCCGCGCTGCGCATCGTGAATGCCGACGTCGGGATCCGATACCCTCGTGGATCATCGAGCCAGGGGAGCGCGGCGCGAACGCTCGGCGGTAGCTTGAAGCTCGCTGTGAAACGCGTCCCTTCGGGCCGTGGCTCGGGCGCGAGCAGCCAGACGTCGGGCGCCGCGAGCACGTGGGCCTCGCCGCGCGTGATCCAGAAACCCTCCCCCGGCGGACCGAGATCGACGTCGTAGCCGATACAAACGCCCTCCGTCGCCGATGCAATGGGCACGACGTCCTCCTCGAAGGAAAGCGGCACATCGCCGTCGGCCCGCAGGATGCGCGGCCGGCGCACGCGCTCGAGGAGCTCGGGCACCGTCATACGCAGCCGCGCGAGCCGCAGATCGCGGGGACATACGGTGGCCGAAAGCGTGCGGAGCTCGGCATCGAGGACGAACGAATAATGCACCGCGGGCCCGTCCCCCGTCACGGCGTTCGCCTTCGCCGCGGGCGCGCCCCCGCAGCCGCCAGGGAGGAGCAGGCCCAGACAAACCGTCAGCCGGACGAACGGGCACTCCCTTCGCGCCATGGCCCATGTCTACACCGTCCGGGCCTGCTTTCAAAGGGCCTCGCCCGGGGACCGTCCGGCCGCGGAAGTTCCGCTCGACGACTGTAATGGGCGGCGCCCCCCTGCGTCGGCAGGGTCGTACCCCTTCCGTCGATCCCACGGAGAACCACGAAGGAGCTTGGTCATGAATGCGAAGCGTATCTACGAGGCGCTGGCTGCCCTCGGGGCGGGCGCCCTGATCACCGGGTGCACCACGTCCCCCACGAAGACGGACGGGCTGGACGTGAAACCTGTGGCGGAAACATCTGCCGCGCCCGCTCCGCCGGCAAACGAAATGCCCACGGCCGCGTCGCCCGCCGCAACCGTCCCAGCGCCCCCGAGCGCGGCGTTCCCGCCCTCCCTTGCCCCGGCGAAGGCCGCAGCCAAGCCCGCCGCGACCCCACGCGCGACGACGGCGGCTCCCGCTGAAACGCACGCCGCCGCGCCCCCTGCCCCGTCACCCGTGACCGCGACGCCGTCCGAGCCCGCCGACAAACCCGCGCCGGCCCCCACGGCGACCTCGACGGCCGCGCAGAAGCACGGCGCGCAGATGAGCTGCGGGGAAGGTTCTTGCGGGTGAAACCCGAGGCGCCGGAGCTCGCGGAATCTCCGGGAGCTCCGGCACTCGCCCCCATTTCAGGCGGCGCGCGGGCGCGACTCGTAGCCGGCATCGCGCAGCGCCTCGACGAGGACGTTCGTCGGCGCGCTCGACGGATCATGCTTCACGAGGACGGTGCCCTCGCGGAGCTTCACGTCGACCTTCTCGACGCCGGCGATCCCGCGCAGCGCGCCGTCGATGTGGCGAATGCAGGACGGGCAGCTCATCCCGTCGACATGGAGCAACGTTTCCTTCATGGCGTCCTTCCTTTTTCCGGGGAGCGGCCCGTTCGCCGCTCGCACCCTGAAGACGCAGCCACCGCGCTTCATTACACCCCGCCGGGCGGTGTAATGCGTCGGGCGACAGAGCGTCTGCGCGGTCGAAGCGAGGTTCCCATGTCGACCGCATCCGCTCCCGCTCTCCTCCCCGAGAAAACAGCCGCCCCGGCGGCTCGCCGCATCGATCTGCCCGTCGAGGGCATGACCTGCGCCGCCTGCGTGCGGCGCATCGAGCGCGCCTTGCTCGCGACCGACGGCGTCCGCGAGGCCAAGGTCAACCTCGTCACGCGCACCGCGACGATCACGTACGACCCCGCGACCTCCGGAACCGAGCCGCTCGTCACGGCCATCGAACGCGCGGGCTACAGCGTTCCGCAACAACCGGCCGCGCCGGACCTCTCCGCCGCCGCGCCCGCCGAACGAACCCACGCGGCCGACGCGAGCCTCGACCACGAGCGCCGCGTCCTCCGACGCGACTTCGCCTTCGCGCTCGGGCTCTCCGTACCGCTGCTCGTCCTCGGCATGTCGCACGGTCGGATCCCCGGCGCGGATGGCACGCTCGGCCGCCTCGTGCAGCTCGCCCTCGCGACGGCCGTGATCCTCGGCCCCGGCCGCCGATTCTTTCGCCTCGCGTGGATCGCGCTCCGGCACCGGGCCGCCGACATGAACACCCTCGTGAGCCTCGGGACCGGCGCCGCGTGGGTCTACTCCGCGATCGCCGTCCTCGCGCCCGGCCTCTTCCCGCACGCCGCGCATGGCCTGCGTCCGCACGTCTATTTCGAGGCCGTCGGGGCCATCGTGAGCTTCGTCCTGCTCGGCAAGCTCCTCGAGACCCGCGCGCGAAAGCGCCTCACCGACGCCGTGCGTGGGCTCGTCGCGCTCCAGCCGAAGACGGCGTGGCGGCTCCGCGGCGACCTCGGCGACATCGAGGAGGAGATCCCTCTCTCGCAGCTCGCGCCGGGCGACATCGTGCGGGTTCGTCCCGGCGAACGCCTCCCGAGCGACGGGGACGTGATCGCGGGCGCCTCGGCGGTCGACGAATCGATGCTCACCGGCGAGAGCCTTCCCGTCGACAAAACCGCGGGCGCTCCGGTCTTCGGCGGCACGCTGAACCAGAGCGGACAGCTCACCGTGCGCATCACGAAGACCGGCGCGGAGACGGCGCTCGCGCAGATCGCCTCGGCCGTCGAGCAAGCGCAAGGCTCGAAGGCGCCCATTGCGCGCCTCGCGGACACGGTGAGCGGGGTGTTCGTCCCGGTGGTGCTCGGAATCGCGACCATCGCGTTCGTCGCGTGGCTCGTCGCCGATCCCACCACGACGGGCCTCGCCGCCGCGGTCGAGCGGTTCGTCGCCGTGCTCGTCATCGCTTGCCCTTGCGCGCTCGGCCTCGCCACGCCGGCCGCCGTCGCCGTGGGCACGGGTCGCGGCGCCGAACTCGGCGTGCTCGTGAAGGGCGGCACCGCGCTCGAATCCGCGAGCCGCGTGGACACGGTCCTCGTCGACAAAACGGGCACGGTCACGGCCGGCCGCCCGACGCTCTCGGCCGTGAAAACCATGCCGAGCTTCCGCGAGGAAGACCTCCTCCACCTCGTGGGATCCGCGGAGCTCGGGAGTGAACATCCGGTGGCGAAAGCGCTCGTCGAAGGAGCGCGAGCGCGTGGATTCTCCCTCGTTTCGCCCGATGAATTCCGCGCAGACGCAGGGCGCGGCGTGCTCGCGCGTGTCACGGGACGCGAGGTTCGAATCGGCACCACGCGTTACCTCGCCGAGCACGGCATCGATGCTTTGCCGCTCGAAGACGCTGCGGAAGCGCTCGCAGAGGCCGGAAACACGCCCTCGTTCGTCGCCATCGACGGACGGCTCGCCGGCCTCGTCGCGGTCGCCGATCTGCCGACGGCGGAGGCCAAAGAAGCCGTCGCCGCCCTGCACGCGCTCGGCGTGCGTGTCGCCATGGCGACCGGCGATCGCGAGGCCACCGCGCGCGCCGTGGCGCGATCCCTCGGGATCGACGAGGTCCACGCGGGCGTCCGCCCCGAAGACAAGGCGCGAATCGTCGCCGAAGAGCGCGCGAAGGGGCGCATCGTCGCGATGGTCGGCGACGGCATCAACGACGCTCCCGCGCTCGCCTCCGCCCACGTCGGCATCGCGGTCGCGAGCGGCACCGACATCGCGGTCGCCGCGGCCGACATCGCGCTCCTCCGCGGCGGAATCGCCTCGCTCCCCACGGCGCTCGGCCTCGCGCGCGCCACGCTGCGCACGATCCGCCGAAACCTCTTCTGGGCATTCGTCTACAACGTGATCGGCATCCCGATCGCCGCGGGCGCGCTCTACCCGCTCACCGGCTGGCTCCTCTCGCCGGTCCTCGCGAGCGCGGCCATGAGCTTGTCGAGCGTGTCCGTCCTCCTCAGCTCGCTCCGGCTTCGTTCCTACGGAATGAAACGATGAGCACGCGCGCCGTGTTGACAGGAGCGCCTCCGGAGGCGACAAACGAGCTCATGACGGATCCTGGACCGACCACGGAGACGACCGCCACCTTGCCCGTGGAGGGCGCGGTCGCGCGCGTCCTCGTCGAGAACCACCAGGCGTTTCTGGCGTTCCTCGAGCGCCGCCTCGGCGACCGCGCCCTCGCCGAGGACATCCTGCAAGAGGCCTTCGCGCGCGGACTCCAGCGCCTCGACACGCTCCAGAAGGACGAATCCGCGATCGCCTGGTTCTATCGCCTCCTGCGCAACGCCGTCGTCGACCATCGCCGCCGCCAGGGCTCCGCGCGGCGCGCGCTCGACGCCTTCGCCTCCGAGGTCGAAGATCACGCCGAGCCGAACCAGGAGGTCCGCGGCGCGATCTGCCAATGCGTCACGCGCCTCGCGAAGACGCTCAAACCCGAATACCGCGACGCGCTCGAGCGCATCGAGGTGGAAGGCATCGCGGTGAAGGATTTCGCCGAGGAGCAGGGGATCACGCCCTCGAACGCCGCCGTGCGCGTGTTCCGCGCGCGCGAGGCGTTACGGAAGCAGGTCGCCCTCTCGTGCGGGACCTGCGCCGAGCACGGCTGCATCGATTGCACGTGCGACAGCGGGGCGCACGGCGGCTGCGCCCCGAAGGTTTGATCCCAAAACGATCACGAAGTCGAAGGCCGCGCCCGCGCCATCGAGACGATCACGACGCCCGAGATCACGATGATCGCCGCGAGCCACGTCGTCGCCGAGGCCGCCTCGCCACCGAGCCAGATCCCGAGCGCGATCGCGACGAGCGGGTTCACGTACGCATAACTCGTCGCAATGGCCGGCCGCGTGTTCCGGATGAGATAACCGTACGCGGAGAACCCCACGATCGAGCCGAACACCGTCAGGTACGCGAGCGCCGCGAGCGAGCGGGCCGAGGGCGCGACCGGCAGCGGCTCGCCGAGCAGCGGCGCGAGCGAGAGCATGATGAGCCCGCCCGCGATCATCTGCGCGGCCGAGGCCATGAGCCCCTTCGGCAGGTCCAGAGACCGGCTGAGCAGCGACCCGAGCGCCCAGGCGAACGGCGACAGCATCATGAGCACAATCCCGCCCCCGGATCCGCTCATCGCGCCGCCGAGGTGCAAGAGCGCGGCGCCCGTGAAGCCGACCAGGAGCCCCGTCCATTCTCCGGCCGAAGGCGCGGCCGACGTCCCTTCGCGGCCCGCGCGCCGCTGCACGAACGCCGCGGCGCTCCCGAGCACGGCCATCCAGAGCGGCATCGTCGTCACCACGACCGCGGCCACGCCCGAGCTCACCCACCCTCGCTGCTGCCCGATCCCCAGAAACCCATTGCCACACGCGAGCAGGAGCGAGCCCACGAGCGCGGCCCCGGCCCATTGCTTCCGCGAAGGCGCCGCCTCACCGCGCAGCCTGAGCACCCCGTACAAAATGCCGCCCGCGAGCAGGAACCGCGTCCCGCCCATGAAAAACGGCGGCAGCGTCTCCAGCGCGATGTGCATCCCGAGGTACGTCGAGCCCCAGATGACGTACAACGAGAACAGCGAGACCAGCACGAGCCACTGCTGCTTCAGCGCGGCGAGGAGCCGCCGGAGCTTCCCTGAAAAACCTTCTCTCGACACCGTGATGTGCGCCCGCGATAGGGCCTCGACCACGACGAGCCCCTGATCGGCGCCACGGTAGCAGCCGCCCGCCGAGAGCACCACGTCGTCCGGATCACCCTCGCGGGTCAGCCACACCGAACCGCTCGTACACGCGAGGGCGAACGGCCCCCGGAGCCGCTGCGCCCACAGCGCCCCCTTGGCGAGATCGAACTCGACCCGACGCGGCGCGAAGGACGCCACGCCCGCGCGGAACCTTGGCACGGTCGTCATCATACCCGGAGCTTGACCCCGACCCCGCATCCAGCACAGATGCAGTTGCTCGGCATGTGCGACCGGTACAGTTGGCCTCGGACCGTACTGTACCGGTCGCCCTCTGCGGCAACTGTACCGGTGCGCGGGAAGCCTCCGCGCGGTATCCTTCGTCCCCGTGCAGCAAGAAACCGTCGCCGGGGAGCAGGGGCTGCTTTACGAGCGCGTCGCCGCGCACATCGAGGAGCTGATCGAGCGGGGCACGCTCCGTGCCGGCGATCGGATCCCCTCGGTGCGAAGGCTCGCGCGCCAGCAGGGCGTCAGCATCGCGACGGTGCTGCAGGCGTACCTCGAGCTCGAGAATCGCGGGACCATCGAGGCGCGGCCGCAGTCGGGGCATTACGTGCGAGCCCGCCGCGCCCCGCTCCCGCCCGAGCCGCGCGCCGCTCGGGCGTGCACGACCACGAGCCGCCCGAGCATCGAAAGCATGGTCGCGAAGCTCTATGGCGCCGGGCGCGATCCCAGCATCGTGCCCCTCGGCGCCGGCTTCCTCGATCCCGAGCTCTTGCCGACCGAGCGGCTCAACCGCGCCTCGAGCCTCATCGCCCGGGGCGCGGGCGGCGCGGGCGTCGCGTACGACCTGCCGCCGGGCCTCCTCGCGCTCCGCCGGCAGATCGCGCGTCGATCCATCGAATGGGGCTGTGCTCTCTCGGCCGACGACATCGTCACGACCGTGGGCGCCGCCGAGGCGCTCCACCTCTGCCTGCGCGCCGTGACACGGCCGGGCGACACGATCGCCGTCGAATCCCCCGCGTATTACGGGCTTTTGCGGCTCCTCGCGAGCCTCAACATGCGGGTCATCGAGATCCCCGCGCACCCGCGCACGGGCATGGACCTCGCCGCGCTCGCGGAGGCCATGGGGCGCCACCGCATTCGCGCGGTGATGGCGATCCCGAACTTCAACAACCCCCTCGGCTCCCTGATGCCGGACGAGGCCAAGGAAGAGCTCGTGGAGATGCTCGGGCGCCGCGAAATCCCGCTCATCGAGGACGACATCTACGGCGACCTCCATTTCGGCGACGAGCGGCCGCGGCCGGCCAAGGCCTTCGACAAACGCGGGCTCGTGATGCTGTGCTCGTCGTTCTCGAAGACCGTGGCGCCGGGGTATCGCGTCGGCTGGGCCGCGCCCGGCATCTTCCGCGAGGAGGTCGAGCAGCTCAAGTTCGTCCAGAGCGTGGCCACGGCGACCCTGCCGCAGATGGCCGTGGCGGATTTCCTCGACAATGGCGGCTACGACCATCACCTCCGCGCGCTCCGGCGCAAGCTCGCGGCGCAGGTCGAGCGGGTGAGCGAGGCCGTGGCCGAATACTTCCCGCCCGGGACGCGCATTTCACGACCCGCGGGCGGTTTCTTGTTGTGGGTCGAGCTACCGCCGGGCACGAGCGCGCTCCTGCTCTCCGAACGAGCGCTCGCCCGGGGCATTTCCATCGCACCAGGTCCGCTCTTCTCGGCGAAGCAGCGCTTTTCGGGATACATCCGCTTGTCGTGCGGGCACCCGTGGTCGGAGCTCTTCGATCACGCGATTCGCACGCTCGGCAAGCTCTGCGCGGAATGCGCGGGGTAGAGACGCCGGCGAACCGTCGACGGCCGTCGGCTCGGTGACGGCGGGCCATCCTGGGGAACACAAACCCCAGGGATGGATCAGTGTCGATCCCCCCTCGCCTCCTCCCTCCCATTTTCAGCCGACGTCCTTTCGCGTATTTGTCGAGGACGCGCCGTTGGCAACGACCTTGCTTGCGCCGGAGATCTCATGTCGAACGACGACACGCCTTTCGACCTCGGGCCGCCGCCTCCGATCTTCATCCCGCCTCCCGGCCCCGTCGCCGGCGCGCCGCCGCCCGCGCCCGTCGCGTTCGCTGCGCGGACGATCGTGCCGGAGACGCCGGCGCCCGCCGCGCCCGCCGAGGCGCGGAAGATGATGGCGCTGTCGGCGAAGGCCCCGGGCTCGCACACCGTGAAGTCGGGCGATACGCTCGGCGCGATCGCCGAGAAATACGACACCACGGTCAGCGCGATCCTGAAGGCGAACCCGCAGATCACGAATCCGAATCAGATCTCCGTCGGGCAGCAGATCAAGCTCCCCGGCGCGTCGAGCGGCACCGGGGGCGCCTCGCCGCAGCCGAGCCAGCCCAAACCGCCGCCGAAGAAGCCGCCGCCGAAAAAACCCGCGGCCGACAAGGACGATGACAAGGATTCGAAGGCCGAGCGCAAGCTCGTCTTCCCGCTCTGGAAAAAACCCACGGCGAGCTGGAAAGACGGTCCCCGATACTTCGGATGCCCACGCTCCGGCGGCCGCAAGCACGGTGGCGTGGACCTGTATGCCCCGTTTGGCTCGAAGATCCGCGCGATCGCCGACGGCGTCATCATCCGCCCCCCTTATTTCTTCTACGACGGGACGAACGCGCTGGAGGTCTTCCACCCGGGCGTCGGCGTCGTCCGGTATGGCGAGATTTCGAGCAGCAAGCGCGTCTCCGTCCGGGCCGGGCAAAAGGTCAAGTGCGGCGAGCACATCGCGTACGTCGGCCTGCTCGACTCGCTCGGCATGTCGATGATCCATTTCGAGCTCTTCGGCGAGCGGGCGCGCGGCCAGGCGCTCACGCAGATGAGCGGCCCCTACCGGAGGCATCCCGCTCTAAAAAACCCGACGAAGCTCGTCGACAAACTTTATCGATTGACGTTCAAGTGAGCGCTCCTCGGAAACACCCTCGCGGAGAACGATGAAGCCATGAGCAACGTGAAAATCTCGCTGGAATCCGGGGAACATCTCGACGTCCGCAGCTTCGCGGTGCACGAGGCGCTCGGCGCTTCGTTTCAGATCGACGTGATCGCGCTCGGCGACGACGACGTCGACCTGAAAAAGATCAGCGGCCGCCCCGCGTCGTTCGGGCTCGCGGGCCACGGCGGCCCGCGCATCTGGACGGGCGTCTGCGCGCGGATCGCGCAGACGGAGGTCGAATCCGACGGGCTCTCGACGTACGCGCTCCGCATCGTCCCGGCGTTCTGGCTGCTCACCCACCGCCGCAACCACCGGGTCTACAAGCACGCGTCGGTGCCGCAGATCGTGAAGAAAATCCTGAAGGAGTGGCATTTGCCATTCGAATTCCGGATCGACGAGGACGACTACCCGAAGCGCGAATTCAAGGTGCAATACGGCGAGACGGACCATGATTTCGTGCGGCGCCTCCTCGTCGACGCGGGCATCTCGTTCTTCTTCACCACGCCGGAGGGCGAGAAGGAGACGAAGATGATCCTCACCGACGCGCCGACCACCTCGGAGCCGCGCGAGAAGGCGCTGCCTTTCGTGCGATCCGCGAGCCTGGCCGAAAAGTCGGAGCACATCACGGACGTGAGCATCGGGCACGACGTGCGGCCGGGTCGCGCGGTGGTGCGTGATTTCGATTTCCGCCGCCCGACGTTCCCGCTCGCCGGCGCGCACAGCGCGGACGACGACGGCCCGGACAGCCTGCTCGAAGAATATTTCTTCCTCCCCGGATCGAGCCACGTCGCCGGCGACGGCGACGGCAGCACCCCGGTCGGCGACGCGGAGGGCAATTACCGGCACAACGAGAAAGAGGCCAAGAAGAAAGCGCAGCGGCACGTCGAGGCCATGCGCGGCGCGGCCGCGCGCATCAGCTTCTCCACGTCGGCGACCGACATCGGGCCTGGCACCGTCTTTTCGATGAAGGGACATCCGCACCGGGATCTCGCGAATGGCAAGAAGCTCCTCGTCCTCTCGTCGTTCATCTCGGGCGAGATCGACGACGATTGGCACGCCGGCGGCGAGGCCGTCTCGGCCGAGAAGCCGTACCGGCCCTTGCTCACCGCCACGAGCCACGGCGACGCGCATCGGAGCGGCGAGGACGGCGCGCATAAGCCGCTCTCGAAGGCGAGCAAGCCGCGCATCCATGGCGTCCAGAGCGCCGTCGTCGTCGGGCCTCCGGGCGAGGACATCCATTGCGACGAACATGGCCGCGTCCGCCTGCAATTCCCCTGGGATCGCGAGGCGAAGGGCGACGAGAAGGGCTCGTGCTGGGTGCGCGTCTCCCAGGCCTGGGCGGGGCCCGGGTTTGGCATGGTCACCCTGCCGCGCGTCGGACAGGAGGTGCTCGTCGCGTTCCTCGAAGGCGATCCGGACCTACCGGTCGTCGTGGGCCGCCTGTTCGGCACGATCTCACCGGTGCCTTATTCGATCCCGGAGCACAAGACCCGCACGACGCTCAAGTCGAGCTCGAAGAACGGCGGCAACGAGATCACGTTCGACGACAAGGCCGACGGGGAGCTTTTTTACGTCGAAGCCACGAAAGACCTGCACAAGGTCGTGCAGGAAGACGAGCTCGAAGAGACGAAAGGCAATAGGCACGTCACGGTCGAGGGAGATCTCATTCTCTCGGCAAAAGGGAACGTCATCATTCAGGCCGGCAAGGAGCTCGTCGTCAAGGGCGGCCCGAAGATCCAGCTCAACCCGCCCGTGGAGGTGCCCGCGGGGCGCAAGCCGAAGAAGCTCGGCGGCCACGGGCAGAAGAAGCACGCGAAGCACGAGCCGCACGAAGCGAAGCACGAGCACGCGAAACACGAGCACGCGAAACACGAGCACGAGAAAGAAAAAGAGCCCCCGAAACACGACCACGACAAGGCGCACCACGGCAAGTCGAAGGCCGCGAAGCAGAACGAGCTGCTCGGCAAGATGAACCCGGGCCCCGCGGGCAAATACCACCAGATCGCCGCGGCCCGCAAGGCGAAGGCGGAGCATTACAAGGAGCTCGCGAAGAAGATCGGCGAGCGGTACGACATCCCGCCGGCCCTCGCGCTCGCCTGGATGAACCGTGAATCCGCGTTCGGCGAATTCTTGGATGCGAACGGCTACAGCAAATTCGACGGGATGGGCTTCGGCCTGTTCCAGGTCGACAAGCGCTATCACACGCCGAAGGGCGGCCCTTCGGACTGGCACCACATCGATCAGGCGATGGACATTTACAAGGGGTACATCGGCCAGATCAAGGACAAGCACCCCGGCTGGAGCGAGGAGGAGTACCTCGCCGCCGGCCTCGTCGCCTACAACTCGGGCCCGGGCAACGCGCAAACGCGCCCCTCGTCCACGGCGGCGTGGGCGCAGCTCGACAATGGCACCGCGCACGACGATTATTCGCGCGACGTCTGGGCCGAGGCGCAGTGGTATTCGAAAAACCTGAAGTGGTGACGGGGAGGGGCCGATGGCACTGGTAGCTCGCAAGGGCATCGACGAATGCAGCGGCCACGACGGGTGCCCGCCGCGCAAGGCCCTCGAGGGTAGCCCGGACGTCTTCCTCGACGGACACGCCGTCGTCCGCGTCGGCGACCTCTGGGAGCCGCACGACGGCCCCGATCACCCGCACCACGACAGCGTGGCGGATGAGGGATCCGACGAGATTTACGTCAATGGCAAGGCCGTCGTCCGCGTCGGGGATTGCCTCGATTGCGGCAGCGTCGTGAAGACCGGCAGCATGGCCCTGTACGCCGGCGGGAAAAAGACCCCGAAAAAGAAGCCGGAGGAGGCCGAGGACCGCCCGAACCGGGCCGAGCGGCAGAACAAGATCCTGCTCAGGATGAAGCCCGGAAAGATGCCCCGGGCGAGCGTGGAGGCGCCGATGGACCGGGCGCGGGCGCAAAAGCTCGTGCCGCTCGCGAAGAAGCTCGGCGCGAAATACGGCATTCCACCGGCGCTCCTGCTCGGCCTCGCGAGTCGCGAATCCGGCTTCGGCAGGCACCTCCGCGCGGACGGGTACGGCAAGTACGATCCGGACGGGTATGGGATGTTCCAGGTCGACAAGGAGTTCCACAAGCCGAAAGGCGGTCCTTTCAGCATGGATCACGCCGAGCAGGCGATGAGGATCTGGAGCGATACGTACAAGTCCGTGAAAGCCGCGCACCCGAGCTGGACGCGGGAGCAGCTCCTCGCCGGCTCCATCGCGGGATACAATTTCGGCCCAGGCAACGTACGAACCCAGCCGAAGGACGCGGCGAGCTGGGCCAAGCTCGACGATGGCTCGGCCGGCGACGATTATTCGCGCGACGTGTGGGCGCGGGCGCGGTATTTCTCGAAGCGCCTGAAGTGGGACTGATCGGCGGGCAGGAATCGTTATCCATGGAGATCATCACCATCCCGCCTTTCCTCACGAGCTCCGTCACGTGGCAGGAGCAGCCGGGGCAATGGTCGCTCACGGTCGTCTGCAAGGTGACGTACGCGCTGAAGCCGGGCACGTCGGTCGTCGCGACCGAGCCCGAGGGCGTCAACGAGCGCGACAACCACTGGGACGACGATCCGGGCAAATGCGTCTATGCCCCGAGCGACCTCGCGCCCTACAAACCCCGGCCGGAAGTCCTGCTCGTCGGAAGCGCGTTCGCGCCGCGTCGCGAGCCTTTGCGCTCGCTCTTCGCGAGGCTCGTCGTCGCCGACGTCGACAAATCGATCGAGGTCCACGGCGCGCGCACGGTCGCGCGGGACGGCGCCGTCTCGGAGGCGCAAAAATGGATGCAGATGCCCCTCCGCTACGAGCGGGCCGCCGGCGGCGATGAGTCGTGGAACCCCGTGGGGATCGATCCGTCCGTCATCGACGCGTACGGGCGACGTACCTTGCCAAACCTGCAGCCCCCCGGGATGATGGATGCGGAAAGCTCCCGCCCGATCCCTACCGTCGGATTCGGGCCCATTGCCTCGCGGTGGCTCGTGCGCAGCGCCAAGCTCGGCGCGCTCGTGGGGGCGTTCGCGAACAACACGTGGAACGAGACGCCGCTCGGGATGGAGTTCGACGGCTCGTATTTCCAGAGCGCGCCGTCGGATCAGCTCGTCTCCGAGCTGCGGCCGGACGAGCCGATCTTGCTCGAAAACATGCACCCCGAGATCGAACGATTCTCCACACGGCTGCCGGGGGTGAAGCCGCACATGCGCGTGGAGATCGAAGGCCTGCCGCCCTGGGAGCCCGATCTCGTCCCCGATACCTTGTGGATCGATACGAACCGCGCGATCGCGAGCCTCACGTTCCGGGCCCAGATTCCGCTCGACGGCCGCGATCAGCCGGGCCGCATCTTCATCGGCGTCGAATACCCGGGCGAGCCCGTGCGGTTCCCCGAGAGGGCGCGCGCCGCGCCCGCGCTCGACGAGGACGACGACGATCTCGACCTCACACAGACGACGGCCGACAGCCTCAAGGGCCTCGGAGTCAATCCCCTGCCCTTCGCGGCCTCGCCGGCCTTGCCGTTCGCCCCGGGCGCGGCCGCGCCGCAGCCGCCGCCCCCGCCCTCGCAGGCACCGCCGCGCCCACGGCCGCCGCCCGACGAGGATCCCAACGACACCGCCGTGTTTGTCGGGACCATCCCACGCGATGCAATGCCCGCGTGGCTCGCGGGGAAGAAAAACCCGCCCGTGCCTGCGCCCGCGCCCGGCATGGCCGCCCCGCAGCCGGCCATACCCGTCGCGCCGCCGCCGCCGATGACGCAGCTCCGGCGCCCGGCCGAACCTGCGGCCCCGGCCCCGCCGCCCATCGTGGCGCCGCCGCCCATTCCGACG
>NZ_JASBQE010000065.1 GCF_029960785.1 Polyangium sp. 15x6
CGCCGCGCCCCCGCACGCCCTCCTCGCCCGCGCTCGATGCCGTGCGCGACCGCGAGCCCGTGCGCGACCGCGAGCCCGAGGCCGCCGCCGCGCCCGCCGCGAAAAACGCCCCCGCGGCCGACACGCTCCCGCCGCCGCCGCCCTTGCCCTCGGACCTCGCGCCGCCCTCGCCGCCGGCCAACCCCTCGCCGGTCGAGCGTATCCTCTCGGCGGCCGAGTGGCGCGCCTTCGCGATGGACCTCGACAACGCCCGTGGCCCCAAGCCCGCGGGCGTCATCGATCGGCTCTTCGCGACCCGCTACATGCCCCTCGTCGGCGCCCTCTCGCGTGGCCACGCCGACGCCTCCGTCCAGCGCGTCGTCGACGGCTTCCGCACCGCCTTCGAGCACAGCTACACCGAGGGTTTTGCCGCGATCCGCGCGACGGGAAAACGCCCGCTCATGGTCCTCGACGCGCCCGACGTGGCCGCGCGGATCGCGCGCCTGAACAACGCTCGCGCCGTGCGCTTGCTCCTCGTCGACGCCCTCCGCTTCGACCTCGGCGAGCGCGTCATGGCGCGCCTCAAGCCCACCTTGCAGGGCCGCGCCGTCTGCGTCGACCGCACCTTGCTCTGGAGCGCGCTCCCCACGACCACGCCGGCCCAGGTCGCGCTCCTCGGCCGCGGCCCCGAGGGCCTGCGCGAACCGCTCCCCGAGCCGGGCCCCGAGCCCGACATCGTCCGCGGCCGTGCCCTCTCCACGATCCGCCGCGAACGCTACGGCACCAAGGAAGTCTTCAAGCTCGACCTCGTCGAGGCGCGCCTGCGCGGCGTCGGCCCTGGCTTCGACGAGCGGCTCGGCAGCATCGCGGACGAGACGGCGCAGGTGATCTCGCGCTTCGTCGAGAGCTCGCCGCCGCGCACGCTGCTCTTCGTCTTCGGCGACCACGGCTTCCGCCTCTCGTGCGACGCGCGCGGCACGGCCCCCGCGACCCAGGGCGGCGCGAGCCCCGAGGAAGTGCTCGTCCCCGGGTATGCGTGGCTCGTGGGCGGGGTGCATTGAGGCGAGCACGAGCCGCCCGGACCGCCTGACCTCGCTCGAAGGACCGTTCACCCGCCCGCCCGATCCCCCAAGCCACGCTCGAGGCCCTGGTCGGCACACGACCTGCCGGCCTGCTCTCGCCCGAGGCCCTGGTCCCTCGCCGACCGAGCCCCCCAGGCATCGCCAGATCGTCCGGGAGACCGCCCTCCCACGTGCCCAAGCAACGCTCGGGGCCTTGGGAGGGGTGGTGACCGGCCCCTCTGTCGACGCTCGGGTTACTCGTCGCCCGTGTCCTCCTCTGTATCCTCGGCCTCACGCGCCTCCGGCTCCTCGGCCGGGGGCTCGGTGACCTTCGTGCCGGCGGGGACCTGAAGGTCGTAGAAGTAAAGGCGGAGCTGGTCGACGCGGCCGAGGTGGCGCAGGAGGCTCTCGCAGACGGCTTTCGCGGCGATGTAGCCATTGAGCCAGACCTGCCTCGTCGCCTCGACCTCCGGCGTCAGGGATTGCCTGTCGATACGGGCGTCGTCGGCGAATGCGACGACGGGCGCGAGCGACTTCGTCATCGCATCGAATCGACCATGCCAGTGCGCGGCGTCGCGTACGGCGAAGCCAGGCGCGGCGAGCTTCGTCGTGATGTGCGTGACCGCGAGGACGACGTCGGGTGCGGCCTTTCCGACGCCTCCGGCGGTGCCGTCTTTCGTGAAAAACACCTTTCGGTCGATGGCGCCCGCGTCGTGCGCGCCGAGGTGGGTGCTGAATTTGCCGAGGAGGGCGCGAGCTTGCTTGAGGAGCGGCGCCTTGCTCCGGACGCCCTGCCTGCGCGAGGCGTCCGTGCCACGCGCGGCCTCCACGGCAGATTTCACGGCGGCGGTCTGGGCGTCGATCTGGTCGGCGGCGTAGGTCAATGCAGGATCGTATTCGGGGATCAGACCGAGGAGCCGCGTGCGGATCCTTTTCGAGGCATAAGGACCGTAAATCGTGACCTCGTCCTGATCGATGAACCTGTCAGCCATTCTGGTCTTCCTTCGAAAGGGGACGGCCGACGCTAGCGGATGCGAAGGGGCCGTCCATGCCACGAAGGTGGGCTCGCGCCCGCGAGGCAGATCGTGTAGAGTGGCCGAGAGCCGAACGAGGGAGCCCGTGATGACCCGCCGGAAGAAGCTCTTCGCCGTCGCCATCGCCTTGCCGATCGCCGTCGCCGTGGGGGTGGGCTTGAAGGTCCGACGCGCCTCGTCGGACACGCTGGGGGCGGATGCTTGCGACAAGGATCTCGCGGCGGTGTTCGAGTTGTGCGAGGCCGGGGGGAAGATCTGCAACCCGGACGAGGGGCAAGAGGAAGCGTGCCAGGCCGGCTGCGTGATGTCGCATTGCCCGGAGCAGATGGCGTGCACGGGGATGGATCCGATCTGGTGCAAGCCGTGCGAGGATGAGGAGGGGGCGCTCCATTGGCGGATCTTGTACGAGGTACACGAGCAGTGCAGCCCTTCGCCTGATCTCGACACATGGAGACATGCGGACTGGAAGGCTTACAGTGATTGCTACATTGCTGAGGGGGAGCGCAGGTGCCCGGCGCTCAAGAATAAGCCGCAGTGGTATCGGCCGCCTCGTACAAGGGATTGAGACTCTTTCCCGAGGGTCGTCTCAGAATCCGCCCTGGTCCCCCGCGCCGTCCTCGCCACCATAGCCATCCGTTCCGCCCATCCCCTGCGGCTCGCTCTTGAAATCGCCGCTGGCCGCGCTGCCCACGATGATGACCGGGCCGCCGGGTCCAGGGCTCGCGCCGCAGCCGTTCGAGCCCGGCGGGTCGAGGCAAATGACCTGGGGGGAAACCTCAATCTTGTGGCATGTACCGGGGATGCCGCGCTCCTTGGCCCTTTTGATGCACGCGTCTTCGTTCTCCCGGGCGCTTCTGCGGTCGATGATCTGCGCGTCCTCCGCTCCCCGCAAGGCGTCTTGATGGTCACCCCCGCCTTGGAATCCTGAGGCGCAGGTCAAGACCACGTTGCATTGCATGAGAACCCCCTCCCTGGCGCCCGCCTCGCCGTTCGGCGGGCCCCTCTTCGGGTTCTTGCACGCGGGCTCCCAGCAGGCAGGTCCGAGCACGACGAACCAAACGAAGAGCAAGCCGAGGACGAGTGATCTCATGCCGAGCCTCCGCGCCGGACCGGAATCATTGTAGAAGACCGCAGTCCGGCGACACAAGACGCGATCATTCTCCGTGCGTGGGAACCTTCGTCCGCGCGCAGAGGCCTCGCGTCCTCGGCGCGGATCGTGTACGGTGGCCGCGACGAGCAGGGAGGACGAGAGATGACCCGACGGAAGAAGCTCTTCGCCGCAGCCATCGCCTTGCCGATCGCCGTCGCCGTGGGCGTGGGATTGAAGGTCCGCCGCGCCTCGTCGGACACGCTCGGGGCGGACGCTTGCGACAAGGACCTCGCGGCGGTGTTCGAGTTGTGCGAGGCCGGGGGTGAGATCTGCAAGAAGCCGCCCGAGGGACAAGAGGAAGCCTGCCAGGCCGGCTGCGTGATGGCCCGGTGCCCGAATCACGTGGCGTGCACGGAGCTCGATCTCATCTGGTGCAAGCCGTGCGAGGACGAAGAGGGCGCGCTCTTTTGGAGCCTCCAGGTCGAGGCGGCGCGTCTGTGCGAACCTTTGAATCCTACCGTGAATACGTTTGAAGGGCTCAAGGCATACTACGATTGCCTTGTCGAGGAGCCGGAGCGGAAGTGCCCAGCCCTAAAAAACAAGCCGAAGTGGTACCTGCCCCCCGATCGCAGGCAATAACCCAGCCCGGCCCGCGCTCCCCGCCCGCCCATCAAGCCACGTAACAACAAACCGTCCGCGGCCCGATCCTCGCCACCTCCCCAATCACCTCCCCGCCCGCCGCCTGGCAGCTCCCCGGCTGATACACGGGCGAGAGCGCCGTCTTCGATTCGAGCGCGCGTCCGGCAGGCACGACGTCGTGGCACGTGGGGCCCTTCGACCAGGCGCTCGCGATGAGGGGCGTCAGGGTACAAGCGGCGTCGGAATGAAATGCGATATCGGAATGACAAGAACTCCCCTCCGGCGCGCCGCACGAGCACGCCGTGCAATCGCGCTCGTCGCTGAAGCCTTCATAAAAGATAAATTGTTCGGTGTACCCCTCGGCCGCGCAGTCGTGGACCCCCTCGCGCTGGACGCACTGGCGAAACCCGGTCGGCGCCGTGGGCACGCAATGCTTGTCCGACGCGCACGCGCCGAACGCGCTGCCCTCGCAGACCCGCGCGATGAGGCCCCACGAGGGCGCGGGCGGCGGGGCCGTCACCGAACCGGAGCCGCCGATCGCCTCGCAAGACTCCGCCGCGACGCCGAGCGGACCCACGGTGATCGATTGCACGCACGGCCCCTCGGCCCCACAAGCGAGGTCCGCGGGGAGGGCGTCTCCTGCGGCGCAGGCGCCGTCCCACCCGGGGGGCGGGTCGGCCGGCGTCGCGGTCGCCCCGTCGGCGAGCGTGCAGGGCGCGGCGTGGGCCGTGATGCTGGTGGGGAGCGCGCACGTGCCCGTCGAGGGGGTACACGTGCAGGGGCCGCATTTCTTCGGGGGGATCACGAGGTCGGCGTGCCACACGAACTGCTCGACGGGCGCGTTGTCGGAGCAGGGGGGCGCGGCGCCGTCGTTGGGCCCGATCCACACGAGGACGGGGAAAGACATGTCGCCCGGGTGGAGGGGGACGCATTCGTCGCGACACGTGAAATCGCAATCGACGGGCCTCCCGCTGCTCGTGGGGCCGTCGGCGCCCGCGTCGGAGGCGCCGCCCTCACCACCCGCGCCACCTCCCCCATCCATTTGCGTATACGTCACGACCCCGTCCGCGCAGGCGACCATACCCACAAGAAAACTTGCAATAACAAACCCCTGAATCCAATGTTTCATGATACATCCATTTGTTCCATTTTAATGTTCATTTAGAGATCCTTGCCGCGACGGCGATGCCGAACGTGAGTCGCAGGAGGGGTGAGCGCCAATCGGGCACGTACGATCCTTCGCGAGGATCGGGCTGGATAGCGATGCTTCGCAGTTGCTGGTTCACATCGGCGTAACCTAACAGAGAGAACCGGGGCGAGAGCTGGAAGCGACCGTTGGCGCGCACGCCCATTCCGAACGTGGCGGCATCGACGCTCGTGACGGGATAAGTCGCAGGCAAGAGAAAGTCGATCTTGCTGAAGCTCGCTACGCCGCACACGTCGAAATGATCGGCGGCGAAGCAGGGCATCAGCGAGGCCGTCCACAACCCCGTTCGTCCCGGGAGCGCCCGGTCCCCGATGCCAGACGCGGGCGTGATGACGCCCCGCAGCTCGCCGGCAAACCCGAAGCTCCCCCATCGGACCCCCACGAGCCCGTTGCCCCCGACCGCGACACTCGTCAACCCGTGAGGCATCACGGCCGGGCCCAGGACGACCTCCACCTTGAACGGCGGCCTGTCCTCGACCATCGGACGCGGCAACGGCTCCTTCGAGACCACGACTACGGGCTCGTACGCCTCCTCCTCGACCGGGTGGAGCAGCTTCACGATGGCGGACGACGGCTCGAAATCCAGCACCGGCCGCCCGACCTCGAAGGTGACCGGCGCGACGAGCCACGGAGGCGGCTCCGGTCCTCGCCAAGCGCGCGGGCCGAAGGCGATGGACACGAGGACCGCGACGTCATAGAGGAGCTCGCGGCAGTCCCCCTGCGTGAGCACGCGCCGCCATTCCCCGTTGCTCTCGGGATCCGGCACCGTGATCACGGCATCGAGCTTGTTCCCGTTCGGATGCGTCTCGATCCGCAATGTCGCCCGGGCGTCGTCCCGCACGAGGAGATACCCGAACTCTGCCGCGAGAATGAGGCCAAACTCCTCCGCCGTGGGGCACCCGCGCCCGGGGAGCGCTTGCAAGTCCAGTCGGAAAGCGATCTTCGGCGCAGGCTCGGCCGCGGCCGCCCGCGGGAGCGCGAGCGCGACGAGGGCAGCGGCGAGGGCAGCGGCGCGGTGAGCCATGACGAACCCGAGGGTAGGGGAGAGCGGCCGTGCGGCGCAAGCACCATCACCCGCGGTATGCGCCGTCCACGCTGGAGTTCGTCCGAGCAAAACGAGATTGAGGAGCAGCCCGCTCGCCGCATCCGCAGCCCGGCGGCCTCGTGGGTGGCGCGCATTGAGCGCTACGTCCCGTCACCGGGACGGCGCATAGATGAGATCGGAGCGCACGGCGTACTTCACGCCGGCCGTGACCTCGGCGCCCTCGTGCAGGAGCAGGTGGTCGAACACGACGACGCTCCCCGGGGCCGGCCGCACCGCGAATCGCACGCGATTGTTGAATTTGCGCGCTCGACCCTCGCCACGGCGGCTCTTCTTGTCCTTCTCCTCGAAGAAGCGCGTCGAGCCGCCCTCGAAACCTTCGTTCAAATAAATCATGAGCGACGCGCGCGTCTCCCCCCGCGGCACGGCCGTGCGCACGTCGACGTGCGGCGAGAAGCGTTGACCGACCTCGTACCGATAGACCCGAAAGCGATCGTTCAGGCCCACGAGGGGCGAGGCCTCGTGCTCCGTGTCCACGTGGCCGCGAATGCGCGCCCAGAGCCCTTCGGCGAGCCGCTGCGCGTCGAGCACGACGCGCAGGTTGTTTCGGGCCGCCAGGTTCACCCGGTACGTGTCGTCGCCAATGGCGAGCCCCGCGTGCGTGAAGCCGATCGCCTCGGCCGTGCCGATCAAGCGCTTGCATTCCTTCGGCGACATCACGCCGTGCAGGAGATAAACCCCCTTCTCGACGTCCTCGCGGCGGACCGCGGCGGCGCGGTCTTCGTCGAGCAAGACCTCGTCGAGGCGATGCGGCACGGCGCGGAAGGTCTCCTCTCGGCGGAAGGAGATGTGGGTTCGGGATTTCATGGACATCTCCTCGGGCAGCCTGGACGCCTTTGACGGCGTGAGCGCCGGAGTGTATACGATGTCGTATGAATTCTCCCATCCTCGAACGCCTCGCCGAGCTTCGTCGACGCCTGACCCGGCTCCGCGACGGTCTTTGACCTTCCCCGGCAGGCGCGGCGCCTCGCCGAACTCGACTTCCTTCTCAGCGAAACCGACCTCTGGCGCGACCGCGAACGTGCGGAAGAGCTCCTCGCGGAGCGAGCACGTCTCGGCGCCCTGAACGATCGGATCACGCACGCCGAGCGCACGCTGGGCGATACGCATGGGTTCGTCCTGCTCGCGCTCCACGAAGGCGACGCGGACGCCCTCGCCGCGGCCGAAGCCGATCTCGCAGCCATCGAGGTCGAGCTCCGAGAGGCCGAGCGCTCGTGCGTGCCCCCCGAACCGGAGGGGTGCATGGGCGCGATCGTGTCCATTCAACCGGGCGCGGGCGGCGTCGACGCCAAGGACTTCGCGGCAATGCTCTTGCGGATGTACCTCCGCTGGGCGGCGCGGCGAGGGCTCCTCGTCGAGGAGCTCCACCGGCAGGAAGGAGACGAAGCGGGGATCGATGGCGTCGCGCTCCGGATTCCGGGCGCCGGCGTGTACGGCGCTCTCCGGGGCGAGACCGGCGTCCATCGGCTCGTGCGCGTGAGCCCCTTTGGCAAAGGGGATCGGCGGCAAACGTCGTTCGTCGCGATCGAGGTCCTGCTCGATATCGACGACGCGATTCCCGTCGAGATTCGCGACGACGATCTGGAGGTGACCACGATGTGCGCCGGCGGGCCCGGCGGACAGAACGTCAACAAGGTCGCGTCGGCGGTCCGCATGCGGCATCTACCGACGGGGATCGTCATCGTCGCTCGGTCGGAGCGCAGCCAGCATCAAAACCGCGCGAGCGCGCTCCGGCTCCTCCGGAGCAAGCTCGTCGAGCTCGAGCTCGAGCGGCGCGAACAGGCTGCGGCCGCGAGACGCGGCGCTCGGCCGGTCGCTCGATTCGGGCACCAGCGGCGCAGTTATGTCTTCGCGCCGCAGCGGCTCGTGCGTGACGAAATCAGCGGGGTCGTGAGCCCCCATGTCGAGCGTGTCCTCGACGGAGATCTCGACGCCCTGCTCGAACATCCCCCGAAAAACTGATCCACCTCGGCGCGCGCTGGCCTACGCTGAAACGTCCCCTCGGCGAGGCTCTCATGCAAGACCCTGCGCGCAGTGACGTCCCCACCGAACCCACCCCGACCGCCGAGTCCGAGGTCATCGCGGACGACGTCCGGCAGCTCCACCGGATGGGGTATGCCCAGGAGCTCCTCCGGCGGATGAGCGGATTCTCGAATTTCGCCGTCTCCTTTTCGATCATCTGCATCCTCGCCGGCGGCCTCACCTCCTATCACCTCGGCCTTTCCGCCGCGGGCGGCGCCTCGATCGGCCTCGGCTGGCCGCTCTCCTGCTTGCTCTCGTTCTGCTTCGCGCTCGCGATGGCCCAGCTCGCCTCGGCGTTCCCGACGGCGGGCGGCCTCTATCACTGGGCGTCCATTCTCGGCGGCAAGGGCCTCGGCTGGGCGACGGCCTGGTTCAACCTCGTCGGCCTCGTCACCGTCCTCGCCGCGATCAACGTCGGCGCCTATCTCTTCATCGCGGGCTCGCTCGGCCCCGTCTTCGGCATCGACCCGGAGAAACTCGGCCCGGGCCACCAGCTCGCCGCCGTCGTCGTCATCACCGGGACGCAGGCGCTCTTCAATCACCGCGGCATTCGCCTCACCACGCGCCTCACCGATTTCAGCGGGTATCTCATCTTCGTCGTCGCGACCGTCCTCACGGCCTCGATGCTCCTTTTTGCGCCGCGCCTCGAAGCGTCGCGGCTCGTCACCTTCACCAATTTCAGCGGCCCGGCCGGCGGGGACGTCTGGCCCGCGACGAACGGCATGACCTGGCTCTTTTTGCTCGGCCTGCTCATGCCGGCGTACACGGTCACCGGGTTCGATGCCTCCGCGCATACCGCCGAGGAGACCGTCGGCGCCGCGACGAACGTCCCCCGGGCCATTCTGCGCGCCGTGCTCTACTCGGGCGTGTTCGGATACCTGATGGTGGCCTCGATCCTCCTCGCCATGCCGAGCGTGGAGGTCGGCGCCTCGAAAGGCCCAGGGGTGTTTTTCTGGGTCATGGGCGAGATCCTCCCGCGCCCTTTGCAGATCGCTCTTTACGTCGGCATCGGCATCGCCCAGTACCTCTGCGGCCTCGCCACGGTCACCAGCGCCTCGCGCATGACGTACGCGTTTGCCCGCGACGGCGGCCTGCCCTTTTCGTATGCCCTCCGCCGCGTGAGCGAGGTGCACAGGACGCCCGCCCATGCGATCTGGGTCGTCGCGGCCGTGAGCACGGCGTTCACCGTCTACACGCCCGTGTATTCGACGATCACCGCGGTTTGCACGATTTTTCTCTACATCTCCTACGGCATGCCCATCGCGCTCGGCCTCTTCGCCTACGGCCGCACCTGGACCACGATGGGGCCCTTCTCGCTCGGCCCGTGGTATCGCCTCGTCGCGGTGATCTGCGTGCTCGGCTGCGCGCTCCTCCTCGTCATCGGCGTCGCGCCCCCGAACGACAAGGCCTTGCCGATCACGCTCGGCGCGCTGCTCGTCACGATCGTCGTGTGGTTCGGCGGCCTCCGGCGCGTGTTCCAGGGGCCGCCGGCCGCGGGGCCGCTCTGAATTCGTCTCTCAAAAGAAGAGGAAAATCACGAAGAACCCGATGAGCAGCACCGTCGCCGCGCCCACCGCGACGGCCAGGTAAAACCCCGTCTTGTTGACGTGCTCCACGTGCTGCGCCGGACGCTGGTGCAGCTCCGTCACCGTCATCTGCTGCTGCCGCGCGCTGAACAGCGTCGGCGCCGCGGCGCCGGGCGGCGGCGCGGTCGGCGGCGGCTCGGTCGGCTCGTCCACGATGTGCGCGCCTGCCATGGGCATCGGCGGCGGCGCGAACACGCCGGACGGCTCGATATAGACCTGCGTCGGCTCCGAGTCGTGCGAGGCGCGCGGCGGCGGGACGTACGCGGCTCGCGGGCGCCGCGTCGATTCCTCCGCGCGCGGGGAGGAAGAAGACGACGGCGGGGCCATGAGCAGCGTGCCGAGCGGCCCGGCCGAGGACGAGGGCGCGGGGAAACTCCCCGAGGCCGGCGACGATCGCAGCAAAGGCGCCGGACCCGACGGCGCCGACTCGGCCATCACCAGCGTGCCGAGCTGACCCCGCATCGGCAGCTCTTCCAGCACGGGCGCGTGCGCCGCGCCATTCGTGTTTTCGTCGTGGATCTTCGCCGGACCCGGAGCCGACGCCGCCGGCGGCGAAAGCGACGGTTTGCGCCCCGCTGCCGCGAACACCTCGAGCATGTGCGCGACGACCATCGCGCTGCCGATGCGTTTGTCGCGCTCGCGCTCCATGCACCGCGCCACGATCTCTTCGAGCGCCGGATCCACCGCGGACGCGAGCTGCGAGATCCGCGGCACCGGCCCGCTCGTGATCCGCGCCGTGATGTCCGCGCGCCCGCCCTCGAAAGGACGCTGCCCCGCGAGCATCTCGAACAGCACCACGCCGAGCGACCAGAGATCCGTTCGTACGTCGAACGACTCCGGCGCGGCGAGCTGCTCCGGGCTCCGGTACGACGGCGATCCCAGCCCGAGCGTCTCCGCCACGACCGCGGGCACCGCCCGCGCGACCCATAGATCCAGCAGTTTTACGATGGGCGCGTCCGTGCCCGGCTCTCCGTGCAGGAACACGTTCGCCGGCCGGAGATCGCCGTGCACGAGCCGCGCGGCATGCGCGATGGTCAGCGCCGAGGCGATGTCGCGCCCGATCTGCGCGGCGAGCGGCGGCGGCAGCGTGCGCTCGCGCGCGAGCCGGTCGGCGAGCGTCTCGCCCGAGAGCAGCTCCATGGCGACGAACGGCTCGCCGCCGCCCGTCTCGCCCACGTCGAGGATCGTGACCAGCGTGGGGTGCTTGGCGGCTTGCGCCGCGCGCGCCTCCTCGCCGAGCCGCCGCCCGACTTCCTGGTTCGGGATGCTGAGGAGCTTCAGCGCGACGTGGCGCGACGCCGTGTGGTCCTCCGCCTCCCAGACGGCCCCGAGCGCGCCCGTCCCGATTTGCCGCACGAGGCCGTATCTATCGCCGATGAGTTCGCCGCCGCTCATTGCCCTGCTCGACTCGAATTCATGCCCGATTGCGGAAATTCTTCACGGAAGCGATCGAATGCGCCGCGCCGCCTCTTCCAGCACGGCGTCCTCCTTCGCGAAGCAGAACCGGGAGAGCGTCTCGCCCACCGGGTCCCCGTAAAACGAGGTGCCAGGTACGCTCGCGATGCGGAGTTTTTCGAGCAGCAGCATCGCCGCCGCCTTCGCGTTCGGCGCGCCGAGCCGCCGGATGTCGGCGAGCACGTAATACGCGCCCCGCGGCACGTACGGCGTGAGGCCCGCGTCCGCGAGCGCGCTGCAGAGGATATCGCGCTTCTTCTGGTAGCCCTGCCCGATCGACGCGAAGTAATCGTCCGGCATCCCGAGCCCCGCCACCATCGCGTGCTGGAGCGGCGTCGGCGCGCAGACGTAGAGCAGATCGTGCGCCACCGTGATCCGCCGCGCGGCCTCGGGCGGCGCCGTCAGGTACCCGCACCGCCAGCCCGTCACCGCGAACGTCTTCGAGAATCCCGAGATCGACACCGTGCGGGACGCCGCGTTCTTCCGCGTCGCGAGCGGCACGTGCTTCTGCCCGTCGAACACGATGTGCTCGTAGATCTCGTCCGTGATCGCCACGAGATCGTGCGCCTCGATCGCGTCCGCGAGCCAGTCGAGCTCCTCCTCGCTCCACACCTTGCCGCTCGGGTTCGACGGCGTGCACACGACGACCGCGCGTGTCCGCGGCCCGATCGCCCGCACGAACGCTTCCCGATCGATCTCCCACGACGGCGGCCGCGTCGGCACGAGCACGGGCTGAAGGCCGAGCGCGAGCACCGTGTTCAAGTGGTAGCCGTAATAGGGCTCGAACAGGATCACCTCGTCGCCCGGATCGAGCAGCGCGAGGCACGCCGCCGCGAACGCGCCCGTCGCGCCCGACGTCACCACCACCTCACTCGCCGGATCGACCTCGCGTCCGTAGCGCTTCTTCAGATCGGCCGCGATCGCGAGCCGCAGCGGCAGGATCCCCTCGGGCGCGGTGTAGATCGCCACGCTCGCGTCGATCGCAGCGTTCGCCGCGCGGGCCACGGGCGGGGGCGTCGGCAGATCACACACGCCTTGCCCGAGGTTGATCCCGCCGACCGCCTCACACGCGCGGCTCATCGCGCGAATGTCGGAGATGACCAGCGAGCTCAGGCGTTGACCGATCCGCATGGCAGCACCCTACCTCAACACGGACCTAAAAATCCCCTCCGCTGCGCACGGCGATGACCACGAAGCCGAAAGCCGCCCCTTGCCTGAACGGCTGGACCATGGCACCCCCGGCGCCGTGCGTCCGTCATCCCTCGCCGAGACCCGCCTCGTTCGTGAGGGCGATCGCGCCCTCATGGCCGAGGTCTGGTCGCTCGCCTGGCCGGCGATCACGCACATGCTGCTGATCACGCTCGTCTTTCTGGTCGGGCGGCTCATGCTCGGCCGGTACTCGTCGACCGCGCTCGCGGCGATCCAGATCGGCGGCGCCACGAGCTGGACCCTCTACTCCGTCTGCACGGCCTTCTCCGCGGGCACCCTCGCCGTCGTGGCCCGGCGTGTCGGCGCCGGCGACCGTCCGGGCGCGGCCCGCGCCGCCCGCGCCGCGCTCCTCTTCGCGGTCGGGCTCGGCGTCGTCGTCGCGTGCGCCCTGTTTTTCGCGGAAGGCCCCTTCATTCGGACCCTCTTTCCTCGCGCCGGCGCGGCCGTGCATGAACAAGCGGGCGCGTACCTCCGCATCGCGTGCTGGGCCATGCCGCTCACGTTCGTCGAGGCGATCGCGGCCGCGTCGCTGCAAGCCTCGGGCGATACGCGCACGCCGCTCGTCGTCGCGGGCGTGGGCAATGTCCTGAACCTCGCGCTGAACGCGCTGCTCATCTTCGGCCTGTTCGGCCTGCCCGAGCTCGGCATTCGCGGCGCGGCCGTCGCGAACGCCGCGACCATGTCCCTCGAAGGCCTCCTGCTCGCCTACGCGCTCTTCCGCCGCACGAGCCCGCTGCCATTGCACAGCGCGAGCTTCGAGGGCGCGGGGGATGCTTTGAGGCGCGTGCTGCGCGTCTCGAGCGCGGCGTTCGGCGAGAAGGCGGCGTATCACCTCGGGTACATGTTTTACGTCGCGATCGTCGCGCTCCTCGGCGAGGTCGCGCTCGCGGCGCAGCAGGCGGCGATCAGCATCGAGTCGATCTCGTGGCTCTCGGCGGATGGGTTTGGCATCGCGGCGGGCGCGATCGTGGGCCAGAAGCTCGGGGCGAAGCGGCCCGAGGAGGCGGCGCGGGCGGGCCGGGTCGCGGCGATGCTCGCCGTGTTCTGCTTGACCCTCGTCGGGCTGTCGTTTTTGACGATGGCGCCCTTGCTCGTCTCGGCGTTCACGCCGGATCGGACCATCGTGGAGACGGCCGTGCCGGCGATGCGCGTGGGCGGATTCGCGCAGCCGTTCATGGGGTTCGCGATGGTCACGGCGATGGCGCTGCGCGGCGCGGGCGACACGCGCACCGTGCTCGGCACGATGATCCTCTGCGGTCTTTTCCTGCGGGCCGGCGTGACCTGGCTCTGCGCGATCAAGCTCGATCTCGGCCTCGCCGGCGTGTGGATGGGCAGCACGGCGGACTGGATCTGCCGCGCCGTGCTGCTCGGCTGGGCGTTCGCGCGGGGGCGGTGGAAGAAGGTCGAAGTGTAGGGCCGCTACACGCCACCGACGCAGGCGAATTTCACGCAGCTCTGATCGTTCTGGCAGTCGTTCGTCGACACGCATTGCACGTTGAGACACAACGCCACGTCCGAGCACGCGACGTCGCCGCCGCAATTGGCGAATGCGGATTGCTGGTCCGGCGTGAAGCCTTCACAGTCCGTGAGGCACTGCGTGGCTTCGTCTGCAGCGAGGCCGCAGGACTCGAAATGCTTGCAGGCTTCCTTGCACCCGACGAGGTTGTCGAACATGGGCGTCTCTGCGTCGGTCGTGGGCCGATCGATGCATTGCCGCGGCGCGGCCGCGTCCGGATCGCACATCTGCGACGGGTCGCAATTGTCGTCCGTGAGACAGCCCTCCTCGCATACGGAGAGCGAGAAATCTGCGCAGTGTTGACCGGGCGAGCAGAAGACGTCGCCGCCGCAATGGTCGAAGCCGGGTCCCTTGTTGGGCACGAAATCCTGGCGCATCTTGCACCCGAGGCCCAATGCGCCGAGCGCGAGGGCGAGGAGCAAGCCGGACTGGAGCGGAGCAAGTCGAAGTGATGCAAGCATAAGGACCTCCCTTCGAGGTGGCCCATTTGTGCGACGTGTGCGCGTTCGTGTCATGTTGCACATCTGCGAGCGGAGTTCGCAGGGGTGCAACGACGTCGCAGAGCCGCCGGCTCAGAGCGCCGCGCGAAACCGCCGCATGAGCGCGTCCATGAGCACCCGCACGCGGGGCGTCTTGCGCAGGTCGGGGTGGGTGAGCAGCCAGGCGGTCCGTTCGAGCGGCGCGACGTGCTCGCGATAGGCGGGGATCTCCACGAGCTCGGGGTGGAGCGCGGCGAGTGCGCGCGGAATGAGCCCGACGCCCACGCCGCCGGCGACGAGCGATACGAGCGCGCTGAACTGGGCGCGGGTGGCATAACCGCTGGCGTGCTCGCGCTCCCACGCCGACTCGGGCGAGGAGCGCTCGCTCAGCGCGCGCACGACCCAGAGCGGCTCGGGCTCGCGCCTCACGGCCTCCGCGGTCCCGAAGACGCCGTACGGGAGTTTGCCCAGCCGAACCCCCCAGCACCCGGGCGGCGGGCGCCGCATGATGCCGATCGCGACGTCGACCTCGCGGTCCCGGACGCTCGGCCCCGAATCGCCGAGGATGAGGTTCACGCGTAATGGATATTGCGTGGTTATTTCGGCGATCGGGTCCACGAGGAATGGGAGCAAGGCCTCCACGGTCGTGAGGCTGACCTCGCCGACGATCTCCGTGGCCTGGGCGTGCACGTGCCCCGCGACCTCGGCGAGGGCCTTGCGCATGCGGTGGCCGACCTGCGCGAGCATGGCGCCGGTCTCCGTCAAACCGCCGCCGGCCGGGCCACGCTCGAGGCACGGCGCGCCCACGGTGGATTCGAGGATCGCAATGCGGCGGTACACGGTGGAGGCCGACACGCCGAGCTCGCGGGCCGCGCCGCCCACGCCGCCGGCGCGGGCGACCGCTTCCAGATAACGGACGTCTTCCCAGAGAATCGACACGCGCCGAGTGTACTACGCGGCGGGATGAGGTCCTAGTGTAGCCCTTGCTCACCAGTTGCCGGTGGCCGAGACCCCCATCGTCTCGTTGGAAACGCTCGGCGCGATGTAGACGCTCGGAGCGGGCGCCTGGGGCAGGCTGGCGATTCCAATTCCCAGTCCTATGACACTGAGCCCAAGGAGGCCACCCCCAGCTCCTGCAACACCGGTCCACGCCCTACGGGTCGCCGCATCCTCGGTGTCACGAAACACGAGCCCCATGGCAAGTGCTCCCGTCCCGAGCCCCATGCCTACCACGCTCGCAATGATGAGGTTCTTCGGCCATGTAGGCTTTCCGTCTTGAGGGTCCGGCGAATATCCCCTCATGTTGACGTTCAGCGGGCGCTCGAACCCGATGACCTGCGTCTGGATCCGCTGCTGCATGGGGATGATCACCTCGGCGGTCTCTCCGGCTTTGACCTCCACGTATCGCTGGTTCATCCAGTAGCCTTCCTTCATCGCTTTCACGATGTGCTTGCCGGGCGCGACGAAAAACTCGTGATTGGCCCACAGGTCCCGGACCTCCTCCTCCCCGACGAATACGCGCGTATCCGGCACGTTCGGGTGCAGGATGATCGTGCCGATGTGCTTCTTGCATTCCCCGAGAGCGGCGTATGTCTCGTCGATGCGATGGGCCCGCAGGCGGTGGCCATACACCAGCGCCATGTCGAGGTGCCGAGCGGCCTGTAAGTAATTCCCGGCGCGGAGCTGGGCGAGGCCGAGCTCCACCTCGACGTCGTTGTCGCGGTCGCGCTGGAGCGCCTGCTCGAAGAGATCGAGCGCCTCCTTGAAATCGCCACGCCGCTCGGCCTTGTACGCCTGCTCGAAGAGCGCTTGCACTTCGGGCCTGTAAAAACCCTTCGCCTCGGCCAGGTACGCGGGGGAAGGCACACGCGGGGGAGGCTCGGCCCACGTCGACGGGGTGACAAAGACAGCCATGAAAAATGCTGCGATCGGGATAGAAGATTTGGTGTTCATGGAACGTGAGCTTACTCCATCCCGCATAGGCTGGTCAAGACGAACCCTGTTCCAGGACGAACCCAGGGTTTGCCCCCGAACCACGTGGGTTCGTCCCGGGCAGCGGCCGACGCAAGCGCGCGACATGGGGGGACGAGCACGCGCCGAGCCATCGTCCGGCGGCAGCCGAGGCGGCGGGGTGGGCATGTTCAACGAACCGGAGACCTCGCGCCCTCACCCGTGGTATACGCCCCGCCATGGCACAGGTCCACGGCGGCAGGCTCGTATCGAAGGCGCTCGCGCGGCACGGGGTCACGCACCTCTTCACGCTCTGCGGCGGGCACATCCAGGCCATTTACGATGGCTGTCTCGACGACGGCATCCGCGTCGTCGACGTCCGGCACGAGCAGACCGCGGGGCACGCGGCCGACGCCTGGGCCCGCGTCACGGGCAAGCCGGGCGTTTGCGCGGTCACGGCCGGCCCCGGCGTCACCGACACCGTCACCGCGGTCGCCAATGCCCAGCGTGCCGGCATCCCCATGATCGTGATCGGCGGCGCCGGCCCGCGCCTGCTCGCCGACATGGGCTCGCTCCAGGACATGAACCACGTCGAGCTCATGCGCCCGGTCACGAAGTGGAGCGTCTCCGTCCCCTCCACCGACCGCATCCAGGAGTACATCGACGCCGCCTTCCGCATCGCGCAGGGCAACGTCCCCGGCCCCGTCTTCCTGGAGATGCCGCTCGATCTCCTCATGAGCTTCGGCGACGACGCGCCGCCCGCCACGGTTCCTTTCGACGAACCCCCGCGCCCCGCCGGCAATCCGCACGCGATCGCCCGCGCCGCAGCGATGCTGCGCGAGGCCGAGCGACCGATGTTCATCGTCGGCACGCAGCTCCGATGGTCGCCGCGCAAGGAGATCCTGCGCGCGTTCGCCGACGCCATCGACGCCCCGTATTTCCTGAACGGCATGGCCCGCGGCGGCCTGCCGCACGCGCACCCGAACTTCTTCGCTCGGTCGCGCCGTGTCGCGCTCGGACAAACCGACCTCTGCGTCGTCCTCGGCACGCCCTTCGATTTCCGCCTCGAATACGGCCGCGCCATCAACCCGGGCGCGCGCGTCATCCAGATCGACCTCGACGGCAACGAGATCGGCCGCAATCGCAAGGTCGACGTCGCCATTCACGGCGACAGCGGCCTCGTCCTCGAGCAGCTCCTCGCCGAGGTGAAGGAGAAGCGCGCGCCCGGCTGGATCGCGGCGATGCGCGCGGCCGAGGACAAGTCGCGGGCCAAGATGCAGCCCGAGATCGACGCCACGACCGACCCGCCGAACCCGCTGCGCGTCTGCGACGAGATCGGGAAACGCCTCGGCAAGGAGGACATCGTCATCGGCGACGGCGGCGATTTCGTGGCCACCGCGGCGAACGTGATCAAGCTCGAATGGCCGCAGCTCTGGATGGATCCGGGCCCGCTCGGCACGCTCGGCGTCGGCCCCGGGTATGCGATGGCCGCGAAGCTCGCCCGTCCGGGCGCGCGCGTGGTGCTCATTTACGGTGATGGCTCGTTCGGCTTCAACGCGGCCGAGTTCGAGGCGCTCGCGCGGCAAGGCATTCCGGTCGTCAGCATCATCGGCAACGACGCCGCGTGGATGCAGATTCGCCGCGGCCAGGTCGATCTTTATGGCGCAGAGCGCGCGCCGGCCACGGCGCTCGAATACACGCGTTACGAGAAGGTCGTCGAGGCGCTCGGCGGCGTGGGCTACTGGGTCGAGAAGATGGCCGATCTCGGTCCCGCCCTCGATGCAGCATTCGCGGCCGACAAACCGTCCTGCGTGAACGTCAAGATCGCCACCAGCGAGTTCCGCAAGGGCGCGATCAGCGTATAGCGGGGCGGGACGTGGAGCTCCGCTTCTGCAACCCCGAGCTCACGAGCCTCGACGATCTCGACACCGAGATCCTCGCGTGCAGCGTGTGGGCGGACGCGCGCCCGGTGCACGGCGTCTTTGGCCTCTGCGATTGGCGCCTCGCCGGGCACCTGTCCGGGCTTTTGCGCAACGGCTTTTTGACGGGCAAGCTCGGCGAGGTCCTGATGGTCCCGGCCAAACCGCGCCTCACGTTCGACAAGCTCCTGTTTTTCGGGGCGGGTCCACGCGAGGGGTTCGGCGAGGAGGCCTTCCGCCGCGTCGTTCAGCACATGCTCGACGTGATGGAGGGCCTCGCCGCGCGTGTCGCGGTCGTCGAATTGCCGGGCCGCCCGGACGGCCTGATCCCGGCCGAACGAGCGGCCGACATCCTGCTCGCGAGCGCCGGCCGCAAGCGCGAGCACGACGTCTGGACGCTCGTCGAGGGCGCCGACGGCAAGCAGCGCATCACGCAACACATGATCGAGGAGCGGCGGCGGGTGCGGCGGGTTCTGTAGCGTCAGGGTAGAACCTGACAAACCCCTTTCCGCTCCGTATTGCAGATTCGCCCGTTGACCTTCGGCGCGAGCGGCTTGTTCTCTTTCTTCAGCGCGGCGAGCCTGTCGAGCACGACCTGCTTGATGTCCGGGCCCTTGGCGATCACCTTCGCCGAGCCCAGCATCGAATAGCCGTCCTTTTTCCCCTTCGGGTCGACCAGGTAATCGATCGTGACCGCGTAGAGCACGTCCTTCGGCCCGATCTTTTTGGGTTTGGCGCCGAGCAAGGTCAACTTCGACGCCGTCTTCGCCGCGGTATCGTGCTCGAACGCGAACCCGGCGATCTGCAGGAAATGCCCCTCGCCCGTCCAGTTCTCGATGCTGTGGTTCACGACCTTCTGCAAGGTCTCGCCGTTGATCTCGATGAGGTGCAGGATCGCCGGATACGCGAAGAGCTCCTCGATGTTCCGCGTCGTGATCGGCTCGCCTTTCGGCAGGTTCAGGTTGATCCGCAACGTCCCGCTGTTGATGAAGGCGATCTGCGGGCGCTTCTTTTCCTTGGGGAACGCGGCGAGCGCCTGGTCGAGGATCCAGTCCCCGAGGTTCGTCTCGAAGCGACGAATTTCGAGCTCCTCGGCGATGAGGTCCTCGCCCGCCGCGCCGAGCACCTCGGAGAGGCAGCCCGAGCCCGCCGGCAAATTGCGCGTCTTCGCGCAGAACTCGTCCTCGTGTTTCTTCAGCGTGGCGTCGACCCACGCCTTCATCTCGGGATCCTCGGGCACGGCCGCGCCCTCGAGCGGGACCCATTCGTGGGAGATCCGAAGGTTGCCACTCGAACGATCGATCCTGAGCACGTTCGCGCTCACCGCCTCCGCGTCGGCCTTGTAGACCACGCGCTCGCCCGCCGCGGCTTTTTGCTTCTGATGCTCGTGCCCGCCGAGCGTCACGTCCGGCCCCTCGGCGCCGAGTTTTTCGAGCAGTCCACGATCCGTCGTCATCGACAGGTGCGTCAGCGCCACGACCACGTCCGCGCCCTCTTTGCGCAGCGCGGCCGTCTGCACGCGCGCGGCCTCGACCGGGTCGTGGATCGCGGCGATGTACGGCTGATCCGCGCCGATCGTCACGCCGAAGACGCCGAGCTTCAGCGGGCCGCAGGGCACGATCGTTCGCGGCAGGACCTTTCCTTCGGGCAGGTTCACCGCGGGTTTGCCCGCGTCGTCGACCTTGAAATGCACGTTCGCCGAGAGCCAGCGGAACTCCGACTCCGCGACCCGCGCCGAGATCACGGCGGGGTCGTCCTTGTCGAACTCGTGATTGCCGAACGCCGCGAAGAGCCGGGCGTCCTGCCCCGGGCCGCCGTCGAGCCGGCTCACGGCCTCGATCATCTGCCGGCCCTTGTACATCTGGCTGATCAGCGACGGGAACAGCATGTCGCCCGCGTGCAGCACCACGAGGTCCGGATACTTCTTTTCGAGCTCCTTGCGGATCGTCCGGACCCGCGCCATGCCGCCCTTGCCGCCGGGCAATGCTTCGATTCGGTACGTATCGTTGATCGAGAGCACCGCGCAGCCCGTCTTCGGCGCGGGCGGCGTCGTGGCCGTCGTCGCCTCCGTCGCCTCCGTGGTCTTGACGGGTTCGTCCGGGCCCTTCGCGGGCGTCTCGGCCGCGGGCGCGCCGCAGCCCGATGCGAGGGCGAAGCCGAGAAGCAGGGCAGGGGCGTGTGTCCGGGCACGATCACGAATCCGAGGCATCATCGTTCGGAGCGTACACGCCTCTCCGAGCCGAAATCCAGCACGACATACTGTTGACTTTCAATTTCAACAACAGTACAGGGCATTTTCTCCGCACGAGAACCGCATGCGCCCTCGCACTCTGCTCGGCTCGTTTTTGCTGCTCGCCTGCACGACCCCGGCCTTCGCCGACGAGGCCAAACCCGCGCCCCCCGCCCCCGAAGCCGCGCCAAACGAGGCGCCCGCGAAGGCCGAAGCCGCGCCGGACGCGGCCCCCGCGCCGCCAAAGGAAGGCGAAACCGTAGCCGAGGCGCAGGCCAAGCCGTCCCCGCCCGAGGTGATCGAGGTGAGCGTGCTCGGCCGGAGCGACGACGCGCTCCAGAAGGTGCCGGGCTCGGGCACGTTGATCGGCGCGAAGGAGATCCGTCGCGCGATGCCCGCGGAGACAGGCGAGATCCTGCGGCGCGTGCCGGGCCTCGTGGTGCGGCCCGAGGAGGGGCTCGGCCTCCGGCTCAACGTCGGTATGCGCGGCCTCGATCCGACGCGCAGCCGTCAGGTGCTCATCCTCGAAGACGGCATGCCCGTCGCGATCAACCCGTACGGCGAGCCCGATCTCTACTACTCGACGCCCGTCGAGCGCATCCGCGCGGTCGAGGTCGTGAAGGGCTCGGGCAGCATTTTGTTCGGACCTCAAACCATTGGCGGCGTGGTCAACTTCCTTACGGCGCTTCCCCCGGACAAACCCGAGTGGTCGCTCGAAGCGCAGGCCGGCCAGCGCAACTACTTCAAGCTCTCGGGCCTCTACGGCGGCGCGGCCGGCGACGCGCGGTACGTCCTGCAATTCACGAGGAAGCAAGGCGACGGCTTCCGCAACATCGAGTTCCACGCCACGGACTTCATGGGCAAGATCGCGTTCCCGACGTCGGCGCGCGGCGAGGCCACGTTCAAGATCGCGGTGTACGACGAGTTCTCGCGCTCGACGTACGTGGGCCTGACGCGCCGCATGTTCGAGCTCGACCCGCGGACGCCCTCGATCGCGCCACACGACGGGTTCAACGTGCGTCGCTACGACGCCTCGCTCACGCACGAATACCGTTTTTCCGAGGCGACGCGGCTGCGCACGTTCATCTACGGCTACATCACGGATCGCGACTGGCGCAGGCAGAACTACGACCGCGATGCGAAGCCCGACGTGACGTACGAGCGGATCGTGGGCGATGCGTCGGTCTCGGGCGCCGCGATTTATTTCCGCAACACCTCGATGGTCCGCGACCGCGATTACCAGGTCCTCGGCATCGAGCCGCGCGTCGAGCACCGCTTCGAGACGGGCCGGGTGCGCCACACGATCACGGCCGGCGCGCGCGCGCACGTCGAGACCGCCGACCGAAAGCAATTCCAGGGCGAGATCGTGAATACGGCGGCCGGTAACCTCCAGGACCGGGAGCACCACCGCACGTTCGCGATCGCCGCGTATGCCCAGGACCGCCTCGCGTTCCGGGACGATTTGCTCGTCACGCCCGGCGTCCGCGTCGAATACGCGGCGAACCTGCGCAGCGTGGATCGAACGGCGGAGACGGGCACGTCGCGGGACGTGACGAACCGCGGTACGAGCGATTCTCTGGCGGTGATGCCGGGCATCGGAATGGTGTACGGGACGCCGAAGCTGAACTTCTTCGGCGGCGTGCACGTCGGGTACGCGCCGCCGCGCGTGTCGTCCGCCATTTCCCCGGGCGGCCAGGACGCCCAGCTCGACGCGGAAGAGAGCACGAATTACGAGATCGGCGTGCGGCTCGCGAAGCTGAAATGGATTCGCGCCGAGGTCACGGGGTTCGTCATGAGCTTCCGCAACCAGATCGTCACCGGCTCGGAGGCGAGCGGGCAGCAGAGCGAGCTCGCGAACGGCGGACGAACCTTGCACCGAGGCGCCGAGGCGCAGGTCACGGTCGGCGTCGGTCAGGCGCTTTCGCTGCCGCTCACGATCGATTTGACGGGGCGATACACCTTTTCCGTCTCCACGTTCCGCGGCGGGCCGTTCGACGGCAATCGCCTGCCCTATGCGCCGCTCCACACGGCGAACGCGACGCTCGACGTCGAGCACCGCATCGGGCTCGGGGGGCAGGTCGCCTGGAGCTACCTGAGCGACCAGTTCGCCGACGAATACAACACGGTGCTCGTGGACCCGACGGGGCGCCTCGGCGTGGTGCCGGCGTATCACCTCGTCGACGTGTCGTTGCGCTACCGCCACGCGAAGACGGGGCTCGGCGCGCTCCTCACGGTGAAGAACGCGCTCGATCAGGTGTTCGTGGCGACGAGGTTGCCCGATGGCATTCAGACGGGCGGGTTTCGGCAGGTGAACGTCGGGCTGCGGTGGGATCACCGCTGAGGCGAAGACCGAATCACTTCGGAATCGGCGGGATCGGGGTCGTGCCGACGGTGGTGCCGGCCTCGGCGCTCCATTGCCAGTTGTCGATGACGGCCGTCGAGTCGAGGACGCCGTCGCCCGAGTCGTAGGCGCCCCAGCGAATCCGGATGGTGCTGCCCGGCGTGACGGGCGCCTGCGTCTTCAGCCAGCTCGTCGCCGCGTGGGTCTCGAAGCCGGTGCCATCGAGCTCGGCCGTGCCGAGCGGGCAATCGAACATCTTGCCGCCTGCCTGGCAGGGCGGGCCGGCCGCGCAGCCGCACACGTTCATGAACGCGTTGTTCACGCTGATGGGGTTGCCCTGCATGTCGAACGAGATTTGCCCGTCCGGTTGACCCGCCGGGATCGGCGAGAGGATCGCCACGAAGAAGTCGTTGTACTTGCTGCAGATGTAGACCGGCCACTCGTACGTGTAGAAGTTGAAGTCGAACGAGAAGCCCTTCGCATTCTGCGGCACGCGAATCTCGAGCTCGACCGCCGTGGCGTCGTACGGCGTCCCCGTGATCACGCCGGGGCACGCCGGCGACTCCTTCGGGAAGCCTTGCGGATGGCCGCTGTTGTACCCCTTGCTGAAGCCGCTCGGGCTCTGATAGCCCGCGTCCGTCGGCTGGCGCGCCGCGCCGCTGGAGACGCTGAAGATCTTGCTGCCCGCCCGCGGCTTGACGTTCGGGCCGAAGCTGCTCAGGACGCCGTGGCCGAGGTGATAGTTCGCGCTGCCGTTCGCCGGCGAGCCGTCGGCCATGACCCATTGCGCGCTGACCACGCCCCAATCGGTGCCGCCCGGCGTGGCGATCTTGCAGAGCTCCACGGCGCGCGCGGCGTCGAACGGATCCTGCGTGTCGACAGCGAGCGCCCCGTCGCAGGTCTCGACCGCCTCGTCGGCCACCATGTTGCAGTTCTCGTCCGCGGGCTTGTAGTCGGGGTTCATCGCGTCACCCACGACTTCGACCGAGTTCGGGCTGACGTTCACGTCGCAATCGTTGCAGTCGCCCGCCGCCTCGCTGAACCCGTCGCCGTCGTCGTCCACGTTGACGTCGGTGTCGCAGGTGGGCTCGCCGGCGCCGCTGCCGCCCGCGCCCGGACCGACGAACGAGCCGCCGACGCCGTCGGGGTTCGAGCCGCCGTTGCCGCCCGGCATGGCGCCCGCGCCGCCGTCCCCGGACCACCCCTCGCCGCCGGAACCATCGTCACCAAAGACGTTTCGGCCACCCGTGGCTGTGCATGCGGCGCCCAGCACGGTGCTGCCTGCAAGGCCCACGAGCCCGATCCACTTCACCAAGTTCCGCATGGCCACTCCTTGAAAAGCTGATCCGCGTCGAGGCCTCCGACCCCAAGGAATCTCGGGGGCCGTGCGGCCGCGAGCAGTCTACAGGCAAGGCGTGGCCGTCGTGCAGCAAGAAATCGGCAGACGGACGTACGAAAATCGAGGACCCGTTGTCCGGGGCGAACCCCGAACGCCCAATGGTCGGCTCTTCCCGTCCCGCAGCTAACGGGCCCGCCCAGTTTCCGCCATCGCTCGCCAAAACCGCTCGAGCCGGTGCTCGATCGCGCCGAAGACCGTGCCCGCAGGGTAATGGCCGGTGTCGTCCGCGATACCTGCGGGCGATCCTGTGAGCAGCTCGATGCCTTCTTCGACCGCGGAAACCACGTGAACGTGGAATTGTTTACGCTCGATAGCCTCGACCACGTCGCTGCGCAACATCAGCGCGTGCTGGTTCGTGGCCGGGATCAGGACGCCCTGGTGGCCGGTGAGGCCTTTGGCCGCACAGAGATCGTAGAATGCCTCGATTTTTTCATTGAGACCACCCACGGGCAAGACGCCGCCCTGCTGATCGACGCTGCCCGTCACCGCGAGGTCCTGCCGGAGCGCATAACCGGAGAGCGCCGAGAGCAGCGCGTAAAGCTCGGGCGACGAGGCGCTGTCGCCGTCGATCGCCTCGTAGGTCTGCTCGAAGACGAGCGAGGCGCCGAATGAGAGGGGGCGGATCTGCGCGAACCGGAGCGACAAGAAGCCCGACAAAACGAGCACGCCCTTCGCGTGGATGGGCCCGCTCATTTCGACCTCGCGCGCGATGTTCACCGGTCCCTCGGTCCCCGGATACACGACGGCCGTGACGCGGCACGGTCGGCCAAACGTGACAGGTCCGTCGCTCAAGACCGAGATCGCGTTCACCTGGCCGACGCGCCGGCCCGTGACGTCGATGCGGATCGTGCCGTCGGCGAGCAGCTCGTGCACCTGGTCGCGGAAATGATCACTGCGCCTGCGCGCCGCCGCGAGCGCACCCACGATCTCGCCGCAGTCGACGACTCGTTTGCCCTTGCGCGTCGCGCGGTAGCTCGCCTCCGTTGCGACCTCCGCGAGGAGGCCGAGCTGCGCGGTGACCTTGCGCTGGCTCTCGGCGAGGCGGCCGCCGTAGAAGAAGAGCTCGGCCACGGCGTCGGCCGTGAGCGGCAAGAGGCGCCGCTCGCGCACGATGTCCGCGAGGAACGAGGGGTACGTCGCGAGCGCCGCGCCGAGCGGCATCGTGCCCTCGAAGCGCGCCTGCACCTTGAAGAGCTGCGAGAACTCGGGGTCGGCCTCGTGCAGGTCCTGGTAGAGGTCGGGGCTCGCGATGAGCACGACCTTCAGGTCGAGCTGCATCGGCGGGAACATGAGCTCCTCGCTCGTGCCGCGGTAATACGTGGGGTTGTGCTCGGGCACGATGAACTTGCTCGCGAGCAAGCACGCCTTGAGCTGCTCGTAGAGCGCCTCGTTCTTGAGCAGCGCGTTCGCCGGCAGGATCAAGAACCCGCCGTTCGCGAGGTGCAGCGCGCCCGCCACGGCGAACCCCGGCTCCGGCGGCGTGCCCGTGTCCGGCGGCGCGTAGCTGCGGCCGAACAGCGCCGACAAGGTCGGGTATGGGACCTCCACGACCGGCGCGCCCGACCCCGGCTTGTGCTCGGTGAGCAGCGTCGGCACCACGATGCCCTGCACGAGCACGGGCTGTTCGTCGTTGCCAGGTTCGTCGACGAGCAGGCGCGTCTCGCGCGTGACGAGCGTCTCCACCTCGCCGAGGAACGCGAGCAGCTCGTCGCGGCCCTCGAAGCGCGCGCGCACCGGCGAGAAGCACGCCTTCACCGCGTCGCCGAGGAGCTGCTTCGTCGTCGCGCGGAGCTCCGAATCGGCCTCGTCCTGCACCTCGGCGAGCCGCTCCTCGAAGGCCTCGATCGCCGTCGTGATCTCCCGGATCGACTCGCTCGGCGGGCTCTCGTCGACGAGCGGCGTCACCTGGAACTCGCGCCCCGCGCGCACCACGTCGAGCCCGAGCCCCTTCGCCTGCGCGCGGAGCTCCTCTTCGAGCCGCGACTCCTCCGCCTCCACGCGTCGCTGCCCGCGCGCCCGCGCCTGCTTCCACCGCTCGCCCTCCGTCGCGCCGTGGATCGACTCCAAAAGCTTCGCGTAGAGCTCCTCCATCGCCTCCGTGAACGGACGGCCTTCACCCGCAGGCAGCGTCAGCACCGTCGGCTCGCTCGGCCTTCGCGGGTTCGGCAGGAGCAACATGTCGTCGGGCGTGGGGAGCGTCGCGGCGAGCCTCCGGGCGACCTGACGCGCGCAGAACGTCCGTCCCGAGCCGGACGGACCCACGACGACGACGTGAAACCGGGAGTGGCGGATATCCAGCCCGAACGAAAGCGCCGCGAGCGCTCGCTCCTGGGCCGCGATGCCCGAGACGGGCTCCACCTCTTCGGTCGTCTGGAACGACAGCTCCGCGGGCTCGATGCGCTTGAGGCACTCCGCTGCGGTAAGCTCACGTGCGGGCATATCGCCGGAAGATACCACCCGACCCCGCACCCCGCTCGGCCCTCCTCGCGATGCGCCGCATTCGTCCGCGACACTGCGAGCGAGGGCCTTTCCGTCTCGTCATGGGCAACGCAGGACGAGCACCGGGCAGGTAGCCTTACGCAGGACGCGCTCGAAGACCGCTCCGTGCTCTTCGCGCCGGAGCCCGTGCCAGACGAGCACGGTCAGATCCGCGGCGAGGGTCTCGGCAAAGCGGAGGATCTCGTCCGCGGGGGCGCCGGCGCCGAGGAAGAAGCGCGTCGGGACGTCCTCGGGGCAGTGGCCGATCGTCTTCGCGAAGCGATGCACGAACTCCGCGGAGAACGCGGGCCACTCGTGATGCGGCTGGTCCACGTACTGCGGCGCGCCCATCGCGCCCGGCTCGACGTGGGGGCCGTGCTGCGCCTCGCCCACGAGCACGATGTCGAGCGACGCGCCCGCCTGCCGCGCGAGGGCCCCGGCCGGCTCGAGCGCGCTCGCCGTGCTCGGCGTCCCGTCGAGGGGCACGAGGATCCGGCTGAGCGCGAGCCGCTCCTCGGGCCGCACCACGATCACCGGCGCGTGCGACCGCTCGATCGTGTGCCCCGCGAGCTCACCCACCCCGAGCCCCCCGCGCTCGCTGCTCTCGGCTCCCACGATCACGAACGCCGTCGGGTGCGCCTCGGTGAAGGCCATGATCCGCTCCACGGGATCGCCGACCTCCACGTCGAGCACCACGCCGTCGAGGGCGTGCTTGGGCATCCCGAGGAGCCTCGGCAGCTCGCCGGGCGGGACCTTCGCCTCGGACGCGAAGATCCCGTGCAGCGGCTCGTGCAGCGTCCTCGCCACGAGCCGACCCATCGCGACCGCCGCCTGTGACGCGGCCGCGTCGGTGCCGTTCAAGGCCACGAGCACCCGCTGCCTCTTCGGACGCGCCTCGCTGCGCGGCCCCTCCTCGGCGCCTCGCTCGGCGCCGTGGGTCGTCCCTTCCGCGAGATCCGCCGGCTTCATGGCTCGATCTCCTCCCACGCCAAAAACCCTTCTTCCTCGCGCCGCGCCACGTAGGCCCGTCCGGGCTCGGCGCGCACCGTGTGTGTCGCCCCGGCCTTGTCCGGAGCGGCGAGCCCGATCGGCGCGGTCCCGGAGGTCACGTGCACCTCCACCGCGCCCGGCAGCGCATGCACCTGGAGCGAGCGGCCGCGGAGCTGCATCGGCAAGGACACGCGCCGCATGCCCGGCAAGAGCGTCGGCGCGACGATCAGCGTCTCCGGGTCCTCGGGCGCCGTGCGCAGGCCCGCCACGCCGAAGGCCACGGCCTGCCACAGGCTCCCGAGCCCGGCCGCGTGCACGCCGCCCGCGGCGTTGCCCATGTTGTTGCCGAGGTCGATCGACGCCGTCTGTTCGAGGTACCGCACGGCCGTCTCGAGCAGCCCGAGCCGCGCCGCCACGAGCGCATGAATCCCGGGCGACAGCGAGCTCCCGTGCGCCGTGCGTGGCTCGTAATAGAGAAAATTCTCTCGCCGTGCGCCGGGCGAGAACTCGTCCCAGAGCAGCGCCAGGAGCTGCACCACGTCCGCCTGCTTCACCACCTGCGAGTGCCGCGTCCGCTCGCGCCCGAGCAGCACGTCGATCGGCACCGTGCGTGGCGAGTACGCGGCGACGTCGATGTATTCGAGATCGAAAAAGCCCTTGTGCTGCTCGATCAATCCCGTGCGCGGATCCTCGCCGAGGTACATCCGCGCGGCGATCTCCTCCCAGTGGCTGATCTCCTGCGGCGTCACCCCGAGCGCCGCCGCCTTCGCGTTCCCCACGCCCCGCGCGATCGCCGCCGCGTACCTCAGGTTCTGCCGCGCCATCCAGTTCGTGAACGCGTTGTCGTCCACGCTCTCGTGGTACTCGTCGGGCCCAATCACCCGGTCGATGTGGAACTTGCCGTCGACCTTCATGGCGCCGCGGCTCACCCAGAAGCGCGCCGTCTCGACGAGGATCTCCGCGCCCTCCTCGTGCAGGATCCGCTCGTCGCCGGTGCCCTGCGCGTAGGCCCAGATCGCGTACGCCACGTCGGCGCTGATGTGGTGCTCCTCCAGCCCCGACAGGATCGGCACGATCTCGCCGACCGGGCTCCGCACGAACTCGGGCGTCGTCTCGTCCCCCGTGTCCGCCGACTCCCACGCGTAGAGCGCGCCCTCGTAGCCGAGCTTCTTCGCCTTGCGCCGCGCGCCGTCGAGGGTGAGGTGCCGGTAGAGGAGGAGCGTCCGCGCCGCCTCGGGCCACGTGTGCACGTAGAACGGCACCATGAAGATCTCCGTGTCCCAGAAGACGTGACCGCGGTACGCCTCGCCCGAGAGCGCGCGCGCGCCGATCGAGCAGCGCGGATCGTGCGGCTGCACCGTCGCGATCAGGTGGTAGAGCGCGAACCGGAGCGCCCGCTCGATCTGCGGCGCCCCGTCGATCTCCACGTCCGACTGCTTCCACCGCGCCTGCCACGCCGCCACGTGATCCGCGAGCAGCGCGTCGAACGACGTCGCCGCCGCTTGCCGCTCGAGCACCTCGACCCGTTGCACCGGCGTCGTTCCGTCACGCGACGTAAACAGACCGACCACCCGATGCAGCACGCTCGGCTCGCCGAGCCGGACGTGAAGCGTGCACCGCTCCATCGCCGACGCCGGCCCGACCTCCCGCTCGCAGCGCATCTCGAGCGACCCTGGATCCGCCGCCGTCGTACGCGACGCGAGCGCGAGCTCGAGCCCGCCGTGCGTCTTGCCCACGAGGATCGGCCCCACGAGCCCGTGACGCGGCTCGAACCCGGCCCAGTGCGACGAGCCGCTCCCGCTCTTCACGTCGCCCGACAGCACCGCGTCGATCACCACCGTGCCCGAGAAATTCTGCGGCGAGATCTCCACCGCCTCGAGCAGCAGATGCCGGTTCGCGAGCGACGCGAGGTGCACCGTCCGGATCCGCGTCGCGTGCCCGCCCGGCCCGGTCCCGAGCCCGTCGCGCAGGACGAGCCCACGCCGCAGGTCGAGCGTCCGGTGGTGCCGCTCCATCGACGTCGTCTCCACCCCGAACGGCTCGCCCTCCACCGTGAACCGGAGCCGCCCCCAGTCCGGCGCGATCACGAGCTCCGGCACCGGCGACACGTCCGACGACGCCTCGAACGCCCCCGCCAGAAACGTCGCCGGCCGCGACACGCTGCTCCCCTCCGCCAGCGATCCGCGCATCCCGAGGTAGCCGTTCGCGATCGTCAAAAGCGACTCGATCTCGTGCTCCCGCGCCACGTCGAAGCCGCTCTCCACCACCACCCACGAAGGGTCCCGCGGCGGCGCGAACGGCCCGAGCTCGGCTTCCAGCGCGAGCTGCTGCTCCAGGATGTCCGCGAGCCCCCCGAGCCCGTACGCCTCGCCCACGACGAGCACGTCCTCCGGATCGAGCCCGAGCGGCCGCGCGATTTCGTGCATCATGAACGAAAGCACGTCACCTCGGTCTGCCGTCTGCGCGACCTCGATGGGCCTGCCGCGGTGATCGAACCCGAAGACGTGATCCCCGCTGTCCGTCGCCACGTGGAGCCGTCTCCTCGGCTCCACTGCGAGCGTCGCCTCGATCGCCGGCGTGAGCTCGCCCAGGCTCGCGTCCGTCACGATCGCCACCCGCGCGCCTCGATCGAGGAGTGCTCCCACGAGGCCGAGGGCCCGCGTCGACTCGGGCGCTTGGGCCGACGTTCCGCGCAGATCCCAGCTCAGCACGAACAGGCGAAAGAGGTGGTCGAGCTCGGGCAGGGGGGACGTCGGGACGAACCCGGACGAGCGACCGGATGCGGGCTCTCGGATCTCGGCAGATGCGGTGGACGTCATGGGCCTCGTTCGTCGAGCGAGGACCGTGCCGACGTCGCGCGCTCCCGAGGTCCCCCGATCCGTGCAGCGCCGTGGCATTTGCATCCACCGCGCACGGAGCTCGAAACGAGCGGGCGTACGGGACGCGTTCAGGCGGCGAGCCGTGACAGCTCGTCGAGCAGCTTTTCGAGATCGAAGGGCTTTCGGATCATCGCGCGCACCCGTCGAACGGGCACATCGAGGCGCGACTCGTTCATCGCGGAGAGCACCATCACGGGGACGTCGATCCCTGCGCGATCGAGCGCGGCGAGGAACGCGTCGCCTTTCATCTCGGGCATCAAGTAATCGAGGAGAATCACATCGGGCCGGGTGCCTGCTTCCAGCCTTGCGAGCGCCTCGCTCGCAACGGTGTGCGCTTCTACCTCGTAGCCTTCTTCTCGGAGCAGATCGGAGAGTGCTTCGACCAGGGCATCATCGTCATCCACGATGAAAACCGAGGGCCCGGATTTCTTGTCGTCGGGGCTACCGGGTGGCGCGGCCGGCACGTTCGGGCTCGGACTCATGGGCCCCTTCCATCGAGCAGGTTCCCCGCGTCGTCGAGCCTCCGGACCCCTTGCCGCCGCCGGCTGATCGATTCATACGTTGTGAACGGCTGGCTGGGGTTTGTGATCTCGTTTGTCCAAGCGGAAATCGAGTGGGGTAGGGACTTTCCGTAGGGCGTGTTCCGCGTGCGCCCGACCACAGCCGCACTTGACGCGCGAGTCAGGCTGAGGCCCAATTCGTTGAAGGGCGGTCCTTGTCATGTCGGACACGAATAACAGCATCCGCGTTTACCTCATCGATGATCATCCGGTTTTGCGGGAGGGTTTTGCCAAAGCACTCGAAGCAGAGCCGGGGATGACCGTCGTTGGTCAGGCGGGCACGGCGGCCGATGCGCTTCGGGAAGTACAGTCGATCAAGCCCGAAGTCGTGCTGGTCGACTTGAACATTCCCGATCGCGACGGCATCGAGCTCCTCGCGGCCCTTCGCGTCCAGGTGCCCTCCGCAAAGCTGCTCGTTTTGAGCTGCTACGACGACGAATTTCGCGTCGCCGAAGCGCTTCGTGCTGGGGCGCAGGGGTACCTCGTGAAGACCAGCGAGCTCGCCGAAGTGATCGACGGCATTCGGCGAATCGCGAGCGGCGGCGCGCCGCTCAGTCAACGCATCGCGGGAGCCGTCGTTCGCGCGATGCGCAAACCTGCGCCTGAAGGCACGGGCGGTCTCGACGCGCTCACGCCGCGCGAGCGGCAGGTGCTGCGCCTCCTCGCGGCGGGCATCTCCACCCGCGAGACGGCCGCGCGTCTCACGATCAGCCCGAAGACCGTGGAGACCCACCGCGTGCGGATCTACGCGAAGCTCGGCTGCAAGAGCGCCGTCGAGCTCACGCGGATCGCGGTCCGCACCGGCCTCATCGAGGCCTGAACCATCGGGAAAACCGAGCTCATCCCTCGGGTTTTTGATCAGGCGCGTCGATCTGCGGCGCGCCTGATCGTTTGTGCTGCAACAATAGATCGATTCGAACGCCGTCGATGGTCAGCCCTTCGATCGAGCAGTTCGTGATCGTCACGCCGGCGAGGCTCACGTCGTCGAGCGACGCGCCTTCGAACGACGCGTTGTGCATCTTCGTTTTCGCGAACGTCACGTCGTCGAACGCTGCGGACTCGAACGACACGTTTTTCACGCTGGCCCGCGCGAAGCTCGCGTCGTCGAGCTTCACGTCCTCGAACGACGCGTTGTGAATCGTCGCGCCTGAAAAACTCACGTCGTCGAACGAAGCCCTTTCGAACGTCGTGTCGTGCACCTTCGCGTCGGCCATCGATACGTCGTCGAGTTCGATTTTTTCGAACGACGCATTCGAAACCCTCATCGGCAGCGTCGGTGTGTTTCCGGACTTCGGTCCAGTCGTCTTCGCAGGGCCGCTGGGCTTCGATGGCGCCTTCTTCTTCATGCGCACATGCTACCCCTCTTCCCCGACTCCAGCTTCCCCGTACGGCCGGATCCAGGACGACATGCACGAGCCCGCCATGCTTCCCCATCACGCCATCGTCACCGCGCCCGGCGCGTCGCCTTCGTGCTGCGTGCTCGTACTTCATGGCATCTTTGGCTCCGGCGGCAACTTTCGGACGTTGACCCGCACCCTCGCGTCGGCCTGCCCCCGCTGGGCCTTCGTGCTCGTCGACCTCCGCGCGCACGGCCTCTCCACGTCGCTCCCGCCCCCGCACACGCTCGGGGCCGCGGCCGACGACCTCGTGCGGCTCGGCTCTGCGCTCCCGTTCGAGGTGCGCGGCGTGATGGGCCACTCCTTCGGCGGCAAGGTTGCGCTCGCGTACGCCGCCCTGCGGCGCGGCGAGCTCGACCAGCTCTGGGTGCTCGACTCGACCCCGAGCGCGCGTCCTTTCGGCATGGAGAACGTCGGCGCGGCGAAGGTCCTCGCCATGCTCGAGTCCTTCCCCGCGGAGCTTCCGTCCCGCGAGCGCTTCCTCGAGCTCGTCACCTCGCATGGCGTCTCCCGCGCCGAGGCCGACTGGCTCGCCATGAACGTCCGTCGCGAGGGCGACGCCTTCCGCTTCCGCCTCGACCTCGCCGCGATCCGCGACCTGCTCACCGACTACTTCACCGAGGACCTCTGGCCGGTCGTCGAGCAGCCCGACGGCCGTCGCCGCACGGGCTTCGTCATCGGCGGCCGCTCGGACACGGTCAGCCCCGAGGACCGCGCGCGCCTCACCGCGCTCGCCGCGAAGGACCCGACCCTCGGCGTGCACATCCTCCCGAACGCCGGCCACTGGGTGCACGTCGACGACACCGAGGGCCTTTTGCGCATCCTCACGGCGGCCTTCGGCGGCTGAGGACTTCTCGCGAGGGTTTTTCCGGGCTACGGGAGGGGCCATGCGAATCGCCTCCTGGAACGTGAACTCGATCCGCGCCCGCCTCGAACACCTCCGCACCTTCCTCGGGAGCGCGAGCCCGGACGTCCTCTGCATGCAGGAGACCAAGGTCGAGGACGAGAAATTCCCCGAGGAGGCCCTCGGCGACGCTGGCTACCGCGTCGTCTACTTCGGGCAGAAGACCTACAACGGCGTCGCCATCGCCGCGCGGTACGGCCTCGGCATCGAGGACGTGAAGAAGAACCTCGACGGCGACGAGGACGACGCCCCGCGCAGGCTCCTCGCCGCCACGATCGAGGGCGTCCGCATCGTCAACGTCTACGTGCCCAACGGGCAGGCCGTGGGCACGAAGCCCTTCGCCTACAAGCTCGCCTGGTTCGAGCGGCTCGGCCTCGACCTCGCCACGCACCACAAGCCGGACGAGCCCTTGCTCGTCTGCGGCGACTTCAACGTCGCGCCCACGAACCTCGACGTCCACGAGCCCAAGCGCTGGGAGGGGCAGGTCCTCTGCCACCCGGACGAGCGCGCGGCCCTCGGGCGCCTGCTCTCCTGGGGGCTCGTCGACGCCCTGCGCGAGCGTCACCCCGACGAGAAGGTCTACTCCTGGTGGGACTACCGCATGGGCGCCTACCGCAAGAACCATGGCCTGCGCATCGACCTCGCCCTCGTCACGTCGCCGCTCCTCGCGCGCACGAAGGACGTGTGGGTCGACCGCAGCGTTCGTGAGCTCGAACGACCCAGTGACCACGCCCCCGTCCTGATCGACATCGGCGAAAGTCAAGCCTGACTTCGGACAATCTACGTCCGATCGGTCCAGAAACGTCCTACCCAATCTAGGACATATCCTGTCCGATCGCCCCCCATTTCGCCCCCGATCGAACGACGCGATTTGCTAGTTTTCTCCGCGTGATGCGGCTCAACCTGGATGGTTATTCGCTCGACCTTCCCCCCGCCTGGTCCGGCCTCGAGGACGTGACCTACTCCGATCCGAGCACCCTGCCTCCGGTCGCGCTCGCGGCCGAGGGAGGCACGGGCCGGCTCATGGTGGCCGAGATGCTCTTCGACGACGACGACGAGCAGCCCGGCCATGAACCCGAAGAGCTCGAAGCCCTCATCCGCGCCTGGGGCAAACGCCGCAGGCTCGAACCCCTGGAGCAGGGCACCCACGAGCGCCCCGACGGCGTCGTCGCCACGGCCACCTACCTCGTGCGTGGCTGCTTCGTGCAGGTCTGGTTCCTGTCGAACGGCGACCGCGTCGTGCAGGCGAGTTACGTCTGCCCCTGGGACGAACGCGACAGCGAAGAGGCCGATCGCGAGGCGATCGTGAGCTCCTTGCGCTGGTCCTGAAGCACTAGCGGTCCTTGTCGCCGCCCTCGTCCTTCTTGGCCTTCGTGGCCACGGGCGGGGGCGGCGCCGCTTCCTTGGCTTCCTTCTCTTCCTTCGCTTCGCCCGCCTTTTCCTTCGGCGCGGGCTCCCCCTTCGTGTCCTTGCTCGCCGCGCCCGCCGCGTTCGTCGCGCTCGCCGCGCTCCCCCCGCCGCCTCCGCGCAGGTACGACTCCTCCACGCACGCCGACTTCATCCTCTCGGGACAGGCGATTCGCACGTGGAAGTGATCGTCGTGCACGTCCGCGTCCGCGGGGCTCATCAGCACCGACGCGGCCTTCGTGTAGAGCTCCTTCGCCACGTTTTTCTTCGCCGCGTACTTGAGCAGCCGCGTACGCAGCCCGGCCGACACGAACAGGTACCGCACGTCGGTCTTCGTGTCGGTGAGCAGCGCCTCGACGAAGGCCCAGTTCCGCTCATCGTCGAAGCGCACCACCTCGCCGCCGCGCGGCCGCCCGTCGCTCCCGAACGCGACGAACCTGTGCGGGTTCACGTGCTTGCCTTTCTCGCTCACCATGTAGAAGCCGACGTCCGCGTCGCGCCCCGACTGATGCGAGTTGTGCCCGAAGAGCGCCCCGCCGTTCTTCGCCGACAGGTCCCCCACGTACAGGACCGACCCCTTGTGCTTCCCGCTCACCTTGGCCGCGGCGCGCCGGAGCACCCGCACGAGGTCGGGCAGCCCGTACGCGTGCCCGCCGCCGCGCACCTCGACCGACTTGCTCGACGCGAGCTTCTCGCCCCCGTACAGCCGGCCCTTGTTCGGCGCGCCCGCCGACAGCGCGCCTTTGGGCTTCCGTTCCTTCTCCGCGCCCTTCTTCGGCTCGCCCTTGTCCTTCTTGCCCTTGTCCTTCGTGGGCTCCGTCTTCGCAGCCTTGGCGCCAGGCGCGGCTTCGGAGGCGCGCGGGCCCGTGGCGACGAGCGCGAGGCCGAGGGTGAGGGTCGCGGCGATCCGAGCGAGCAGGCGCATGACGTCGCGGACGTTAGCGCGCAAGGCGCGCGCGGGGGAGGGGATGTGTACGGCCGATCGTGGGGTTTTGCGCGACCGACCTCAGCCGTGGCTGGATCATGAGCCAGCCCACACGAAAAAAAGAAGACACCATGTGCTTGACATGAACCATCGGGACGGGTAGAAGGCTCGTCGCGTCCCACCCGAGGGCGGCGCAGGATGCGCCCGTAGCTCAGCTGGATAGAGCGTCGGACTTCGAATCCGAAAGTCGCCCGTTCGAATCGGGCCGGGCGTACCGGGTTCCGAGTCGACTCTACCCAGGGGAGCTCGGGAGACCGTTGAAAAGATAAGCAGCAAAACCGGGCCATTAGCTCAATTGGTAGAGCAGTGGACTCTTAATCCATTGGCTGAAGGTTCAAGTCCTTCATGGCCCACCCGGAAGACAGCCAGAGAGCCCGACGAACGTCATGGTCGTCGGGCTTTCGACATTTTGTCCCTCTGTCGCCCGTAGGTATCTCGATACCCTCCTCGGATGGCGGGCGCGTGACTTATCCCGAGCGATAGCTCCGCCGTCCGTCAGCCCCGTCGCACGGGCGCGCGGAAGAGAGGCGGCAGAGCTTCGTAGGCTTCGCTTGCATCATCGATGTCCTCCTCGACGATGATCCTGAGCCGATGGGCGACCTCGGGTTCGGCTCGCGCCTCGACCTCGTGGATGCGCCTCTGGGTATCCTCGGGATCGATACGCCGCAGCACCCTCGTCGCTGCCACGCGCAGCGCGACGGGCGCCTCGATGTCCCCGATGATGCTCGCGAGGTCGACGCGCTCGATGGCCGTGTGACGGTAGGGAGCGGCGCTCGGGTCCGTGTCGAGCGCGTCGAGGCGCGACAGCCACGCCCGGACGGGTTCGTCATGCCTGCGCGACAGGTCATGGAGCCGCTCGGACGCAGCCGACCCTTCTCCTCTTTTTACGGCGGCGCCCTCTGCGGCCGAGAGGATGTGGGTCGCCACATGGGCGAGCTCGGTCGCAGAACGCCCGGGCAAACCGATGACGATCGGACTTCGATCGGCCGGAGCCTCGCGGAGCTGGATCGCGATCCCGCCTCGTTGCAACGCGACCGACGCGATATCGACGTAGGGGATCCGTACGTCTTCGAGGCGCAGCTCGTCCTTCCCCAGGACCAGCCTCTCGTGACCACGGAAACGCAAGCAGCGAAAAACGAACCCTGCCAGCACGCAGAGGATTCCGACCAGGGCCAGCGGCCAGGGCAAGCCACGCCAATAGCAGTTCGAGGCGGCGACCCAGAAGGGGCTGAAGGGGTCACCGCTCAGGTTCCAGCACGCAAAGCAGAGGACCCAAAACAACAAGCCCGAGACGCGAATGAACCCTTCGATCCGGTCGCGGACCACGTCGCTGGAGGTGCCATCCACGCGGGCCGGCAGCGCCACATCGCCCGTCCCGAGGCCGCTCTCGAGGAGCGTCGCCGCGATGGATCGCGACTGCTCGAGATCCTCGAACTCCAGGAATATGGCGGCCCCGTTTCGCCGCACCACCATGAGGCTCGCTCCTTCGGCAGCCTCTGCCACCCGCACGCCGGCGATGTCCTCGCCTGGGATCTGCTCCCATCGCGAGCTCCCCGAGGCGCCGAGGAGGAGCCCATCCTTCCACGCCTCCACCGAATGCACCTGCGAACGCCGACGCGGCAGGACGGCGGGCCAAACGATACCGACGATCCCGGCGACGGCCAGAAGCGCCGCGAATCCATGCCCGGCCCCCGTCTCGCTCCAATCACGAAGCGCGTGGAGCCAGAATGCCGGAGTCAGCGTCGAAATGTTGATGTGTTTGGACAGGACGAACGGGATCCAATACACACCGGCGACGAGCAGGCAAAGGAGCGGCCCGAGCCCGATCCGGATCAGGGACCAACCTGCGTGGCCGTCCCCTGGAGCGGGGTCCTTCTGCGGTCGTGAGTGAGAAACAGGTTCCCGGGCTTTAGATCCCGGTGAACGACGCCTGCTGCGTGGGCTTGTGCCAGTGCATCGGCGAGCTGGAGGAAGAGGCGGCGTAGGCTGCTATTGCAGAGTCGTCGCGCCGCGCTTGGCGGGCTCGTCAGGGCGTCCAAACCGCGCGGGGGAGCGAATAGGGCCAGAACGTCGTAGCCGCCGCCAAGAGGGCGCCATCGAGCGGGTCGACGAGCTGCGCGGCCCAGCGGAGAATGACGGACGGCTTCGTCTGGAAGGCGTGAGCGATGGCGTTGGGCAAGACGAGGTTCGGAATGCCGAGCTCGTGCACGCTTATGTCGAGAGGTTGTCGAGGCCAAAATACCAATGCATGTCGTGCAATGAGGTGCCAGCCCTCGTCGAGTAGCTGGTAGCGAATCTCTGCGATTCTGCCATTGTAACCAAGCACCGTAGCCACGGCATCGAGCGCGAACTTGGACTGATTGCTTTGAACGATGAGCGCGAACGTGGGGCTGGTACTCTGCGCGACTTGGCTTTGGAGCATCGGAAAGTCGCCCTTCAGGTTCCGGCCCTCGGGGAGAGCATCCTGGGGCCAGCGCTGTGCCATGAGGGCGTACGTGGTGTAAAACGCCTCGTCATCCGCCACGAATTGGGTGTTGCCATGTCGCATGGCGCCTGCGCACCCTCGGAGCGCTTCGAGGAAGGTCCAAGTAAAGCGCCCGCCGGGGACGCCCCCGCCTTCCATCGTATTCTCGTCGGATCTCGCCGCGAAGAACATGCGCATGCCGGGCATGGCGCTCTCGAGGAGCTCTGCCCAGGAACGTCCGATGCCGCCGACTTCGACGACCTTGCCGAACGTACCGGACTGGCACGCGTCGAGGATCACCAGCACGGCCCGAGCGGAGACCTCTTGGAGCGCCTTGTGCAATCGACGGTAGCTGAGCGTGCCGTCGGCGAGAGCGATCCCATCCTCGCCCCCATGGCCCGAGAAGTAGAAGAGCAGGTACTCGGTGCCGATGCGGGCCATGTGCTGGAGGCAGAAAAGGACGTTTCCGACCGTCGCGTGTGGACCGAGAAGGAGAGGCGAATCCGAGGCGCTCGCCGGGCCCATCGGCCCCGTGAACGCCTCATGGACGCGCCGCGCGTCGTCTTCGGCGAACCGTAGGGGCGACGCCCCCGCAGTCCTGTTCACGCCACACACGAGTGCCCGGTACTTCATGCTGTTCGCCACCCCGACCCCTCCCAGATGCTCAGGCGGGCCAACGTGGCCACGCTCGTCGGCCTGTCAAGCCGCGTAAGGCTTGGTCGCTTGCGGAGGAGCCTTGCCGCTCCGCGAGCCCGTGACCTTGCGGACGAGCTTGGCGGTGCGGGCGCGGTCCCTCTCGTCGGGCAAGGTGACCAGATGCCGCAGCGGGATGTCGATTCGGCGGACTGACACCGGTGCCGAGGTGCGCATTCTCCTGTCGCAGACCTGCGCCGGAGAGGCGCGGCGCGATTCTCCCATGCGCATTGGGATCCCGAGGCGTCGGTTCTTCCGGAAGAACCATGCGCCGGAGCAGTTCTCGCCACTTGACTTTTCAAACCTGCTCCGGCAGACGTTGGCTACATTGGCATTCCCTGAAACCGTCAGAGCAGATTTTTGTGAAAGTTCACGCTAGCTCAGGGAACCTCGGAACCAACCCTCGGCGCTCGACGACCCGGTCCAAGGCCGATGTCGTGATCATCGGTGGCGGCCTCGCCGGACTCGCGGCGGCATTTCGTGACGGTCGCATCCTCTCGGACGCCCTCCCCGACGAGGCGCTGCGCATCATCAATGCGTCCTTCGAGCAGGTCCACCCGGGCGACATTCGCGACTACATCCCCGAGAGGCAACGAGACGCGATCGATCCGCTGTATCCCGACCACTTCGAACACGGCAACGGTTGCGCCGTCGAGGCATACCTGAACGTCCTGGGGGACAGGGTCGAGCTCGCGGAGACGGCGTCCGGCGTCCGGGTCCATTATCGCACGGCGGACCTCGAGCGCGACGGGTGGATCGATTGCGCCGCGGCGATCGTCGCGAGCCCTGCGCACGTCGCGAGCGGCCCTCCCCGCGCGGCGCCGTTTTTTACGTCCATCGCCGGCATGGACTCGGCCATCGCCGGGCGATGGGCGACGACGCAGACGAACGGATGACAACGACCATGGACCAAACCAACGTGATCCCTGCCGACCGCCCTCGAACGAGCGCCGACGTCACGCCCGACGTCTCCGCGACGAGTTATTACGCGCATGGCTCGGCCGAGCTACGCTCGCTGGCCAGGGCGCTCGGGCAGCACGCGCAGATCGATTCGCTGCTCGGCACGTTCCGCGCGATGATCGAGCCGTGGGGATACCGCCGCGTGGGCGATCTGCGCGGGTGGCGCAGCAACGTCGCCGACGATGGAACGCCGTACGAGCTCTCCGTGGCTTTCTCGGAGGAGGAGCAACCCGAAATCCGTGTGCTCGTGGAGGCCCAGGGGGAATCACCCGGCCTCGACGCCCTCTGGCGCGCCGGCAAGGACCTGTCGCGACGCCTGCAGCACGATTTCAATGCCTCGCTTTCGAAGCTGCACGAGGTGGAGGACCTCTTCGAGCCGCGCGGCGCGGGGCGGCTCGCCGTGTGGCACGCGGCCGCGTTCCAGCCCGAGCAGGCGCCCGAATTCAAGATCTATCTCGATGCCCAAGCGCAGGGCACCGCGCGCGCACAGTCGGTCGTCGAAGAAGCGCTGTGGCGGCTCGGCTACCGGCACGCGTGGCGGAGAATGCTCGAGGGCCCGCTGCGGAGAGGATTTGCGCTCGACGAGCTCAAGTATTTCGCGCTCGACCTGAGCCCGCACGGCGAGGCTCGCGCGAAGGTGTACGTGAGCCACCACGGGGTATCACTCGCGGAGCTATCGGCATCCTTGCTCCCGGACGCCTGCGACGTCGATTCCATGGTCGACTTTTGCCGTCACATGACGGGCGGGGAAGGGCCCTACACGGGCCGCCCCATTTTCACGTGCACCGCGTTCCGCGATATCCACATGAGCGCCCCGCTCTCGCAGACCCTGTACGTGCCCATCGTCGATTACACGAGCAGCGACCACATGGTCCGACAGCGCGTGTCCGGCTACATGGACCTTCATGGTTTGCCCGTCCGGAGCTACCAGGCGGCGCTCCCCGCGAAGGCGGAGGGAAAAACCAACCGGAAGCATAGCTACGTCGGCCTGCGCCACGACGGGGGCAAGCGCCGGCTGACGGTGTACGTCTCGCCGCAGGCCCACGCGCCGATGCCCATCACCCCGGCCCCTTCCGAGCGCAAGCTAAGGCCGGCCGAGGAGATCGTCGAGCGTTACGAGCGAAAGCACCTTCTCACCGATCACCCCTTCTTCCAGCGCCTGCAGCGCGAGCCGGTGCATTTTGGTCATCTGTGGCTCATCATGGCGAATTTCTGGGAAGGCGTGGTCCACGACTTCCCCGCCCGGCTCGCGCACGTCGTGGCCAAGGTGAGCGACGATCGGGCCCGCTGCCTGCTCGCCAAGCAGCTCAACGACGAGCTCGGCGAGGGCGACTTCCAGCGCGCCCATCGAGGCCTGTTCAGGACATTGCTCGACGGCCTCGCGCCCTACCGCCTCGCGCTCGACGACACGCTCCTCCTCGCCCCTGGCCGGGAGCTCCACGCGCGGCTGAACGAGCCGCTCTATTCGACCGACGAATACGAATCGATCGGCGCCCTCATGTTGATCGAGATTTACGGCAAACAGGTCGACGTTCGCCTCGGATCCGAGTTCCGTCGCCAGCACGAGCTCCCGCGCGAGGTGCTCACGTGGCTGCACCTCCACGAGGAGCTCGAGGTCGATCACGCGGAGGATTCGCTTTGCCTGGCGAGGCTCGTCCCCGCGCGCGAGGCGCACCTCGCTGCGGCCTGGGCCGGCGCCGAGGCCGTCGCTCGGGCATCGGAGCAGTATTTCGATGCCCTCTACAGGTTGTGTTACCCGTGATGACCACGAACTTCGCCCCCTACCGCCAGCGCTTTCCCGTCTTCGCGGAGAGAAACTACCTGGCCTCCCAGAGCATCGGGCCTCTCCCCGCCGAGGGGCTCGAGGACCTGACGGAGTACATCCGCAGCCGCGCGCTCAACAATCGCGCGATCGGAACCTGGTACGAGCGCGTGGAGGAGATGACCGGGCTCATCGCAAAGCTCCTGCATACGGAGCCCGCCACGATCGCGCTGCGTGACAATGCCACCGCCTGCCAGGCCGCCATTGCAGCGTCGATCCACCCGGGACCGGTACGCCGGCGGATCATCACCACCGCCCTCGATTTCCATTCCTCCCTTCACCTCTGGAACGCGCAGGCGCAGCGTGGCTTCGAAGTCGTCGAGGTGCCGTCGTCGGATGGATCCTCGGTCTCCGAAGAGGCCATTCTCCGGGAAATCGACGAGCGCACGGCGATCGTGGCCGTATCGCTGGTCTCGCGTTACAACGCGCGCCTCGACGTCCGGGCGCTCTGCGAACGGACGCGCGCCGTGGGCGCTGTCCTCTTGCTCGACGCTTATCAGGCGGTGGGCATCGTCCCGCTCGACGTCACGCAGCTCGGCGCGGACGTCGTCGTCGGAGGTGTCCACAAGTGGCTCTCCGGTTCGACCGGGCTCGCCTTCATGTACGTCGACCCGTCCCTCAGCGACAAGCTCGAACCCGCGTATCCTGGGTGGTTTGCCCACAGGAGCCTCGACGCCTTCGTCACGCAAAAGACGTTCGAGGACGCCTACCTCCCGCGACTCGGCGCGCGCCGCTTCCAGCAGGGCACGCCCGGGCTGCCCTCCATTTACGGATCGCGCGCCGGACTCCGCTTCGCCCTGGAAGTCGGCGTCGAGTCGATGGAGCGACGCAACACAGAGCTCTGCGCGCTCCTCCACGACGGCGCCCTGGAGCGTGGATTCGAGGTCGTGACGCCGCGCGCGCCTTCACTTCGGGCGGGCGGCGTTTGCATTGCGGTACCGGAACCCGAGTCGGTGGTGCAAGCCCTCGCCGAGCGGGGCATCGATATCGACCAGCGACGCCACGAGGTCCTCCGCGTGGCGCCGCACCCCTGCACGACCGAACAGGAATGTATCGACTTCCTCGATACCCTGGCCGAGCTCTGCCCGCGCGCGCCGGGTCGAGTGCGGGCTCGACCCCCCCGGGCCTGACGACGCTCTTCGTTCAGCTCAGAACCACTGCCCGACGAGCTTGTCCTTGCGGGTCACCTTCGAAAGGTGCTCGAGCTCCAGCACCCAGAGCTCGGTCTTCTTGATCAGCGGCTTCGTGTCCGTGACCGTCTTCGCCTCGTGCTTCTTTACGACCGCGTAGCCCTCGACCTTGTCGCCGACCTGCACCGTCACGCCCTCGGGCATCTCCCCGAGCGTCAGCCGCACCGTCGTCTCCTGGATGCTCTTGCCGGTCTTGCAGATCTCCCGGTAGACGATTCGCCCATTCTGGATGCTGTGGATCCGGTTCGTCTCCACGCAATCGTAGGCGTACTCGTTCGTGTAGGCGTACAGGATCTCGAGATCCGTCTTGCCGCCGTTCTGCGTGATCTTCTTGACCTCGCCGAACCCCGAATAGTACCCGAGCTTCGGGTGACCGGGGATCTCCTTCTCGCCCTTCTCGATCCCCTCGATGTACACCTTCGAGAAATTGCCCGGCCGCGCCTCGTCGACGGACTTCTTCGCTTCCTTCTCGCGGAGCCGATCGATCTTCTTCTGCGTCTCCTCGGAGAAAAGCGGCTTCACGTACTTCGCGCCGCGCTCCGTGTACGAGTTGCCGCGTCCGGCGCCGTCGAGCGCCGGCGTCTTCGACGTCCCGTTCGAGGCCGCGTAGGCGCAATACATGTCCCGCTCCGTCGCGGCGTCGAGCCTGGCGCGGACGTCGTTCTGCTGAGGCGCGCCGTTCACGATCGCGTACAGGTAATCGCGCCCCGTCGATTCGTAAGCCTTCTTGATCGCGACGCGCAGGTCCCTTTGAAACCCGACCTGCGTCATCAGGATGTCGATGACCGAATCGTTCCTCGCCGCCTCGTTGGCCGTCTTCTGCAGGCCGAGCAGCGCGCCGATGCGCCCGTACGGGCTCGGGATCTTCGACGCCTCCGCGATCTCGACGGCCCACTTCGCGTCGTTCGCCCGCGCCTCCTTGTCGATCGCGAGGTAGTCCGCGTAGCACTTCGCGAGCCACGTCCTGCGCATCGCCGCCACGATCAGCGCCTGGTACGTCTCGTCCGCCGTGTTGGCCTTCTCGTCCTCCGACAGCTTGTCCCAGCCCGTGAGCCACGTCGGATCCGGGTTCTTCAGCGTCCGGCGCGGGTTATACTGGTAGATGTACGTCGCCTTGTCCTGGTACTCCTTCACGCCCGCCTTCTTCTTGAAATCGGGCACGCACATGTGGTTCTCGCAGGACGTGTAATCCCACGACTTGAACGTTTCGAGCACCGCCTTGCCCGCCTCGTCCTCGTCGTACGGCAAGATGCCGAAAGGCCCTGTGGTGGGCGTCCCTGAGTCTCCCCCGAGACCCGGGATGTTCGTCTGAAGGTTGACGAGACCACATCCGGACACGAACAGGCCGGACATCAAAACAATCGCAGCTTTTCTCATCGTACCGGGCCGCCAGCTATCACGCGCTGCCGGCTTTTGGCAACCCACCACCTCGGACGTCACCCGCCCTCGGCGAGCTCCTTCTCGATCGCCTCCCACTCCCCGAGGAGGGCCTCGATCTTCCCGTCGAGCTCTTTCCGTAGCCGATCCAGCGCGGCCACGTCGTCCTTGCTCGTCCGCTCGAAAAAACCCGGCTCGCAAAAACGCGACTCGAGCTCTCGTTTCTGCGACTCGGCCGCCTCGACGGCCGCCAGCACCTTGTCCCGCTTGCCGGGCAGCTCCTTCAAGCGATTGCGCTTCTTCTTCTGGTCCTCCCACGCCGAGCCCGACACCTGCGCCGCGGGCTCCTGCGCCTTCGCTGCGCTCTTCGCGGCCTTGTCCTTCTGGACCACCGCCTCCGCGTCGAGGTGATCGTCGCCGCAGCGCGCGAGGTACTCCTCGTACGTGCCCGGGAAATCGTTTCGGCCCGTCGGCAGCACCTCGAGGATACGCGTCGCGATCTTCGAGACGAACCAGCGATCGTGCGAAACCAGGATCAGCGTCCCCTCGTACGCCACGAGCGCCTCCGCGAGCGCCTCGATCGCCTCCACGTCGAGGTGGTTCGTCGGCTCGTCCAGCAGGAGCACGTTCGGCTCCTCCACGAGGATCCGGCAGAATAAAAGCCGCGCCGCCTCTCCCCCGGAGAGCAGCCCGACCTTCTTGTTCACGTCGTCGCCCGAGAACAGCATCCGCCCGAGCCGCCCCCGCACCGCGGCTTCCGGCTCCGTCGGGCATGCCGCTTTCATGATCCCGAGCGGCGTCGCCTCCGGATCGTCGAGGACCTCCCGGTGATCCTGCGCGAAGTACCCCACGCGCGCCTCGTGCCCCCAGCGCACCGTGCCTGCGTCCTTGTCGAGCCGGTCCGCGAGGATCTTGAGCAGCGTCGACTTGCCGATCCCGTTCGGCCCGATCACCGCCACCCGCTCGCCTCGCCGCACCACGAGCGACACCGCGGTGAGCACCCGCTTCTCCCCGTATGACTTGTTGATCCCCGCGACGTCGAGCACGTCCCGCCCGCTCGGCCGCGCGATCGACAGCTTGAACACCGGCGTCCGCCGCGAGCTCTCCTCCAGCTCCGGCACCTCGATCTTCTCGATCTGCTTCAGCCGGCTCTGCGCTTGCTTCGCCTTCGTCGCCTTGTACCGGAACCGGTCCACGTACGACTGCTTGTGCGCGATCACCTCCTCGATCCGCTCGACCTCCGCTTGCTGCCGCTCCCGCTCGGCGCGCTTCTCCTTCACGAACGCCGTGTAATTGCCGTGGTAGAGCGTCACCGTCCCGTAATCGATGTCGAGGATGTGCGTCGCCACGTTGTCGAGGAAGCGCTGATCGTGGGAGATCACGAGCACCGCGCCGTCGTGCGCGTTCAGGAATTTTTCGAGCCAGCGGATCGTCAGGATGTCGAGGTGGTTCGTCGGCTCGTCGAGCAAGAGCACGTCCGGCCCGCCCACGAGCACCTGCGCCAGCAGGACGCGCAGCTTGAACCCGCCCGACAGCGTCGCGAGCGGCCGCTCGTGCGCCTCCATCGGGATCCCGAGGCCCACCAGGATCGACGTCGCCCGCGCCTTCAGCGTGTAGCCGTCGTACGCCCGGATCACGTCGGCGACCTCCGCGAGCCTTTGCGCGTCGCCGGCCCCGTCCTCCACGATCCGCTTCTCCTCCTCGAGCGCCTCCCACACGATCCGGTCGCCCATCATCGCGAGGTCGAGGATCTTCGCCTCGTCTTCGAGGAACCGGTCTTGCCGCAGCACGCCCATGCGGGCGCCGGCGGGGATGTTGAAGCTCCCTTCGGTCGGGGCCTCGTCGCCGGCCAGGATCTCGAGCAGCGTCGTCTTGCCGGAGCCGTTCGCGCCGACGAGCCCGTAGCGGCTCTGCCGGTTGAGCTTCAGCGACACCTCCTCGAAGAGGGTCCGGTCGCCGTACGATTTGCCCAGGTTCGACGTGACGATCATCGCGGGGACGGTGGTATATCCTCCCGCAACCGAGGAGGCCACGTGCGCTTTCGAGAGCTCATCCAAGATTCCAGCGCCACCATCGACGCCATCGCCAGCTACCTCGACGGGCTCTCCGCCGAAGACAGGCTCAACGAGACCCGCACCCTCTCACGCGACGAGCAACGCAAGCTCTACCAGAGGGCCGAGAGGGCGTCCCTCATCACGCTCGACCACTTCGTCCCGACGGACATCACGAAGCTCGCCCCGGTCCACCACGACGGCCGCAACACGCTCCCCTTGCCTTCGGGCCTCAAGCTCTTCCAGAAGCGGTTTTGCCGACCCGAGGACGGCTCAGCGCGCCTCTTCGGATACAACGAGTCGCCGTTCCTCGGCACCGTCGGCCCGGGCTTCTTCGTCGCGGTCCCGACGAAGGGCCGCGCCGAGTGGGAGGCGCGCGGCGGCGTCGTGATCGATTACTTCCAGGTCCCCGACGGCCCCGTCGCGGCGGGCTGGCCCAAGGTCATCCCGAACTCCAAGGGCCTCCAGAAGTTCGTCTACAACGGCACCCGCGACTACATGCGCAAGGTCTCGACCCACGTCTCGATCGGCGCGGCCTACAAGGGCGAAAAGGCCCTCGACCACTACTTCATCCTCTGCCGCGACCGCTGACCCCGCCCCGGGGCGCGCGCGGCTCTACGCAGGGCCGGGCCATGCGGCGCGCTTCGTCCCTGACGCCTCTTCCATCTCCACGAACGCCTCCCCGAGCCAATCGAGGAACGCCGCGTCCCACGCCGGCCCCTCCGGCCACCTCTCCGCGATCCTGACGGAGAGCTCCGCGTCCCACCGCTCGAACACCGCCCGCAGCGCCCCGTGCGCCTGCCTCGCCCGCACCGCGCTCGGCTCGCCTTTCCGCTCGCCCCCCTCGACGAACGTATCCTCGCAGAGAAAGTAATTGCAGGTCGCGGGGCGCATGGCCGGGCTGATCGTGCATCCGCCCGGCCCGTGGAACACGCATTTGCGCTCCATCGGCTCCGTCTTTGCCTCCCGCCGCTTCACCCGCCGCAGCTCGAGCCCGCGCTTGGTCGGAATCAGCTCCTTCTTGGCGATCCTCGCGAGCACGAAATCGCGCCCGCCCCCGGCGACGACGCGCCCCACGTCCGACCAATCCATCTCGGGCGGCGCCTTGCAACAACCTGCCGGCCCCTGCGGGCATTTCGCGCAGAGGGTCGAGAGGAGCTGGGTATGGGCGCCGAGGACTTCGAGTCGAATCATTGCGCCGCGAGGCGGGACGAGAGCGCCGTCCGGACCGAGCGGCCCACGGCGCCCTCGACCTTCTTCAGCTCCTCGGGCATCCAGAAATGGAGCACGCGCCCGAGCGCCTCCGTGCTCGAACGGACGAACGCCATTCCGCCCGTCTCTGCCCGCTCGGTGCTCTGCGGCAAACACAGCTTGCACAGGCACGGCAAAGGCCCGGCCGCATCGTGTTTCGTCACGTTCACGGCCGGCGCCACGCCGCCGCTCCAGGATGCGCCGAGCAGCAGCGCGGCCGAGGGCGCGTCGAGCACGCGCGGCGTCTGCAGCGACATCCCGAGCGTGCCGGGCGACGCGGTGATCCCTTTTCCATTCGCGAACCGGATCCTCGGTACGAGCGACGTGATGTCGTTGATCGGCACGCGGTTCTTTCCGCTGCGCCAGCCCTTGCCGGTGAGCTGCGGATTCTCCAGCACGGCGACGAGCCAGAGCGTGTCTGCCGGCGGCCGCACGGTCACCATGAACAGCCGTCCTCCGCCGGCGAGCGGGGCGAGGCCCTTGCTCTGGCTGTGGTAGGTGTCGATGGGCCACACCTTGCCCGGCTTGCGTCCGCCCGCTTCCTTCTCGAACACGGCCTTGCTGACGATGGCGAGGACGTCCGGCATGCGCGCGACTCTACCAGAACGGTCCCGGAAGGTCAGGGCCCATCCCGCCATCACGTCTCCGGCCGTGGGAAACGCCTTCGCGGAGCCCGCACGCCCGATTTCCCGGTGGGAAACGTGATCGCGCCGACCCGCGGACGCGTCCGTCATCCGACGGAGAGGTTCGCGGCGTCTGCGAAGACGTCCGTCGTCTGACGGACGGGTTGGCGGCGACTGCGAAGGCGTCCGTCGCCGAAAAAACGGGTCTGCGCCGTCCGCGAAGGCGTTTCCCATGGAAACGTCGGGTTCGCGGCCGGCGCGAAGGCGTTTCCCAGCGTCCTCGGCGGCTTGCGGCGCGCCCCGGGCTCGGGCAACCTCACGGCATGGCCGCCGATGCTGCGCGGAAACGTGCGACGTACGAGGACCTCCTGGCGCTCCCGTCGAACGTGAAGGGGGAGATCCTGGATGGGGTGCTGTACACGCAGCCGCGGCCGCGGTTTCGGCATGTTCACGGGGCGTCGGTCCTCAACCGCCGGATCGGCAACCCGTACGAGGACGGCGTGGGCGGCCCGGGTGGCTGGTGGATCGCCACGGAGCCCGGCATCGAGCTGCCCGACTCGCCCGAAGTCTCTCCGGATCTGGCCGGCTGGCTTCGCGAGCGGATGCCTGATCCGCCGGGTGACGATCCCATCAAGATCGTGCCCGACTGGGTCTGCGAGATCTTCTCCCCGAGCACACGGGACTACGATCAGCAGATCAAGAAACCGTTTTACGCGAAGCACGGCGTCCGATGGTTGTGGTTCATCGACCCCGCTGCCCGCGTGCTCCTGGCGCATCGTCTGGAAAACGGCCGCTGGCTCGACCTCGGCACATGGCGGAACGACGACCGCGCGCGGATCGAGCCGTTTGATGCGATCGAGCTCGATCTGTCCGATCTCTGGTTGCCCGCGAAGGGCTAAAGCTTGCGCGCCGATCTGTTCTCGGACAAACTCGGCCCATGACCGAGTCCACGCACGGCCCGCCGCTGAACGTGAAACGCGAGATCCTCGACGGTGTGCCCTACACCCAGCGACGTTTCGATTTTCAGCGAGCACGGGCGGCGCAGGCGCTCGGGATGCACCTCGGTAGCCCTTTCGACATTGGTTGGCGTGGCCCTGGCGGATGGTGGATCCTCATCGAGCCCTGGATCGCGCTGCCCGACTCGCCCGAGGTCTGCCCGGCGCTCGCGGGCTGGCGCCGCGAGCGTATGCCCGAGCCTCCGCTCGACAATGCCATCACGATCGTTCCGGACTGGGTGTGCGAGATCGGTGCGCTGCGCACGCGCCAATACCATCTCGTGACCAAGCACCGATTTTACATGAAGCACGGTGTGACGTGGTTGTGGATCGTCGAGTTCGACGACCGCCTGCTCAGGACGCTCGTCGCGTACAACGGGCTCTGGCGCGACGTGGGCGCTGGCGTGTGGGGGTATGACGACCGCGTACGGGCCGAGCCGTTCGAGGCGATCGAGTTTCCTATCACCGACCTCTGGCTCCCCTCGGACGCCTGACCCTCACCCCTCCTTCGGCGGCTCCGTCCCTTCGATCTCCGCCCCTTCATCCTCCCCGCGGAGCTTCCGCTGCGTCGGCCGCACCTTCTCCGCCAGGTCCCGATACCCGGCCAGCCGGTAGAGCCCCTCCAGCGTCGACGCCGTCCCCTGATACGCATCCGACCACGCCGCCGCCGCGCGGTCCCGCGCCGCGAGCGCGGTCTCCAGCTCGCGCGCCTCGCGATGGTCGTCCCCCACCGCCGCTTCGAGCTGGCTCGATTGCTTGATCACCGATTGCTGCGCGACGGCCGTGTTGAACGTCGAGCCGAGCGGCGAGACCACGATCGCCGGGTGCTCGCCGAGCAGCCGCGCCACGGTCTTCGTGTACTGCAAGAGCTTCGCCGGCACGCGCGGCGATTCGGTCGAGAGCCCGTACGTCGCGAGCGCCGCCGCCCCCATGTGATCCTCGATCGTCCGGCGCAAGAGCCCGAGCAACGTCGCGAGCGCCGTCGCCGCCGCGTCGCGCGAGGCCCGCACCGGGATGTCGTCCGCCCGCTCGGCGGCGAGGTCTTCCTCCGCTTTGCCGAGCTCCGCCGCGGACCGCGCGAGGCCGTCCGCGAGCGCTTCGAAGACCGCGACGTACGATTGCTTCGTGGCTTTCGTGAGCGGCCCCTGGACCTCCTGCGCCCGCGCCGCGAGGTTCTCCGCGACGGCCGCGCCATGCGTGCGGGCCGAGGCGACGACCTTGTCGCTCACGCGGATCTGATTCTGGACCTGTTCGCTGACCTTCGACATGAACACCTCCCTCCGAGCGGCCCGGGAGGGTAATCGGGAGCGAACGAGCCCGGCAAGCCGGAATGCCGCGCCGCTTGACATTCGCTCGACTTTGCCGTCCCGCTCGAAGGCGATCCCGTGGACCGCTCCTCCCCCGCAAGCCCGCCCGCGCTCGTCCGCCTCCTCGACGACGACGCCGAGGCCCGGCGCGACGCCGCCGAGACGCTCGACCCCCGCCCGCTCCCCGCCCGCTTCGCCCTCCGTCAGGCCATGCTCGGCGACGAGGACGCCGATGTCCGCGCCGCCGCCGCCCAGAAGCTCGGCGAGCTGCGCAGCCGGCGTTTTGCCTCCGCCTTCGTCGAGGCGCTCGACGACGTGATGCCCTCGGTGCGCGACCGCGCCTATCGCGCGCTCGCGCGGCTCGAATCACGGGACGTTTTGCCGTACGCGGCCCGCGCCATTCGAAAGGAGCCCGTGTGGTGGGTGCGCCGATCGGCCGTGCGCGCCGCGGCCGCGGCGGGAGGGAAGGAGGCGCTCTCGCTGCTCGTCGAGGCGCTCGCGGATCCCTTCTGGCGCGTCCGGCACGCGGCCGTGCAGGCGCTCGTGGTGCTCGGCGAGGACGATTTCGAGGTGCGGGACGCCGTCTCCCAGGCCGCCGCGAAGGATCCGACCGGGACCGTCGCCTCCGCCGCGCATTACCTCGGCGCCGCGTGGGCCGGCGCCGCCGATACGCCGGCCGCGGCCGCTTCGCCGCCGGTGCAGCTCGCCGAAGGCCTCGCCGACGAGGACCCCGCCGTCGTCACCGCGCGCCTCGAAAAGGCCGACCCCTCGCTCGTGCCCGCCGCCGCGCTCGTCGCCTGGCTCGGCGACCCCCACGCGTCTTTGCGTGCCCTCGCCCGTCGTCGTTTGCGCGAGCGGAACGATCCCGACGCGCTCCTGCTCGCATTGCGATGGCTCGACGAGCCCCGCGTGCCCCACGCCGCCGCCGAGGTGCGCGCCGTGCTCGATCGGCTCGGGAGCGGGGAGGATCTGCCGCTCGCGCGGCGCGTTCTCACGGCGGATCCGCCGTCCCCCGGGGCGCTCGCCTGGGCCGCGGAGGTGCTCGCGGTGCGGGGGAATGCCGAGGATCTGGAGCGGGTGCGGGGCCTGGCGAAGAGCGGCGCGCCGGGGCTGCGCGCGGCCGCGGTGACGGGATTGCTGCGGGATCAGCGGTCGCTCCCGGTCGTGCTCGGGGCGCTCGACGATCCGGACGAGGAGGTCCGCGCGGCCGCGCTCGCGGGATGGGAGAGGCGCCCCGGTTCGCCGCGGATTCTGGGGGCCTGGGCCGAGGCGCTGGTCGCCGCCGCCCCCCGCGCCGTCTCCGTTCGGGAACGTCGCGCCGTCGCCGAAGCCGCCGCCCTGCTCGGCGACGACGCCCTGCTCGCCCGCGCCGCCGAAGGCGCGGACCCGGCGACCCGCGCCGTCGCCCTCGCCGCCCGCGCCGCCGGGGGCGACCTCCCGCCCGTCGAACGCGTCCGCGCCCTCGCCGACGAGGACCCATGGATTCGCGCGGCCGTGCTCGACGCGGAGGCTTCCCTCGCCGCCGCCGTCAGTGACGCCGACCCGTGGCTCCGCCGCCAGGCGATGACCCTCGTGTTCCGCGATCGAAAAAACCTCGCGCCCGACGACGTCCGCGCCTGCGCGCTCGCCTCTGCCCTCGCGACAGACCCCTTCCTCCGCGCCCGCGCCGCGGATCTGCTCGCGCCCGAGGACGAATCACTTCACCCCGAAGCCTTTCGCACCCTGCTCCGCCTCTCCCAGGACCGCGCCCCGATGGTCCGCGCGGCCGCCGCGAGCGCCCTCGAAGCCGTGGTCGGCCTGGAAGATCGTCTCCTCGCGCTGCTCGACCCGGCGAAACCCGAGCCCGACGAGGCCGTACGCACCTCGGCCTATACCTGGTTGCTTCGCGACGGCGACGATCGGGCCCTCGCGCGCCTCGTCGCGGCGCTCGCGCCCGGCGCCGAGGGAGCCCTCGTGAAGGCGCACCTCGAAGCATTGACGCTCGTGCTCCCGGACGAGGCATTCTCGAAGCAGCCATCCCTCGTCCAGCATCGCCCGGCGTCACCCCCGGCCGCCGCGGAGCCGGCTCGAAAACGCGCGCCGGTGCCCGCGCGGCCCGAAGGCGTCACCCTGCGACCCCTCGGTGCGACGGGGCTTTTCGTGTCGCCGCTCGTGGTCTCCGGCGCCCACGGCCTCGTCGCGTCGAGCTTCGCCGACGCCCGCGACGCCGGGGTCAATGCGTTCTTCTGGGAGCCGCGTTATCACGAGCTCACGCGTTTCCTGCGGTCACGCCGGGCCGGACGGGAGGGGCTCGTCCTCGTCGCCGGCACGTACCATTCTGGCCCCGACGCCCTCCGCGCCGACGTCGAGCGCACGCTCGCGCGCCTGCGTATCGACTGGATCGACGTCTTCCTCCTGTTCTGGGTCCGCTCCCCCGATCGCCTCGCCGACGACGATTACGAGGCCCTCGCGCGCCTTCGCGACGAAGGCAAGCTGCGCGCATTCGGCTTCTCCACGCACGACCGCGCCGTGGCCGTTTCCGCGCTCCAGAAGCACCCCTGGCCCGTCGTGATGACCCGCCACAGCGCCGCGCACCCGGGCGCCGAAACCTTTTTCCTCCCCGAGGCCCTCGCGCGCGGCACGGGCGTCCTCACGTTCACGGCCACCTCCTACGGCCGCCTCCTGCGCCCCGCGCCGGGCGACGCCCCGGAAACAAGACCCCCGAGCGCCCCCGATTGCTACCGGTATTCGCTCACGCAGCCCGGCGTGAGCGCCACGCTCACGGCGCCGCGCAGCCACCGCGAGCTTCTCGAAAACCTCACCGTCCTCGCCCGCCCGACCCTCCCCGAGGACGCTCTGCCCGCGCTCCGCGCCCACGGCGAGCGCATCCGGGCCGAGACGCGCCGCTTCGACGCCCTGGTCCGCCGCGCCCCGGGCGGCCCGCGCGACCGTCTCCGCGCGCTGCTCGAAGAGGACACGACGCGCCCCGACGACGCCCTTCCGCCCGAGCCCAAGATGTGATGTGATCGCCTCGCTCACGGGAGGCGCGAGCAGCCAGCTATCACCCCGCGATGTCACGTCGCGGCTGCGAACGACTCCCCATGGAGAATGAAGCGTCACGGGGACCGCCCCGCAGGGCTTTTCGTCCCCGTACGCCTCTGCCGAGCAGGTGGCGGCGCCTCCCGTGAGCGTCTTTCTTTCAGGGCTTCCCTGCATCGGGAAAATATGTTCCCATGAGGACGGCTCCCGGGGACACGAGCAGCCAGCTATCACCCGCGATGTCACGTCGCGGCTGCGACCTGTACCCCATGAAAGAACGATGCGTCACGAGACCGCCCTGCGGGGCGATACAGCTTGCAGCTGTAGGTCTTGTGTACGCCTCTGCCGAGCAAGTGGCGAGGTCTCCGGGAGCCTTCTCGCCTCGGCGGCGGTGAGCGTACCGAATTCGTCCCAAAAATCGCGGCGCATGCTCGATTGTGGACGGCGGGGTTTTTCCAGGTACGCTCGTTTGTCGGCGCATGACCGACAACCCGCACGACGCGCTCTTCCAGTACGTCTTCTCGAATCCGGTTCACGCGGCCCCGGCGCTGCGGTCGATGCTCCCGGCGACGCTCGTCGAGAAGATCGACTTCTCGACGCTCGCGCTCGCCCCGGGGCATTTCGTGGATCCGGAGCTCGACGGGCACCGGAGTGATCTGCTGTTCTCCGCCAAGATCGCGGGCCGCGAAGCCTTCATCTACGTGCTCTGGGAACACCAGAGTTACGTGGACGCGTGGCTGCTCTTGCGGCTGCTCGAGTACATGGTGCGGATCTGGCGCTCGTACCGGGACGAACACCCGCGGGCGAAGAGGTTGCCGGTGATCGTTCCGGTCGTCTTGCACCACAGCAAGACAGGATGGCGGGCGGCACGGCGGTTCGAGGAGCTCGTGGACGTCGATGGGGTCGTCATGGGCGTGCTCGACCATGTCCCTCGGTTCGGGATCGTGCTGGACGACATCAGCCACGTGGACGACGCAGAGCTGTCTCGCCGGGCGATGACGACGCTCGGTCGGTTGGTCCTGTACCTCCTGCGTTATTCGCGGAGCCCGGAGGAGCTCTTCGCGGGGCTCGGCCGGTGGGCGGAGGCGCTCCGGCAGGTGGTGCACGCGCCGGACGGGGATGCTGCGATCGCGGCGGTGATGATGTATCTTCGAAAGGTCGGTAAGCGAGAGGAGGACGAGGTAATCATGGCGGTGCGGAGAGCCGTGGGCGACAGCGTGTTCGATCAGATCTTCCACGCTGGCGAGCGGCTGGAGCAGAAGGGGTTCGAACGAGGGATCGAGCGGGGGATCGAGCGAGGGATCGAGCGAGGGATCGAACGGGGGATCGAGCGAGGCAAACGCGAGGGCCGTCGTGACGTTCTCGCGCGCCAGCTCGAGCTCCGCTTCGGCAAGCTCCCCGCCTCCGTCATGGAAGCCCTCGACGCGGCCACGATCGAGGCGCTCGACCGCATGACGGACCGGATCCTCACCGCCTCCACGCTCGCCGAGGTCCTCGGCTCCGATTCCCCCGCCGAGCCGAAGCCCACCCGAAAGAGCCCCGCACGCAAGTCCCCGCAGCGCCGCACCCGCGGACGCTGAGCGCACACGCATCCATTCCCCCTTAAAAACCTCCCCCCATCCCTGGTAGGATGCGCCGCCATGAGCCTTGTCGGCCTCCTCCTCGAGCTCAAGCCCTTGCTCGCCGATCCCGACGCGAACTTCGAGCGCGTCGCCGAGCTGCTCGAGCGACACCAGGGCCTCGCCGAGTACGAAGTCGCGCGCTTCTACGCAGGTCGCGCCTTCGTCGGGCCCGTCGGCAAGCTCCTCTGCAGCGAGGATCCGCGCGAGCGGCTCCGTGGTGTCCGGATCGTCCCGCTCATCTTCGCCCGCGGGAACGCGGCGCAGCACCTTCGCCGCATGGTCAAGGACGCCGACAACGCCGTCGCGAGTGCCGCGCGCGCCGCCGTCAAGACGCTCGGCCTCGCGGATGTCGCGCCGCCCGATCGACGCGCCTCGCCTTCGCGGTTCGCGAACCCGATCGCGCCCGGGGGCTGGAATCCCACGGGCTGGACCTTCGGGCTCTTTCGCTCCCGATATGCCTTTCGCCGCGGCGCGACCGCCACGAAGCCCCCGCCGCACGTCGATGTCCCCAAGCTGAGCTCCCGCGCCGGCGTGGCCAAGCTCGTCGGCGTCAAACCCGGCGAGCTGCCCGCCCTCATGCGCCCCGGCACCGGCAAGGGAAGCGGCTACGTCGAGTTCGAGATTCCCAAGCGCACCGGCGGACTCCGGAAGATCTCGGCCCCCCGCGTCCGCTTGAAGGGCGTCCAGCGCGCCATCCTGCGCGAGATCCTCGCCAAGATCCCCGCGCACCCCGCGGCCCACGGCTTCATCGAGGAGCGCTCCACGCTCACCAATGCGAGCCCTCACGTCGGCGCCGCCGTCGTCGTGCGCGTCGACATCGAGGACTTCTTCCCCACGGTCCATTACCGCCGCGTCGTCGGCTTCTTCCGTCGCCATTACGACGAGGAGGTCGCCGTCGCGCTCGCCGGCCTCACGACCCACCGGGCCAAGCTGCCGGACGGCACCGTGGTTTGGCCGGGCGCATTGCCCCAGGGCGCGCCCACCTCGCCGGCCCTCGCGAACCTCGTCTGCCGCCGCCTCGACGCGCGCCTCGACGCCCTCGCCAGGAAGACCGGCGCCACGTACACCCGTTATGCCGACGACCTCACGTTCTCCTTCCGCGACCCGCCCGCGCGCCTCGGGCGGTTCCTCTGGTGGGTCAATGCGATCCTCCAGCAGGAGGGTTTCGCGGAGAACGTCAAGAAACGTCGCATCATGCGCAAGGGCAATCGCCAGCGCGTGACGGGGCTCGTCGTCGACCAGAAGCCGTCCATCCCGCGCGAGGAGCGGAGGCGGTTCAAGGCCATCCTCAACAACTGCCGCAGCCATGGCGTGGCCTCCCAGGCCCGCGGAAAACCCGACTTTCCGGCCTGGCTGCGCGGATACGCAGCCTACGTGCGCATGATTCATCCCGAGCTCGGCGCGAAATGGCAGCGCGAGGTCGAGGAGATCCTGTCGAAATAGGGGAGACGATCGTGTCGAACGAGGACGAGCTGAATCCGTACGAAGCGCCCAAGGAAACGAAGACCACGAAGCGGCCCAAGAAAAAGAAGTCGGCCGAAGACGACGCCCCGCACGATCCCTCGATCGACGCGATCGTCTTTTCGCTCCAGAAGACGCGGCCCTGGATCACCCTGTTCGGGACGCTGAGCTACATCGGCGCCGTCGGGCTCGTGGTCTTCGGCCTCTACACGATGAGCTCGACCTCGACGTCGCGCGCGATCGGCGAGTACGGGGCCATCGCCTTCATCGTGTACCTCATCCTCGCCATTCTCTACGCCGTCGTTGGCTCGCGCCTCTTCCGGTATCGCGACAGCATCAACCAGGTCATCGCGACCGACGGGCGCCTCGATTTCATCGCCACCGCGATCGAGCGCCAGCGCGAGTTCTGGGCGTTCGTCGGCATGATGACCGTCGTGCTCCTCGGCCTGTACGCGCTCATCATCGGCGGCAGCCTCCTGTTCCTCCTTCGCTGAGCCCCCGCACCCGATGACCCTTCACGAATATCCCCCCTCCCACGCCGCCCGCGTCCGGCCGCTCTGGGATCTCGACCCTGCCATCACCTTCCTCAATCACGGCTCGTTCGGCGCCTGTCCGCTTCGTGTTCGCGAGGCGCAGGATCGATTGCGGGCGCAGATGGAGCGCGAGCCCGTTCGGTTCTTCGTCCGCGAGCTCGAGCCGCTCCTCGACGCCGCCCTCGGGGCCCTCGCGGATTTCGTCGGCGCGGGCGCCGCGGACCTCGCGTTCGTCCCCAATGCGACGGCCGGCGTCAATACCGTCCTTCGCTCGCTCGACCTCCGCCCAGGCGACGAGCTCGTCACGACGAACCACGAATACAACGCCTGCCGCAACGCCCTCGAGTTCGTGGCCGCGCGCGCCGGGGCCCGCGTCGTCGTCGCCGCCGTCCCTTTCCCCCTCGAATCCCCCGACGACGTCGTCCAGGCCGTCCTCGATTGCACGGGGCCGCGCACGCGCCTCGCGCTCGTCGACCATGTCACGAGCCAGACCGGACTCGTGTTCCCCGTCGAGCGCCTCGTCCCCGAGCTCGCCCGCCGCGGCATCGATACCCTGGTCGACGGCGCCCACGCCCCCGGCATGGTCCCGCTCGACCTCCGCGCGCTCGGCGCCGCCTATTACACCGGCAACTGTCACAAATGGATGTGCGCGCCCAAGGGAGCGGCGTTTCTCCACGTGCGCCCCGACAAACAGGCGCAGATCCGCCCGCTCTCGATCAGCCACGGCGCGAACAGCCCTCGGACGGATCTCTCTCGCTTCCGGCTCGAATTCGACTGGACCGGCACGCACGATCCCACGCCGTATCTGGTCCTCCCCGAGGTGATTCGTTTCCTCGCTTCGCTCCTGCCGGGCGGCGCGCCGGCCCTCGCCGAGCACAACCGGCAGACGGCCCTGGCCGCGCGGGAACGCTTGTGCGCGGCCCTCGGCGCGCCTCCGCCCGCGCCCGCGTCCATGATCGGCTCGCTCGCCGCCATCCGCCTGCCGGACGCCGGAGGCGACCCGCCCGCGCCCCCGCTCTTCCTCGACCCTTTGCAGGAGGCCCTCTTTTCGCGCCATGGAATCGAGGTTCCCGTGATCCCTTTTCCGCCCCCGCGCGGAAGGGTTCTCCGTATCTCGGCGCAAATCTACAATGACCCCGAGGAGTATGCGCGCCTCGTCGACGCGCTCCGGGCCGAAGGGGTATCTTGAGCGTCTCCGGCCCGGTCAGGGCAAGAGCTTCGCCACGTACGCGTCATTGGCGCCGGCGCTCGACACGAGGCCGGTTCCGAGGTCCAGCGTGCCCTGGAATCGCCCCCCGACGAACACGTTGCCCGACCCGTCCACGGCCGTAGAGCGGCCCCATTGTTCGAGGTTGTCCCCGCCGCGGCGGCCCCAGACGTACGCGCCCAGCGCGTCGAGCTTCACGACGAAGGCGTCGTTGCCGCCCAGGCTCGCGAGCGGCGAGGCGCCGCCGAAATTCACGGAGCCCGTCATGCGGCCCGCGAGCACGATGCTGTTTTGCGCGCCCGTCGCGACGGCGAATCCGACCTGGTCGCCGCTGTCGCCGAAGAGCTTCGCCCACTGGAACACGCCCGCGCCGTCGTACTTCGCGACGAAGATGTCGTTGCTGCCCGCGCTCGTCAGGTCTCCGCCGCCGTAATCGACCGTGCTCGCGGCCGCGCCGGTCACGATCACGTTTCCCGCGCCGTCCACGGTGACGCCATTGCCGACCTGCGTGCCGATTCCGCCGAGGCGGCGGCTCCATTGATGTTGCCCCGCCGCCGTGAGTTTGACCAGCATCGCGTCCTGACCGCCCAAGCTGATGAGATCCCCTCCGCCGAAATTGACCGTCCCCTCCATGAAGCCGGTGAAATACACGGCGCCGGTCGCGTCCGTGGCGACGCCTCGCATCCCCTGGCTGGTCGCGTCGCCGTAGCTCCTGCTCCAGACGTGGAGCCCGGCCGGATCGAGCTTCAGCACGAAATGATCGTCGAGCCCCGCCGCCGTCATCGCGCCACCGCCGAAATCGACCGTGTTGCGATAATGCCCCGCCACGATCACGTTGCCCGCCGGATCGACGGCCACCGCCGAGCCCTCGTCCCCGCCCGCGGCCCCGTACGCCCGGCTCCATAGGAACGTGCCCGCGGACGATAGCTTCAACACGAACACGTCGCTCGTTCCACTCACGCTCACGTGCGGCCCGCCGCCGAAATCGACTGTCGACTGGAAAACACCTGTCACCACGATATTTCCCGCGCTGTCCACGGCCACGCCACGCGCCCCGTCCGTGCCGTTCGCGCCGTATCGATGGCTCCAGACGTGATTGCCCTGCGCGTCGTACTTGGCCACGAGGATGTCGTGCACCGTGTTCGGCGCCGAGAGCGGCCCTCCGCCGAGATCGATCGTCCCGACGAACTGCCCCACGACGATCACGTTGCCCTGCGCGTCCGTGGCGATGTCGATGATGTCCTGATCGAATGTATCGCCGAACGACCGGATCCACCCGGTCGTGGCGCACATGTCGCCCACGAGCCCGGTGCAGCTCTCGTCCTCGGGCGTCATGCAATTCTCGGCCTGGGGCAAGACCTCGCCCACGCAGGGCCCGTACGCCGACCCCTGGGCATTGCACGTCTGCGTGCCCGCCTTGCAAATGCCGACGCCGAGCGTCCCGTTCGGCCCGGTATAACATGCCGTGGTGGATCCCGGCTGGCAGACGCAGCCCGCGCCGCTCTCGTTGACGAGCCCGTCGCAATCCTCGTCCTCCGGCGACGCGCACGTCTCGGTCCCGGGTAAAACCTGCCCCATGCAGGGCCCGTACGCCGTCCCGTCGGCATTGCACACCTGCGTGCCCGACTTGCAAATGCCGACGCCGAGTGTCCCGTTCGGCCCGGTATAACAGACCGTGGTGGACCCCGGGGCGCAGACGCAACCCGCGCCGCTCTCGTTGACGAGCCCGTCGCAATCCTCGTCTGCCGGGGAAAGGCATGTCTCCGTCGCGGGCAAGACCTGCCCCACGCAGGCTCCGTACGCCGTGCCCTCGGCATTACACGTCTGCGTGCCCGCCTTGCACGCTCCCTTGTCGAGCGTGCCCGTCGGCCCCGTGTAACAAGGCGCCGTCGCGCCGGGGGTGCAGGCGCAGCCCTCCTCGTTCGAGAGCCCGTCGCAATCGTCGTCGCCCATCGTTTGGCACGACTCGGGCACGGGCACGACCTCGCCGACACATGGGCCATATCCGCTCCCGTCCTCGAGGCACGTCTTGAGCCCCGCTTTGCACAGGCCCACGATCTGCGTGCCCGGCGGGCCCGAATAACACGCGTCGAGCTCCCCGGGCGTACACACGCTCGCGCCGCCGCTGCCGCCCATTCCACCGACACCGCCGCTGCCGCCGACGCCACCGCTGCCGCCCGATCCGCCCATTCCCCCGACGCCGCCGCTGCCGCCCATTCCCCCGGTGCCGCCCGATCCGCCGGGCCCGCCCCAGCCCGCCTCGCCGCCGTCGCCGCCTTGGCCGCTGCTCGAGCTCGACGTCGTATCACCTCCGGCTGCGCAGCCCGAGCCGAGCGCGACGGGAACGAGGAGCGAGACGAGGGACAGCCGAGAGCGGGAGAATCGACGTTTCATGATCCCCGCAGGTAACCTGCGCGGCGAGCGCGCGTCAATGGTCGGAAAGCGCTACGAAGTGGAGGACGGAAACGTCGCGCCCCGCGCCGCCTCGAACGCGTCGAGGATCTTCGGTTGCGTGGGGAAGCGGATCGCGATCAGCGTCGCGCCTGCGACGAAGAACGGCACGACGAGGATCTTTTCGAACCCGAGGAACGCGAGGACCAGCCCGAAGAGCGCGATGGCCTCGGAGAAAGCGATCGAAAGGACGAACGGCGTCATGTACGAGGTGTAAGCCTTGGCCATCGCGGCCGCGGGATCGGCGAACACGCGGCGCTTTTCCATCGCCTCGCGATAGTGCCCCGAGAACGCGTCGGGCGGCGCTTCCTCGCGGATCTCCACCTCGGCCGCGCGCGCCGCGGCCGCGTGGATGCTGCGGGGCAGGGCGAAGCTCACGATCGTGAGCACGAGGGACAGGAGCCCGAACACGAACGGCATCATGGGCACCACGGGCTCGGGCGGCGGCTTCAAAATCCCCGAGAAGGCGAGGCCGACGTACATCGTCGTCGCGATGAGCATCGCCATCCACAGGATCCGCATGACGTTGAGCGTGGGGTGCTGAGCCATGGCCCGAGGTTACCATGCGGCCGGCGGGGTCGACAGCGGCGCCCACGCGGCTAGACTCGGGGCGGCAGAAAGAAACGAGCGAGAGGACCCCATGGAATACCGCACCCTCGGAAATAGCGGCGTCAAGGTCTCCACCCTTTGCCTCGGCGCCATGACGTTCGGCGAGGCCGACGAGAAATCGTTCATGCACAACGTGGGCTGTGACGAGCCCACGGCCCACGCGATCATGAGCCGCGCCTTCGACCGCGGCCTGAACTTCATCGACACGGCCGACGTCTACGGGCAGGACGGTCTGTCCGAGCGCGTCGTCGGGAACTGGCTCGTGCAGGGCAAGCACCGTGAGCGCGCGGTCCTCGCCACGAAATTCCGCTTTCGTATGGGCGACGGCCCGAACGGCACGGGCGCCTCGCGGTATCGCATCATGCGCTGCGTCGAGGACAGCCTCCGGCGCCTGCGCACCGATCGAATCGACCTGTACCAGATTCACATGCAGGACAACGACACGCCCGAGGAGGAGACGCTCCGCGCGCTCGACGACCTCGTGCGCCAAGGAAAAATCCTCTACATCGGCGCCAGCAATTACGCGGCGTACCGGCTCACCGATAGCCTCTGGACGAGCCGCGCCGCGCATCTCAGCGCGTTCGTGTCGCTGCAGATGCAATACAGCCTCGTCTCGCGCGAGCTCGAGCGCGAGCACGTGCCGCTTTGCAAGAAATTCGGGCTCGGCATCTTGCCGTGGTCGCCGCTCGCCGGTGGGTTCCTCACCGGCAAGTACCAGAAAAACCAGCCCCCGCCCGGGGGCGCGCGGCTCGAGAAGTGGAAGAGCCAGCTCGCGGGCTTCGACACCCCGCGCAACTGGCGCACCCTCGACGCGGTCACCGCCGTCGCCAAGGAGCGCAATACCACGAGGGCCGCGGTCGCGCTCGCGTGGCTCGTCCAAAAGCCCGCGGTCACGAGCGCCATCTTCGGCGCGCGCACCATCGAACAGCTCGACGCCTGCCTCACCGGCGCGGAGCTCGCGCTCTCCGCCGAGGAAATGAAGCGCCTCGACGAGGCGAGCGCCTTCGAGCCGGGATATCCCTACGAAATGATCGGCCGCGTGCAGCAGGGCCGCTGGTAGCTCAATGCCACGAGGGCCGGGACGAGCGTGACGGCGGGGGCAGCGTGATACGGTCCTCCGCCGCCGGCGGCGGCGTCAAGAGCGGCGCGAGGCGGTGATACTCTTCGAGGGGCGTCTGCACGAGCCCCTCCGCCTCCAGCGCCGAGAGCAGCCGCGACCGCGCGATCTCGCTCGGCGTCGTCGGCACGAGCTTCTGCGCGAGCGCGATCGCTTTCGCCTCCGAGAGCGAGGCGGGCAGCACGATTGCGTCGTTCAGACAGCTCTCCGTGAAAGCGATCGCCGTGAGTTTGTCCCCGGCGGGCCCCGCGTACCAGCGGAGCTTCTCCGCCATGCTCGCCGCGTCCATCTTGTGCGACGAGACGGCCGTGACGTCGACCGTCTCGTGGAGCACCGCCTCCACCGCGGCCCGATGCGAGCCGAGGAACATCTGCGACGCGAACGTCTTCACCGGGTCGATTCCCTCGGCCCGCAGCTTCGCGATCGCCAATAAATACCCCCCGGCCGAGAGCGGATCCACCCACGCCGCCTTCGTGCCCGAGAGCTCCGCGAGCCGCAGCTTCGCGTTTTTCCGGGCCACGATCGCCGACCGGTAATTCGTTTGTCCTTCCCGTACGATGGTCAGGACCGCGCGGGCCGCTTGCAGCTTCGCGGTCACGCCGGCCGGCGCCCAGACGAGCTGCGCCTCGCCGGAGGCCGTGCGCTCCTCGATGTCGGCATAATTCGCGGCCACGTGGGTCTCCACGCTCTCGCCGAGCTTCTGCTCCAGGGCGGCCCGGATGAGCTCGGCGCGCGCCTCTGCCTTGGCGCGGCCGAGCGCGGGCGGCAGGACGAACAGGAGGCCCCCCACGGCCGCTCCTATTTGCCAGCCGTCGCCGCGGGGGCCGTCGCGCAACGAATGCCGAGGAATCCGCACCGGTACGTCACCTGGAATCGGCCCGGCCGCTCCACGCGGAACATGTTGGGGATGCCGTCGCGCCAGCTCGCGCCGCGGCCCACGCGGTCCTTCGTCTTCGCGTCCTGCACGCTCGTCGTCCATTCGAAGACGTTGCCCGCCATTCCGAGCAGGCCGTCCTTGCTCGCGCCGCTCGGGTGCGCCGCGACCGGACACGTGCCTTTCAGGAGCCCCTCTTTCCCGCCCGACCAGCAGAGCTGATCCTTCGGCGCCTCGTTGCCCCAGGGATACACGCGCCCCTCCTCGCCGCCGCGCGCCGCCCACTCCCACTCCTCGTCCGAGGGCAGGCGTTTTCCTTGCGCCGTGCAGTAATCGATCGCCTGCTGGAAATCGACGCAGACCATCGGATGATCTTCCTTGCCGGCCTTCTTGTACGTCGCCTCGGGCGCGCAGGTCGCGAACGCGTCATTGCATTTCTTCGACGCGACACACGCCTCGTAGTCCTTCGCCGTGGCCTCCGTCTTGTCGAAGCAGAAATCGGCGATCTTCGCCTCGTTCTTCAGGAAGCCCATCTTGTACGCGCCGCCCTTGACGAACGCCATGCCCTCGGGGCACGGGCTCGGCGGCGCTTTCGGGGCCTCGGGCGGCTTGGCTTCGGCCGTCTTCGCGGGCTCGGGCGTCGCTTCGGCCGTCTTCGCGGGCTCGGGGTCGCTCTTCGGCGGCGGGTCGGCCTTCGCAGCCGTCTCGGCGGGTTTTGCGTCCGTCGCGCCCGCGCCCGGCTCCTTTACGTCGCCGCCCTCCTGCGCGCCGCCGCAGCCGAACGCGGCCGCGAGGCCAAAGCCGAGGAAAGCCGTGCCGAACGTGAGCCAACGAAGAGCCTTCATGGAAACCATCCCTCCGACGACGAAAAGAAAAACGTTTGTCAGCGCAGCACGAGAATGGGCGCCGGCTCCCCCTCGAGCCAGTGCTCTTGCAGGATGAGCCCCGGAGAGACCATGGAGCCGCCGTAGGTCTCGCCGAACGAAAACAGCTCGAAGATCCGCCGATCGCCCGGCTTGATCGGGAACATCACCTGGCCCGCCTGGGGCGCCGGGACGCCCTCCTTGGGCTCGGGCATCCAGAGCGAGACGCCCCGGTTCGTGCCACCGACGAGCGAGGCCGCGGTGGTCTGGGTGTCGCAATGGACCTTGAGCCAGCCCCGCGCCCGCCACGCCCGGCAATGCTCGGCGCGCGGGCCCTTGCGGGTGATCCGCACGCGCGTCGCGTTCTGCCATTCGGCCGGCGTGGGCGGCTTCGGCGTGCCCTCCTCGATGGGAATCGGCTCGAAATCGATCGGTTTTTCCTCGTCGTTCGCCGGTGCCGGCGGATCGGCCTTGGCGGCCGGCAAGAGCACGAGGAAGGTGAGGGCGGCGAGGGTCCGGGCGCGGCTCATAAGGTCTTCAGGAAGGCGACGAGGGCCTCGCGGTCCTCGGCGGAAAGCTGGCTCGTGTTCCCCATGCGATCGCCGTTCAGCTCGACGAGTTTTTCCAGCGTCGAGACGCGGCCGTCGTGAAAATAAGGCGCCCTTCCGGCGACGAACCGGAGCGAGGGCGTCTTGAACTCCTGCTTCGACTCCTCGTCGAAGCCGCTCACGGGCGGCAGGCGCTTCAGCGGATACGACGTGCGATCCGTGTAATGGCTCTCCGGCACGTGGCATTGGGCGCATTTCGTGCCTTTGTTGTTGAAGAGCTCGCGCCCGCGTTTTTCCTTTTCGGTGAGCTCGCGGTTCTCCCGCGGGGGCGGGACGAGGCCGTCACGCACGAACGCGGCGACGAGCGAGGCGCGCCCGACGGCGGCGCCGCCGATGTTCTGTGGCATGCCGCCCCAGCGATGCAGGCCCATGCCGGCCGTGATGCGCGCGCCGAGGTCCGGGCTCTCGCCGTGCCAGCCATAAGGCCCCGCCGCGTTCACGAGGCCTGCGAGCATCGGGGTTCGTCGCGGAAAACCTTTTGTTTTCGCGAGGTCGGGGACATTTTCGTAGACGCCCACGAAGTTCGTATGCAGCCCGTCGATCGTGTCGAACGTCGCCTCGTGCCAGACGTGCCCGTCGTCGCGCCCGTCGGGGTGACAACCCGCGCAGCCGAGGCCGCCGCTCAGAATGGGATCCGTCGCGTTGTAGAAGAGCCGCCGCCCTTTCTGCGCCTCTGCCGAGAGCGTGTCGTCGGCGAGGTGCACGAGGGTTTGTCGGTCATGCACGATGGGATCGACGGGCGGCTTTGCGGCGAGATCGATCGCGACCACGTCGTAGGTCGAGCGGCAGAACACGTACGCCGTATCCTCGTCGGCCGAAAGCGTGATGCCCGAGGGCGCGCCGCATTCGCCCGCGGCGCCGTATCCCGGGTCGTACTTCTGGCCCACCTGGAAGATACGCACGATCGCGAGCGTCGGATCGAGTGCGATCGCGTCGAGCTCGGCGACCACGTCATCGCCCTCGCCCGCGACGAGCAGCGTGTCGGATTTCGCGCGGTAGACCATCGCGCGCGGCTGCGTGAACGGGCCCTTGTCGCGGCCCGGGATCGACACCGGCGTGTCCGCGGTCATCGTCAGATCCGCGACCCGGCTCTTTTGCGCGGGCAGGCCGCCCACGTGCGTCGCGGCGAGCTGCTCCGGCGCGGCGCGGCCGTTTTTCCCAGGGAGGAGCACGACATCCACCGTCGGCTGCCCGAACCACGAGCGCCGCGCGAGCGCGCCGACCGCGTGCCGTGCCACGAAGAGCCGGCCCTCGTCGGGCGAGGTCACGAGCGAATACCCGAGCGACGCATGGAGCTTCTTGCCCGACGGCGCGCGCACGGGCGAAGGCATCACGCCGATCGTCTTCACGACGGGCGCGCCCGATGCTTCGCCGACGTGCGTCACGTCCGCGCCCACGAGGTGGCTCACGAGGATTTCGCCGCTTTCGAGCACGGCGATGCCCCGCGGCTCGCGCGCGACGTCCACCGACCACACGACATTTTTCGCTGCGAGATCGACCTTCGAAACCGTATGCGTCCAGGCGCTCGTGACGAACGCATGGCGCGCGTCCGAAGTCGCCGCGAGCCCCCACGCGTCCGCGGGCAATGACACGCGGCTCGCTTCGGTGAGCGCGCCCGACGCGTCGGGCGCGAGCACGAGGAGCAGGCCCGGATCGCGGATCGTCACGAGCACGGCGCCGTCGATCGGCAGGACCTGGGCCGGCGCGCCGGGGAGCGGCACCTCGGTCGCGGATGCGCCCGGCGCGAGCGGGAGTGGGATTCGGCGGAGAACCTTGTGATCCTCGTCCGCCACGAAGAGCGCATCGCCCTGCCGGCTCCGCGCGATCACGCTGCCTTGTCGTTCGGCCGGCGAAAGTGGCTTCGGCTGCGCGGGCGCAGCGCTGCTCGTGGGCGGCGCAACGGCTTGCGAGGCCGAAGGCGCGGGCGCCGAGGCGTCGGGCGTGTCCTTGGGCGAAGAGCAAGCGAGGGGCGAGGCGATCGCGATCGCCAGGGCCAAACGAAGGCGAGGCTTGGGTCCACCCACGAGGAAAAGCTCTATCGGAGCGCCGCGCGCGCGGCAAGAGGCGGAGCGATCGTGGTAGGGTCGCTTGCATGCACACACGTGGCCTCGCTGTCGGCGCGCTCTTCGGCCTCGCCGCCGCGTGCGGCGCGCGCAGCACGCTTTTCGGCCCGGAGGCCGAGCGGCAGGATCCTTTTTGCGGCGACGGGCTCGTCGATCCCGGCGAAGCCTGCGACGATCACAACGAGGTCGCTGTCGACGCCTGCGTCCCCGGATGCGCCCTCGCGCGCTGCGGCGACGGCATCGTCCGGGCCTTCGTCGAGGCCTGCGATGACGGAAATCAGGTCTCCGGCGACGGTTGCACGGCGAACTGCGCGCGGACGAGCTGTGGCAATGGCATCGTCGAGCCGGGGGAGGTCTGCGACGATGGCAATGGCATCGACGCGGACGATTGCCCCTCGCGTTGCTTGCCGGCGACGTGCGGCGACGGCTTCGTGCAGGCGGGCGTGGAGGCCTGCGATGCGGGCGCGGCGAACGCCGACAGTCCGGCTTTTTTGCTCCTGCAAGGCGCGCTCGCGCGGCCCGTTCTGCCCGTCACGCGGCCCATGCCGCTCGTCTCGTTCTACGACTACGGCTCGGCCAGCGCGCACACGGGGTTCGAGGAGCTCGGGGCAAGCAAGCTTTTCCTGTATCGCGACGTCACGCCGAAGGGCCTGCTCGGGCTCGTCGCGATCCACGGCGTGGACAAGAACGTGAGCGGAGAGGTCCAGCCCGAGGCGCGCGTCGAGATGTCGTTTTTCGGCTTGCCCACGGGCACGTTCGTCGCGGTCTCCGACGACACCAAGGCCGAATTCTCGCTGCTCGACGCGACGACGGCGCGCGGGGACTTTCAGTTCGACGGCAACACGGACGGCGGCGCGCTCTCCGGCCTGCTCTCGCCGGGCGCGTGGGTGATCGACGTCGTGCCGAGCTTCCTCCAGGGGATCGACCGCTGGGAATGGGTGGACGGGAGTGGCGAGACGATCGTGCTCGATCGCACCGCCGCGGCTCGGATCGTGGCGCGCGACGTCCCCTCGGCGTGTCGGCTCGATTGCACGATTCCGGCGTGTGGTGATGGAATCCTCGACGCGGGGGAGGTGTGCGACGACGGAAATGTCGTCGACCTCGACGGGTGCGCGTCGGATTGCAGATCCACCGATTGAACAAAAATCGCTTCCGCGCGAACCGTGGGAGCTGCAACGTTACGCCGCGCAAAGAGATCCTTGACAGCCGCGTGAAAGTTTGTCATTGCGTGGCCGCCGAGGCCGCTCGGTGGCCGTTCGGATGACTTTTACCCTTCGAGGCACCTCATGAAGATGCAGAACGCAAAGATCCTGACCGGCGCCGTGCTTGCCGTCGCGGGGCTCGTTTCTTTCGCTTCGGGCTGCGAGCTCATCGCGACCGTCGATCGATCCCAGATCGACCAGGGGGGCCCGGGAGGCACGGGCGGCGCGGGCGGCGTCGGAGGTGGCACCGGCGGCCAGGGCGGCGTCGGCGGCGGGACCGGTGGCCAGGGCGGCGTCGGAGGTGGCACCGGCGGCCAGGGCGGCGTCGGCGGCGTCGGCGGGACCGGCGGCGAGGG
>NZ_JASBQE010000066.1 GCF_029960785.1 Polyangium sp. 15x6
GACCAGAAGACGATCCAAACCATTATCAGCCGTCAGGCGACCTGTCCGATATGCACCCTGGCGGCCATGGGAACACGAGCGGCCACGACCTCTTCGACGGGCTCGCGATCGACACCAGCCACCTAGGCGCGCCCTGCCGGCCTGCCGTGGGCGAATGCGACATGGCCGAGACGTGTAATGGAATCTCGACGAGCTGCCCTGCGGATGGGAGCGCGCCCGATGGCACGACGTGCGCCTCCGGGACGTGTATGGGAGGCACCTGCATGAACGCCGCCACGAGTAGCTCGAGTTCGACGAGCAGCAGCACGGGCACGGGTGGCTCCGGCGGGTCGGGCTCCACGAGCAGCAGCACGGGTACGGGCGGCTCCGGCGGGTCGGGCTCCACGAGCAGCAGCACGGGTACGGGCGGCTCCGGCGGGTCGGGCTCCACGAGCAGCAGCACGGGTACGGGCGGCTCCGGCGGGTCGGGCTCCACGGGTAGCTCGGGTGGGGGTGGCGCAAGCTCCGCCGACAGCAGCTCGGGGGCTGGCGGCGAGGACAGCGGCGGCACTGGCGGGCAACAACCGCCCGAGGGAAGCTGCGCCTGCCGCACCGCCGGGGGTGCCTCCAGCCGCTCGAGCAACAGCGCAGGCATCCTCGGCGGAATCGCCCTGGGCCTCCTGGCCTTACGGCGCCGTCACGGCCGCCGGGGTCGGGGCCCGGTCTGAACCCCGCTCACCGCCCGCAGGTCAGCGCCGGGAGGATCTCGTCCTCGATCAGGTGCGTCGTCTGCTGGTGCATACCACGCATGTTGTAGTTCGTGCGGGTCACGACCACCGCCGCGTCGAGCGCCGGGAACATCACCACCGCGTTGCCGCCGTTGCCGCCCATGAACCAGCCCGTCTGCGTGCCGCACGGCGTCTGGTACACCCGCGTCCAGAACAGGTAGCCGTAGTGCTGCTCGGGCATCGCCTCGCGGTGCACCTTCAATGCCGCGTCGACGAAGGCCGCAGGCACGACCTGCGCTCCGCCCGCCCGGCCGTGCGCGAGCACGAGCCGCGCGAGCGCCGCGAGGTCGCGCGTGCGCAGGCGCAGCCCCCCGCCCGTCATGATCTCGCCGGTCGGCGATTTCGAGAACTCCCAGCGCGTGATTCCGAGCGGCGCGAACAGGTGCTCCGCCATGAAGCGGTCGATTGGCTGGTGCGCTGCGCGCTGGACGATCTGGCCGAGCAGGAACACCCCTGCGGTGCAGTAGTGCCACGGCCCGCGCCGGCTTGCGTCGCGCTGATAGTCCGCGCGCACCGGCAGGTCGACCGCCCAGCGCGCCCATACCTGCTTCGGGTACATGTTCTCCTCGTTGCCGGGCGATGCATCGTCGTCGTCATTGCAGTCGAGCGCCGACGACATCGTCAACAGGTCCTCGATCGTAATCGCCGCCTTGCCCGGCTCGTCGTGCGCGAACGGCGCGAGGTCCGACAGGTACGCGAACGCCGGCGCGTCGAGCCCCGACAGCGCGTGGCGCTCGATCGCGATCCCGACCGCGAGCGCGGTCAACGATTTCGTCGCCGAGCGCGTGTCGTGCAGCGTCTCCGGCGTCGCGTCGGCGAAGTATCGCTCGTACTCGACCTGACCGCCGCGCGTGACGAGCACGCTCGTCGTCTTCGGCGCGTCGCCGCGCGTGAGCGCCCCGGCGATGCCGTCGTAGCGCGCCGGGCTGGCGCCACACCCCCACAGAAACAAGGCGATGAGCAAGATCCACATGCCATCGCCGTGTCATGTCGCGCCCTCCGCGTCTTGTACGCGCGCAACCTCGTGCTCCGCCTGCGATCCGCGCATGCGGGTCGCAGCTAGCCACGGTACTGCCGACGGTACGCCCCCGGGCTCGTCGCGAAACTCCGCGTGAACGTGCGCGTCATGTGGCTCTGGTCGACGAAGCCGCACGCCGTCGCGATCTCCGCGAGCGGCCGCCCGGTCGTGCGCACCAGCAGCGCCGCGCGCTCGATCCGGCAGCGCCGCACGTACTCGCCCGGCGTGCAGCCAAAGAACCGCCGGAACATGCGCGCGAGGTAGACCGGGTGCACCCCCGCCGCCGCCGCGACCTCCGCCATCGTCAGCTCTTCGCGCGACCGATCGTGCAACACCTCACGCGCCCGCGCGAGCCAGCGCGGCGGTCGCCGCTCCACCGCGTGCGCGCGGCTGAACGCGCCGACCAGCTCCAGGCACAGCGCCTCGAGCGCCAGCGCGTCGCCCCCTTGCGCTGCGAACGCCGCGATCCGGTGCGCGATCGCCAGGGCCTGCGGCTCCCACATGCGGATCGCCGCCTCGCTCGGCGCCGCCACCTCCGCCGCCTCTGCGAAGCGCGCCGCCGATACCGACACGCCCGCAAACCGGCCGCAGTGCTCCGGGAACGTGTCCTCGTGCGTCGTCCCCGGCGGGTTGTAGATCAGCGCGGGCTCCGCGTGCAGGTGCCCCGCACCACGCGCCGACGACAGATAATGGCCGTCGAGCAGCAAGATGAAGTGCGCGTCCTCGTGCGTGTGGCGCGCGACCGGCCGCGCCGGATCCGCCGCCGCAATCGAGAGCGAGAAGCCCGCGACGTCGCGACGCACCTCGCGCGTGCCGAAGAACTCTCCGTGCTGCAGTGTCGACGGAGCTACGGATCCAGTATGCAGCACCGGGCGTGTAGTGAATCCAAACGGATCGGAAAGTCAAGCACAATTGCCCCGCGCAGCCCCCGGCTTGCCCTTCGCCTTGTGCCCCATGACCTTCGATTGACCACAGGGTCCGAATGGTGACTCCACCTCGTGACGACCGAGACCTCGGCCGAACGGGTTCCATGGCCCGGCCACGATCGGGATCCGCGTTGGACAGGCTTGCCAAATGCCGGAGTTCGTGAAAGCGTCGATTAGGCGGTAGGGCGCTCGACGGAGCCGCACGAGGAGTCATAGGCTGGTCTGGGTCTCGCTTGCCTCGCTGCCTGAGCGCAAGCTCTGCTGGCACACAAGGCATCGAGGCCCCGTTTACGTGACAAGGGATTGACGCTACATATCTACGCGGCGGGGTCGGCTTACCCCGTTTGTCAGGCATGGCGTGCAGGGTCATCGGTGGGGGATGGTCGGGGTTTGGACCAGGAGCTCTTACCGGTGGCGCTTCTCGCGCGGGGGGAAGGAGAGGTGGTGCGCCTTCCGGAAGCCAAGGGCGTGGCATGTACACTCTGACAGAGCTGCTTTTCGAGAATAACGGAGTCGCCATTCATCGCGGCCTCAGGAATAGCGATCACCGTCCGGTGGTGGTCAAGACGCTCGATCCGAGGCGGTGCCGGCCGAGGGATCTCGAGCGCCTGAAGAACGAGTACGAGATTGGCCGGAAGCTCGACATCCCCGCGGTCGCGAAGCCGCTCGCGCTCGAGACGCTCGAGGGCATGCCCGCCCTGATCACGGAGGATTCCGGCTGCGAGTCGCTCTGCCGCCTCCTCAGAGCGCCCATGGGCGTGGAGCAGTTTCTCCCCCTCGCGGTTGCCATCGCCCAGGCCGTCGCGGAAGTCCACGGCCAGAACCTCGTCCACAAGGATCTCAAGCCTGCAAACATCCTCGTCAATGTAAAGGCCGGCGAGGTGAAAATCGCCGATTTTGGGATCGCCTCCCGGCTTCCCCGCGAACCGCAGGCCGCGCAGCCGCTCCGCCTCATCGAGGGCTCCTTGCCCTACATATCGCCAGAGCAGACGGGGCGGATGAACCGGGGGATCGACAACCGCTCCGACCTCTATTCCCTCGGCGTGACGTTTTACGAGATGCTGACGGGCAGGCTGCCCTTTCAGGCGACGGATCCCCTGGAGTGGGTGCATTGCCATATCGCGCGTTCGCCCTCGCCTCCTCGGGAGGTCGTTCCGTCGGTGCCGGAGGCGCTCTCGGCCATTGTCATGAGGCTGCTCTCCAAGGTGGCGGAGGAGCGCTACCAGAGCGCCGCCGGTCTCCGGCACGATCTCGCGCGATGCCTCGCGGCCTGGCAATCGACGAGCCGGATCGAGCCCTTTCCCCTGGGGGAGCGAGATGTGGCGGAGCGCTTTCAGACGCCCCAGAAGCTCTATGGTCGCGCGAACGAGCTCTCCGCGCTCCTCGGGGCCTTCGAGCGGGTGGTCGCCACCGGAAACCCCGAATTCGTGCTGATCTCCGGCTACTCGGGCGTCGGGAAATCGGCCCTGGTGCACGAGCTGTACAAGCCGATCTTCCGGCAGCAGGGCGTCTTGGTCTCGGGGAAGTTCGAGCAGTACAAGCGCGACATCCCCTATGCCACGATCGTCCAGGCGCTACGGGAGCTCGTGCTCGAGATCCTCGCCCAGAGCGAGGACCGGATCGATTCCTTTCGGCAGCGGCTGCGGGCCGCGCTCGGGGTGAACGGCCAGCTCATCGTCGACATGATCCCCCAGGTCGAGCTCATCATCGGCCGGCAGCCGCCGGTTCCGGAGCTGCCCCTCGCCGAGGCGCAGAACCGATTCCACATGGTGTTCCGGCATTTCATCGGGGTGTTTGCCCGAAAGGAGCAGCCCCTCGCGGTCTTCTTCGACGATTTGCAGTGGGCCGATTCGGCGCGCCTCGGACTCCTCGAGGATCTGATGACCCACCCCGAGGCGCGCCACCTCCTCGTCATCGGCGCGTATCGCGATAACGAGGTGACCACCTCGCACCCTCTCGTGTCGTCCCTCGACAAGGTGCGGCAGGCGGGCGCGCGCGTCTCGAACATCGTGCTCCGCCCGCTCTCCCGAGAGCACCTCGCGGCGCTCGTCAGTGATACGCTCCACTGCCCCCGCGAAGACGCCGCGCCGCTTGCGAGCCTCGTCCACGAGAAGACGGCCGGTAACCCCTTCTTCGCGATCCAGTTCCTCACCGCGCTTCACGAAGAGCGCCTGATCGAATTCGACACGCGCGCCGGGGCCTTTCGGTGGGACTCTGCGAAGATCCGCGAAAAAGGTTTCACCGACAACGTGGTCGCCCTGATGGTCGGGAAGCTCGTGCGGCTTCCCAGGAGCGCCCAGGAAGCGCTGAAGCTGCTCGCCTGTCTGGGAAACACCGCGGAGGTCGCCATCCTCGCAATGGTCCGCGGCCGCTCGGCGGAGGCGTCGCATGCGGACCTGTGGGAGGCCGTCCGCGCGGGGCTCATCCTACGCATGGATGGCACGTACAAGTTTCTCCACGACCGTGTCCAGGAGGCGGCCTATTCGCTCATCCCCACAGGCGAGCGGGCGGCGGTGCACCTGGAGATAGGCCGGCTGCTCTCGGCGCGCACGGCGCCCGACGAGCTCGAGGAGAGGCTCTTCGAAATCGTGAACCAGCTCGACCTCGGCGCCGCGCTGATCACGTCGCGGGAGGAGAACGAGCGCGTCGCCGAGCTCAACCTCGTCGCGGGCAAGCGCGCCAAGGCGAACGCGGCTTACGCCTCGGCATTGAAATACCTCGCCGCCGGCTCGGCGCTCCTCGCGGAGGAGAGCTGGGTTCGGCGGTACGAGCTCGTCTTCGCGCTCGAGCTCCACCGGGCCGAGTGTGAGTATTTGACGGGAGAGCTAGCGGCCGCGGAAGAGCGGCTCTCGACGCTCTGGCGCCGCGCTGCGAACCTCGTCGACCTCGCGGCCGTCACGTGCGCGCGCCTCAACCTTTATACCACCCAGGATCGGACCGACCGCGCCGTCGACGCTGGCCTCCAGTTCCTCCGGCTCATCGACATCGAGTGGTCGCCGCACCCGACGGCGGAGGAGGTCCAGCGCGAATACGAGCGGATGTGGCAAAAGCTCGGGGGACGGCCGATCGAGGGGCTCATCGACCTGCCGTCGCTCTCGGATCCGCGCTTTCGGGCGGCGATGGATGTCCTCACGATGCTCGCGCCCCCGGCCACGTTCATCGACAAGAACCTGAGCTGCATCGTCATTGCTCGTATGACGATCATCAGCCTCGAGCACGGCAACAGCGACGCCTCGTGCTTCGCCTACAGCTGGCTCGGCACGGTCCTCGGACCGCTCTTCGGCGACTATGCGACGGGCTTCCGCTTCGGCAAGCTCGGCCTCGATCTGCTGGAGAACCGCGGGTTGCTCCGATTCAAGGCCCGCGTCTACCTGCTCTTCGGCAAGAGCATCAATCCATGGACGAGGCACCTCCGCACCGGCCTGGCGTGCCTGCGGCGCGCCTTCGCCGCGGCGCAGGAGACCGGCGACCTCACGTATGCGTCCTATGCCAGAAACCAATCCTTGACGCTGCTGCTCGCTGCGGGAGATCCGCTCGGCGAGGTGCAGCGAGAGGCCGAGGACGCACTCGAGTTCGTGCGGAAGGCGAAGTTCGGCCACGTCGTCGACTCCATCACCGGACAGCTCATGCTCATCCGGGTTCTTCGGGGCAAAACGCTGGATTTCGCCTCCTTCGACGACGCCGACTTCGACGAGGGTCGGTTCGAGCGGCACCTCGAGAGCGATCCGCGCCTCTCGATTGCCACCTGCTGGTACTGGATCCGCAAGCTGGAGGCGCGCTTCTTCGCGGGCGATCACGCCTCCGCGGTCGAGGCCGCGTCGAAGGCGGAGCGGCTCCTCTCGACGTTGCCATCATGCTTCGAGCAGGCCGAATACCATTTCCATGGCGCGCTCGCGCGGGCTGCGCACCTCGACACGGCGCCTGCCTGCGAGCGGCCCCGGCGCCTCACGGAGATCGTCGCCCACCACGAGACGCTCGAGGTGTGGGCCGACAACTGCCCCGAGAACTTCCGGAACCGCGCCGCGCTGGTCGGCGCAGAGATCGCGCGCATCGAAGGGCGGCACCTCGAAGCCGAGCAGCTCTATGAGGAGGCCATCCGCTCCGCGCGCGACAATGGGTTCGTCCACAACGAGGCCGTCGCCTACGAGACGGCCGCGCGGTTCTACCGTGCGCGCGGCTTCGAGCTCTTCGCCGACACCTATCTGCGCGAGGCCCGCGCCCGTTATCTTCGCTGGGGCGCCGACGGCAAGGTGCTGGAGCTCGATCAGCGCTACCCCCGATTGCTGGAGACGAAGCCGATCGCGCCTACCACCACCTTCGCGGTCCGACCCGAGCAGCTCGACCTGCTCTCGGTGACCAAGGCCTCGCAGACCATCTCGAACGAGATCGTCCTCGACAAACTGATACGCACGCTGCTCACGGTCGTCCTCGAGCAGGGCGGCGCGCAGAGGGCTTGCCTCATCCTGTGTCAGGGCAAAAGCCTATCCATCGAAGCGGAGGCCGCACTCGAAGAGAGAGGGGCGATGACGAGCTTCCCCGTGACTTCGCCGGAGGATGTCTCGCAGCGCGTCCCCGTGTCGCTCGTCCATTACGTGCATCGGACGAAGGAGCGCGTCATCCTCGGCGATGCCGCCGCCGATGCAGGAAAGTTCTCGGGCGACGATTACCTTGCGCGGCACAAGCCCAAATCCGTCCTCTGCATGCCCATCCTGAGGCCGACCGAGGTGGTCCATTTCCTCTATCTCGAAAATAACCTCCTCGCCGGCGCCTTCACGCCCGACCGGCTCGTCGCCCTCGAGCTCCTCGCGACGCAGGCGGCGATTTCCCTGGACAAGGCGCTCCTCCACGGCAAGGAGCAGGCGGCGCGGGCAGCGGCCGAGGAGGCGGAGCGCCGCGCGGCTTTCCTGGCCGAGGCGGGAGCCATCCTGTCCGAGTCCCTCGATTGCGAAGAGACGTTTGCCCGACTGGGGCGGCTCTGCGTGCGCTCGCTCTGCGATTGGTGCGTGATCGATATCCTGGAGGGTGACGAGATCCAGCGTATCTCCGGGGCCCACGAGGACGCCGCGAAGGAGCCGCTGCTCGAGGAGCTGAAGCAGCGCTACCCTCCTCGGATGGATTCCCCTCACCCGGCTGCCACGGTCCTGCGGACCGGGAAGGCGCTCCTGCTCCCCGAGCTCTCCATTGAAGACATCCGGGCTACCTGTGAGGATGACGCGCACACGGAGCTCATCCGCGCGCTGGGGACCCGGACGGGATTGGTGGTGCCGCTCGTGGCGCGCGGGCAAACGCTCGGGGTGCTGAGCATCGCCTCGTCCGCGCCGGGGCGCCGCTATGGGGACGCCGACCTCGCGCTGGCCCAGGAAGTGGCGCGAAGGGCCGCGATCGCGATCGACAACGCGCGCCTCTACCGCAAGACTCAGGAGGCCATCCGCGTGCGGGACGAGTTCCTCTCGGTGGCATCACACGAGCTCAACACGCCGATCGCGTCTCTCACGCTCGCGTTGCAGTCGATGAGCAGGTCCATCCAATCGGGTCGACTCTCCGACGGACAAGCCGTGGGCAAGCTGGTCGAGCGCGCCTTGCGGCAAGGGGCGCGCCTGGCTCGGCTGAACGATGATCTCCTGGACGTCTCGCGAATCCACGCGGAGCGGCTCACCCTCGAGCCGGAGGACGTCGAACTCGGGATCCTCACCCATGACGTGGTCGAGCAACTCACCCTGGATCTGGCGCGGGCCAGGTGCGCGGTCTCGGTACGGGACAGCGCGCCGATCGTGGGACATTGGGATCGCAGCCGCGTCGAGCAGATCGTCATCAACCTCCTCTCCAATGCGATCAAATTCGGGGCCGGCAAGCCCATCGAGATCTCCCTCTGCGAGGAGGCCGGGATGGCGCGGCTCGCGGTGACGGATCATGGAATCGGGATCGACCCGGCGAGGCAGGGCCGGATCTTCGAGCGCTTCGAACGCGCCGTATCCAAGAACTACGGCGGCCTTGGGCTCGGCCTGTACATCAGCCGGACGATCGCGGAGGCGCACGGAGGCACGCTCCGTGTCCAGAGTGAGCCGGACGTGGGATCCACATTCACCCTCGAGCTCCCATGCGCCGGGCCGACCTTGACCGGACGGATGTCGTAAACAGAGAGCTACGGACACGGGGACATCCGAGTGAGCTATCGAGCCATGAAAAAGTAGGCCGGTCTACCCGCCGATGAACGACGCCGCGGCCTTCAGCCGTGCTCCTCGCGTGCGGCGTGCTAAAAGAGCGCGTCGTGACCGAGCGCACTCCGCCGCGTGAATATGGGTTCATCAGCTGGATCACGCGGTTGGTCCGCGAGCATCGTGGGGAGCTCGTCGGCATTGCGCGGAGGGAGGGGCTCACGGGCACGGATGCGCTCGACGCCGCGCAAGCTGCGTTCATCACGTTCTTGCGCGTCGCGCACGCGCGCAAGCTGAGTGAGGACTTCGAAGAGAGCCGCAGCCTCCTTGCCGTGATCGTCAGGAATGAGGCACGAAATCGCCGTCGCAAGCACCACCTGTCGCGCGTCCACCTCGGAGACGAGGAACTTGCCGGGCTCGCCGAGAGCGCGCCGACGGTCGAGGACCTCATCCTCGAGGCCGAGGCGCACGTCGCTGCGTTCGGTTGCATCGAGAAGCTCGCGGAAGTCCAGCGGCGCGTCGTCACGCTCCGCCTCCTCGAGGGCCGCCCGGGGGAGGATGTCGCAGCGTTGCTCGGAATCACCCCCGGCCATGTTGCGGTCCTGCTGCACCGCGCAAAACTCGAGCTTCGTGCGTGCCTGAGCGAGCCCGACGGCGACGCGGAAAAATGATCCGGCGCGCGTAATCCGTCCCGCGCTCGCGACCTTTACCGGTGAAGCCCGCCTGCCGACCGCAGCGCGGAGCGGGCACGTAACCGGAGAAGGGACATGCGCATCGATCTCACGAAGCTCTTTGGCTGGGCCGCGCGGGCGGACCGCGTCGCAATGAACACGCTCCGTGCCGGGCTCATCGTCGTTCTGGTGTGGATCGGCGCGCTCAAGTTCGTGGAATACGAGGCCGACGGCATCGTCCCGTTCGTCGCGAACAGCCCGTTCATGAGCTTCTTCTACGATCACCCGGCGCGCGAATACCTGAGCCACATGAACCAGGAGGGCCAGCTCATTGCCGCAAACCGCGCCTGGCACGAGGCGAATCACACGTACAGCTTTGCGATCGGCCTGGGTGTCGTCATCGTGGCACTTGGCGTGCTCGTCGCCGCGCACTGGTGGCGGCCGGCGATCGGAGCCGTCGGAAGCTTCCTCGTCGTAGGGATGTCCTTCGTGACACTCTCGTTCCTCGTCACGACGCCCGAGGCGTGGGTGCCGAGTCTCGGCGACGCCCATCACGGCTTTCCTTATCTGAGCGGACGAGGGCGCCTCGTGATCAAGGACGTCATCATGCTCGGAGCCGCGCTCGTGACGATGGCCGACTCGGCGAAGGCACATTTGGCGCGTGCAGACGAGCAACGACGATAGGCATGCTCGGGCAAGAGAAGCAGGAGACCACCGACGTCTCGTTCGATGAAGCCCAGCCGAGACGCTCCGGTTGGTCGCGCACGCGGGACGTGACGATCAGGGCTGGCGAGACAAAGATGGCGCTCTTCAAGCTGCACGGATGCGCTCATCCCGGGCGGTGTGGTAGACCCGAGGACGATGCACGCGCGGATCCGCACGCTCTCCCTGGCCGTCCTCACCTTCGCCCTCGCCGCCTGCGACAAGAGCATCCCGGAGCCCAATCCCGCGGTCCCCCCGACCACCATGGGGCCGAAGGCGGTCTCCGGCTCCAGCGCCCCCACGGCGACCGCCGCGGCGTCCCCCGAGCCGGTGCAGCGTATCCCCGCACCGGCAAGGATCGTCGCCATTGGTGACCTCCACGGCGACCTCGCGGCGACACGCGCGGCGCTCCGGATCGCTGGGGCGATCGATGACAAGGATCGCTGGGTTGGCAAGGATCTCATGATCGTGCAAACCGGGGACGAGATCGATCGTGGCGACGAGGATCGCGACATCATCGATCTCTTCGAGCGCCTCGCCGACGAGGCCAAACTCACGGGCGGCGCCGTGATCGCGCTCAACGGCAACCACGAGCTGATGAACGTCCAGCTCGATCTCCGCTACGTGACCGACGACGCATTCAAGGATTTCGTCGGGATGCCCGGCGTCACGACCACGGATCCGCGCCTCGGGCGTGTGTCGGAGCCGGGCAAGGCGCGCGCCGCCGCATTCCTTCCTGGCGGCCCGTATGCGAGGAAGCTCGCGAAGCGCAACCTCTTCGCCATCGTCGGCGACACGATCTTCGTTCATGGGGGCATCTCGCCCAAGCACGTTCGTTATGGCCTCGAGCGCATGAACCGCGAGGCGAGCGCGTGGATGGACGGCTCCGTGAATCATGTGCCCGCGATCATCACCGCAGAGGACGGCCCTGTCTGGCTGCGGCGGTACTCGGCTGCGAGCGATCCGGAGGATTGTCGCGTGCTGAAGGAGACCCTGGCGATGCTCTCGGCCAAGCGCATGGTCGTCGGCCACACGGTGCAGCGCGGCGGCATCACCTCGGCGTGCGACGAGCAGGTCTGGCGCATCGACGTGGGGATGTCGAAGTACTACGGGGGCAAACCCGAAGTCCTGGAGATCAAGGGCGCGGAGGTACGGCCGCTGCGCGCGGATGGCTAGCAGCGTCAGGCCGGGAGGGCCTCGCCCAGGCAGCGGGCACCCGTCGGTCCCCCGGTTCAGGGTCTCTGGTCGACCTCGCGGGCACGCAGCGCCCCATCAGGTTGCACGGTCCCCTCGACCTCGACCCGCCGACCCGCCTTGACATCGGCACAGGTGCCGTCGTCGAACCTCGTGCCAGCGTGCGTCGCGACCCGCAGGTTCGCCACGGTGAACACCAGGTTTGGGCAGGTTCCGGATACATTTGCAACCGATCCCGTGATCTCGACGTGGTTGTCCTGTGCCCGGGCGCGCCGGCCCCCAGCGGAGACCAGACACACGAGGCTCGCTGCTGCGAGCAGGAACATCGATTTCGTCCTCATGCTGTGGAATGCAGCAGGCTCCATGCCGATCCGGTGTGCGCGCCGGGCGCGGCGGCGCCGCTCGGGGTCGACCGAGGGCACCCCGAGGTTATGAGGCCGCGGGTTCGCTTCGTCGGCAAGCGGCAGCCTCGACATGCATTCGACCGGCTTTCCGAAGGTACGCCCGACGCCGGCCGCGCGCCGCGTGGAATCACTCGCGGGCGTAGTACGCCACCGAATCCGCCTCGGGGATCGACACCGTCACCCCGCGCACCTTGCCCCAGGCGTCGCGGCGGAAATCGAACACGTACATGTAGAGGCCGTCGTGCACGAATTGCGCCGGCCCCAGCGGCAGCAGCGACATCGGCTTGCCCTGGCCCGGCTGCGCGATCTCGACCGCGTCGCCGACGATACGCACCTGGATGGAGTCGTATTCGAAGCTGTCGGCCAAAGCGCGGCGCAGATCCATCGGCACGGCAGCGTCGAGCCGATAACGGCCGGCGTAGTCCGGAGGCGGCGGCACACGCAGCGCCACGGTGCGCAGCGGCGGATGCGCGCCCAGGCCGATCGCGTCGGCCAGCGCGTTGCGGATCTCGACGACCAGTTTGCCGCCGCCACTGCCGTTGGTCAGGATCACATAGCCGTCGCCCGTTTCCGGATACCCTTCCATGAAGGCCAGGTAGCTATCGTTGGCGCCCATGTGGAAGAAATGTCGGCCCACGCCGGTGCCGCCCAGGCGCGGCCCCAGGCCGAACACGCTCGGCGATACCTCGGTCATCATCGCCATCGCCAGGGGCTGCGGCAGGAAATCGGCGCGGCCCTGATAGCTCTGGATCAAGCCGCCCACGAACCGCCCCAGATCGTATGCGCTGGTCCACAGGCCAGACGCCCCGGTCTCGGCGAAACTTTGCCAACCGCGCGGTAATGCCGTCGGTGCGCCGTTGCTGTCGTGCGCCTTGGCGACCTTGCCGCGCGCGGCCTGCAACGGGCTTTCGAACGTGCTGCGCCGCATGCCCAGCGGCGCGAACACCTGCTCTTCGGCCAACTGCCGCAGCGACCTGCCGGTCGCATCCTCGATCGCCACCTCTTCGACCGTGATGCCGCCGCCCGAGTAATCGTTGAGCATCCCCGGTGCGTGCTTGAACCGCACCGCCTCGCCCTTGGCGGGCGCCTGCCCGTCGAGCACCTGCACCAGCGTCGGCAGCGATTCGCCGGGCTGGTAATCCGCGAATCCGTGCACGCCCAGCCCCGACGTATGCGACATCAGCATGCGCAAGGTCACCCGCGGCTGGGGCACCTCGGCGGAGGCTGGCAGTTTCCAGCGCTTCAGGTAATCGTCGACGTTGCGGTCCAGCTCGAGTTGTCCCTGCGCGACCAACCGCAGCGTCGTCGCCGCCGTCACCACTTTGCTGATCGACCCGACCGAGAACAGCGTATCGCCATCGACTTTGTCCTGCGTGCCGATCTCGCGCACGCCGTAGCCGACCGCCTGCACCACCTCACCATTTCTCAGCACCGCGACCGCCACCCCGGGCACCTTGTAGTGACGCATGCGCTCGGCCAACGACCAGCGCGGCGCCGCATCGCTCAGCGCGATCACGTTGGGGCGCAGTCCCTGGTCGAGGGCAGCGAGCGGATTTGGCCCTGCCGGCGTCTGCGCTTGCGCGGACTCGACCTTCCGCGCCGTGGACGCGGTATCGCTTGGCGTCGTGGCCTCCTTGGTCTTACCGCCGCACGCGGGTATGGCCAGAAGTGCACAGGCGCACGCCACATGGATTCCCGAGCGGTTCCACATGAGGATCGCGAGCGTACGCGGGGAACGGAATCCGCGCAAGGCACGCAGCGTGAAACGGCGCACGCCCGGCGTCGATCCGCGGCGTCACTCGAAGGCGCACCACGAGGCGAGCCCCCTTCCGTGGACAAACCCAAAGGCGCGAAGACTCTTCGCCTATCCTGGGATCGCGAGCAGCACCGGCGCCCTGAACTCAGCGACCAGGGCGACAGGGTCGAGGTCCTCGCCGGGGCCCTCGACGTGGGCACCACCGCTGCGCCGGAAGCGTGCTCAGCGTCACGGAGGCTGAAATCCAGGCTCATTTGTCCCCAATGAACTTTGTGACGTTCTTGACATAACACACAAAATTATTGTACAAGCTTGCTGTGCTTCATCACAGCGCCGTGCTGCTTGAACCTCGCCTCGGAGTCTCCGGACCAGGTGCACCGCTGCAAGGCGCCCGCGTTGGACGACGTGATCGAATGAATAGGTGAGGACACATGAACCGTTTCGTCATTTTATTGTTGGTTGTGGCTCCCGCGCTGTACGGATGCGCGATGGCGGGCGACGCGGCCGAGGAGGCCGGGTCGGAGGACGTGGGCACGGCCGAGGACGAGATCAACATCCTCAACTCGCTGCTGCCGAACGCGCTCGTGCCGAACGCACTCGTGCCGAACTCTCTCGTGTCGAACGGACTCGCGCCGAGCTCGCTCGTGTCGAATGCGCTCGCGCCGGGCTCGCTCTCGTCGGGCGCGCTGGCCGCGATTCAGGACGCGGGCCAGGGGGGCGAATACTCTCGGTTGTTCGTCCAGTATGCGGTGAGCTGCGCCTTCACCAGCTCCCAGTCATTCAGCTTCTCCTGGACGGACAGCCTGAGCGTGGTGCACAATGAAACCTACTGGGGCGCCATCGGGCTCGCGTCTGGTTGGGCGACAGGCTCGCTGTCGCTGGGCGGCCAGCGGGCGGTCACGGCGTGCCTGGCCGCCAGGACGAACCTCTACGGGACCTCGGTGACGCTCTCGGCCCGTCACCCCACGAATACGGCGCTGGCCACCAGCCCGACGGAGCGGGTTCAATACCCCCTCCGGGAGGGGGCTTTCTGGGGCAACCTCTTCCTCGAGACACCGGAGATTTATTCGTGCTACGACCCCAACAACGTGGCGGACGCTCGCAGCCAGGTCCGATTCTGCGCTGCGGGAGACAACAGCGTTTCGCCGACGGCCTACTGCAGCAACATCGTGAGCGTGGGCGCGTGCTCGGACGAGTGCTTGCTGTACAATGATCCAAACCCCTCCCCGGACCCCTACCCGGACGAGCTGGGCTATTTCGAGTGTGACAACAACACCTCCCCCATCACCACGTTCTTCAACATCGCCATGTAGGGCGTCGGCGGCCAGACCACGAGAGCTGCCGGGCTCCCGCCCGGGACCGACGAACGGGCTTGACGGGCTCGACGCCGCTGCTTTCGGCAATCTCCATCTTCCCTCCGCGGACAAACCTGGTCTACGTTGGCGGGCGTGCCCCGAAAAACCGTTCTTCTCGACCAGGTAGATGCGCAGCTCGTCGACGACGCCGAGCGTGCGGTACGGGCTGCGAAAGCCCTGCTTCCCGCGCGCCTGACGCGGACCAAGCTCACCCCGGAAGCCAGCGCGGAGCTCGTGCGACAGCTCGTCGCACGCGGGCTCGAGCGCGGTCCGAAGTCGATCCGTATTCCCCTCGCGGCGCAGATCGAGAGCCTCCTCCAGGGTGGCGCGCGTGTTCCGCTCAAGGACGTCGGCAAGCGCGTCAAGGGAGCCACGACGGCTGAAATCAACGCCGCGCTCGGCAAGCTCGCCCGTGAAGGGCGTGCGCGCGTCGTGGTGCGGACGCAGGTGGACGTGCTGGTCGGGCCCGACGAACGTGCGCTCGATCCAGCCGAGATCGCGCAGCTTTCGAAGGTGGCGGACCAGCTCGGCAAGACCCTGAAGAAGGCTCGAGCCAAGGGCCTACCACGCTCGATTTTGCAGGAAGATCTCGCGGCGCTCTTCGCGCCGCTCCAGCCCTCGCATCGTCTCGCCGCAGCCACGCCGAGCGAGGCCCCTTCGCATCTCGTCGACGAAGCCCTGCGCCGCCTCGAAGATCCGGCGCTCAAGCTCGTGCGCATCCCGGATCTCGTGCGCTCCTTGAGCAGTCGTCTCCCGCTCGACGCCATCCACCGCGCGCTTGCCGAGGGCGCGAAGGACGGGACGCTCGAGCTGCGGCCGGAAGCCGGCGCGGAGTTCCTGAAGCCCGAGGACGTCCCCCTCTGCCCGCCTGGCCCCCGCGGCACCGTCCTCTCCTACGCGAGGCGCGTTTCGCCGTGATGGAGAACCCGTTTCAGGCCATCCACGCGGATGCATGGGATCCGACGCCCATCGATGTCCCCTCGATCAACGAGCGCGCGAGCTCCCTCGTTCGCGCGCACATCGAACAGCTTCGAGACGCCGGGGCTCGCGAAGGAACGGCCGCCCGCTCGACGTCGATCCTGCTGCTCGGCCCTGCTGGCATCGGCAAGACGCACCTGTTCACGCGACTGCGCAAGCAGGTGGGTCCACGCGCCGTCTTCGTGCACACCCGGCCCGAGGTCGGCGTCGATCCGTCGCCCCGACACGTGCTCTCTGCGACGCTGCGTTCGCTCAGGCAGCCGGTGATCCAGCAGCAACACCGGCAGATCGACGTGATCGTCGGGGCCATGCTCGCGACGCTCGAGGGCGGCCGCCCTCACTTCCCCTTGTCGTTCATCGACGACTGTTCGAGGCAGCCGCCCGACACGCAGCGCGAGATCATCGAGCGTGCCGTCGCGCGGGCAGAGGATCGTTTTCCAGACACATCCGCGCGATATCTCGAGCACCTCCTGCGCCTGCCCTTCGCAGACCGTCTGAGCCAGCGTGCGCTCTTCGCGTGGCTCTCGGGCGAGGAGCCGAGCCAGGCGCAGCTCGACATGATCGGCGAGCGCGCTGCCCTGCGCGAGGACGATCTCATCCTCGCGCTGCGCACCCTCGGCGTGGTGGCGACGTTCGGTGCGCCTATCGTGCTCGTGTTCGATCAGCTCGAGAACCTCGCGGAAGAGGAGGGAAAGACGAGCCGGATCATCCGGCACGCGCGCCTCGTGAGCGAGCTCCGCGACACGGTGCGCGGGCTCGTGATCGTGCAGATGGCGCTCGACGCCGTCTGGATGCAGCGCATCCATCCGGTGCTCCACGCCAGCATGCGGGATCGGCTCGAGGAGAAGATCGAACACCTCGCGCTCCCGACCCCCGAGGAGCGGCGAGAGCTCATCGAACGCTGGAGGAGCGCGCTGCCCGACAAGAGCAAGCCGTTTCCGCATCCGTTCTCGACGAGACAAGTCGATTCATGGCTGGTCATGCCGGGAATGACGCCGCGTATGCTGATGCAAAGCTGCGGTGAGGCGTACCAGCGTCGAGCCCTGCCCGAAGCAGAAGAAACCGAGCCCGTCGATACCTCCCCGGACGAACGCCTCGAGGTAGCCTGGCAAGAGCTCCTCGGGCGAGCACGGAAGCGAATCGACGAGGCCGCGGCAGAGGCCCAGGGCGTGGCAGGAGAGAGTGTCCGCGCAGGGCTCCTCGCGGCGCTTTCGGTCGCGCAGGTCAAGGCCGAGACGGGCGAGACGGAAGGGGCTCCTGCGCTGCGCATTCGCAGGGCCGACGGCGGCTGCGACATGCTCTTCGTGCAGCACGCACACCATACCTCCCTCGCCCGGGTCCTGCGCGCAGCGATCGCGCTCGCCGACGAGCGCAGGGTCCTGCTCTTGCGCGAGCAAGCGTTCGCGATCCCGCCGACCTGGAAAGAGGTTCACAAGCTCCTCGGCACGTTCACGGGGAAGGCCAATGCTTCGTTCCTGCCGATCGAACGCGAGGCTCTGGCACGGCTCCTCGCCGTCGAACACCTGCTCGGCGCGGCACGTTCGCAGGATCTGAGCGACGACGTCGGCAGGGGCATTCCGTACGACACGGTGATGGACTGGGCCCGGCGCACACTCGGATGCAATGCGTGGAGGCCGGTGGAAGCCCTGCTTTTCGTGGCAACGTTGCCCGTCTCCGCGCCCCCCGCATCTCCGCCGCCTCCCGCCCATCCCCGAGAGCGCGCAGAGGAAGCATCTGCTCGCGCGACGGCAAAGGCCCCGGCGGACGGTCCGGTGCTCCGAGAGCTGCGCAAGCTCCGGGTTGCCTCGATCGATCGCCTCGTGCGAGAGGTGCGCGCGTGTGATCCCATGGCCACGCGTGCGACCGTCATGGAGGAGCTTGCCAAGCTGCCCATCAAGCGCTTCGGCGGCGCGATCGTCGCGCTGGAGGAGCCATGGCGCTGAGCCCCCAGTCGTTCCCCCGACGCGGCGCCCGCGAGCTCTCCGTCACCGAGATCCGCAACGCTCTTCGCTGCCCGCGTGTCTTCGCGCTCGGGCGCGCACGTGGCCAGGCCGTCGCTTTCCCGATCGGCGCCTCGTCCCTGGGCGCGCTCTTCCATCGCATCGCGGAGCGTTTCTCGCGTGAGCTCGAGCGTCCTCCCGAGCCCGTGCGCGCGCTCCCTCCGCATGCGCCGCGCGAACGTGTAGCAGATGCCCTCTCGGCCTGGCTCCTCGACCACCTCGTGGACGAGCTCGAAGCGAACCCCAGCGCGGCGAGCATGCCCGGCGAGATCGACGACCTGGCCGAGGCGCTGCGGGAGCTCGCGCGCTACCTGGCGAAACAAATCGAGGGCACGGGACGCGGGCCGGCGGAGGCTTTGCGTGCGTTCATTCAGCACGCCGAGCTCGCGGTCGACGCCGTGCTCGACGCGTCCGGGGAAGTACCGGTACGTGTCTCGGGCCGGATCGACGCCGTGTATGGCCGGGCGCGAGGCGCCGTCGATGTCGTCGAATACAAGCTCACGGACGAGGCCAACCAGGAGCTCGACCAGGCGCAGGTGGCGCTCTACCGTTACCTCTTGCGCTGCGCGCTCGATGTCGACGCCGACCCGCTCATCCTGCGCTTCAAACCAGGGCTCATCGAGACGAAGCTCTCGCCGGTGGCTGCGGATGGCATCGTGGAGCGGACCCTCTTGCCCCTCCTCGGCAATATGGTGAGCTGGTCGGAGCGCCCCGAAAACGCGCCTGCGACCTCGCGCCGGGACCTCTGCCCGACGTGCCCTGTACGATCGGCGTGTGTCGAGACGTACCGAGACGCGCTCGAACCTCGCGATCAGCCACCTGCGGGCGCAGCTCGCCCCATGCCGGATCCGGCCGGACGACTCACCTTGCCCCCTCCGCGCGAGCCCATGGGCGCTCCGCCGGACGACTCCGAGGGCATGGCGGAGGCCGAGGCCCTCGCCACGCAAATCGTGGCGCAGCTGAAACGACAGGGGGTCATCGCGAGCCTTGGCCGAAAGACCGTTGGACCGCGGCTCCTGCGCATCGAGGTCACGAGCCCGCGGCAGCGTGTGGCGCAGCTCGATCGCGCAGCCCAGGACGTGGAGCATCACCTCGCCGGGTACAACGTGCGGTTCGAGCGGGAGGAGGCGCGGCGATACTTCACGGCCCCGCGGAAGGTGCCGCGCAAGGTCGACCTCGAAACCCTGCTCGCGCGCAAAGCCGCATTCTTGCGGGAGCGGCCGGGGCGCTTCGTGCTCGGGGAGGGGCTCGATGGCGAGGTGATCGCCGGGGACCTCGCCGACGGAAGCTCGTGCCACTTGCTCGTGGCCGGTCAGACGGGGAGCGGCAAATCGGTTTTCTTGCGTGCCCTCGTCGTCGGGCTTTGTCACTTTCATCCGCCGGCAGCCATACGGTTCACGCTGGTGGATCCCAAGCGCGTGACGTTCGGCGGGCTCGCTGCGGGGATCGGCGCGCACCTGGCAGGGCCGATCGTGCACGATGTGGAGGCGCTTCTCGCGGAGCTCGACGCGCTCGTTTCCGAGATGGAGGAGCGATACACGCTCTTCGAGTACCGGAAGGTGCAGAGCATCGACGACTACAATGAGACCGCGCCTGCACCGCTGCCACGGCGGGTGGTCGTGGTGGACGAATTTCAGGACTTGATTGCGTCGAGGGCGACCCGGCAGCCATTCCTGGATGCGGTGAAGCGCCTCGGGTCGATGGCTCGCGCGGCCGGGATTCACCTCGTGCTGGCCACGCAGCGGCCCGACCGCACGACGGTGCCTGGAGAGATCAAAGCGAACCTGGGCGGGAGGGTCGCGCTGCGGGTGCAGGAGGTCGTCAATTCGAGGATCATCCTGGACCAGGGAGGGGCGGAGGAGCTTCTGGGGAAGGGAGACTTTTACGCCGATCTCGGGCACGGGCTCGTGCGGGGACAAGCGCCGATGGCGTGAGGGCGCTGGCGGGACACGCGCCCGCCGAGCCCAGCATCCACGACGTCGCGGAATCGCGCCGAGCGCGCGCCGTTCCGCTTCTGCTTCATTCGGCGCCCCCCTTCAGCGCTCGCGCGATGATGGCTTCGACAACCTCGCCCTTCGCATTGGCGTAGTGCTGCACGTAGCGCCAGGTGCGGGCGGCGAGATCGCGCTTGGTCTCCTCGTAGAGCCGGCGCTCCTCCGGATGGTTTCGGCACCGATCCCGGAACCCCAGCATCCGCGAGATTTCCTTCGAGCCCACGGTGAAGACGTGCAAGTTCACCAGGGGATTGTCGCCCTTCATCAACCGGTGCTGCTCCCAGTCCGGCTCTCGTATGTGCAGGCGATAGCCCTGGGCCGTGAGCGCTGGCACGTAGGCGTCTTCGTCTGCCGAATCCGACACCGCCAGCAGAATGTCGAGGATCGGCTTCGCGCTGATCCCCGGAATGGACGTGGATCCCACGTGCTCCAGCACGAGCGCAGCGTCGCCCAGCGCAGCGCGGATCTTCGCCTCCTCGGCCGCATACTGCGCCGGCCACGTGGGATCGTAAGGAACGAGGTGAACGGTGGCGTTGTGTGGCGCGATGGTCCCACCGACGCGGACGGCCGCCAGCTCCTCGTCGGTTTCGAGCTGTTTTGTCATTGCTTTGCCGGCTCCTTTGGGCCGCCAGGATAGCACGGCCGCATCAACCCGCATCGAGGGTCGACCGACCCTGTGGACGTGCCGACAAAATTCGCTCCACCGGGCGAGCCAGGCCGAGAACGCGGCATCGCTGTCGGGCTCTCATAGGCTGGGAAAAACCCGCCTCGCCACGTCTGTTGCCCCTCGGCGCCGAAGGGTGCCGGAAAATGGGGGAGGCTCTGGTTGTGCACGTGGAACGGTTCGGGGAGATGAAGATTCACGGGGACAATGGTTTCGCGGGGACGGACGATTCACGCTTGGTTGACGCTCCTTCGAGCGTGCGACACGCTCGGAGTGATGCGCGACAAGGGAAACCTCGCTCAAACGGAATTCTGTCTATTCGCGACTGGTCTCGCACTGGCCATCCATGTATCGGTCGGATGCTCGAGTGACACGGGCGCGGGGAGCAGCAAATCGACGAGCGTCGCTTCCCCGGACGCAGGGGGCGGCTCGGGCAGCAGCGGAAGCAGCTCGGCGTCGGGCGGCGGCACCGGTGGATCCGGCTCGGGCAGCAGCGGCAGCAGCTCGGCGTCGAGCGGCAGCGCCGGTGGATCCGGCTCGGGCAACAGCAGCAGCTCGGCGTCGAGCGGCAGCGCCGGTGGATCCGGCTCGGGCAACAGCAGCAGCTCGGCGTCGAGCGGCGGTGCCGGTGGATTCAGCTCGGGCAGCAGCTCGGCGTCGAGCGGCGGTGCCGGTGGATTCAGCTCGGGCAGCAGCAGCAGCAGTTCGGCGTCGAGCGGCGCCGGTGGATCCAGCTCGGGCAGCAGCAGTGGCTCCGGCGGCTCCAGCGGCGGAGGGCCGGTGAAATCTTGCCGTAAGGCATGCAGCGCCGCGGCCGACTGCACCAAGAGCAGCCTCCCGACGTACAACGCAGACAACTACGATTGTGTCGCGGGCGCATGTGAATACAAGGGCTGCAACTCGTCGGAAGAATGCACCGAGCAATTCAAAACCACGTCGGTGTGCGCGCCGAGCCCAGCCCCGTACACCAGCAACCAATGCTACTTCCCGTGTACCACGGTCGACGACTGCTTCCATCCGGGTGCCCCTGCGACCAAGGACGCCGACAACTTCGCCTGCGTCGATGGTCTGTGTAGAGACCTGGGCTGTGGTTCCACCCAGGAATGCATCGATGCCCTCAAGGATCCCGACCTGGTGTGCGCGCAGCTGCCCGACAATCCCCTCAAGAAATGCGTACACAAGTGCAGCGTCGCAGCCGATTGCGCCCCCGCGGGTGCGCCGCCGACCCTCGACGCAGACAACTTCGTTTGCATGAATGGTCTGTGCAAGGACACGGGTTGCAATTCGGATCAAGAATGCAATGCCACTGGGTCCCCTACCCCCTACGTATGCCGATGACGCCATGAGCCCCGCCTCGGGTGTCGACACCCACCGGCTCTGCTCCGAAAACGGGACCGAAAAAACCCTCACGCGCGAGGCCCGAGCGCCGCCCGATCGAAGTTTCTCGAGCTGCGGGACCGGTGTAGGCGTCTCAATTTTGGCAGCCAATGCGTTCGCCATGCAGCGCGATATCGTCGATCCACGCCGTGAAACCGGGCGGGGCTTGCTGATAGTTCGTCCAGCCGATGCGCACCTCGCTGAAAGCATTTGGAATCTGCGAACCCTCGTAGTTGCCGGGCCCGTTCGCGATGCTGATCTGCTCGACGTGCACGTCGTCGATGTAGAAGTCGTAGCTCTGCGTCGGCCCGTCGATGTGCCATTCGGCACAATGCCACTGGTCGTCGAACATCCAGTTGTACTCGCTTCCCTTGCCAAACTCAGCCCCGTTGGGCTGGACGTTGTAGAGATACTGGACGTGAGAGCCGTTGCCGTCGTTATTCCAGCCGTCCTTGTCCTCCTTCACGGTATCCACCACGCGGACCTCCTCCGGCCCTGCGGTGGGACCGTCGCCGTAAAGCGCGACGATGGTCGAGTGGACGAAGGCATCGGGAACGGGGAGCGCCACCTTGTAGCGAATGCGACCCCAGTGCCCGCTTCCGAGCTTCGAGCCGTCGTGATAGATGCGGCGCTCCCCGTTGGCAATCGGGCCCAATTTCAACGAATGGGCGCCGCTCACCGCTTCATCGTCGGCGACCGCGGCGGGGTCGCCGTGCTTGGTCCACCCTTGCGGGATCGCGCCGACCTCGGTGGCCTCGAAATCCTCGCAGATGATGTATTTGCCGGAGGAGCATGAAGCTTGATTCTGGCCGGAGCCGCCGGAGCCACCGCTCCCGCTGCTGGACGTCGAGCTGCCGCCAGCGCTGCCGGTGCTGTCGCCGCCATTTCCGCCGCCGCCCGAGCTCGAATCCGCGGGGTTTGAGCTGCATCCTGCGTGGAATGTGGTCAAGAGGAGCGCGAGGCTACAGGCGTGGACACGATGCATTGTTGACCTTCGACTTTCTGCGCGGATGGTCGATCACTCGCCCATTCACCCGTAAGGCGCGTGATCCTACCCCAGGCCGGCGCCTCGAAGCAACGAGGAGACCTCCGGCCCCTGACCCGGGGCTCCTGTGGTGCTAGCATCCCTGCCTGTAAGTCACTTCGCCACGTCATCGCATCGTCGCGACGTCACCGAGAAACAACATCAGGCCATAATGCAGTTACTCCGGATCGCAGTTCCCATCATGGCCATTCTGCTCCCTGCCTGTATGCAGCGAGAGCCTGCGCCGACCCACGCGTCGAGTTCAGGGGACGACTCCAGGCCGTCCGTCGTGGCTCCGAGCCCCCACCTGAAAGATGCAGAGCCGGACACGGGGACCGCTGCGCCCGCGACCTCGAAGGTGGAGTCCAGGACGTCACCATGCCCGATGGTGCTCGATGCCGCGAGCCAAGCGAAGAAGCCATCGCCTCCGCTCACCCGCAAGCCAGACATGGCCGGATTGGTGCGGGAGAGCCTGGCCGGACACCCTCGTAGGGTGCGCCTGCGGTTCCACCACCCTGTGAGCGTTTCTTCGCTCCCCACGTTCAGTGTGAGTGATTACGAGACGGACGACGTGGTAAAACTGGAGGATGTCGATATCATGATGATACCCTTCGTACATGCGGTTTTTCCAAAGCAGTTAATCGATGGTCATTTGTTCGAGCATAGCAAGAGCGCCGGTTCGACGACCTACGTGATGACCGGCTACTTCTCTGGCCGGCTGCTGGATAAATACGAATAGTTTCAACAACAGTACGGATACGCGATAACACCGGATACGGTGGACGAGGCCGATAGAGAAGATTGGAGGATGAGCCATTGGGAGTTCTGTGTGGAATCGTGGTGCGTGATCCCGGATCCCAAGCCGGCATCCCGCCACTACGTTTACCATCCCGAGGAGTACCCGATGTGGTTGACGAAGATGCGCAAGGCGGGAGTCGTCTTCTGTCGAGGGGAATGACTTCGCGGCACGTGGTCCCCGTCCGGCCAGCCCGGTCTACGTCGTGACGCTTTCGGCGAGCGCGGGAGGCATGTAGACTGTCGCGAGGCCAGGGGGGCCGCCCGTCATGCACACCTTCCGTGTCTCTGCGGTCGAACTGTCGTCCAAATCCTTCACCCCGACCACGCTCGCAGACTCGCTCGCCGCGCGGACGCCGGGCGCCTGTGAGGCGGGCGCAGCCAACCTGGCGAACCTCGTCGAGCCGCGGCCCGTCAAGCGCGAGTTCCTCGACGCGGCTACGCAGCACGCCTTCGTGGATGCCGTCGCGCTCGCCTTCGCCCAGCACTTTCCGCTGATCCTCTCCCCGGACGACGTGTGGCTCTGCCTCGCCCAGGGTTTCGCGCTCCACGTGACGCAAAACGCCGAGGCGCTCCGCGGCCGGTTCGTCGGCGGGGAGGGAAAGCCCACGCTGGAGGTGCGCCGGGACGATTTCGTCAAGGGCTCGCCGGACAATGACTGGCCGGCATGCCTGGCCGCGTTCTCGGACGCCATCGCCGGTCATATCGGAAAGAAACGCGACCTCGTCGTGGCCGACTTCTCGACCACCGGCCCCATCGAGCGCGCCGCCTCCGAGATCACGCTGATGGACGCGATGCAGCATTACTTCGTCTACGAGCTCTCGAGCATGTGCGGGATCCCGGAGATCACCCTGCTCGGGACGACCGAGGACTGGCGCTCGATCCGCCGCCGGGCCGAGGTCTTCACCGAGTTCGACCTCGGCTTCTGGACGAAGGAGCTGGTGCCGGTCCTGGACCAGTTTGTCGCCGCGTCGAGCGGGCAGGTGGACGAGGCGTTCTGGCAATCGTTTTACAAGCAGCCGGGTGGATCCGGCGGTCCTTTCATCGGTGGGTGGATCAAGACCCTCTTCCCCTACGTGAACCTGCGCGAGTGGGATGCAGCAGAGCATCGCATCCGCCGGGTCCTCAGGCGAAACCCATTCCTCACGCGGGCCAAGAATCTCGACCCGGGGCTCAAATCGGGTGATTTCCCGGCCGGGATCTCGGTGGCGCCTTTCCAGTGGAAGATCGGCGCGCCGCCTGTCGAAGCGCGCTTTCCCATGGAATTGCTCGGCGGTTTCGTGGGCATTTCCCAGGCCCCAGAGAGCCTCGCGCTCCGCCCGGCCATCGGGTGGGCAGTGCGCGACGCGGTGCAGGCGCAATCCGGTGGCTGACGCCGAGACAATCCCGCTCACGCCTCCGTCCGCCGCTCCTTCTGGCAGCCACCCCCCATGTCGGACGAAATGTCAACCTCCGATCGCTGGACGGAGCATGCCGCGTCACGATAGACGTGCACCTTGACGGAACACTTCGCGACCGTCGGCGGATCGCACGAGCAGGTCCCGCACTGCCGCTGATCGTCGACCTGTCCGTAGAGGAGGCAGTTGTCCGGCCAGCCTTCCGAGCACGGTTTGTCGGAAAGGTTTGTCGGTGTAGGGAAGACGTGGCATGGGGAGGCCTACGATCTCCGTCGGGAAGGACCCGCCTGTGCCTCGACAAGGAAAAAGCAACGCTCGAGCGTTTCGTGTCCGGGTGGGTGCCCGCGTCCGTGAGCTGCGCCTGCACCGCGGGATGACGCAGGCGGAGCTCGCGGAAGCGAGCGGCTCGTCCAGGGGGTATTTATCGAGCATCGAGCGGGCCCGCGTCAACGCGACGATGATCCCGATCTACCGCATTGCGGCAGCGCTCGATGTCGTGCCGATGTTCATGTTCACAGGTACCAATGACGACGAATTGTCGCGCGAGTTCGACAAGTCGAGGTATCTTCCGGCACCGGGTGCGACGCGAGTGCTTGGGGATTGGGCGAGAGGAATACAGCGTTCTTTTCGCTCGTGAGAAACGACTCGACAGCTCCCGCACGAGCGGCTGGTTCTGCTCGGCGCATCCCGTGCAATGACCCCACAAGCGCGGAAGAGTGCGACGAAGACACGGACGAGGGCCAGACGGGCCTCCCATGGCGTAGCGCGGCCATCCCGGAGGCGCCCATCCTACCGGGGCCATCCGGGCGCGGAAGCCCTCCGCTTCCGGGCGCGCGCGTCCGCGCGGAAGCGGAAGCGGGGGCGAAAGGCGTGTCAAAGTTTTCCTCGAGCGTGGTCAAGTGTACGGAATCGCTCGGCCTTTAGGGCACTCCTGCTTCCGCCCCCGCTCTCCCAGCGATCCTCCCTTCCCCTCCCGCCGGCTCTTTACAGCCTCGTCCCGCCCGCCGATACTCGTCGGGCCATGCGGACGGGTGATGTGTTCCTGGCGATGGACCGCGCGACGGGTGCGCTCGTCGCGGGGGGTCCACCCTGCCTGGGCCCACGCTCGTCCAGGCCGAGCAGGTCGTGCGCCGGCCGCCGGCGAGGGCGGGCTGCCTCGAGGAGCGCCGTGCCGTCGGCGCTCGTGGAGACCAAGGCAGCGTCGACGACCCTCAGGTGGTGCCCGAGAATGCGCGCACGCTGGAGCTCGCGCGGCAATGGCTCGGCGAGGGCGCGGCTCGAAGCGAGAGCAGCCGCCAGGATGGACGGGTCGGAGGGAAGCGCGTAAGGAGAACCATGAGCACGTCGACGCTGGAGGAGCTGCAAGCCGAGAACGACGCTTTACGGCGAGAGAACCAGGAGCTCCGCCGCCGCATGGAGGAGATGTCACGCGACAACGAGGTGCAGAAGCAGCGCATTGCGGATCTTCAATCCAGCGAGCTGATGCTGCAGGCCTTCCTCGACAACACGCCGGCCGTCATGTACGTCAAGGACGCCGAGGGACGGTTGGCTCTGACGAACAAGGAGCACGATGTTTTTTTCGGTCAGATCCCCGGGAGCATGCGAGGGAAGACCGATTTCGACAATTTCCCTGCGGAGGTCGCCGAGGGCATTCTCGCCTTCGACCGGCAGGTGATGGCCGCCGGGCATGTCTTGCGCAAGGAGGACGAGCTCCCACACCCGGAGGGCACGCGCACGTACCTCACCATCAAGTTTCCGATCGCCGGCATGCAGGGCATGGATGGCGCGCTCGGCGGCGTCTCGATCGATATCACCCCGATCAAGGAAGCCGAGGCGGTGCGCGCGGCGGCCCAGGCGGAGATCATCGCCGCGCAGCAGGCCACGATCCGCGAGCTCGCCACGCCGCTCCTGCCCATCGCGGAGCAGGCGATCCTCCTGCCGATCGTCGGCCTCATCGACGAGGAGCGGGCGCAGCGGATCATCGAGCATCTCCTGCACGCGATCACCGAGCATGGCGCGGAGGTTGCGATCCTCGACATCACGGGCGTGCGCGCGGTCGACACGCAGGTCGCCGACGCGCTCGTGCGGGCGGCCCAGGGGGTGCGCCTGCTCGGGGCGACCGCGGTGCTCACGGGGATCCAGCCGTCGATCGCGCGTACGTTCATCGAAATGGGCGCAGACCTCCGCGGGCTCGCCACGCTCGGCACCCTCCAGGAAGGCATCGCCTTCGCCCTGAAACGTCGAGCCTCCCGCTCGGCGAACGGATCCCGATGAGGCACCGTCGCAGAGCGCCGAACCGTTCCGCGCTCTAGATTTCAGTCGTGCATACGATCCCGGTGATCGACAGCCCCCAATCGTCGCCGATGTCCCAGCGACGGAGCTCGGCGTCGATGATGCGGAGCGCCTCGTCGGCGTGGCGGAAATCGCCGATGCGGCTCGACATGTTCCACTGTTCGAGCGGCGCGTTCGAGTCGGCGCAGGCCCCGAGCCCCAGGGTATGGGCGTTCAGCTCCCCGAGCTTCTTCCTCATCGCCCCGAGCACCGACCCGCCGATCGCCATGAAGTGCACATTCGGGCACGCGACGGGGTCGGCGTCGGGGGCGTCGCATTCATTCCCACCGCGACTGCTGTATTCGATCCGGCGCTTCCCGTGGCCGTGCACGCGAATGTAATACTCCGGGGCGTCCGGATACGAGCCCTTACAGGTCTTCAGCGGCTCGAACGAGACCCCTTCGGCGCTCGAGACGAGCGTGATCTGCGAGGGCTGCCCCTTCACGATTGCGACCGGGCAGTCCTCCGCGGCCAAGGGCGGCGGGGGAGGCCCGCAGCCGACGAAAGCGGCGCACCCCACGAGGACGAGGACGTGAAACCGCATTGTCACGAGCGCTTCGCGCCCGAGGGCTCTTTGTCCGAGCATACCATGTATTCTCCGGCAGACGTTTCGATGGAACCGTGCACGCGCCGCCCAGGCAGCTATCGTGCCAGCCCGAGGGTCCCCGATTCACCGCACGCCGCTGGCTCCGACTCCACCGCCGACACATCGCTGTGGACTTGGAGTTCACTCCCCGCTTCGGTTGTGGACTCCCAGTCGACAGCGCTCGAGGCTGGCTCGCATGCCTGCGCTCGCGTACGAGTACACGTAGAGCCCGGGGCGGCTGTTTCGCATGGCATGGCGCTCGCAAAGGTGCGGAGCGTGGGACCCGCCAGCGCTGCGCACGCCTCTCTCATCCCGGATAGGATACCTGCTCCTCGATTCGCCGCGCCTGAAAGCCGATGCTAGGCTCCGACCATGGGAACGATCGACGTCGTGAGATTTCGACGATCGCCGTCGCGCTCCTCGCGCACGCCCTATTTTTGAGGCTGTCGCTCCGCGAATCGCCACTTCCGCCCCCGGCATCGCCTCCACCGGCCATCGAGGCTGATACGACGATCGATATCGAGCTCGCAGCGCCGCCCGCGCCCACGCCCGCGCCCACGACCGCGCCCACGACCGCGCCCAGGCCCGCGACCGCGACCGCCCTCGCCCCCGCGCGCGCTGCCGCTCCCGCACGCGCCGCCGCTCCCGCTCCCGCTCCCGCTCCCGAATCCGCGCCCGCTCCCGAATCCGCTCCCGCTCCCCGTGCCACCGGGGACGAATACGCCGGCCCTCCGCCCACGAATCCTGGCTCCAGCCTTCCCGGCCTCGGTGCGCCCATCTGGTCCGTTCCCGGCGTCGTCTCTGCGCCCTCCGCGGGCAAACCCGCGGCAACGACGATTGAAGCGGCTCCCGTCGATCGTGAGGCCGCGAGCCGCGTTCTCTCCGGCACATTGCACTCCCAGGACAAAGAAAAGGGGATCGAAATCCCTGCCGCCGGCCGCGTCGCGCAGACCGTCGCCTCGGCGGTGCGTGGTTCTGCGGTCAAGGACGCGCGCGCCACGTTCGAGGTGAAGCTCAGCGCAGACGGGCGTGTCGAAGGCGTCCGGCTCGTCAGCTCCACCGACAACAACGCGAATCACTGGGTGGGCGTCGTCGAGTCCGTGCGCGCTTCGCTCGACGGCAAGGCGCTGCAAATGGGCTCCGACAAACAGAGCGTCACGGTCGTCGTGAAAGTCGAGTCGAGGATCCAGCTTCCGTCGGGGAGCAAGGCGCCGGTCACCATCAAGCCCAAGTGCGCCAACGAGGAGATGTTGCGGCTCGCCGCCGCGGCGAGGGAAGCCACGAAGGCGGGCGAGGTGCCCGGCCACACTGACGCTCTGGGGCGCTTCATTCCCGACAACGACGCGTTCGACGATGAGATACTCCGGTACTTCTGCATCCCGGTCGGCTTTCGCGGGATAGGGGATCTGTCGGACATCGGCGCGCACGAGGTGAACGTCGTGAGTGTCTCGTTCGAGGTCAAACGAACCTGGGAAAAACCATTGCTGCCCGGCGCCCCGAAGCCCATCGACCGGCGCGCGCCTTGGTTGCCGGAAGATCCCAAGAAAGCCAAGCCTCCGCAGAAGAAAAAGAAGAGAAAGTAGAAGCCGTTCCGGCGTCGTCGCTACGCCTTCCGTGGGAAAAAAGCGCCTGCCGCGCGGGCGATGGTCGCTCAGCGCGGACCGCCCAGCTCCTTGACGAAGAACCGGTGTACGTCGTCCTTGTAATACTGGAACGCCGATCCCTCGGGGGAATGTGGCTGTCCGGGCATGATGAGCAACTCGAAGTGTTTGCCCTCGCGAATCAGGGCCTCGGCCATGCGCATCGTCGTGGATACCGACGCGTTCACGTCACTCGTGCCATGCATCATCTTGAGTGCACCACGAAGGTTTCGCGCGAGCGACACGTTGGACCCAGCTTCGTAGCCAGCTCGATTTTCGTTCACGAGACCCAGATTCGGCTCCATGACGACCGCCTCCTCCTCGAGGGCCCCGGGCGCCCCGGCGTAGCCTGCCTTGAACAGCTCCGGCGCCGTCAGCATGCCGCGAAGCGCGAAGTAGCCGCCCCAGGAGTGGCCATAAATCCCGACGCGGCTCATATCCATGTAGGGCCGCGTGGTGGCCGCCTGCCGCAGCCCGGCGACGTGATCGGGGATCTCGGTCTGACCCACCTGCCCATAGTTCGCGTCTTGAAACGCCTTGCTCCGCCCCGGTGTGCCGCGCGCGTCGAGCACCATGACGACGAACCCCATCTGCGCCAGCGAATTCGCCCACCGCGACTCCTCGGTCCCCACGAAGCTCCAGGGCACGACCGACATCCACGGACCGGCGTAGATGACGTCGATGACCGGGTAACGCTTTTTCGGGTCGAAGTCCCACGGCTTGTGCAGCACGCCGTACAGCTGGGTCGCGCCATCGGCAGCCAGGACCGTGAGGGACTCCGGCGGCGAATAATGCAGGTCCGCGAGCGCGGTCGTGTCCGCTTCGGCGTAGCGGAGCGGGGCCCCGCCGTCGGTCGAACCCACGTCCCATACCCGCGGTTGCACGCGCGTGGAATGACCATCGATGTAATAGCGCCCCGACGGCGCGAGGGAGATCCGATGGATGCCAGGGTCCGGCGACAACCGCTTCAAATCGCCCCCGGCGAGGCTCGCGCGATAGAGCAGTCGATCGTAGGGAGCCGCGCTGTCGGCAGAGGCCAGCAGGAAGAGCGCGTCTGCGTTCGGAGTCACGCCGAGCACTCGATGCACGGGAAACGGGCCGCTGGTGACCTGACGCTCGAGCGTCCCCGCGTAATCGTACAGATAGACGTGCCGAAAGCCGTCGCGCTCGGACATCCACAGAAAGCGCTTGTTGTCCTCGAGCGGAGTGACCTGCAGCGGCCACCCGTTCTCCACAAAGTCGAGCGCACCGACGAAGCTGCTCGGTCGGTCCTCGCGCAGCACGAGGCGGGTCTTGCCGGCCTTTGGCTCCACCGCCGAGAGCTCCAGCCGCTTGCCATCGCGGGACAGATGGAGCACCAGCGCTTCGCTGCCATCGGGGCGCCAGCCCGAAAGCCAATCGTAGGTCTCCCCGGGCGCGGGCGGAACTTGCGTCACGCGGCCGGTCGCAGGCTCGACCACGTAGAGCTCCGAACGCCTCAAGGGCGTCCCGACCTTGGAATAGGGCACCATCTTCACCCGCTCGATGCCCGTTGCGTATGCGTAATCGACGATCGGTATCTTGTGGACGCCGCGCGTGTCATTGCGCCAGACGAGGAGGAACCGACCGTCGGGCGACCACGCCCGCTCGGGGATCTGCCATTCGTAATTCTCTTCCCCGTTCCGCTCCAGCAGCGTGCCGCCGTCGCTGCCGACCACGGCGAACCCAGATCCGCGCTGGACCGCGATGGTTCGGCCATCGGGAGACAGGTGATGGCTCGCGGACAGCATCGACGCGGCGCGATCGGTCGGGGCGAGGGCCACGACGCGGCGATCGGATAGCCCGAGCGCGAACGGCCGGCCCTGAAGCTGGAACACAATCCGGCGCTGATCGGGCGCGAGGCCGGGAGCGAGAACGAAGTCGACGTTCTCCGGTAGCTGGATCTTCTGCCCGACCAGCTGCGAGAGCTGGGCCGAAAGCGCGTCGCTCGACAGGACGGGTACCATCGTCCGCTGCTGCGCGTCGACCAGGACCCACGTCCCGCGATGCGGACCGACCGCAGACCAGTACACGAACTGATCACGATCGGGGAGCCATCGCGGCGCGACGAGGGTGTCTCGAATGCGCTCGATGAAGCGGTAATACTTCTCGGCGACGTCGAGTCGCGCTTGCAATGGATCGCCTTGGGCCGTGGCCGTCGTGGGAGGCGGAGTCGCCGTCGTGGGAGGCTGGCAGCCGAGCACCGCGAACACGAACACGACGAGCAGTCTCATGGCATGACACTCCAGGGTGAGGTGGGCGATTCGTCGAGCAGCTTCGCCAGGACGGCGAGGCCCCGCTCGAGCTCGTTGCGTGATCTCGCCGCGCCGAGCGAAACCCGAATGGCATTGGGCGCGCTTCCCGCGCGGGCCGCGAACAGGTGCGCCGGCCCGATCAACACGTTCCGCGCGGCTGCCTGCTCGACCACCTCCATCGCTCGCCGGTGATCCGGAATCCTCATCCAGAGGAAATACGCGGTGGGATGCGCGAGATACGGATATCCCTTCAACATCGCCTCTGCGATCCTCTGGCGGGCGGCGGCTTCGATACGCCGCGCGTCTCGGATGGCTGCTGCCGTGCCGTCCTCGATCCATTGCGTCGCGATCTCGGCCAGCAAGGGCGAGGCCGACCACACCGTTGCTCCGGCGGCAATCTCGAGGCTGCGTCGAACCTCGCTCGGTGAACGAATGAAGCCGACACGGAGGGCAGGAACCGTCGCCTTCGACAGGCTACCGATGTAGTACGTCGTCTCAGGGGCGAGCGCGGAAAGCGGCGGCGGCGCGTCGGAGACGAGCGGAGCGAGCGCGCCGTTCTCGATGATCGTGACCCCGTACTCGCGGCAGATCGTCACGATCGCCCGACGCCGCTCGAGCGGCATGACCGACGTGGTCGGGTTGTGGTTCGTCGGAGTGCAATAAAGCACTTTGGCCCTGCTCGATCGGCATGCCTGCGCGAGCGCATCGGGGACGAGCCCATCCTCGTCGACCTCGACCGGATGCGTCGGCAGCCGGAGCCACTCTGCGGCGCTGAGCGCTCCGGGATAGGTGAGCTCCTCGACCAGCACTCCGGTCGTCGTCGCGAGCGCCGACAACAAGATCGCGGTGGCGTGCTGCGCACCGCTGCACACGGTGATCTCATCGGGGGACGCGGCGACTCCGGTCGAGCCGAGCCAGCGCGCGCCTGCGGCCCGTTGCGCCATGGTACCGCCATGCGACTGGTAGCCGCTGAGCGCGCCGAGGTCCGCGCGCGAGCTCAGATTCGCGAGTGCAGCAGCGAGCGCGCAGTGTCCGAGATCGCCGGACATGATCGGCGCGGCGGTCGGGCCGAGGTCGATTCGACCCCGGTCGAGCATGGGCGAGTACGCGTCGCGATCGGTGAGGTCATTCACGAACGTGCCGCTCCCGACCTGGCTACGAACGAGCCCGCGGCGTTCCGCTTCCGCGTACGCGCGCGTGATGGTTCCCAGCGACGCCCCGACCACGTTCGCGAGCTCGCGGTGCGTCGGGAGTCGGTCTCCAGCGCGCAGCTTGCCGGCGCTGATGTCGGCGGCGAGCGCATCGACGATCGCCGCGTACAGCGGCGCGCTCGAGCGTCGAAGGCGTGGTCTCCAGGCATGGCTGCGCATCGGGTATGTACTAGTATAGGCCAAGAAGTGTCATAGTACAATCTTCTCGATGCCGTACCGTGGGCCAGCGTGGCGCTGTGAGCCGGACGTGCGCGCCGGCTGGCTCGTGCGGGTGCTCGAGGAACGGAGCCCGGCCGGGGGTGCCTTCAACGTCGTGAGATGACTTCTAGTGCCGCCACGCCAGCCATTCGAGGGCCCGCGTGGCAGCTTCGCGCACCTGTTCGTTCGGATCACCTTGGACCCGCCGCAGGGTGGCCACCGCCGACGAGACGTGCAGGCGGCCCAGGGCATACGCGGCCTGGCGCCGGACGCGCGGCTCGCCGTCTTCGAGCGCCAATGTTTCGAGCCGCGGGAGCAATGCATGCCGTCGCGCTCGCCCTTCGACATGGTGGGCCGTCATCGCGGCGGCCTCGCGTATCTGGACCGCCGGGTGCGCGAGCGCCTCGGCGAGCGCATCTCCATCCTCGATGGGCGAGAGAAGTGAGAGCACCCCGGCGGCTCGACTGGGCGCGAGTCCATTCGCCACGGCATCGAGCAGCGGGCGCGGCGAGCGGAGGAGCCGGCGCAACACACGCCCGACCTCCCAGCCGATCCTGAAGTAGAGGTGGTCATGCGAGAGCATCCGGAGAAGCGGCCCGATGGCCGCCGGATCGCCAATCTTACCGAGCGCCTCCACGGCGATTTCGACGGTTGCGTCCGGCGAGCCCTCGTCGAGGACACGCAGGAGCCACGGCACGCCTTCGGCGGCGCGCAGATGGCCGAGCGCGCCCAGCGCGGCATTCCGAGCTCGCCCATTCTCACCCGCCTCGCAAGTGCGGAGGAGCTGCGGTAAAATACGCCGATCACCCGCCCTCGCGCGCAGGGCGAGTTTCCACAGGGGATCCAATGCGGCTTCCGGGAGGGCCGCGAGGCTATCGAGATCCCGCCGTCCGAGCCTCACGAGGGTCTCCCAGACGATGCCCCCGACGCTGCTCGCGGGGTGGCCGAGCAGCGGGACGAGATGGGGGATGGCGCAGGGATCGCCGAGATCGCGAAGCAGCCGGATGTTGCATTTGATCTCGGACGTATTGCGGCCGTCGAGCGCTCGCGTGATCACGTCGACGGATGTGGGGCCCGATCGTCGCGCGATCTCGACGAGATCGGACGTACGGGGACGGGCTCCGAGGGGGAGCGCGAGGGCTGCCTCGAGCGCGGGCCGCCCGAGATCCCCGAGCGCCGTCACGATCGCTCGACGAAGCGCCTGGGCGCGAAGGAGCGCCAACCTCGTCTCGGGCATCCACCCGTCGATCGTGCCGCACCATTCCCACGAATCGAAGGTGCGGACGGCGAGGTCGTAACGGGTGAGCAGGATCGGAATCGCGGCGAGATCGCGTGTTCGGCCGAGGGCTCGCGCGGCTTTAGGGGCGCGTTCGGGGTCGTCGAGCATCGCCACGAGCTCGGTGAAGGAAGCGCGGGATCGAGGCGACATCGATGTCATCCTAGCAGCTCGTGGGGCGCGTGGTCCTTCACTCGCCCGCGACGCCGCTTCTCGAGGCGCGAACTTCAGGCCGAGGCTCCCGCGAGGCGCGATGGTGCGCGAATTCCGGGACGCGGTGAATCCGCTCGGGGTCGTGGAGACGCCGTTCGATTCGGAGGGGGCTGGGCCCGGGCCCGCCGGCGGCGAGCTCGCGGCAGGCACGGCGACAGCCATATGTTCCCGCGGGGGCCTCTGGACCGGACCGGCGTCACACTTTCGGCATCCCGCGCGACGATGAAGGCCCCATGAAGCCGCCTCACCCGTTCGTGTCTTCGTCGTCACGGTCCACCAAGCGTTTGTTCGTGCTCATGTTGGTGGCGCTTCCCTGCGCGGCGAGCTGCACGGAGGCGGCACCACAAGGCTCGGCGGCTGCGGGCGCAATCGATGCCGCGGGTTCGGCGAGCGCGGCGGGCTCCGCGAACGCGAGCGCCTCCGTCCCACCGCCGGGCCCATCCGCGGCGGGAGTTGCCAGCGCCCCCGCGAACCCGGCCGTCGTCGAGACGCTTGCTGTGCCTGGCGACCTGCCGGCGTCGATCGTGAAGAGCGCGGATGGGCGCCCGCCGCGCATCGTGTTTTTGCCCGGTGTTTGTTCGAACGCGGGCGCCTACCTATGGGGTTTTGCGGAAGCGGCGCGTGCGCATGGCGGAGCCGTCGCGATCGACGGCGATCGACCATGTGGTGGTTTGCAGGATTTTCGCAGCATCTCCTCGGATCCAAAACACGAGGAGCCGCGCATCCAGGCGGCTCTCGCCGCTGCCGGTCACGCGACGCCGGCGTCCGCCGATGTCGTTTTGGTTGGTTATTCGCTGGGCGCGACGCTCATCGAGAACCTGGTGAAGGCGTCGCCCGATCGGTATCCGCGCGTGGTGCTCATCGGCTCGCCGCACGATCCGCGGCTCGATCGGCTGAAGGGTGCTCGCGCGGTGGCCACGATGGCCTGCTCGCTCGACGCTCCGCGGCGAATGAAGGGCGCGGTGCGAATGCTCGAAGGGGCGGGCATCAGGTCGTCGTATTTCGAGATGCCCGGGTGTACCCACGGCAACCTGGCGGAAGGGGATCGTGTGTTTTCGGAGGTGCTCACGTGGATCACGAGCAGCTAGCGGCCTGAAGGCGACCAGACGAGGCCATCCGCCCCCCTTCGTGTTATGTGCCGTGCATGGGAAGCAACACCACGGCGGTCGCCGTCGACATCGATCGGGTGAAGGCGGCATGGGGCTCGAACGACGAAAGCCTCCGCGCGCGCGTCCTCTCGGCGCGATACAGCAAGTATCTCGCGACGATCGACGATCCGAGCGCGGGCGCGCTCGACGAAATCCTCGCCGGCGCCATCGGCGATCGCGATCCGTCGAAGTATGGCTACGCGGTGGTGGCGTTGATGCACACGCTCGGGACCCGGCTCCAGCGCGAGGTACGCAGCATGGAGGCGATCTTTGGCATCGACGACGTCGACAGCCCGGACCTCAACTACCCCGACCAAACCTGGCCCGTTCCCATCCCCAACACCCCGGAGTACCCGCTCGTGACCATCGTCCCCCGGGGCCGGCTCGCGGCGCTCGCCGCCAAGATCCCCGCCGCACACGAAGGCGACGGCGCCGAGTTCATCGAGGTGCTCACGGGCTGGGTGGCGAAGACCATCGAGCTCGGCGTGGATCTCGTCATCTTCGATTACTGATCCCCGGATCGCGACCCGAGATCGCCACCACCCGCGGCGCCGCGGTGGGCCCCTTCCCGCTGCCGCTCGACTGGCCCGCTTCGTCCGCGCCCCAGCACACCACGCGCTCGTCCGCGAATGCCGCGCAGGTGTGCGCCTCGCCGCAGCCGATCGCCTTCGCGCCCGCCGCCGCGGGCACCTCCACCGCCGTCCCTGCGGCCACGGGATCGCCCGTCCCGAGCTGCCCGCGGCGCCCGTCACCCCAGCAGAACACGCGGCCATCGGCCTTCTGCGTGCACGCGTGCTCCGCGCCCGCGCACAACGCCACCGCGCCCGCCATCCCGGTGACTGGCAGCGGATCCCTCGTATCGGCGGGCGCCCTCCGGCCGAGCTGGCCACGCGTGTTGCTCCCCCAGCAGAGCACGCCGCCCGCCCCGAGCCCGCACGCGAAGTTTCGCCCCACCGCGAGCACGGACACCGTCTTGCCGTCGTCCTGCGATCCGGGGTCGCGTTCGGGCTGCCGCGGTGCGAGGCTCGGCGGCCCGAACGGGCAGGCGACGCGTGGCACGCCGTTGGCATCGCTCAGCGTGCACAGCGCCGACTCGAAGGCAGCGCCACTCGCGGCGTAGACCTTGGGGCAGAGCGTCCCCGACGGGCACGGCGGCGCGGGGCCGCGGCCGGTGAGGCGAAAGATGTCCATGTCGTGGTGCGCGCCGGTGCACGCCGCGAAGGAGCCGGAATACTCCTCGGACCAGAAGAAGCACGAGCCGTCGCGCGTGAGCACCGGCTGGGTCTTTTCGTGCTGGATGTGCTCGCCGGCGCGGCCCATCGCGCGCACGAGGACGGGGCTCGGGCGTTCGAGGCGGGTACCGTCGCCGAGCTGCTCGAGATCGTTCTTCCCCCAGCACCGGATGGCGTCCTCCTGCACGGCGCAGGCGTGATCGGGGCCGGCGCCGAGGGCCAGCACGCCGCCGAGCCCGTCGCCGCCGCACTGGCCGGAGTCGTTCGTGCCCCAGCAGCGAACCTGACCGCGCGCGGTGAGGAGGCAGGAGAAGGCGCGGCCGAGGGCCAGCGTGGTGCTCACGGGCTCAGGGGCGCCGGCGGCGGGCGTGGGCTCCGGCGCGGCGGTGGCGGAGGGCGCAGCGAGGGGTGCGGCGGAGGGCCAGGGTGAGGGGGCGGGAGGGAGAGCGACGGACGGCGGGGGCTCGGAGCGGCAGGCGGCGAGGAGAGCGAAGGCGAAAAGGATGCGGCGCATGCTGGTAGATGGAGGGAGAGCGGGAGAGTGTGACGGTGCCGATGGCCTTCGCACGCTCAAACCAGCGCCCGGAGGCGGTTGCGGGCCGGAGGGGCCCGTGGCCGGCGAGAGGCCGCCGCATGGGAAGCGGCGGAGAGATCAGTCACCCGATCCGCTGGCGCACACGCGGCCCAAAGCCGGAAAGGCCCGTTCTCCCCCGAGAGCGGGCCTTTCACCAAACCTGAATCAGCGCACCTCTGGCTTCAGGGCATGATGACGAGGCTCTCGGACTCTTCCTGGCCGCCGAAGCGGGCGGTGATTGTGACCGTTCCCTCGTCGATCGCTGTCACGAGGCCGTCAGCGGATACGGTGGCGGTCGCCGGGTCGCTCGAGATCCATTCGACACCTGCGTGTCTGGACATATCCCCTTCCGACGTCCCGTCGGAATACATCACCTTCAGCGTGTACTGAAGCGTCTCGCCCTTCTTCATCGAGCTCGTGTCGGGGGTGAGATCGAGGTCCGCGACCGTCTTGTTGTCCTGCTCGATGCCGTCGGAGTCGTCGTCGCCGCAACCGACGGCGGCAACCATCGACATCGCAGAGAACGCCATGGCGAAAAGCATGCAATACGTTTTCATTTTTCTTTGCTCCTGGGGGGTTACCCACCCTTTGATGTCCGGCGGTTCGCCATACACGTCGCGTGCCGACGTCGAAGCGGCATTTTTCCGCCCACGGATGTGCAACTCGTGCCCGGAAATGACGTCACGGGAATCTTTCAGGGTATTCCTCGCGGAAAGCGCCCCCTATGACGGATCCCGACGATCTCCCTCATGACGGCGAAGATTCGCAGGTTTCAACCTCGACCCGGCGCAACGCGCCCTCGCCCTGCTCGGTCGGCTGCTTCTGGCGAGCGAAGGAAGATGCGCTATGCGGAGTTTCGTCAGCGTGCTCCTGACAAACGGTGACGTTCTGGACGTCGACTCGAGCAGGAGCGTCACGACCGGGAGCGATGCATTCCGTCCGAGGGAACGACCATGGCCGACCAGCTCCAGCAACTCTCATGGGATGACCTGCGCATCGTCGAGGCGATCGGTGCATGCGACGAGCCATGCCTCTTCTGCATTGCCTGCAGCCCGGCCGTCAGGTGCCGAGCCGGTCGCGTTCAGCGAGCGATACGGCGACCGCATTGAATCGCGGCGATCGATGAGCTCCGGCAACCGGGTCGCGTCATCCGAAAAACCCCAGCGAGGTTCCCTGAGGTTCGACGCCCCTACATTTTCGTGGCCGTCGCGATGCACCGGGTTAGGATGGAGCCCACATCGTGAACAGACGCGATCTTCTCGTCTCTGTGGGCGCAGGTGCCGGCTGGCTGATCGCGGGGGCCGCACTCGGCGGTTGTCGAGCCCGTCCGCGCGAGCCCGCGAGCAAGGCGGCCGTCGACCCGCCGCCCGTGCTCGAATCGTGGCTGGAACGCTGGTTGGCGGCGTTCAACGATCCGGACCTGGGCGTGTACAAGCGGTTCGTCGAGACGCTCGCGCCGACGGTGCGCCCGTACGTCGACGACGACCTGGCGGTCCGCGAAATCACCGGCGGCTTCGAGCTGCTGTCGTCGCAGGTGACGGGTCCGCAGGAGATCACCGCCTGGGTGAAGGATCACGCGTGGGACCGGCGCTCGAAGGTGGTGCTCACCGCCTCGGGCCCGGACAAGCTCGACGACATCGCCTTCGCCGGCGCTCCTGCCGAGGGGACGATCCAGCGGCTCGACCAGGCGTCGGCCCTCGCCGCGGTGAAAACGAAGTTGGGCGAGGCAGCCCGGGCGGGTCGCTTCAACGGGGCGGTGTTGATCGCGCGGGGCGAACAGGTGCTCTTCAGCGCGGGCCACGGCTCGGCGAACGACGAACGGGCGCTCCCCGTGACGACGTCGACCCGGTTTTGCATCGGCTCGATGGGCAAGGTGTTCACGGCGGTGGCGATCATGCAGCTGGTGGAGCAAGGGCGCCTCGGCCTGAGCGACCCGCTGGCCCGGCATCTACCCGACTACGCCAACCGGAGCCTGGCCGAGCGAGTGACGGTCGAGCAGCTGCTGACCCACACCGGCGGCACCGGCGACATCTTCGGCCCGCAGTACGACGCGAACGCCGGCGCGCTCGAGACCACCGCCGACCTGGTGCGCTTCTACGGCGCGCGTGAGCCGCTGTTCGAGCCGGGATCGCGGTGGGGCTACAGCAACTACGGGTTCGTCCTGCTGGGTGCGATCCTCGAGCGCGTGACGGGCAAGCCGTACGAGGCGGTGTTTCACGAGCGGATCTTCGGGCCCGCGGGGATGCCGGCGACGTCGCAAGCCTTCGCCTCCTCGCGCGCGACCGCGATGCCGTACACCGGCGCGGGCGCGACCGGGCGCAAGGCCCTGGCGCCCTACGAAGGGCTCCCCGCCGGCGGCGGTTATTCGACCGTCGAGGACCTGCAGGCCTTCGTCGTCGCCTTGCGCCGCGGGGCGCTGGTCAGCGCAGCGACGCTCGCGGCCATGACGGCCCCCAGAGTGGTGGCGGGCACGTCGCATTGGGGCCTCGGCCTGGCGGTGCGGACCCGCAACGGCGAGACCTACTACGGGCACGGCGGCAGCGCCCCCGGGGTCAACGGCGATCTGGCGATCTATCGTGATTACGCGACCGTGGTGCTGTGCAACCGCGGGCACCCGGCCGCCCTCACCGCGGCCGAGTTCATCGGTGCGCGCCTGCCCGTGGGGTGACCACGGCCGCTTCGCAGGTCAGGCGCTGAGGTGTCGAGGAGGCGCTCGCTCCGCAGCTACGGCTTCTGCGTCACCGCCTGGAGCGCTTGCAGCGACGATAGCAGCGGCTCCGACGCCGGGGCCTCCCATTTCGTGTCCAGGATACCGTATGTCTCCTCGGCGCCGAAGACCCGGCCGGTGCCGCGCGCTTGCGTCCCGTTCACCGCCCAATACACCCAGTCGATGTCCGCCTCGCTCAAGTACGTTCGGAACGCCGAGAACCAGAACCCTTGCCCCGTCGCGTCGCTCACGCACGTGGCCGCGTTGTGGCAGGTGCCGAACTCGCCGACGAGCACGGGCGCGGTGAAGGGCTGCCCCTGCGTGAGGATATAGCCCCACTTGTTGCCGAGCTCCGTCTTGAGCTGCTGATAATCGCCGAGCCCCGCGTGAAACCAGGCATAGTCGTGGGCCGAGTAGACGACCCGACCCGGGACGTCGAGCGTGACGGGCAACGTATAAGGCCCCCCGAGGTCGGACCCATAGTTGAGCCCCTCCACGACGATGAGCAGGTTCGGGTTCTGCTTCAGCACGGTGTTTCCCCCGCGGGTGGCCGCCCCGTGCCAGTCGGTGGCGGGATCGCCCCCGCCCCACACGGGCGTCACGCAGCCGCAGCTCCCGCAGGGGCACTGCGTGCAGGCCTGGCAGCCGGCTTCGAGCACCGGCCTCGGCTCATTACGAAGATCCGCCGCCACGACCGCCGGCTGCGCCGCGTAGCGCTTCGCGAGGGCCTCCCAGTGCTTCAGCCACGTGGCCTCCGGGTATTTCGATGTGTACCAGAGACCATTCTGGTCGGTATCGCTGCAGCACCAGTCGGCCTCGCTCACGTGGTTGTCGAGGATGACCACGAGCCCCTCGTACGCGAGCGCGTCGATCACGGCGTCGAACACCTCGAGCGCCGTCTTGCCCTCGAGCTTCGGGTTGGCGCTGACGACCTCGTCGGCGACGACCGGGTTCAGTTCGACCATTTCGTTCGACCACGGGAGCCGAACGGCGTTGAAGCCGAGAGCGCGAATGCGCGCGGCGATGGCGCCGATATCCGCGATCTCGAGGCCGGCGGGGACGTAGTCCATCTCCTCGGCGCCGTACCAGTTCACCGCGGCGAACTTGAATCGCTCCCCGGAGGCGTCGAGGATCCAGCGCCCCTCGGTGTGAAGCGGCAGCGGCGGCAGCGCGTGGCCCGGGGATCCTCCGCCGCCGCCGCTACCGCCGCCCCCATGACCGCCGCCGCCGGCCCCGCCGGCCCCGCCGGCGCCGCCTGCGTGGTCCGAGCCACCGCTCGACGGATCTTGACCCGCATGGCCGGCCGCGCACCCCGCGGCGGTGGCGAGCAGGAAACCTCCGAGAACAGCACACAACCATTCGGATGACATTCGATGCTCCCTTGAAAGGTGCGGCTCCGCGCCTCACTTGCCCGCAAGGGTCTCGCAGGGCTCGAGGTTCTTCTCCGCGACCTCGGCCGAGGGAACCCCCTCCATGCCGGTCGTTTTGCAGACGTACTTCTTGCCGCCGATCTCCTTCAGCTTGAAGCCGATATACCCCGTCTTGCCCGCGTTCTCGAACTGGACGATGGCCATGTTCGGGCCCTCCTTCGCCCACTTCTTGAAGGGAAAGAGCACGGTGTCGCCCTCGAAGCCCTTCTTCAGGGCCGCGAAATCGTCCTTGGCCTCGCTGACGTTGAGCGAGGCCCCGTCGCCGATGTCCACGGTGGCGCTCTTGTGCTGATCGTCGAGGCTCATGTCCATGGCGCCCATGCCGCCCGGCCGAACCTTGATCTTGAGGGGCATCGGGGTGAGCTCCACGTCCACGAGCTCGCCCTTGGCCTCGCCCCCCTTCGGCGCCTCGGCCGCGCCCTTCGCCGCCGGTGCGCCCGAGCCGGCCGGCTTGGCGGCCCCCTCCTCGCCCTTGTTCGAATTGCAGCCGGCCACCGCCAGCAGCGCCATGACAACCACGAGCTTGCGCATCCCTGTTCTCCTCACGGTGTCGCCGGGACCGTCGGGTCGCCGGCGCTCGCCCTAGAGACGGGGAGGCAGGGGCGCTTTTGCGTTTTTTGTTCGGTGCGACGGACCACGAGCGCGAGCGCCCCAGCAGCCCGTGGAATCATCGTCGCGAGCGCTCCGATGTTCGCCGACGTGATGTCGGCCACGCGAGCCCCTCCGGCTAGTGAATGCCTTCGGCCGTGAGCGCCGCGCGGACGGCTGGGCGCGCGGAGAGCCGCTCGAGGTATGAGCCAAGCGTGCCGGGCAGATCGACCCGCAGCAGGTGTCGATACGTTCGCAGCGCGAAGTATGCGTAAGCGTCGAGGATGGTGAACGCGTCGCCGTGGAGGAACGGGCGATCGGCGAGCGCCTCGGCGAGCAGGGTGACGCGGCCAGCGAGGCGCTGCGCGGCCCAGCGCTTCGATTCCTCGCTCACATTTGGCATCAGGGTGAACGGTGCGAAGCCCTTGTGCAGCTCGGTGGCGATGAACTGCAGCCATTCGTCGAAGCGAACGCGCACGAGATTGCCGCGCGGCGGGGCAAGCTTGGCCTCCGGCCAGGTGTCGGCGATGTAGTTCAGCAAGACCGCTGTCTCGGTCAGCAAGGTGCCGTCCGAAAGCAGCAGCGCGGGCACGTACCCCTTGGGGTTCAAGCGCGCGAAGTCGTCGCCGTCCGCGGTCTTCTTGCTCCTCAGGTCGACGCGGGCGAGCTCGAATGTCGCGCCGGCCTCGCGAAGCGCGATGTGCGGCGCGAGCGAGCATACCCCTGGCGTGTAGAAAAGCTTCATGGTCTCGGTCATGCCCGCAGTCTAGGTAGCCGCCGCAGCTTGAACAATGAGGATGGATTGATCACTCTGTCCAGCGCCATGAACAGCCGCCCCGACTTCGCCGCCATCGAAGCCTTCGCTCGCGTCGCCGAGACGGGCAGCTTCCGCGCCGCCGCCCTCGCTCTATCCGCGCCGGTGTCGACCGTCAGCGTGCAGGTCAGTCGTCTCGAGCGGCGCCTCGGCACCCGGCTGCTCGAGCGCACGACACGGCGCGTCCGCCTGACCGAGGAGGGGCGTGCGTACCTCGAGAAGGTGCGCGCCGGGCTCGACGCAATCGCCGAGGCGGAGGACGCGGTGTCGTCGCGCGGCAGCGAGGCCCGCGGGCGCCTGCGGGTGGCCGCGCCGGTCGAGTTCGGGCAAGCGGTGCTCGGGCGCGTACTCGGACGCTACGCGAAGGAATGCCCGGGCGTCGCTGTCGAGATCGAGCTCGTCTCCGAGCGTGTCGATCCGGTGCGCGACGGCTTCGATGTCGTGATCGAGGTCGAGCCGTGCGACAGCGCGTCGCTCGTGGCGCGCAAGCTCGGCGCGCCCTCGCGTCGTCGCCTCGTTGCCAGCGCGGACTACCTCGCGCGTCACGGCGTCCCAGCGCACCCGCGCGAGCTTTCGCGGCACACGTGCCTGGTGATGGGCACCCGGCGCGAGGCGGCAACGTGGCGCTTCACCCGCGGCGGCACGAAGCTGTCGATCGTCCACCGCCACGCGACCGCGAACAGCTGGGCGCTGCTGCGTGACCTCACCGTCGCCGGCTGCGGGATCTGCTGCCTGCCGGACTACCTGGCCGCGCCCGCGATCTCCGAGGGCAAGGTCGAGGAGGTGCTCAACGCGTACACGATGCCCGCGGAGCAGATGTACGCGGTGTATCCCCGCAGCCAGCACGTGCCCGCGCGCCTGAGCACTTTCGTCGCGGCGCTGCGCGACTTCCTCGAGGTGTGGCCTGGCTGCCTGCCCAAGCCGCCTCCGCGGACGTCGGCGGTGGGCGCGTGAGGGCCGCGCCCACCGCCGAGCGCGCCCTGGAGCGCACGATGGGCGTGCGGAGCAGCAGCGGATCCTCCAAGAGCAGCTCGGCGAGGCGTACCTCGGTCGGGGCGCTGTACTGGAGCCCGTCGCTTGATGAAGGGTCGACCTCCTGGTAATGTTTGGTAATTCATGGTACCATCCCCCTCGCTCGCAGCCGTCTTCCTCGAGGTGCTTGGTGGCGCGTCCACGCGGACCGAAGCCGCAGCACCAGGGCTCGAAGCGAAGCTCTGCGCGATCCTCGAGGCGGCGCATACAGCGCATCCCGACATTCATGTGGCAGGTGAAACCTTCGCCCGCCACCTGGGGGGGCGCCTCTCCTCGACACACGAACCACTCGAGGTCCTCGGAACCCTGAACACCAGTGATCTCTACCTCGCTTGCGCGGCCGCGCACGGCAACGGGGCCGCCATCGCAGAGATCGAGCGCGGCTATTTTTCGTGGCTCCATGCAGCGATGGCGCGCGTCGCCGGGGTCGAGGACAGTAGCGATCTCGTCCAGCTCCTCCGTCAGAAGCTGTTTGCTGCAGAGCCCGATGAGCTGCCGAAAATCAGCGAGTATGCCGGAATCGGGTCGCTGGGCGCCTGGCTCCGGGTCACCGCCGTGCGCATGGCGCTCAACGCGCGGCGTGGGCGCAAGCGAGAGGCCGTGCACGTCAACGCGGACGACCGCCTCGATGGACTCGCGACCCACGCGTCCCCCGAGATGGAATATCTCAAGTCGCGCTACAGGAACGAGTTCAAGTATGCCTTCGAAACGGCGGTCGCAGCGTTGTCAGCGCGTGATCGGAACCTGCTACGTCTCCATTTCATCGATGGATTGAACATCGATCAGATCGGGGCCATCCACCGGGTCCACCGTTCGACCGTCGCACGGTGGATTGCGCAGGCGCGGGAGTCCATCCTCCTCGAGACACAACGCCTCCTCCGCGAGCGGCTGGGGCTCGACAACGCGGATTTCAACAGTCTGCTCGCCTTGGTCAAGAGTGAGCTCAACCTGAGCATCCACCGGTATCTGACGGATGCCGCGCAGTGATCTCGTCAGGGCTTCGGGCCGGTCGGCTCATGGACACGGGGTCCACCGCGTCTCCAAGGTGTAACTGTCGAGGAAAATCTTGCCGAATTTCGTCTCCGGGCTGCCCTCTGCATTGCGCGCGGCGACGACGCCTCTCACGCGACATCGCGCGGGGAACTTGTCCCCGGTTTTGCGAAAAATCACGTCGACGTTCATGGTGGCCCTGACGACCTCGCGGCCCTCGTACTCTTTTCTCCACTTGTCGAGGACGTAGGAGACCCGCACGATCTGAAGGCCACGAAACCAGGAATGAGCCCGCACGAGCTTGTCGATCTCGCGCAAGGTCGCGGGGTCTCCGCTCTCCGATGTCTCGACGTTCGCCGAAAGCTCGGCCTTGAACGCAGCCTCGCTCGGAACCTTGATGGTCACCGTCCCCTCGGCAAAGATCTCGGTGCGTTTCTCGTCCGCGAGCGTGAGCTTCAGCGTGTTGTCGCCCACGTGCAGCATGGGGATGATGCGCTTGTGGAACTCCTCCCAGGTCCGCGCCCAGGGTCGATCGCTCTTCAGGTTGTTCGCCCAGACCCCCGCATAGACGCTCGCCGGCATGCCCATGTGCGTATCGAACGCCTGCGGACCAACCCCGCCTTGAACCGGCGTGATCGAGTCGCCGTGAAGCTCGACACGGCCGAGCGCCCCGAAATCCGCACCCTGGATGATCTCATTGTCGGCACAGGCGGCGGGCTCGCCGTTGACCTCTGCGTACAACACGACGAATTTCGGGGCCTCCTCCCCGTAGGCCCCCCCATAGGCATGGATGTACAGCGGGTCTCCGAGCGTCCACGTGTCGATCGCGATCGAGGCGTTGCTGGCGTCCGCCTTCAGCGACTTGTTCGCGAAGAGGATCCGGCGCTGATACGGCGCCGCGACGACAGGAAAGCTCGACTCTTTGGGCTTTTTCGGCTCTTTCGCGGCAGCGGCAGCCTCGGGTGTCGCCGGCTCCTCCTCCGGGGCATTCGCCTCTCGAATGAGCTCAGCGCCACCGCGAAGGAGGTCAACGCAACCCGGTAGGCACCCGAGACTGACAGCGAGGAGGCAGCTATGCAGGACACGAGGAAGGAGACGCATCGCCGCCACGGTAGCGGAGCGTTGACGAAACGCTAGGCTCTTCCGCTTCCGCCGCAGCACGAGCAAGAGCCCAAGACCGATCCAAGGGGCCCCGGTCGCCGATCCGCTACCGACGACGCAGGCGCCGCAGCCACTCTCGCTGGAGGGGATTTCCCCGGTGTCCCCGCCGACGCCCGTGGTCGAGCTCGTCTCCATCATCCCGCCGGTCCCGGTCGAGCTGCTGCCGCCGACGCCGGTCCCGGTCGAGCTGCTGCCGCCGACGCCGGTCCCGGTCGAGCTCGCGCTCGACGTCGGTCCCTCGATCTGGCACTCGCCGCCGAGGCAAACCCCGCCTTCGCAAGGCGTGTTGTCCGGCTTGGGGATCGTTGAGCACACGCCCGTCGCGACATCGCAGGTGCCCGCTTCGTGGCACGGGTCCGGCGCTACGCACGTCACCGGGCTCGCGCCAACGCACGTGCCCGACTGGCACGTGTCTGCCTGCGTGCAGGCATTGCCATCATCGCACGACGTGCCATCGGCCTTCACCGGATTGCTGGAGCAAACGCCCGTCGCGGGGTCGCACGTGCCCGCTTCGTGGCACGGGTCGGGCGCAGCGCACGTCACCGAGCTCGCTCCGGTGCAGATGCCCGCCTGGCAGGAGTCCATCTGCGTGCAAGCATTGCTGTCGTCGCACGCCGTCCCGTTCGCCACGGGCACGGCAGCGCACAGGCCCGTGCCTGCGTTACAGGCAGCCATGGCGCCGCACGCCGGGGAGAGATTGAGATCGCTCGTTTGCACGGGCGTGAGTTTATCGAGGATCGTGCCGTCCCCGAGCTCGCCTTCGTTGTTCCACCCCCAGGCCCAGACCGTGCCGTCCGACTTCATCGCCACCGTGTGCCTGGGGCCCGCTGCCACCGCGGCGAAACCGGTCGGCGCCACCAGCTGCAGTGGCGTAGATCGATTGTTGGTCGTGCCGTCCCCGAGTTGACCGGAATCGTTTCTCCCCCAGGTCCATACCGTGCCGTTCGACCTCACCGCCACGGTATGGTCTTCGCCCCCCACCACGGCGGTCACGTTGTTCAGCCCGATCACTTGCACGGGCGTGTGACGCTCGATGCTCGTGCCGTCGCCGAGCTGGCCGGGGGCGTTCCACCCCCAGGCCCAGAGCGTGCCGTCCGACTTCAGCGCGACGCTGTGGAAGAAACCGGCCGCCACCGCAGTGACACCGCTCAGCCCGCTCACTTGCACGGGTTTGTCTCGGTAAGTGGTCGTGCCGTCGCCGAGACCACCGTGGCTGTTCTCCCCCCAGGCCCAAACCGTGCCGTCCGACTTCAGCGCAACGGTATGGTACCCTCCGCCGACCACTGCGGTCACGTCAATCAGCCCGCCCACTTGCACGGGCGTGTGACGATCGATGTTCGTGCCATCGCCGAGCTGGCCGTAGCTGTTCCACCCCCAGGCCCAGACCGTGCCGTCCGACTTCAGCGCAACGGTATGTTGCCGGCCTGTCGCCACCGCGGCGACGCCGCCAAGGCCGCTCACTTGCACGGGTGTGTGTCGCTCGAGGGTCGTGCCGTCCCCGAGCTGGCCGAATTGGTTGAACCCCCAGGCCCAGACCGTGCCGTCCGACTTCAGCGCAACGGTGTAAGAGGCGCCCGCCGCCACCGCGATGACGCCGCTCAGCCCGCTCACTTGCACGGCTGTGTGTCGCTCGAGGGTCGTGCCGTCCCCGAGCTCGCCGTTGCCGTTCCACCCCCAGGCCCAGACCGTGCCGTCCGACTTCAGCGCCACCGTGTGATTGAAGCCCACGGCAACGTTCACCGCCGCGCAGCGCGCCGGGTTCCCGTCGCAGTTACCCAGGCTGCCCGCGCCCGCCGTCAATGCCGCCTGCGCCTCGGCCGTTACCTCCGACGACGGACGCGCGGCCTGCCCGCCCCCGTCGCCTCCTGCGCCCATCCCCGGGGAATCGATGCCACAGGCCCCCGCGAGCAAAACGAGCGGCCCGAGCCATAGCGGGACATTGAATCGATGATTCTTCACGTGAGTTCCTCCTGGAAGCGTTTCGTCGCGAGGATCAGAGTGGTGTCTCCGCGAAGCCCGTGCGCCCGGGTGTGGGGCTCGACAAACCCAGCGAAGACATCGCCCGTCCGCATTCACTTCAGCACGACGGTCCCGACCGATGCCGTTAGCGACGTCACGCCGGAGCAGTTGCAGCCATTCAGCGTGTTGATGCGAATGCGACCGGCGCCGCCACCGCCGCCGCCCCTTCCCACGTACTCCGTGCCGCTCAGGCAGTTGTAGACGTAATCGTCCGCCTGCCCGTCTTGCCCGTTTCCGTCGCCCTTCGATCCCAGGCCGCCGTCGCCCCCGACGGTGTAACCCTGGAGGTCGCAACCCCAGCCGTCCTTGCCGCTGCCGCCCGAGGCCGCGGTCGTCCCGAGCTTCCCGGCCGAACCGGACGCGCCAATTCCGTGCATATTGCTCGAACCGCCGCCTCCACCGCCTCCATTGGCGGCAAGCGTCCCCTTCATGAGGATGCTGGGCGCTTCGAGCAGGATGGCTCCTCCGCTCCCGCCCCCGGCCCCCCCGAACATACCCCCCGAGGTCCCGCCCGGGGTCCCGCCCCCTCCCCCGGCGTTGATCCCGATTTCGATGGTAATCATCTGTCCGGCGCTGATTTGAAGCGCGCCGCCGCCCAGGCCGCCCTTGGACGCGCTATCCTGGCCGCTCATGCCCCCGATCAGCGGCACGATGGCGGGCGTCCCCTGCGTGGGTGCCGCCACGGCATTTCCGCCGGTCGTACCATAACTCCCACCGCTCGCCGACGTGCCGTCGACGTTGTCGTACGTCCAGCCCGTGCCCGCGCCCGGCATGACGTTGAGGGTCCCCACGGTGACGCTCCTGGTCGCGAAAATGGCGAGCGCGCGCTTGCCCGCGATCGTGAGCGAGTTGATCGTCAGCTCGTCGGCCCGGCAGACGCACACCTCCGGCGAACCGGCCGGCGCGACCACCTTGCAGTCGCCCAGCACCGAGGGAGTAATGCAGTCGGTCGAGGTGTCGAAGGTGCCCTGGGGCGCCGAGACCACGAGACCGTTCTTCTCGAGCTGCCCGAGGGTGTCGGCGTTGGAGGGTTCGAGCTCGCAGCAATGGTCCTCGCAGCAGCCCGCGGCGCCGCAATCGACGTCCATCGGCTGGTAGGAGCACGCCCCGTCCGCGCACGTGCCTATGGATGAATAGGTGCGGAGCGAGCCATCGGCATTGCAGGCGGGCGGAGGCGAGGCATCACAGGTCATCGACGACGAGGGGTACTTGCACGCGCCCTCCCAGCAGAGGCCCTGGCTCTCGTACGTGAGCACTGAGAATTCATCGGCGCACGCGGCTGGCGGAGGCTCGTTGCAGCTCTGCGTATCGCATCCGCCGCCGGCGCCTCCGGCTCCTGCCGCTCCGCCGCCGGCGCCTCCCGCTCCTGCCGCTCCGCCGCCGGAGCCTCCCGCTCCCGCGGTCCCCCCCGATGCAAAAAGACCATCGCTGCTCCCACAGCCGATCACCGGGATGGCCAAGACCGCTGCAAGGTAAAACCAACGTGAATCGTTCATCGTTCGTTCTCTTTTTCCAGGCGCAAGGACACGCACGCAGCGTCCGGCCCGCATGAGCGCGCGCCATACCCACACCACGCGCACGCAGTACTTTCGTCGGGAGCGCCACTCCAGATCTGGACAGCCGATGCCTCTCGCGCTGATGGACACCGACCTCGGCAACCTGTCGCAAAAAAATCTTCATCCTCCGTCACCTCCGGCCAACACAGGCGGAAAGATGGCAATTGTTGCGACACCCACCGCGCTGTAGACTCGTCGACGGCTCCCCATGGATTGTATCGACGCAAACACTGTCCTCAAGTTCGTTCGAGGTGTGCTCTCCGAGCAGGAGGCGACACGAGTCGAAGGGCACATCGATCGATGTGCAGAATGCCGGCGCGCTCTGGTGGAGTTCGCGCGCTCGTCCCTGTTCCCGGATGAGGTCGGTGCTGCTCCCACCACCGCTCCCCTCGGCGCGCTGGACAGCCATCATGCACCGATACCGGCTGCACTCCTACCGCGCGGTACGCTCGTCGGACGTTATCTTCTCCTCGATTGCCTCGGCATGGGCGGGATGGGCGTGGTCCACGCGGCCTACGACCCCGAGCTCGATCGCAAAGTGGCGCTCAAGATCTTGCGCCCCGAGGTCATCGAGCAGCTCGGCGTCGAGGGCTCGAGGGTGCGTATCCTCCGGGAGGCTCAGGCCATGGCTCGCCTTTCGCACCCGAACGTCATCACCGTTCATGATTGCGGCACGGTGGGAGAGCACGTCTTCGTCGCCATGGAGCTCCTCGACGGACAGACGCTCACGCAATGGATCCGCGAGCGCCCACGCAAGACACGCGAGGTGCTCGATCGCTTCGTGCTCGCAGGGCGCGGTCTCGCCGCGGCCCACGCGGCTGGGTTGATTCACCGTGATTTCAAGCCCGACAACGTACTTTGTGGGCATGACGGACGCGTTTGCGTGACCGACTTTGGACTGGCGCGCGCCACGCTGGGTACGACCCCAGGTCCGCAAGAGGAGAGGGACGAGGAAGTTCTCCCTGCTTTGGATGGCATGCAGCCCACGCGTCTGCTCGCCGCCAACCTGACGCGCAGCGGAGCATTGGTGGGAACACCGGCGTACATGGCGCCCGAACAAGTCGAGGGCGACTCGGTCGACGCACGCAGCGATCAGTTCAGCTTCTGCGTAGCGCTGTACGAGGCACTGTACGGCGAGCGCCCCTTCACGGGCGATACGTACAAGAGCCTGCTCGCGTCCATTTCGCGTGGCCTTCCACGCGCGGCCCCCAAAAGCCGGCGCATTCCGAAGCGCATTCACCAAGCCCTCCTGCGTGGGTTATCCGCGGAGCCAGCCGAGCGTTTTCCGTCAATGGATGAGCTGCTCTCGGCGCTCACCCACGACCCTCGCGCTCGTCCTCGCCGCATCGCGCTCCTCGCGGGCACGGCCCTGGCGCTCGGCGCGAGTGTCCTCTTCTCGTTCGCGCGCGAGAAGCACGCGGCAACGCCTCCCCGCCTGTGCCAGGGCGCCGAGCAAAACCTCGCCAGTGTCTGGGATCAGGCGCGAAAGCAATCGGTGCGTGACGCCTTCCTCGCCACGCGTGTGTCCTTTGCCAGCGACGCCTGGCAGGGCGTGGAGCGCGCCATCGACGCCTATACATCGAAGTGGGTCGCGATGCACACGGACGCTTGCGAGGCGACACACATGCGCGGTGAGCAATCCGAGTCCCTGCTCGACCTGCGGATGCAGTGCTTGAAGGACCGGCTCCAGGAGGTCAAGGCGCTCACCACCGAATTCCAGCGCGCGAATGCAAAGACGGTGGAGAAGGCCGTGGAGGCCGCGGGGAACGTGGCGCCCGTCGAGCTGTGTGCACGCACGGACCTGCTCACGATGCCTGTTCGGCCCCCCAGCGACCCGACGGCGCGCGCCAAGGTGGACGAGCTGCGCGTCCGTCTCGCCGAGGCCAAGGCGCTCACCCGCACAGGCCAGTACAAAGAGAGCCTCGAGCTCACCCGACAAATCACCGAGGAAGCGCGTCTGTTGGGATATCGACCCCTCGAGGCCGAGGCGCTTCTGGAACGCGGCATCCTCGAGCAAAATGTCGATGTCAAGGCATCAGCGCAAACGTTTACCGAGGCCGCCCTGGCCGCGGAAGCAGGCCGACATGACCGGGTGGCTGCGCGCGCCCAGATGGAGCTGTTCTATGTCACCGGAGCCCAGCAAGCGCGTTTCGATGAGGCGATGCCCATCAATCGCGCCGCGCGGGCAGCGCTGGAGCGACTCGGTGGAGACAAGGCGTTCGAGACGGATCTGCTCATGTACGAAGGACATTCCTTCAGGCAGCAGGGCGACATGATGCAGGCCGTTGACAAGTTCCAGCGTGTCCTCGAGCTACGGCTCGAGATGCTCGGACCAGGCGACATCAACGTGGCCAGGGCGCATGCAGAATTGGCCACTACGTATCTGAACCAGGGGATACGGTTCAATGAGGCCCACCATGCCCTTCAACAGGCACTCGATATTTATGTCAAGGACCTCGGCTCGACACACCCCCGGACCGCGGGGATACGGCGTCGGATCGCGGTGGCACTCTTTGGGAAGTGTCGATACGCGGAGGCCATAACATTACTCCAAAACGCGCTTCCGCTCACGGATCTGTCGTACGGGCAATACAACCGCGATTCTGGCCAAGCCCTGTTCCTCATCGGACTTGCACTCTTCGAGCAAGGAAAGGCGGAGGAGTCGATTTCTTACGTGAGCCGTGCCCTGGATATCTGGTGGAAGACGCACAATGGCGATACCCCAGCGATCGCGGACGCCATCCAGGTTCTCGGTCATGCGTACCGGTATACAGGCCAACTGGAAAAAGCGCGAGAATATTGCCAGAGGGCCCTCTCGATCACGGAAGCGAAAATGGGTAAGGAGAGCGCTCGGCTGGCCTTGGCGACGCATTGTCTGGCCAAGGTCGATACAGAGGAGAAGCTGTATGCGTCCGCGGCTGCTCGCTTCGAGCGTTCCATCCGGCTGTATGAGAAGGCATCCGCAGTCGAATCCCAGAACGACGCCATCGTTCGCCTCGACTGGGGAGACATGCTGCTCCGCGCCGACAAACCTTTGCAAGCGCTCCCGCATATCCAGCGTGCGCTCGGCATTATGGAGAAAGTCGGTGGTCATGAACACCCATCCCTTCCCGAGGTGCTAACTCCGATGGGGAGAGCCCTCCTCGCGCTGCACCGCCCCAAAGATGCACTTGCGCCGCTCGAACGGGCGCTCGCTCTCTGCGAGGGGCCGACCTGGGAGGGTCGTCCCGAGGTCCTCGCCAACGCACGTTTTTCTCTTGCGCGGGCCTTGTGGGAGGGCGGAGGCGATCGCGAACGCGCCCTCACGCTCGCGAATGCGGCGAAGGATGCCTTCGCCCGCTCCACGAAAGCAAACATCCCCGAAGCTGCCGAGCTCAATCGATGGCTCGCGACGCGACCGAGGCATTGAGCTCCTCATCCCTGGGCCCGGCAGTGCCCACGGCCAAGGACAAGTGCGTGTCACCTCCACGCACGCCATGGTCATCTCCGGCTATCGGGTTCGGCCGACGGGTACGTACTTTCTGCTACGCCCAGCTTCACGACCGCATGGCGATACTCCGTGAAGATGAGAGCTATGGCTTCCGTGAGCGTCGCGACGGGCAGAAAAAAACACACACGTCGTGACGAGTGCTCCTGAACGACCGCGCTCTCGCACATGCCCGATGCGCTGGTCTTCAAGAAAGACATCCCAGCCATTCGCGTACGGCTTCAGCGTGTTCGGCAAGATCGGCGATCGATTGAAGATCCGAATGGACGCGGAGATCGCGGGGAACCTGTTTCGGTCGAGGTTCATCTCCAAAGAGAAGCCGACGCGATGGCGCACGGAGCCAGTGACGGCGAACTTCGGTGCGTCGCTCCTCTACTGGTTCTGATCCAGGTCAGGTCACGGGCTCGCGGCAGCAGAACGTCGTCGCGTCCGCGAGGAGGACGTAGCCGACCGGTTCGCTGCCGTGCGGTGCAATGTTATGTCGACGATAACCCCGAGTGCCAGACCTCGTACGATTCCTGCCGGGAGGACGCCGTCGTCGGGCTTCAGATGCGCCCGGTCGACATGGCGTACCTCGAGGCCTGCTCGGCCCGCCGCATGGAATGCATGAATGCCTGGCCCGCGGACAGCTGCTACTCCACCCCCGCGCGGGAGAGCTGCGTGACGGAGGCGCAGGCGTGCCTGGAGAAGCCGTGCGGCGAGGTCGGGGCGTGCATCCTCGCGGCCTTCGACTTGAATTAGACCGACGGACGCGGCGCCAAGGCGCGAGCGGCCGAACCGGACGGCAGGCGACCGAGAGGCGGGGGCTCCGCGGGCAGCGCGGGAGGCAGCGCAACAGCCCCACCGGGTGGCAAGTAGCCTGCGGCGCCGGAGCGTCGACGACGGGCGTCCTGACAAAGACGGCCGGGTTTCCGTTGTCACCCGCATCGAGCTGCGGCTGGTGGAGCTCGGGAGTGGATGAGAGGTCGAAGGCGGAGAGGCGCTTGCGGCGCCTCACGGCCCTACGGCCCGATCCGAAACCCATTCTGCGCATACACGCCCGATGCCGGCGCCGCCGTGCCTTCGACGATCACCACGCCGTTCGACGCCGAGAAGCAGACCATCGCATTGCACTTGTCCCCACAATTGCCCTGCGCCGGCGGGATCGCGTGGCCGGCGCACACGATCGGGCCACCCGACGTCTTGGCCTCGCGCACGAACGTGTAGCCGTTCTCCTGGGTCGGCTCGAACGTCTTCGGCTTCGCCGCGTGCGTGGGGGGTTTGCGGAGCGCGGCGGTGATGGCAGCGTCGTCGGCGTCGGCGGGGAGGAACCACACGCCCTGGTCCGTGACGGCGACCTGCTTGGGGAGCACGTCGTCCGGAGACTCGTGAGCGCTGCTGTTGCGGCCGAGCGTGTATTTGAGCTGGGCTACGTCGGCCTTGCCCACCTTGCGCACGTTCCACGGCATGACGAGCAGCGTGTCGTCGTAGTCAGGCGCCCCCTTCGTGTGATTGAGCAGCGTCCAGCAGGCGCCGCGGCGAACGAGCGGGCCCCACACGGTGCTCTCGGTTTTCAGCACCGGCAGCGCCGGCGGGCATGCCATCTTCTGCCCCGCGGCGACGGGCGGGGGCGCCGCCGCAGGCGCGGCCGTGACGCTCGCGACGGGCACCGGAGACGCCGATGCCACCGTCGCCTCGGGCGCGCCGGCCGGCGGCTGAGGTTCGCCGCCACAGGCTGGGAGCAGAGCGAGGAGCGCGAGCGAGGTGCGAAGGTTCATATCGGGATGGACGATATCATTCGGTCCCGCCTCTCCCATGGATCCGGTCCCGGAAGCACGATTCCGTCGCGCCGCCGCGAGCAATGGCCTCCCGCGATCGGCCCCGCAGCCCTGCACCCCTCATCGCGGGGCCTGCAACGTCACTCCGCAGCAAGCGGTTTGCCATAGCCGCCTCAAGTGGCCGAAACTGCAGCTTGGCCGGTTACCTCCAAACTCTGGCCTGGCGCGAGATCGATTGCATCGTGCGTGGCGCACTTGCCGAACGGGGAGTCTCGTCAGAGACCGAAGCGGCAAACGAAGGGAAGTTCGATGCGATTCTAGGCATGCGCCTTTCGAGTGCAGACACTTGGCAACTGAAGGAGCTTACTCGGTTGCCCGACGTGCCCGCGCGTAAAAATCAGAAGGCGGTGAAATCGCCGGACGCTGAGGGTAGAAGCGAAGGCATGGGCGGAGGCCGAGAACGCCGTATGCGTCCTGTGCCCCCATTCTTCCGCTCCGGCGCTCGACCATGCATCTCTGCGTCTCGGCTTCGCCCTGGATCCGGGTCGAGGGGCGAACGGCCCCCGCGGGGTCCGGGGCAGAGCCCGGCGCGACGCTGAGAAGTCGTTCGCACGGACAGATATCGCATCGGTATTGACATGAGGCAAGCCCCGGCCGATCATGGCCGAAATGCGGTGCTCCTTCCGTGGCATAGGGATCTCGTTGCTGGCCATCTCCAGCTTGCCCGCAGTCGGCGCGACGGCCGGCGGGTGTGGCGGGTCGCAGGGGCACGTCGAGGATCACCAGGTAAAACCCAGCGCCACGGAGAGAAAAAGGCCATTCTGTCAGGGCAAGGCCGAAGGCACGGCATGCGACGACGGGGACCTGTGTACCGAAAGCGATACGTGTCGAGCTGGTGTTTGTCTCGGCGCACGTCCTGTCGTTTGCAACGGAGATGCGAGGTGCGTCGCTGGAGCGTGTGCCGCTCGTCCATGTAAAGGGACCCTGGGGCTCCCTGGGGTTCCGCTCGTGAACGTGGGTAATGACCCGCATTCCCTCGCGGCTGCGGATCTCGATGGCGACGGCGATCCCGATCTCGCGGTGGCGAACAAGGGCAGCAACACGGTGAGTGTGCTCTTCAATCATGGCAATGGCACGTTCGCGGTCAAGGTCGATTATCCCACGGGCAAGGCCCCGAGCTCGGTCATTGCAGGGGATCTGAATGGTGACAGCAAGCCAGACCTCGTCGCCGCGAACAGCGATGGATCCGAGGTCAGCGTCTTCCTCAACAAGGGTGACGGTACGTTCAAGGCCAAGGCTGATTCCCACGCGAGGTGGCACCCCTTCGCGGTGGCGGCGGCGGATCTCGATGGCGACCAAAAGCCCGACCTCGCCAGCGCGAGCAGCGACGGCGTGGCCGTGCTGCTCAATCGCGGCAATGGCACCTTCGCGGCCGGAGTCGATTACCGCGCGGGCTCCATCCCTTCGGCGATGGCTGTTGTAGATGTCAATCGAGACAATCAGCCTGATTTGGCGGTCACGAACAAGGACGACAACAGGGTGACCGTGCTGGTCAACAAGGGCAAGGGCATTTTCGACGACTGGGGAGACTTCGCCACGGACGCGGCCCCCGTCGCGGTCGCGGCCGCGGACTTCAACGGCGACGGCAAACAGGACCTCGTTGTCGCCAATTCGCTCGGCAAGACCGTGAGCGTGCTGCTCAAGAATCCGGGCGCCGGCTTCGCGGCCAAGGTCGATTACGCTGCGGGCTCGAACCCCCGCGCCGTCACGCCGGCGGATCTGAATGGCGATGGCAAACCCGACCTCGCCGTCGCGAGCGGGATCAGGGCAGGCGTTTTGCTCAACAAGGGGAATGGGACTTTCGGACCCATGATCGATCTCTTCACGAGCGGGCGTCCCAGCTCGGTCGCGGTGGTGGATCTGAACAGCGACGGAAAGCAGGACCTCGCCGTCGCCAATGAAGGCAGCAATACCGTGACCGTTCTGTTGGGCAAAGGCAATGGCGACTTCGCGACGATGGTCGATTACCCTACGGCCTCGGAGCCCGAAAAGGTCGTGATGGCAGACATGAACGGCAATCGCAAGCTCGACCTCGTGGTCGTGAATCGAAACAGCGTCGGCGTGTTGCTCGACAAGGGGAGCGACGGCTTCCTGCCCGTCGTCGATTATCCCACGGGCGCGAATGCGAGCGCGGTGGAGGTGGCGGATCTGAATGGCGACGGCAACCCCGACCTCGCCGTCGCGAACCACGACAGCAATACGGTGAGCGTGCTGCTCAATCAAGGCAATGGAAGCTTCGCGTCCGCCAGGGATTACACGACGAGCCATGGTCCTCTGTCGATCGCGGCGGCGGACGTGACGGGCGACGGCAAGCTCGACCTAGCGGTCGTGAACGGTGACAGCGGCAGCTTGAGCCTGCTGACCAGTCGACACGCAGGCGGCTTCGAGCTCGCATTCTATCACTCCACGGGCGCTCGTCCGGCTGCGGTTGCAGCCGCGGACTTCAACGGCGATGGGAGGGCGGAATTCGCGGTCGCCAACGCGGGCAGCAATACGGTGAGCATCGTGTCCACTGGCGGCCGTTGGGCGCGCCAGCGCGATTACCCCGCAGGTACGGGTCCCGCCGCGATGGCCGTGGTCGACCTGAACGGCGATGCGATGCTGGACATCGCTGTCGCGAATCAATGGAGCTCCAGCGTCAGCATATTGCTCAACGGCGACAATGGCGCCTTCGCGCCCAAAGTCGACTATGCAACGTGCCATACCCCGCGCTCGGTGGCGGTCGCGGACTTCAATGCAGATGGCAAACCCGACCTCGTCGTGGGAAACGGCTCGACGGCGAGCGTGCTGCTGAACAGCGGAAATGGCACCTTCGCCCCCAACGTCGATTACATGAGCTTGGGTGGCCTTACCGCGGGAGATATCGACGGCGATGGCAGGCCGGACCTCGCCGTCGCGAACCGTGATAAGCGCGGCGTGAGCGTTCTCTTCTCCACGTGCCTTCCGTGAAAGCCGGCCGAGCGGGTGCAGCGACACCTTCCCGGAGATCTAGCGCCGATATCTTGACGGTGACAGTGGACGACGGAAGAGAACACGACCAGGCAGTCTTCCTCGACGCGCGGAAAGAATGGCTTCGAGGTAGTGAACTGGCGTGACGGCACGAAGGGCCCTCTTTCCGCGTCGTTCGCGGCGATCCGCGTGCGCGTGAGCAGGTGTTACCCTGGACCCTCCTCTACATCCCTCTTGACGTGCGTCCCAGCACAGTCTTTGATGTCTCGACCGAGCTCGAGGACTGGCATGACCTAATCAAGCAGTTGTCCCGCATTCTCCGACTCGAGGAGCGCCACAAGCATGACAATGACTCTCGAGGATGCCCTCGCGCAGCTGAAATCTCTCGGCAATGAGAAGGTCCGTGCGCAAAACAAGAAACATGGCGCAGGGGACAATCAGTTCGGCGTCCGTCTTGGTGACATACGGAAGCTTGCCGCGAAGGTGAAGACCAGCCACCCGTTGGCCATCGCTCTCTGGGACACCGGGAACATCGATGCCCGGCTCCTGGCAATCCTTCTGCTCAAGCCAAACAACCTGTCTCGCGACGAGATGGATCGGATGGTGCGATCCGTCGAGTTTGTGCAAGTTGCGGACTGGCTGAATTCCAATGTCGTCAAGAACCACCCCGACAAGGAGTCTCTTCGCCAATCATGGATGCAAGATGATCACCCCTGGGCCGCCCGCGCCGGCTGGAGCCTGACGTCAGAGCGCATCGCTAAAAGTCCGGACGGACTCGATCTGCCAGCACTTCTGGACCGTATCGAGTCTGAAATGGGGAACGCTGCTTCGGAAGTGCAATGGACGATGAATTTCTGCCTTGCAGGAATCGGCATTCACTTCCCGAAGCATCGGAAGCGAGCCATTGCCATTGGCGAAAGACTGGGAATCTACCGCGATTATCCAGTTTCCAAGGGTTGCACCTCTCCGTTTGCCCCCATCTGGATCAACGAAATGGTGCGTCGGCAAAGTTGACCCATCGGGGACACGGTTGACCGCCGCACGGGAAGCGTGCTACGCGCCGAGGAGGCGGAAATCCTGGTTTATTCGTCCTACACGCGGCCGCGCCGCCCCAGGTGGGCCAACTCCCTCGCCCGAATCGCGTCCCATCGCGCCAGCCGTCGCGCCCGTCCCGTCGCCGCTCCAGCCCGCGCAGCCAGCGCCCGGCCTCCTTGACCATGTTCGGCGCGGCGGGCGTCGGCGTCGTTCACGCCGCCGAATTTGTCGATGAGCTGGATCTCCAACAGCGGCCGCTCGACGGTGTTGAGCACGGCGAAGCACCATTGCACCACCCGCGTGCGACCTGCGAAGTCGGCCGGGATCAGCCGGCCGGCCTTCTCGGCAAGAACGAATTGGTGATTCATATCACGAATCGCGCAGAGAATCGCGGTTTGACCTTGACCCAAGGTCAAGGTGCAGAGTGGCGGCATGAACGACACCACGTTGACGGTTCCCATCCCGCACGGCCTCCCCATGGAGCGCGATGCAGGCCCCTTCGACCCGCCCCGCCAAATCACTCGGCTACGCGAGGCTCGCCCTGTCAGCCCCATGGTCTTCCCCGACGGTCACGAGGGCTGGCTCGTCACCGGCTACGACGCGGTCCGAAAGCTCATGGCCGACACCCGGTTCAGCTCCCGCCAGGACATCGGCATTCTCCACGTGCCGTACGAGGTCCCCGGCATGCCCGCCATCACCGAACCGTCCCCGCAGGTGCCGGGCGTGTTCATCGCCATGGACCCGCCGGACCATACCCGGCTGCGGAGCAGGCTCACCGGCGCCTTCACCGTCAAACGCATGAAAATGCTCGAAGAGCAGATCATCGATATCGCCGAGCGGCAACTGGACGACCTTTCGCGCCTTCCCCCGCCGGTCGACCTGGTCAAGGAGTTCGCGCTGCCGGTGCCCTCGCTGGTGATCTGCGAACTGCTCGGTGTCCCCTACACGGACCGGGGGACCTTCCAGGTCAACTCCGCCAAGTTCTTGGAGAAGGACATTCCGCTCGACGAAAAGATGGCCGCGTACGGCGCATTGACCACGTACCTTTCCGAACTGGTCACGCGCAAACGTGCCGCCCCCGGCGAGGACATCCTGTCCGACCTGGCCCGCCATGACGACCTCACCGTCGAGGAGCTGACCGGCATCGCCTTCCTGCTGCTGCTCGCGGGCCACGAGACCACCGCCAACATGCTGGCACTGGGCACCTTCGCACTCTTGGAGCACCCCGAGCAGCTCGCCGAACTGCGCGCCACCCCGGATCTGCTCCCCGATGCCGTCGAGGAACTCATGCGCTACCTGTCCGTTGTCGACATCCTCTATCGCTACGCCACGGAGGACATCGAACTCGGCGGTGAAACAATCCGCAAGGGCTCGACCGTCGTTGTCTCCATGCTGGCCGCCAACCGCGACCCCCAGCGCTTCGACAACCCCGACACCCTTGACATCCGCCGTAAGACCCGCGGTCACCTGTCCTTCGGCCACGGCTTCCACCACTGCCTCGGCAACCAACTGGCCCGCATCGAGATGCGTGCCGGTTTCGAGGCACTGCTACGTCGCTTCCCGACCCTCGAGCTCGCCGTCCCCGCCGGCGAAGTGAAACTCAAGACCAACATGCAGATCTACGGCGTCCACGAGCTGCCGGTCACCTGGACGGAAACGGCCCGGTAAAACCGTCCGCCGAGCGCGTGGCCTGTGTGGGAACGCGCCTTTAGGGCCTGTCTTGTGGATCATTCCGGTGGGCGGCGAAGTACCAACGCAGGTCCACAAGACAGGCCCTAAGCCCCGCGGCCGCGACCCAATCCGTGCGCTCAGTCCTCGTCAACCGCGCAGCGCCTTGGCTTGGGCTCGCCATGGTCGCCGTGGGCGTGGGGACCGCCGTCGCGCAAAGGCGGCGTCAGGGCTAGCGCCGAGGAAACGCCTCGAACACCCCGCTGGATCGCGCGTCCAGCCTGCATCCGCGGCGCTGGCATGACCTGCGTCATGCGCGCATAGGGCGCAGCCCGTACCATTTTGCGGGATAGGCGCCTGGTAGCAATATGATCTCGCGTACAAAACCCCTGGCGACGTTGCGGGACTGCCGAGGAGCCTCCGTGGACATCGCACACGGCCGGGCGCAGGCGTGCGCGTCGGATCCCGTCCTCATGGAAGAGGCCGGCGAAAGAGGTGACTGCAATGCGTTGGAATAGACTTGCAGCCGTGCTGTTCACGGCGACGATCGCCGCTGCTTCGAGCTGCGAGAGCAGTGAGCCCGAGCCCGTCGACGAGGCACAGCAGCCGGTCTGCAGCAAGGAGGACCCCGTCGTCGAGGACGCGCGCGTGGCCATCAACAATGGGCGACAAACCTTCCGGTTCGATACCTTCGGTGACGAGGCGTTCTGGGGCGGCCAGCTTCGATTGCACGAAACCATCAACAACCTGACCCCCGTCCAGGCGCTCGGCCTCGGCCTCAAGGTGGACGTCGAAGCATTGCCCAAGCCGCTCCAGCTCAAGATCAAGAAAGGCCAGGTCGACCTCAACTCTGCGGCGACCACGCTCGCGCTGCTCAGGTTGAACGCGGTGGTCGGCGTGACCGGGTTCTTCGACGGGAAGGACACGCTCGTCTCGGTGGGCATTCAATGCGCGCTCTGCCATTCGACCGTGGACGACTCCTTCTCTGCTGGCATCGGCAAGCGCCAGGACGGCTGGCCAAACCGCGATCTGAACGTGGGCGCCATCATCGCTTCGGCGCCCACTGTGGCGCCGCTCGCCGACCTGATCGGGCTCACCGAGGCCGAGCTGCGTACGGTGCTCGTGAACTGGGGCGTCGGAAAATTCGACGCCGAGCTGATTCTGGATGGTAAGACCGAGAACGCGACCGGAGGTTCGGCGGCCACGCTCATCCCCGCGGCGTTCGGCCTCCCCGGCGTCAACCTCCACACGTATACGGGCTGGGGCTCGGTCACGCACTGGAACGCGTTCGTCGCGAATCTCGAGATGGGAGGGCAAGGCATTTTCTTCGACCCACGTCTCGACGACGCGGCCAAGTTCCCGATCGCCGCGGCAAATGATTTCGACGATGTCCGCGATCCTGTGGACCGCATCACGCCGAAGCTCGCGGATTTGCATTTCTACCAGCTCGCGCTCGAGGCGCCGAAGCCACCTGCCAACACCTTCCAGCCTGCGGCAGCCAAGCGTGGCAAGGACGTCTTCAACGACCCGCAGAGGGGGGATTGCGCGCGCTGCCACGTGCCGCCGATCTTCACCGAGCCCGGGTGGAACATGCACACGCCGGCGGAGATCGGAATCGACGCCTTTCAGTCGAACCGATCGCCCGACGAGCGCTACCGGACCACACCGCTTGGTGGGCTCTTCACGCGGAAAAAAGGCGGCTTCTATCACGACGGTCGCTTCGCCAACCTCGGCGAAGTGGTCGACCACTACGAGTCCGTTTTCAACCTGAACCTGTCGCCAGGCGACAGGGCCGACCTCATCGAGTACTTGAAGTCGCTCTGACCGGGGCTCGGAGCGGGGCGACCGCTCCCCCACTTCCGCTTCGTCGAACCCTCAGCCCATCACGGCGCCAATCGTCCGTGTCCTCCACGGCGCGCGAGCCCCAACGCGATCGCGCCGGCCCGCTCGTCGGCGGTGGCCCCTCCTTCGTGGCGCTCGCGCGTTCGATGGCCCGGCGGTGGCGGCCGATCGGCCGCCGTCATTGATTCGGAATGGGCACGCCCGCGGAGCGGAGTTTCTTCTCGACCAGCTTCGTCAGCCTCGCCCAGGCCGGTGCCCGGTTTTTCCCGTAGCGGCTGATCATCCCGTACCGGGCGTCGGCGTCGTCGCTGCGGCCTTGGAGGCTGGTCAGGATCGCCAGCAGCCCGGGGTTTTCGAGGAAGTGATCGACCGTGGCGTTCGCGAGCTCCTCGATGCGCGGGTCGTCCGGCGCCCAGGCCGCGGCCTCCCAAGAGCGCTTGGACAACTCGACGAACTTGGTGTCGCCGAGTGCGCGCTCGACCTCGGTGAGGTAGTCGTCGAAGCCTTCAGGGACCAGCGCCCTGGTCAGCACCAGGCCGTCCCGGATGGCCGCAATGTTCTCGGCGCTCAGCCCGAAGTCGGGCAGCCGGTCCAGGAACGCACGTGCCCGGTCGGGCAGCAGGACGCCGTCGCCGTCGGCGAGCCGGTGCAGCATGTCGCGTCGGGCGATCAGGTCCTCGATCCGTTCGGTGAGGCGCCGCTGGACGTCGGCGATGGCGGCGGCGAACTGCTCGGCGTCGGCGTCCAGCATCGGTCCAATCTCGGCCAGCGGCACACCTGCGGCGGCCAGCGTCCGGACCTGGACCAGCCGGAGCAGCTCGGCCGATCCGTATCGTCGGTAGCCGGAGCTGTCGCGCCGTGGTTCGTCGACGAGCCCGTGCTTGTGGTAGTGCCGCACGGTCTTCACCGTGACCCCGGCGAACGCCGCCGCCTGGCTGATCGTGACGCCGTTGCTCATCGGCTCAGCCGACCCGCTGCTGGTAGTGCGCCTTGTCTTCGACCGGCACCATGCCGGACCAGGCCTGGTTTGCTGAGTTTGTCGCGTTCGTGGTGTTCACCCGATATGCATGAACTCTGACCCAAGGTCAAGGTCAAGCCCGCGAAGAGCGGGCGACGGCACCCCGTCTTCGAGCGATGAGCAACGGGAAAAACCTCCCCCTCGCTGCGGGTGTCGCGGGCTTCTGGCCGAGCCTTCCCAGGACAAATCCGTCGCGCGATTCACACCGTGTCCGTGTGACCGGCGCAGCCGTAGAAGTGACGGATGGCGCGATCGAGCTGCGCCGCCGCTCGCTCATCCGGTGGCGATGCGGCCCAGGACGCACGCGCCTCCGCGACGAGTTCAGCCTCGAGCCGCGCCCGATCGACCGTGACGCACAGGCCATCCTCGACGAGCACCCGGCCGCCGACGATCAGCTGCTTGATGTGCTTGCGGGTCGCCCGGGTCAGGAGCGTCGCGACCGGGTCCTGCGCGGCAGAGAGCACGTCCGTGGACATGGCCGCATGGTCGAGCACCAGCAGATCGGCTGGCGCGCCAACGATCAGCTTGCCGCCACCGTCATCGCCACGGACCGCGCGCCGGCCATCCACCGCAGCCGCCCGGAACAGCCGCTCGGCCGAGAGCACGTCGTCGAGGCCAATGCCGCGGTGATGTAGCCACACGAGGCGCATTTCGCGGAGGATGTCGTCGTCGTCCTCCATCGGGTTCGCGTCGAGGCCGATGCCAAAGGCGAGGCCCCGGCGGATGAAGCGCTCGACCGGAGCGATCCCCGACCGCAGGCGAAGATTCGACGACGTGTTGACGGAGACGACGACACCGCGCTCGGCAAGCAGCGCGCATTCGTCCTCCGTCAAGTAGATGCCGTGCGCGATGGAAAGCCGCGGTGACAGGAGGCCGAGCTCGTCCAGCCGGCGGACGATGCCGCCCGGGTAGGCGGCATCTGCCCATTCTCGCTGAAAGCGGGTCTCGAGCAGATGCATGTGTACGCGGCGGCCCGAGAGCGCGGAGGCCTCGGCAATGGCGGCGAGTGAGGCGTCCGAGACCCACTGCGGGCCAACCGGGCAGTACTGGACGGAGAAACTCTCGTGCGCCAGAGCGGCGATCTCGTCGACGAGGTGCAGGTAGTCGCCGATCGATCGCCCGGTACGGAGACGGGCTTCGAGCCGGCTGCGGAGGGACGCGTCGGCCAGGTCCAGGAATCGGGCCTGATCGCCATAGACGAGCGGGTTCCGGTCTTTGAAAGGTACGGCGAAGGCGACGTGAATGCCTACATCGTGCGCGGCTCTGGCGACCGCTTCGGCTTCCTCGAGGAGCGCGCTCTCGTCCTGCGGATTGTGGGCGTGGTTGGTCGCAGCGATGCCGCCCTCGGCCATCCGGGCGAAGGCGACGGCGGCGCGACGATAGGCCGAGACCCTGGGCTCGCGCCCAAGCGTCGGGAGCCAGGTCTCGAGCGCATCGTCCAGCGCGCCGAAGGCAAACGGCCGGAGGCCCCGGCCGTGATCGTGCGCGTTCGAGGGCGCTGCGATCGCTATCGTGCCACAAGGCCCGCCGCTGAACGCGTCGAATGCCGCGATCCGTCCGCCTTCGATCCGAATCCGCGCCGGTCCCGACGCGGGCTCCCGTCCTGGATCGGCCAGAACAGCGTCCACGTCGACAGCAGCGATTTCAAGTGTGGTGCTCATCGCTCGTACTCCCTATGGTGGAGGATCCACGCCCCTGAAGGTAGCGCGGCGAGTTTGTCGGGGGAAGGCTCCGGTCCGCCCGCGGGCCTACTCGACGCTCCAGTGTGATCTGCGGCAGCAGAAGGTGGTCGCGCTGTTCTTGTTCGGCGACCCCGACCCCTTCGGCGCCTCGCCGGAGTTCGAGCACGTGCCGTGAACGTACGTCGCGCCCGTGACCGACTTTGGCGCTCGTGGTCGTAGTTGTCCGGGCACGGCTCCAGCACGCCCTGGCCGTACACGCAGTAGAGAAACTCGGGGCCGGCATCCCTGTCCACATTGTCCAGCGGATGGCGGGTCACAAGCACCTGGCGACCACGCAGAGGTACGTCCACTTTCTCAAGGCGGACCTCGAAGAGGCCGCTCGGCGACCGGCCCACCGCGACCCCCAAGGCAAACGGCCAAGGCAACAGCAAGGCAACGGCGGACGCCCTTCCGAAGGGGTCGGCTCGGCCTGAAAACTGGCCTTAGGGCCTCTCCCGACCTGGCCCGGACACAGGGGGGAAGGCAATAGGTAGCGTTCGCAAGAATTCCTACCTTCACCAGCTCTGAGCGCCCGCGACCTGCCGTGTCGTGACATTCACGCGGTTGAACATGTTGACGAGCGCGATGTGGAGGACGAGCTGGGCCAACGCTTGTTCGTCGAAGTGGCGTGCGGCCTCGTTCCAGACGTCGTCGGGGACGGCGTCGGCGCGGTCGGCGAGGCGCGTCTCGGCTTCGGCAAGCGCGAGTGCCGCGCGCTCGGCTTCCGTGAAATAGGGGGCATCCCGCCAGCCGGCGAGCACGATCAGGCGATCGTCTGGCTCGGCCGCCTTCTTCTCCTGACGGGCATGTATGTCGAGGCACACAGCGCAGCCGTTGATCTGGCTGATGCGCGCATGGACCAGGCCGAGCGTTCGCGGCGGTATCTTGCCGTTCTGCAGGCTCTTCACGAGCGTCATGATGGGCTGCATCGCCTCCGGAACGAGCGTCGCCGGGTTCTTCAGTCGTGCTTGCATGATAAATCTCTCCTTACTGGTCACATCCGGGCGCGCTCGCCCGTCACTGATGTGACGAATCGCAGAACGAGGACGTGACGGTGACGAACGAAAAAAATCTCATCGGCCTTTTCGAGGAGAGCCAGCCGCATCTCCGCGCGGTGGCGTATCGCATGCTGGGATCGCGTAGCGAGGCCGATGACGCGGTTCAGGAGACATGGCTTCGGCTGTCGCGAGCAGAGACGAGTGAGGTCGAAAACCTTCGCGGTTGGCTCACGACCGTCGTCGCGCGGGTGTGTCTCGACATGCTGCGTTCGCGGAAGGCCCGGGCGGAAGATGGCGACGTCGTGCCGGAGGAGGCGACCTCGAATGCGGAGGATGAGGCCGTGCTGGCCGATTCGGTCAGCATCGCCTTGCTCGTGGTCCTCGAGACGCTCGAGCCCGTGGAGCGGCTCGCGTTCGTGCTTCACGATTTGTTCGGCGTGTCGTTCGATGAGATCGCGCCGATCGTCGGACGTTCGGAGGTCGCCGCGAGGCAGCTCGCGAGCCGGGCGCGGCGGCGCGTGCGTGGCGCGCCCGAACGCGATGAGGCCGAACTTGCGCGACAGCACGACGTCGTCAAGGCGCTTCTTGGCGCGCTTCGAGCAGGCGACGTCGAGGCCGTCGTCGCCGTTCTCGATCCGAACGTCGTCGTCCACGGGGGCGGTGCGGGCGGTCGGGCGCGCGAGATCCGAAGCGTGCGAAACTTGGCCAGGTCGGCTGTCGCGTTCGCGAGGACGGCGCATGCATTCGACGCCGTCGAACCCGCGCTCGTCGACGGCGCCGTCGGCGCAATCTACGCGTCCGGCGGCCGGCTCTCACGCGCGGTCCGGTTGACGTTCGGCGAGGGGGTCATCACGCGCATCGACGTCATCGACGACGAAGACGGGCTGAAAACGCTCGAGATCGCGACACTCGGCTGACGCGGCTGTCGCGGACGTGGAGTCGCTCGACAACGACGCGTAGTCGACGTTCACGGCGTCGGCCACGGCGTGGTCGTCATCCATCACGAGGTTCACGCCGATCGCCGGCGTGAAGACGGCGCTCGTGTGCACGGCTATTGTGCGGTTGCGACGAACCCGCCGAGCGCACGCCGGCGCGGCGAGCATGCGCGTGCCGCGCACGTGGCGCCTGCCATGGGCGCGGATGGTCGTCCAGACGGTGGAGATCGAGCGACTGGCGCGTCTCCTTGCACCGGGCCATGAGGCGCTCGTGCAGGGCGCCGCGGGCAACGAGAAGCGGCATGCGCTGCGGGCGAACGTGTCGAGGCCGATCATCGACCGAATCAAGGAATTCGCCGAGACGACGGTCGTGGTGCCTGGGAGCGGCCTCGACAAGGCGATCCAATACATGGTGGGCATGTGGAGCGGACTCACGCGCTTCCTGGTGGATCCGCGCATCTCGCTGGGTAGAGTCGAGCGCTGGCGCGGTGGCCGTAGGACACGGGGAGTCGCCGTTTCCGGCTGCTTTCGCGTACGTCGCCGGTGCCTCAATCCGTGCCGTGACTCCGTTTCCAGCGCCCGCTCGTCGAACC
>NZ_JASBQE010000067.1 GCF_029960785.1 Polyangium sp. 15x6
AAGAACCGCGCATCGCGCGGTTCTTCCACCCCGAGTCCAGCGCTTGCGCTGGTTCGGGTCGAGGGGCGAACAGCCCCCGCGGGGTCCGGGGCAGAGCCCCGGCGCGGCGGCCCCAGGGCGGCCCCGGAAGGATCGTCAGTGCGAGATGTTGATGAAGACGTTCACGCTCCCGTCCTGCTGCGCTGGGGTGGAGACGACGAGGACATCCGGCCGCTGGTCTCCGTTCACGTCTCCGATTGCGAGGGCCTCGGTGAAGACGCTCTGGTAGATGATGGCCGTATCGAAGGTGCCGTCGCCTTTGCCGCGGAGCACGCCCAGCGTTCCACCTCCGCCGCGCGCGTAAAAAATATCGGGCCGCGTGTCGCTATCGAAATCCGCCGTCGTGAGTGCGGTCTCCAGGGGGAAAGGCGCCGGCATGGTGAGGGGCGCGCCGAACGTCCCGCCTCCCTGGCCGGGAAGCACGCCGATGACGCTCCCGCTGCCTACGGTCGCGTAGACCATGTCGAGCATGCCGTCGCCCGTGAAATCGGCGGGCGCTACGGTCCATGCGGAGGTATCCACTGGGCTGCTCGTCGGCGCCCCGAACGTGCCGTCGCCGACGCCGATCAGGACCCGGATATCCTTGCTGTCGTAATTTGCGGTTGCCAGATCGGGGATCCCATCTCCACTCAAATCGACGGCCGCCAGGTCCAGGATGTTCGTCCCCGCGGGATACACGACGGGCGTCGAGAACCCGCCGGCCTTGTCGTTGAGGAGCACCCGCACCTTGTCGAACGTGGTCGCGGCGATATCGACGGCGCCGTCTCCATTCATGTCCGCGAGCGCGATCCTCCGCCCGCCATCGTGGAGCGCCGCGGGGCCGAACGCGCCCGCCCCGTCGCCGAGGATCACGCCTACCTTTCCTGCTGAGCGCGTGCCGAACACGACATCGAGATGCCCGTCGCCGTTCACGTCTCCCGCGACGACCTGCTCCGGATCTGCGCCGCCGGCCTGCATGGCCACGGGCGTACCGAACGCTCCGCTCCCTTCTCCCGGGAAAAACGCGAGCGATTTGCCGCTGCGATAAGCGACGACCACGTCGAGTTTGCCGTCCTCGTTCCAATCTCCGAGCGCCGCGCCTTTGGCGTCCTTGCCCCCGAGGAGCGCGGGTGCGGCATGGAACGTCCCGTCCCCGCGCCCCCGCGCGACGACGAGGTTTGCCATCGACATGATGAGATCCGCCTTGCCATCTCCGTCGAGATCTCCCGACCGGATCTGCGATCCTCGGTCCCCACTGAAATAGGTCACCCCCGGCGCGAGCCCCCCGGCCCCGTCGCCCCGGAAGATGGTGAAGAGCGAGTCATCGGAACTCACGACCGCGAGGTCTTGCTTGCCATCGCCGTCCCAGTCGCCGATCACGACGCCGCTCGGCACGCGGCCGGCCGTGACGCGCTTGGTCGCGGTGAGCGCGCCTCCCGCGCTGCCCATCAAGAGGGTCATTCCCTTCGTGTCGACAGCGGCGAGATCCGGGTGGCCGTCGGCATTGAGGTCGCCCACCGCGAGATCACTCGCGCTGCCGACCGGAACGCCGTCCAGCGCGGCGAGCGTGTATTTCGTCAATGGCGCGAACGATCCACCGGCCTGCCCGAGGCGCACGGTGACGATCGGCGACGAGAACTCCGTGTCGTAGCCGATGATGTCGAGCTTGCCGTTGCTGTCGAGGTCCGCGAGCCTGATGTGGCGGGTGTTGGTCGCCCCGCTCAACGCATTCGAGAGGGTGAATGCGCCCGCGCCGTCCCCCGCGAGGATGGCGATGTGCGTGCTGTTGTGTGCGGCCACGAGGTCGAGGTTGCCGTCTCCCGTCATGTCCGCGAGGACGGGCGAGACGTAATCGGCGCCGGGGCTCGAGATGGGTGCCTGGAATGTGCCGTTGCCATTGCCGAGCAGGACGCGCACGCTGCTGGCGCTCAGCAGCGTGACGACCAGGTCCTGGTTGCCATCGCCGTTCACGTCGCCTGCGGCGACGTCGTTCGCTCCATTGACGGTGAACTCGGTCGAGGGGAGGAACCCGCCCTTGCCGTCGGCGAGGAGCACCGCGACTTTGTTGGCGCTGCGCAGCGCCAACGCGCTGTCGACCAGCCCGTCACCGTTGAAGTCTGCGAGCGCGAAGGGGGTGCCGTAATAACTCGAGTCGGTGTTGTAAAACCTGACGACATCGAAATCAATGGTCTCCGCCGCCTGAGGCGCGCCCCCACCCCCGCCTGCCCCGCCCGCGCCGCCTGCCCCGCCCGCGCCGCCTTGACCGCCTGCCCCGCCTTGACCGCCTTGGCCCCCGGCGCCGCCTTGACCGCCTGCCCCGCCTTGACCGCCTTGGCCTCCGGCGCCGCCTTGACCGCCTTGACCGCCTTGGCCGCCCTGCCCGCCGTGGCCGCCAGCGCCGCCGTGGCCGCCTTGACCATCCGATGGTGTATCCCCACACGCGGAGCCGATGAAAACGACGAAGGCAAATGCCAGGAGTCCGTGATGTGCGCGCATTTGATAGCACCTTTCAAACATGAGCAAACAAGACTGGACGGCCCGCCGCTCCGAGACCCGTGGAAGGTTCGAACGCGCCGCGCCGACGAGGACGTATCGTACAGGAGCCGTGCGGGAAAAGCATTCCCCATGGCGACACGCTCGAGCAGGCGGCGATCACCCACCGCCGTCGCCGTCCGCCACTCGTCGCGCCAAACACCTCGCCTCGTGCCGCCCTTGCTCGGTCCACCCTTCCTCGTAACGGACCATCGAGAGCCCCGCGCAGAGAGAAGGCAGCTCGCCGTCCTCGAGCAAGAACGCAGCCCCCGGTCTGGCGTGGCGCAAGAGGTTCGACCGCGTCGGATGCTCCACCACGAGGAGCCCATTCGGCGCGAGCAGGCGCGGATATCGCCGAAAGAGCGGGCGTTCGAGGTAGTGGCTTTGCAAGATCACGTCCCACGGGCCCTCGGGCAAAGGCTCCTCTTCGAGATCGCGCCGGAGCGTCTCGATCGTGACGCCCGCCTCCCGCCCGCGCTCCTCCGCAACGGAAAGTCCCACGGGCGAGATGTCCACGAGCGTCACCCGAAGTCCCCGCTTGGCCAGCCAAACCGCATTTCGCCCCGCCCCACCCCCGACGTCGAGCGCGCGCCCTTCCCGGGGCAAATGCCCGTCGAGCGACATGAGCCAGGCCGAGGGCTCCTCCGGCGCCCCCTCGGCCGCGTACCGCGCATCCCATTTCTGCCGATCTGCGTCTGCCACGTGCAGGTTCCTCCGCAGCGCATTCGATCAGATTCGCATCGTCCCGTCAATCCGGAGCAGTTCCTTCTCGGGGCCGCCGCGCCGGGGCTCTGCCCCGGACCCCGCGGGGGCTGTCCGCCCCTCGACCCGGACCAGGCACGGCCTGGACCGAGGGTGGAAGAACTGCGCTTCGCGCAGTTCTTCCAACGGGCCCGTTGGAAGGGACGATGTTGCCAGTCGAAATGGCAGCGACGCTGTTTCGGTTGGCAGGGTTCATTCCTCGGCCTGTTCGATGAACTGCGCATCGCGCAGTTCATCGACCCTGGGTCCAGCGCTTGCGCTGGTCCGGGTCCAGGGGCGGATAGCCCCGGTGGGGCCTGGGGCAACGCCCCAGCGAGACGCCCCAGATGAGAAGCGGGTGTCGGATGAGGTTCATCCGGGACGGCTCCCGTGGTAGCATGGTGAAACATTCTTCGCCTTGGCTGCGGTGGCCGCGCCGGAAAGGATCTCCATGCTCGGATCGAGCTCTCCCAGGTTTCCCGTCGTCATCTCCTCTTTGATCGGCGCCTCGGTCCTCTGCGCGAGTGGGGCGGCGTTCGCGGTCGTCACGCAGCCGAACGGCACCGTCATCCCCGTGGGAGGGGGCGCAGCGCTCAGCGGCTACCTCAACGGATCGGCCAACAACGACAACATCAACGAGGGGATCGACGTCGTGCAGAGCGCCGCCGTGGAGCCCCAGGTTTTCTCGCCGCTCTGCGACTTCAGCGGCAAGTACATCGCCAAGGGCGGCGGCGCCAATTTCGCCGTCGGCTGGTACAACGTCGACGACAACATCCCGAGCAACAATCCGCCGAAGTACGTCCCCGTGGACCTCGGCGCGAACCTCAACATGGCCGCGCCGGAGAGCGCCATCCAGATCCTGTTCCCGTTCTCGGGCGCCCTGCCGCCTCCCGACCAGGTCAACCTGACCGCCGTCTCGATCCGGGAGCACCCGGCCTACAAGGGGGGCTACATCGGCTTCGTGCTCGTCCCCAACCCGAACGGCACCGGCACCGGGAACGCGACGCAGTATCACTACACCGAGCACCGGTTCAACGTCACGTGCACGCAGTGCTCGACCCCGGGACCCTGGTACTCGGATCTCATCTACAAATCGAACATGCTCGCCAACACGATCTACCTTGGCTTCGAGGATCTCGACTTCAAGGACGCGGCGGGCGCCGAGGGCGTCAACGGCAACGACCTCGACTACGAGGACTTCCTCTTTCGCTTCACCGGTGTCGCCTGTCCCGGCGCCGGGCAGCCCTGCGACGTCCCCGACGCGCAAGGCGCGTGCGCCAAGGGCATCTCCGACTGCGATGCGCAGGGAACGCTCATCTGCAAGCCCGTCCTTCAGCCCGGCATCCAGGGCGAGGCGTGTGACGCCATCGACAACGACTGCGATGGCCTGATCGACGATGACGCGACGTGCCCGCCGGATACGGTGTGCAGCAATGGCACCTGCGTCGCGTCCTGCGAGTCGGGCGAGTTTCCCTGCCTCCCTTCGTTCGTGTGCAAAGGGAGCGTGTGCATCGAGGAGGCCTGCGCGAACGTGGTGTGCCCGGCGGGCGAGGTGTGCCACAGCGGCGAGTGCCGCGCTCCCTGCGCCGGCGTGGTCTGTCCCGCGGGCCAGGTCTGCAGCGGTGATCACTGCGTGGACCCGTGCGCGGGCGTCACGTGCGGAGACGGCCAGGTGTGCGTGAGCGGCGTCTGCATCGCCGGGTGCGCCTGCCGGATATGCCCCTCGGGCGAGAGCTGCCACGTGGACAGCGGCCAATGCGTCGAGACCGCGTGCCTCGGGGTGTCGTGCGAGGCCGGCACCCATTGCAAGGCGGGGAACTGCGTCGACCTCTGCGATGGCGTCACGTGCCCGCCGGGCGAGGCCTGCGAGGGCGGTCAATGCGCCGTGGCCGCGCCCTCCGCGACGAACTCGTCGTCCACGGGCACGTTCGTCGGGTCCGGCGGCGCAGGCGACGGCGGCGCAGGCGGCATGGGCGGCGCCATGACGGGCGGCGGCACGTCGTCCGCAGGCGGCGCGCCCCCCGGGAGCAGCGAGTCCGGGAGCTGCGGCTGCCGCGTCGAGTCCACATCCTCCACCGCCGGCGGCACAGGGCTCACCGCGCTGCTCGCGGCACTTCTGCTCGCTCGCCGCCGCCCGAGCGGTCGCGTACGCAGGCCGCGCGCGAAAGAGAGCCGCTGAGCTCCTCCCCACTGGAGGCCGCCGCGCCGGGGCGCTGCCCCGGACCCCGCGGGGGCTGTCCGCCCCTCGACCCGGACCAGGGCAAGCCCTGGACTCGGGATGGAAGAACTGCGCTCCGCGCAGTTCTTCCAACGGGCCCGTTGGAGGGTGAACAGGCGCGGTGGGGCGCTCGTGCTCGCGCGCGATGCGCGTGAGCACGCCCGGGGAGGCGCACGTGCTCATGCCCGGAGAGGGTGAGGACGCCCGGGGGCGCGCACGTGCTCATGCCTGGAGAGGCTGAGGACGCCCGGGGAGGTGCACGTGCTCGTGCCTGGAGAGGCTGAGGACGCCCGGGGAGGTGCACGTGCTCGTGCCTGGAGAGGCTGAGGACGTCCGGGGAGGCGCACGTGCTCGTGCCCGGAGAGGATGAGGACGTCCGGGGAGGCGCACGTGCTCGTGCCCGGAGAGGATGAGGACGTCCGGGGAGGTGCACGTGCTCGTGCCTGGAGAGGGTGAGGACGCCCGGGGGCGCGCGCGTCCTCGTGCGCGATGAGCGAGAGCACGCCCAGGGGGGCGCACGTCCTCGTGGACGGAGCAGGATGAGGATGCGCGAGGGGAATGGCTACGACGACACGACGCGGTTGCACAGGTCCGCGTGGCTGTCTTGATTGGCAGCGTTGCTCGCCGGTCTTGCCTTGGCCTGTTCGATGAACTGCGCATCGCGCAGTTCATCGACCCCGGGTCCAGCGCTTGCGCTGGTCCGGGTCCAGGGGCGGATAGCCCCTGGTGGGGCCTGGGGCAACGCCCCAGCGAAGCGCCCCAGATGAGACCAACCTCGAGCCGACCGCAGGGACTATGGAAGGGCGCAGGCGGGCACCTGGATCAGGTAGCTCGCGACGTCGTTCTCCATCGTGCTCTCCCAGGTCGAGGCGAATAGCACCTTCGTGAGGTCTCGGTTGGCGACTGCCTGCGCCGAGGTGAAGTAGCCGGCGTTGCCGTAGTGGGTATGGGCGAGATTGTAGACTTTCGGGTTCGCTTGGAGCTCGACGGCGATCACCTTATTGTAGAACCACTGCGCGGACGGGTCGCACGCTTTCGCGCCGTAGTCCTCGGAGCAGGCGTAGAACCCGATGACGGCGTAACCGGGCTTGTTCTTGGCGGTTCCGCTGATGTGCATGGCGGCGCCCGCGTTGTTCTCGCCGTAGAGGGGAACGAGCGGCGTCGCTGCTCCGCCTGCGAGCTCGACCATGACCACGTTGCCCGCATTCTCCCCGTCGTAGGCGGTGTAGACGAGCACCTCGTCGCCGCCCTTCGTCACCGCGAGATCGCTGTGCTCGCTGCGGTCGTGGAGCTGCGTGTAGCTCGAAAAATCGGTCTTGTAGGCGCGTGTCCCCATCGGGAGCCCCCAGGAGGGCACGCAGTAGTTCCCCTTCGGGCTCGTCGAGATGTGGTCGGGCGCCTCCGTCACCGGCATGTGCCCGAGGATCTTGTCGGCGTCGAAGTCATAAGCGAACAGCCCATCGGGCACGAAATTGCTGGCCGCCGTGTGGCCGGCTTCGAGGCACCAGATCTTGCCGTCGTCGGAGGGACGACCCTCCTGCTTCGTCCACATTCCGGTCGCGCCTGGGAAGAGCGCCTTCACGCGTGTCCCGAGATCTCTCGTCGTGGACTTCTCGTCGCTCGTGATGTCGTACGTCGAGATCGTGAGACCCTGGCCGTACGATTCGAGGAAGTAGAGCTTGTTCGGATCCGTCGGGTGCCAGTTTGGCTCCTGGGGCTCGCCCAGAGCGAGCGTCTTCAGGAAAGCCAGGGTGCCGTCCGGCTTCACCTCGTAAAGGCGTATCCACCCGTTCGAGCTGATCATGAGCGCGCGGGTCGAGTCGGCATTGAAGGCGGGCCGGCGTGAGTATTCGTGGCGGACCCAGCTCGGGATGTCGTGGTCGGTGACCTGCGAGGCGTCGGTCACGCGGGCGAGCTTCAGGTGGTAGTGCTCATCCTCGAAGGGGACGTTCAGCGCGGGGCGCATGTTCCCCTCGGTTGGCACCGATGTGTCGAGCCCCTCGACGAGCGTCACGTTGCAGGCGCCGCCGCCTGAGCCCGCGCTGCCGCCCGAGCCCGCGCTGCCGCCTGAGCCCGGGTCCCCGCCGCCCGAGCCTGCGCTGCCGCCCGAGCCCGCGCTCGAGCTCGAGGCTCCGCTCGGATCTCCTCCGCTCGAACCGCACCCCATTGCGACAAGGCCAGCGATCAGAACCAATGCCAAGGTCTTCATGCCGACGATGGTACACGGAGTCGTCGCAGCGCCCTTTGGAAATCGGTCGACATCCTTCGATATCGCGGGCCACCCAGAGCAAATAAATCCGGCTCGTTCGGATCCGGGTCACGCGTAGGCGTACACGCGCCGCTCGTTCGAATCGACCCCGAGATAGACGGCCCGTCCGCCTTCGTTCGCCGTTCCTCCGGGGGCGCGCTTCGGCGCCGGTCGGCCGTCGGCGACGGCGTCCTCGGCGCGGAGCCGCTCGTATTCGGCGACCGTCATTCGATGGCAGTCGCGCAGGGGACCGTCGATCTCCAGTCGCGCCACGAGCTCGGCAGCCTCCGGGTTCGTCCTGCCGGCGAAGAACTCCGCGCAGCAGCCCGATCCATAACTGAAGAGACCAATACGCTGACCGGCGAGCTCCCTCGCTTGCGTGTTCAGCAACGAGGCAAGCGCGAGGTAAAGCGAGCCCGTGTAGACATTGCCGATCCGGGACGGCAGGTCGAGCGACGGCTCTACTTCCGCCACGAACGACGCGTCGGCGGCCTCCTCGGTCAGGCCATCCAGCATCCGGCGATGCCGGTGGGCCTTGCGGGCCATCTTGCCATAAGGCACGTGATAACAAGTCCGCACGAGCGGCTCGTCCGTGGCGCCGTCGAGGCGGCGCCACGCATCGTAAGCGCCTTCCAGGGCGTCGAGATAACATTGCACCGAGTAATGCCCATCGACGAGGGCCTCCTTGTGGTGGAGCGGGCGCCAGAAATCGTGCACGTCGCGCGCGAACGTGCCGGTCTGGCCCACGTCGAGCGAGAGCAGCCGCGGGTTTTCCCGGACGAGCAGAGCGACGGCGCCCGCTCCCTGCGTGGGCTCGCCTGCCGAACGGAGGGGATATCGTGCAATGTCGGTGCAGACGACGAGCGCCGCGCGGCCGCGCGCCGAGCCGGAGGCGATCCAATCGACGGCGGAGAGGAGCCCCGCCGTGCCGCCGAAGCAGGCGTGTTTGGCCTCGAAGATGCGGCATGTGCTCGGCAGATCGAGCAGGCCGTGGACGAACGCGGTCACCGGCTTCGAGTGGTCGACCGCCGTCTCGGTGCCGACGATGCAGAGGCCAATCTCCGCAGGGCTCGCGCCGGAGCGCTCGAAGAGGCGACGCGCCGCGTTCACGGCCAGGGTCACGGGGTCCTCGTCCGGCGCGGCGATCGCCATCCGGCGCATCCCGAGCCCATTCGAATACTTCGACGGCGGGACTCCACGAGCTTCGGCGAGCTCGGACAGCTCGACGTAGCCACGAGGCACACTCAAGGCAATCGCATCGATCCCGACGTCGGGCACGCTTTTGCAAGAATTCATGGCGCGGAGCCTAGTGGCGACGCGTGCATCGGCCGAGGAGACTCGAAGGAGGGTCGAGGGAGCGGCCATGGGAAAACGGGGCGTATGCGCCGTCGCTCAGCGACCCGCCACACGCGCGAGCCACGCCCGGACACGCAGGAGTTCTTTTGCTTCCGCCTCACCCATGCTCGCGAGCACCTGCTCGGCCTGGGTCGAGAGCTGCTTGGCGCGGTCGCGCGCCTTTGCGCCGTCCCAGAGCGCCTGCGCGAGCTCGAAGCGCGCGAGCGCGAGAAAGACAGGGTTACCGTCGTAGGTTTCGAGGTTTTTCACGGCCTCTTCGAGCAGGGGCACTGCCTGCGCAGCGCGTCCCATCCGCCGCTCGACCTTGCCCCGCCCCGTGAGCGCGATGCCGATCTGGAAATCCTCGGGGCCGTTGACCTTCTCCCATGTCTTCTGCGCGCGGGTGAAACGCGCGCCGGCCTCCTCCGTTCGCCCGAGCTCCAGGAGGACATCGCCCATGGTGTTGAGGGCAGCGGCCACCTGGTCGTGCTCGGGCCCGAAGACCTGCTCGAAGGCCAAGAGCGCCTTCTCGCTCGCAGCGAGCGCCTTCTCCGGGCGGCCTGCGTCGACCTCCGCGCACGCGATTCCGATGAGCACCTCCGCGGAGAGCGGCAGCGCGCTCTTGTCCTTTTCGAAGATCGAGAGCGCCTCCTGGTAGGCGGCGAGCGCCTGGGCATTCTCGTGCAGCGCCGAGAGCGCGTGGCCCATGCCGAGCAGCATGCGCCCGACGTTGACGTGCCCAGGGTCGAGCGCCGCTCGCTGGATCGCGAGGGCTCTCTTGTAGACCGCGAGCGCCTCGACGTGATGCCCCTCGTTGAAATGCGCCGTCGCGAGCCCGCCCAAGACGAACGCGACCTTTGGGTGATGGGGGCCGAGGATCGCCTCGAGTTGCTCGCTCGAGCGGCGGGTGTGCTCCATGGCCTCCGCCATGTCGCCCCGCCACATCGCCACCTGACCCAGGTTGTAGAGCTCCGTGGCCACCCGCAGGTGCTGTGGCCCGACCACGCGCTGCCAGAGCTCGAGCGAGCGCGTGTACTGCTCCCCGGCGCGGGCGTGATCGGCCTGCGTCAGATAGACATCGCCCCGATTTTCGTGGAGCTGGGCAAGGAGGCCCTCGTCCTCTTTGCCCCTGCGGAGCAATGCCTCGGCGAGCCAGGCCCAGTGAAGGCCATCGTCGAAACGGCGTAGCTGCGCGCCCACGACGTCGACGAGCTGGATGGCCGCATCCGCCGCGGCGCGGTCGTGGCGTCCCGCCTGGGCCGCGGAGAACGCGCGCCGGAGCGACGCCTCGGCGGCCTTGGGGTCGCCGGTGGCGATCTGCAGATCGGCGAGCGCCGTGAGCGCCTCGGCCTCGGTCGGCGCGTGCGTGAGGGCCTCGGCGCGCGTGACCGTCGCCTCGGCGATGGAGAGGCCCTCCTGGTATCGGCCAACGGCGGACAGCGCCGAGGCGCGGGCGATCTGCTCACGAATCGCTCGGGCCTCGTCGGCCGCTGCTTGCCGCTCGGGCAGGCGTACCGGAGACCGGAGGCCCTCGACGTCCGCGCAAACGGAGACGTCGCCGAGCGACTTCGCGGCCTCGGGGGCCTTCGCCACCTGGTCCTTGCCGCTCGTCTCGAGCACGCCCACGAGCGCGCGCACCTCCTCGAGCCGCCGATCGAGGCAAAGCATCCGCAGCGAGAGCACCTCATCGGACTGATCGCCGCGCAGCCGCGTCGCCTCGCACGCCTCGGTGTGCATCGTCGACCACCCTCGCCCGTAGGCGTCGAGCGCCTGTTCGATGCCCCGCCAGGCATCCTGCGCGTACGAGAGCTCGGTCGCGAGGAACTGCTCGCGGATCGCGCGCTTCTGCGGTTCCCCCCAGGCGCCGGCGAACTTCTCCGGCGCCCCGCTGCAGAGCGGCACGCTCGGCTCGGCGCGCAGCGCGCCGAAGACCCCCACCCCTCCGAGCGCCGCCACGGCGAGCGCGCCGAGCACGCGGTTCCGGAAGGTGCGCTGCTCGTCTTGCGTGAGCGCCGAGAGGAGCGCGTCCATGGACGGGAAGCGCTCCTCCGGTGAGGGCCGAAGGCCTCGCTCGATCGCGCGCAGCACGCGCGCGGGCACGCCCGGCACGTCCTTCGGCCGCGGCAGCCTCCCGCCCGGCGCCTCGGTCAGGACCGCCTCGCGCGTGTTCACGGTGAAGGGCCGTTCGCCGTAGAGCGCCTCGAAGAGCGCGAGGCAGAAGCTGAACTGGTCGGCCTGCGCATCGACGGAGACGCCCTCGAATTGCTCCGGCGCCATGTAGGCAGGCGTGCCGAGGACGGCGCCCGAGCGGGTCAGCGATGCGAGGCTCTCGCCGTCCCCTCGCGTCTCCTGTATGTCCTCCGGGGGGAGCGGGGGCGCGGCGAGGGCGCGCGCGAGGCCAAAATCGGCGACGCGGACGCGCCCGTCGCTGGCGACGAGGACGTTCTCCGGCTTGAAATCGCGGTGAACCAGCCCCGCGGCGTGCGCCGCCGAGAGCCCCCGGCCGGCCTGTTCGAAGAGGTCGAGGATCTCGCGCCAGGAGCGCTTCCCCTGCGACAGCCACCCGGCGAGCGTGGTGCCGTCGACGTACTCCATGGCGAAGAACAGGCCCTCCCCGATCGTGCCCACGTCGTGGATGGCGAGCACGTTCGGGTGGGAGATGCGCGCCATGGCCTGCGCCTCGCGCATGAGCCGGAGCTCGGCGCCCGGGGCCCGCTGCAGGATCTCGGGCCGCAGGATCTTGAGCGCGACCTTCCGGTCGAGCTCGGGGTCGTAGGCGGCGAACACCACGCCCATTCCGCCCGCCCCCACCGTCTCCAGGATCATGTACCGCCCGAGGATCGCGCCCCGCGAGAGCTCCCCGGAAGGCGCGGCCGCCGCCGTGGCCCTGATTCGCGGCGTCGCCGCGCCCTCCGTGGCGACCGCCTCGCGGCCGGGGAGTTCCAGCACGGAGATCTGCTTGGCCAGCTCGGACAAAAGCCTCCGGCAGGCGGCGCAACCCGCGACGTGCCGCTCGACACGCTCGGCCGCCTGCGTCTCGAGCAAACCCTCCGCGAACTCGGCGACCGTGGTGTCACTCAGGCAGCTCATCCCATACCGTTTGCCGTGGACGACGTCGTTTTCCGCGGAAGCGCGCCCCGAAGCACGCGTGACTGTACAGGGGTCGCGTGAATCCGGTAAAGTCCGCGCGTGACCGCCCCGGCGTGCCGTCTCACCGAGGTCTTCCTGCAGCAGCAGGCCCGTGAGCAAGGGGCGGCGCGAGGCGAGGAGCACGACGCGCTTTCGGGGCTCCTCGAACGAGCCGTCGCATCCGCGCGGGCCGCATGGCCGGAGATCGATGTGCCCGCGGAAGCCTTCGTGCGCTGGCTCTCGGAGCGGATTGCCGCGGCGAACGTGGAGACACTCGAACGAGCGCTCGGCACGTTGCGCCTCGGCGATCTCTATCTCGCATGCGCTTGCGCGCGGGGCGACCGCGCGGCGCTCGCGGCGTTCGAGCGGTCCTACGTCCCGGATCTCATTGCAGCGATCCAGCACGTCGATCGATCCGGTAGCCACGCGGACGACGTCCTGCAGGTGCTGCGGCAAAAGCTGTTCGTGGGAGAACCTTCGACCGGGCCGAAGATCCGCGAGTACGGCGGCCGCGGGGAGCTGCGCCGGTGGCTCCGTGCCGTCGCGGTGCGCGGCGGCATCGACGCCCTGCGCGCCGCGCGTGAGATCCCCGTCGAGGACGAGCTGCTCGACGCCATCGAGGTTCCCGCCGACCACCCGGAGCTATTGCACCTGAAGCGCACCTCGCTCGCCGAGCTCAAGCTCGCCCTGCGCGACGCCCTGGGCGCGCTGTCCGCGCGGGAGCGGACGCTGCTCCAGCAGTACTACCTCGACGGCGCCCACCTGGAGGCGCTCGCCGCGCTGTACCGAGTCACACCCTCCGCCGTGAGCCGCAGCCTCGCGAAGACGCGCGCGACCCTCATGGGACGGGTGCGGAACGCGCTGATGGCGCGGCTACGGCTCAGTGGGCGTGAAGTGGACAACATCCTTGTCCTCGTCCAGAGCCAGCTCGAGCTCTCGAGGAGCATGCTCGACGGGCCGTCGTAAGGGGAAAGCCCCCGTAGTTTCGCACACAGACAAACAAAAAACGCAAACGCGCGCTGGTTCTCCGTCCTCTAGGGCGAGCGCCTGCTGCCGGGGCCTCCTCGGGCAGCGGAAGACGCATGCGGCTGCGCCCGCCCCTTCATACCCGGAAGACCATCGACCATGACACGTACGCTCGTTGCATCGCTGCTCGCCACGTTCGTCGCCGGATGCGGCTTCATCAAGGTGGGGGGCCTGCCCTCCGTCTCGTCCGGCGAGCCGTCGGAGGCCTCCGGCGAGGCCGGAGCCGCCGGCCCGAAGTCCACCGACGAGGAGCTCCTCAAGCTCTACCAGTCGATCGACTACACCTGCTGCACGCAGACGCGCGCGAGCGGCATGGGGTTCTTTCAGAAAGCCGGCGTCGATCAGACGGGGCTCTTCAAGCGGGGGAACGTCGATCCGGAGTGGATCCCCGGCTGGTCGAACGACCTCTCGACCATCGAGCTCACGAACGCGCTGGCGCAGGGCGCCGTCAACCGCACCTGGCAAAAGCAATGCTTCGCCGACTACGAGGACTATCGCAAGGGCTTTGCCGCCATCGAAGGAAAACACCGCCCGCGGTTCGAGGCGCTGCGCAAGCAGGGCAACTACTACGAGCAGGCCTCGGGCCTGAGCGCGCTCCTGTCCGACGTCGCGAAGGAGGCCGAGCAGAAGGGCCTGAAGCTCCCCGGCTCGCATCCGATGACGTGGGTGGGACTGCCTTACGAGATCGTCACCGCCCTCTTCCAGGTGCATCGCGACACGGGGCACGAGTACGCGCTCGCCGATTACGTGAAGCCCGTGGGGGATCAGGTCGAGAAGTTCTCGCGCTTCGGCCGGCCCTGGTCCGAGGACAAGACGTTCGATCGTGACGTCTTCTGCGCGTACGCCGAGGTGAACGGCACGCACCGCACGCCGAAGCTGCCCGATATCGGCGGCTGGGAGCCCGGCCGCGACGCGCCGGTGCGCTGGCCGGTCGCGGCCGAGCGTCACGCCGAGGTCGAGAAGAAGCTCCAGAGCCTGCAACCGCAATCGGCGGCGGCGCTCACGATCCAGGGATGGAAGGTCCCCAGGCTCGAGATGGGGACGCTCGATCGCGAGCCGAAGGCGCCCAAGCTCTTCTATACCGGGCCCTACACGATCACCTCCGTCCAGCGCGAGGGCGACAAGGTCGTGATCGGCGGCGAGCAGCGCAAGACCGAGCCGTTCAACTACGATTGCCGCTCGACGGGCGTCATCGAGTCGTACGACCTCAACAACAACCCCGTCTACGGGCGCAATTGCAAGGTGGGCTCGAAGACGAGCATCCGCATCGCGGAGGTCACGTTCCCCGACCTCCCTGCCTCGATTCAGCTCGGCAAGGGGGACGAGATCTCGTTTTATGGCGATCTCGTGCGGGAGGAGAAGGACAAGTCGGTGAAGCAGACCCCGTCGGAGGTCGTGACCAGCCGCGCCCACGCGTTCGAAGGGAAACACCTCGTGCAGGTGAAGCGCGAGGGCAAGGTGCTTCACTCGTTCTGACGCGTCGCGAGGGGACACGGCGCCGTCGCTGCGATTCCAACGTTTGAGAAAAGGCCCGGACGCAGGGGAGCGCCGGGCCAGCCCCTCGAGCTAGAACCGAATATCGCTGGGGTCGGAGACCAGACGGCGCCTGCTCCCCGCCTTCTCTTCCTGCCCGAAGCGATCGTGTTTCTTGAGATTCCCGAAATCGAGCCCCGTGAGCTGTTCGATCTCCTCGACGCTCACCTGATAGGTGCGGAATTGCCCATAGGCGAACTCCAGGTCCGTGATCATGCTCGCCTGGCTCAGCATGTAGGCCGTGACGGAGAGCTCCTTCGTCTCGTCGTCCCGCACCATGGCGACGACCTTCCAGAACTGACGCGGCAACTGGACCGATCGGTACTCCGGGTCTTCCGCGTCGAGGACCGGCCCGGTGAATACGCAGACCCTGAGCTCGTGCGCCCCCGCGTTGTCCAGCACGTAGTCTTCGAGATCGTTCCAGACCTTCTGGTTGAGGTCCTTGTGCTGCGGGCAGGCGTTCGTGAAATGGAAGGTATCGTCGTTCGCCTTCTTGGCATCGGCTCCCCAGACAGGGTCGAGGCGGCGCACCATGTGCCCCCGGTCGAGATCGTTGTTCGCGTACACGCTCGGCCCCGTCTGCCACTCGGCCGGAAGGCGAGGATCATAGCTCCACTTGTCGCGGGACCGGGGCAGCGCGAGTCGTGAACCGCCGTCGATGTTCACCGCCGTGAAAAACGGCATGCGCCGCGTCTTGTTCATGACGACGGAGAAGTTCGTGTAGCGGAGCACGAAGTCGTCTGTGCCGTCGATGACGGCGATGTGTGGCTCGAGCACCTGGGCGACCGTGGGAAGAGGAACCTCGTGACCCTTGCCGAGGAAGTCCTCGACGTACCCCACACGATCACTGTAATCGGTCTTGTTCCGGTCCTTCGCGCGCCCCTCGAGGTCGGCCAGCGACATCGACGGCGCCGCGATTTCGGCCGGCGCGCGGTCCAGCGTGCGAAGGAGCTCCTCCAGCACGGGGGCAGAGACCGCGTAATTCGCGACCTCCGACCTCCCGCCGAAATGGATCCCCACGACCGCGCCCGTCTCGATGTCGACGGCCGGCGAGCCGGAGTTCCCTGCGAGGGTCGTGCAGGTGTGGGCGAAGACCTTGCCGTCGGAGCTCAGGGCGCTGACCGTGCCCGGCGAGAGGCGCTTGACGTCGTAAATACCGAGGAAGAGCTCCTCCATCGCGCTTCGATCTTCGTAATAATCCAGCGCCGGATAGCCGATGACGGCGACGAGCTGGTCGACGCGCGGCGGAGCCTTTGCGAGGGGGATCGGCGGCGGAACGGCGAGCCCCGGGCGCTCCTCCAGGAGGAGGAACGCGACATCCGGCGTGTCATCGCCGTCCTCGGCAATGTACAGGACCTTGCTGATCCCGAGCTCCAGCGTGGCAGCCCGCTGATACTCTTCTTTGAAATCGACGCGCGCCTCCATCGGCGTGCCCATGAATTGCTTGAAAACGAACTTCTTCTCGGCATCCTTCCTGCCGAACTCCTGGGCGACGTGCCTGTTGGTCACGATCACGTTCTTCGCGATCACCCACCCCGTGCCGACCCAGGGAGCTTGCGGGTGATTGCGTAGCTCGATGCGACCGACCGACGCGATGGCGCTCTCGAGGACCCTCCTGTGCGGGAGCAATCGGGCCCTCCACGTATCGGTCTCCGGTACCTGAAAGGTGCCATTCTGGATGAAAAGGGCGGGGCGGCCTTTGCGGAGGACGATCTTCTCCGCCACAGGGTTTTTGGCGAAGAACGGCGTAGCCTCGGCCGCGCTCTCGGGAACGATGCCGACGGACTCGAGGCCTGCTCCCCAGGTTTTCCGCTTGCGGCCTTGAAACGATGCCGTGTACCGCGAGATTTCCCGGATGAGCTGCTTGTCGGCCAGAATCGCTTCCAGTTGTTTCTTGCGCATGGACTCGTCCCCTCCGCCCAGACGCCTGCCTCCCGTGCGTCGGCCGCCTCGGTGCGGCCATGCAAAGGTGGGCGTGACAAGACTCGACGCTGGATCGGACGTATGGTTAATCCCGAAGGGTACACACAACCATCATCCTTTGTAAATGATTTTTGTGCTACGCGGTCCCTTTTGTGCTCACAGATGATTCGGGTTCATGGCGAATGACTGTGGTAACCCGACGACCATTCAAGCTCACGTGGGCGAGGCGCACCGGAGTGCCGGTGCGCCTCGGGTCCCTCGCGTCTCAACCCTTGCGATCAGGCGTATTGACGGGGCGCCTCTGGTGCTGCTCCTGATGCGCCGGGAACATGGCCACGAAGAACTCCGACCAGCCCCCCATGCGCACGCGCAGGAGGTCGTACTTCTCGGGGTCCTTCCGGGCGCCTGCGAATGTCTCCGCATCGGCGCACGTGATCGTCATGATATTGGAGCCCTGGCCGTCGGCGAAGGCACGAAGGACGCGCTGGAGCGCCTCGCCGGGGAAGTTCTCGGGGATGTTGAAGTCCGTGGGCGCTCCGTCCCACATCGCCTCGGCGCCGGAACCCGAGAACCCCGCGAGGACCTTGGAGAAAGGCTGCGCTCGCGGATCGACGGGGGCATCGGCGTAGCTCGGCGAAGGGCTCAGATCGGAGGCGAGCGGATCGCCTCGATGACGGCCGTCCGCCGAGGCGCCGGTCATGGCTCCCCAATCGAGGTAATTCTCGAAGGTCCCCACGCCGGGCGTGATCTGGAACCCGCCAAAGGGGTGCTGGGGTGTCCCCATCCGCTTCGCGAGGTCCACCATCTTTTGCGCCGTGGGCTCGGCTGGATTCGTGAAGATCGAGACGATGGTCTCCGCGACGCGCTGGACGAATGCATTCCCGAACGCATCGATGGCGGCGCTCCCTCGGCCGTACTTGGGCATCGCCATCGCGACCTCGCGCAGCCGCTTGAATCGCTCGGCGCGCGCTTCGATACGCGCGGGGCCAGCCAGCGTCCCGACGAAGGGCTCGACCATGCTCTCGCCCCAATCGCAGAGAAGCGCCTCGACGAGCTCCGGCAGGGACGTGACCGCGGTGTTCGAATCGAAGACCATCGCGCGGATGGCCCACAAGGAGTCGATCGTCGTGGAGAGCCCGGTCAGGCAGGGCGCGATCATGTTGTAGCGCGGACCGCCTGCGTAGAAATCGAGGCCCTTTTCGACGCACCCTTCGACGAAGACCGAAAGCAAGGGCGAGGGGCAATAAGCGCTGAGCTGCCCGTAGACACCGATGGTGCCGTCGACTTGCTTGGCATACGAGAAGCGCATGTGCTCGAAGAACAGCTCACACAGCTCCTCGAAGGATCGGATCCCCTTCACGGCCTTCGACGTGAACGATTGCCGCTGCCCGCGGAACCAGACCGGCCCGGCCGAGGCCCACGTCATGCCCTGGTTCAGGGCCATCTCGAGCACCTGCGGCAGGGTCAACCCGCCGAGGGTGAACCAGCTCCGCCCCGAGAGCTGCGGCTCGTAGCAGCCGTCGCACGCGTAATCACGCGCATGGCTGAGCTCGACCTTGCTGTCGAAGAGGCCGCTCGACTTCTCGCGCACGGGCGTGGCAGCGGTGGGTTTTTCAGGGTCGCCCTCCCCGATCCGATTCCCGCACTGCGCGAGCCCCGGGATGATCTTCTCGTCCGAGAGCAGGATCGGGTGGGCCCCACCGCTCAGGATGGCGAGAGAGGCCTCGTGCAGGATCTCGTCGGGGATGTCCTTGCGTACGCGCAGGGATAGACACGGTGCATTGAGGGGCAGCCTGCGCGCGGCGCGAATGCAGAGGAGCGTGACCGCGTTGTACGCACCCGTCCCCTCCCCCGGCGCGTCATCGGCGACCGTACCCCCGACCGTGACCTGCTGGATCCACTGGTTGTTCGACGAGCCCTTCGGGTAATTGCCCGCGGAGCCGCCCATGGCCAGGTTTCCGTAGACCTGGTGATCCTCGACGAACTGGCGGTTGATCTGTACCTTTTCGCCGATCTTGATCCAGAAGCAATCGATGATCTCCTGGGCCTGTTCGTCCGTGAGGCGCCCCGCGGCGACGTCACGCGCATAGAAAGGCGCGAGGAGCTGATCGAGCCTGCCGATCGCGGTCGGCTCGCCCGTCAGGTGCATGCACGCATGCAGCGTGAAGACGAGCTGCGCGGCCTCCAGGAACGTCTCCGGAGCCGCCACCGCGAGCTTCTTCATGCGCTGCTCGATCACCAAGAGGTTCTTTCGCTCGGCGCTCTGCCCGGCGCCGAGCTGGGCGGCCATTTCCGCGGCGAGCCGCGCGTAGGCGAGGCTATACTCCGCGACGCCCTCCAGGGCGAGGATGGAGGCATTGTAGAACGAGCGCTTGCTCGCGTCCGTCGCCGCGTCGCGCAGGCTTGCGAGCTCCTTCTGGAGATTGCCGATCCCCTTCTCGAGCGCCTTCCCGAAGGCCGGGACGACATGCCCGACCCCGGAAGCATACCCGAGCCCGGCGAAGAAGTTCTGGGTACGCTCGTCGTCCCGCGCGTAATCGATGAGGTATTTGCCCTGCCCGAGCCCGAGGTTCGGCAATGCGCCGACGATCAGCTCCGCGGGCTGGATGCGGTAGGTGTCGGCGCCGTTGATCCAGTCCCCATGTTCGTCCCTCCGCCGCCCGCGGAATCCGTATTCGTGGCTCGTGAACACGTCTCCGAGCGCGACCTTGAAGGCCCAGGCCATGCGCTCCGCGACGGGCAAGGCCATCACCCTGTCGGCCTCCGCGCGGCCATGTTTTTTCTCGATGTAGGCGGAGAGATGCCCGAGCTCCTGCTGCGCGCGATCGAAATACCACCCGTCCTGCCAGCGCGAGAAGGCGTTCGCCAGGAGCTTGAGGACGCGGTTCGAGGGCGGCAGATACCGCTCACGATCCTTCCCGCTCATGGTCGCCATCCGGAAGAGGTACTCCTTGTGGTTGTAATGCATGTACCCGTTCTCGGACGCCTCGCGGAAATGCCGATCGAGCCGGCTCCAATCGACGCCGGGGAAGCGCTTCCAGTTGGTCGTCTCCAGCGGGGAGAGGTTCGTCGGCGCGAGGCCCAGATCCGTGAGGCTCGGGATATAATAAAACCCCCCGAGATCGGAGCGCGCATGAGCGAGGAGCCGATCGGCCATGAAGCCCTCGCGGGCGCCGATCTGCTGGTTCATGATGGTCTCGAGCACGCCCACGTTCTTCGCGTAACCCGCGAAATAGATGCCGGCCTCGTCGCGCACGCTCGCGCCCTTCGCGCGGAGATTCTCGCTGTTCACGGCCGCCGATTGGCCGAAGGGCAGCCCGAGGCGGAGCACCTGCATCGTGTTGCCATGCTGGTTCTGCGCCCGCGCGCACTTGATGTGGCTGTGATCGTCACGCGACGGGACGAGCGCGTCCTCCGTCGTTCGCCCGACGAGATCTTCGATGTGCTGGGGGCTCATGTCGAGGAGCTGGTCCCAGTTGAGGTAGAAGCGCTGGGCGAGCACGTACGAGGCGCCGATATGGTCGGGATCCTCGAAGCCGACGATGGTATTCTCCTGAATGCTCACGGGATCCGTGGGGTTGTTCAGGTTCTCGGAGAAGCGGCACCCGATGACCTTGCCCCCCATCTTGTCGGGGCTGTTCGATTTCGTGGCGGCACTCTGGTGGACGGTGCGCGTGGGATCCACGCAGCGATCGATCTCCTCGAGGCGACGCTTCAGGTACTCGAAGACCTTGGTGCAATTCTCGCTCACGTCGCTCTTGATGTGAAACCAGAGATCCGCCTCCGAGTCGACGAAGCTACTCCCGCGGCGCGTGAAGAGGGCCGAGCGGCTCTCGGACGTGGAGCCGTCCTCTTCCTGCGCGGGAAAGACGAGCTTCATGCCCGCGGGCGGCGCCTTGCCTTCCGCTGCGCACATCTCCCGCCAGAGCTCGAAGCCGACGCCCATGACGGCGGTCGTGTGGGAGTTGCCCCAGGAGATGTGGATTTCTTCGCGCATGTCCACGAGCAGGCGGCGGAGGGTCTGGATCGAGACCGGCGCGCCGACGCCAGGGGGATTGCGGAAAAAAGTCGCGAAGACCGCGTAAGGAGATGGATAAACGAGTCCCCGTTGCGTGAAAGACCAGATTCGATGACTCGTCTGGTTGCCCGCCTGGGTGGACAGATCCTCGGCGGACTCACGGTGCAAGGATTGACCGATCGAACCTTCCTGCATTGCAATGTTCTCCCTCGGAATTGGACAAACCATCCCCATGGCGAGACGTCTCCCGCTCCGGGAACCTATCCCCTCGCCCCGCCATGGGGCCGCGCCCCTGATCGACTGTCGACCGACGCCCCCGCCCCCGATTCGTTCGACCTGCGGGTTGTTGCAACGACAACAAGAAAGGACGAACACTGTCAAGAACTATTTGCCCACGCTCGCGCAAGCGCGCGGGCACAACGTGTTACGTGCCGTAACGTAGGCTTTGCTTGCCCCTCACCACCCGTTCATCCGAGCAGCGAGGGGCCCTCCACGAACGTGAATCCTTCCTGCGGCACCACGGCCCGCACCTTGTACCAGCGCAGCACCGCTTCCTCGGACCGATCAGCCATGGGCGCCGTCCACGCGCGGTCGAGGCGCATTCTGTCCCGGAGTCGCAGCACGAGCCCCCGGCCGTCACGCGCGGCCGCCACCCCCTCGAACCGCAAAAGTCGGAAGGATCGATCCGCGCGCTCCACCAGCACATCCGAGATCCCGGCATCACACACGGACGCAAAGCGCAGCCGTTCGACCACGAAGATCGCCCCGAAGAGCGGCACGTAATCGCAGCGGTTGCGATTGTGGCGCCCTCGACCTGGCACCGATCCTCGCGAAATGCGGCCCTCGTCGCTCGACAGCTTCCACATCCCATCGAGCACGCGCGCCGCCACGACCCCCTCGACCCGCCGGAGCTCTCGCAAGGAGATGAACGGCAGCGCAGGAAAACGCAGGCCGTGCGGCTCGTTCGGGGAATGATCGGGTCGCTTCAGCGGCGCGAGCGTCCGGTTCCAGCGCAGGCGCCTCACCAGTCGGATCCGCGTGGCGATTGCAGGGTTTTGAAGATCGTCCGGCAGCTCGCTCCCCGGACGCAGCTCGGGCTCCGTGGCGTCGCGCAATTCGAAGAGCGACAGTTCGTGCCGTGTCAAGCCATTGGCCTGCCTGAGCCGAAAGAGCAGGTCACGCGCCGACAGCGCCGTCAGGTGGACGAGCCGGCCATCCCCCGCGAACCCGAGGCCGATCGGCTCGATCACGCTCAGAGCCCGCTCGGCCCCGCGCCCGCTCCTCCCTCGGAGGAAGGAGCCCTCGGCGGCAGCACGTCGTCGAATACTTTGCTGATGGAGTCGATGACCCGCGAGAGAACGGGATCGTCCTCGTGACCGCGCCCGTTGGCTTCGTCGATGGCCACCTGAATGGCCGTGCCGAGATCCGTGACCATCTCCTCGAGCTTCTGGATGCGTCGGACCTCCAGTCCATAATCGATCTCGACCTGCTGGGATGCGCCGACCTTCTCGCGATAACGCTCCTCGTAGGTGCGCACCCGCGTGGTAGCGTCCTCCTCGTAGGGCTTGTAACGCACGCGTTCCTCGAAGGTCTCCTCCATTTTGCCCGCGAATGCAGGCCGACCGTCGACGGTCGTGTTGTGCACGACCTTCGGGTTTCGCCGCGGGAGCTTCTGGACCAGCATGGCGAGCGTGGCGTGAGCCTCCTTGAGCGCCCGTAGCTGCGGCACCGTCAAATCGGCCTCGATCCCCCTCCACGTGAAGCGCCCGGTGTTCTTGCCATTGGCGCGTTGCCGTGCGCCGTGCTGGCGCACGACCTCCACCACGATCCCGAGCACCTGACGGGCGACCTCCTCGGGCGGATAGTCGACGTAGGTCTCCCGGGTCTCGGTGAGCTTTTTGCCCTCCGCGTCGAAGGAGACCTTGCGGATCTCGTGGGCGCGGAGCCGCTCGATCCAGCTGGCCGCCTTGGCCAGCTCGCGTTTCTGGCGGGTAAATGTTGCCTGTACCATGTCGAGCCTCTCGTCGGATGGATCCACCCGCGCCGCGGCGCCGGGAGGAGGAAACAATGCGAGTGTTCGTGAAGGCTCCTGGCGCGCTTGGCGCCGCCGCGCCGTCACCGGCGCGGCTTCCCGGGGGCCTTGGGGACTTTCGTCCGGGAGTGCGGCACCAATCGACGCTCCACCCGCTGTGGCGCGCCGCCATTTCGAGCGGATCCTCGGGAGGCCTCACGGTTTTCGCCTGCCGCCGTCTCTGGATCCGCCCGGTGACGGCGCTCCCGCGGGAAACACGCCGCGGGCGTCGACCGGATCGATGTGCCGCGCCCTGGTTACTAGGCGCTCCCCGTGGCCCAGGGGGCGGCGGTTACCCGCCGGTCGGGGTCACGGCAGAACTCACGAATCCACCGCGCGTCACCGCTCGGCGGACCGTAGGGCTTCACTCCCGCACGCGCGACCATTCGTCCGGCCGGAGCCGGACCGGCTGTCGCTCGCCTGCCAGCAGAAGGAGGTGTTGTCTGCGAGGAGCCCCGCCAGGCCAGCGTGATGAGAGAAGTGAACGTTTCGTTCGATGACGGGCCCGCGTGGTGCAACCCTCGCGCGTTCATGTTCGTCTCCGGTGCGACATGGTCACTTGGACCGCCACACCGGACGAGGCTTTCATCGCTCACCGGGCCGAGGCCCGCGGTAGGGTAACAGAAGTACCCGACGGAGCTTTACGACCCCAACGACACAAGGGCTACCTTGCGGCTGCGGTTTGTCGCCGCAGCACCATGACGATGCGGGCACGCTCTACCTTCGTTCGTCCTTCGGTCTTTCGGGACCCGTCTGAGCCCCTACTTGCATGGCGGTGCGTACAGCCTTCGCGAGCCGCGCAGAACGCGTGCATTTCATTGCAGCATGCCCTGTGCGACCCTCGTGCTGCGTCCTCCAACCTTGACCTCCTTGAACCGCTCCGTCCTTCCTGATGACCTCCTTATGCCCTTGGACGAGCGCCTTGTGCGTGAACCTCGGTCCTTGCCGCTGCCAGCACCGGCAGACCGAGGTCACTCCCGGGATCACGAACACTCATGGCCAACGTATCCCAGATCGGCTCGCGGTTCAACCTGGTAGCAGGGGCGTTGGTCGAGGCCTCGGAAGCCGCACGCCTCCCTGGCGCTGCACGGGCGGCGGCATCACGAACTCGCGCGCTCCGCCGTCGGATCGAGGCCACAGGCATCGAAGGAGTGACCAAGGGACGATGCTCGAACGAAATTTGGATCTGCCTCACAGTCCTCCTAGAATGGGTCGTCTTCTGATGATGGCGGAGCGAAAGGGACATCCATGCGCGCAGCACTCGCTTTGGGATTGATCAGTTTCCTCGCAATTGGTTGCGTCGTCGGCGACGATTCCCTCGACGATGATGGTGTGGAGAATACGCAGGAGTCTCAGCTGGCACTGAAAGCACCATCCTGCGCGGACTCGATTCTAGAGCTCCCATGCGGTAGCGTTTGCATCCTCGACTCGCAGTACAAGGTTCGACACATCTGCTACAAGGATGGAAGTCACGCGTGGGAGATCATCGAGAGTCCTTCGTGAAGAGCTGCGACCACCGAGAACCCTACGTGGCGGTGCGTCTCTTCACCCCCGACGACCTGGAGCAGAACCAAGCGGGATCCTCGGCTCCTCGTGGAGGGGGCAGGAGGGCGTGAATCCAAATTGCGTCGCTGCGGAATGACCTTCACCTTCACCCTCGACACCGGCACCGTCGACGCCTTCTACTGGGGTGTGGCCTTCGGCTCGTAACGCGGACGATACAATGGTGCGCGGACGTGACACCGAGGTGTAACGACGGCGTTACTGCGCCCCCGCCGGCGTCGACACGCCGCACCGACACCGTGTAAAATTCCGAGAAACTGGCTCGGTGGTCGCTCTCCGGTGTGGAGAGGGAGGGCTTCTTCGCTGCCGCGGCCCGACGGCAGGTATGGCACGGCGTCTGCTATACCCGGCGGAGTTGCCGGGGGATTCTTTCCCTCCGGAACACCAGAGCCGTACGCGTGGGCTCCTGGAACGGCCTGCTCCTCGTCGCCGTCCTCCTCGCGGACGGGCCCCAAAACTCACATAGGAACGGTCCATGCTGGCGAATCTCCTTTTCCGCTTCGGGCTCGCGCCGCTCGCCTTGGCGCTCGCGTTCGGCCTCTCCGGCTGCTCTTGTGGTCCGGTGTATACCTGTACGTACAACCCAGCGATGGGTGGCACATGCAATGACCCGGACGCGGGGGGCAACAGCCTCCTGTGCTTTGCCGGAGACAACCTGATCACGACCGTCTGCGCCCCCGAGTTGCCTACAAAGAACCCCGTCTGGTGGTGCAGGCAGCAGTGCGAGGCAGATGGCCTGACCAATTGTGATGCGATCGATGAAGCGAAGAACGACTGCGATTGCGTCAAGTGCAGCCCGTCCGCGCCCCCACCTCCCCCTCCCTCGGGCTTCATCCAGTATGAGTGCCAGTGGAACACGAGCACCCCGCCGACCTACAACCTCCAGACCGGGACGGATAGCAATGGGCAGCCCGTGTGGTCCGAGGGGCAGCTGACCGCCTTTTATACGATCTGCGTCCTCGAGGAGCTCGAGTCCATGGCGACGGACCAGTGCCTCACCACCTTCCTGATCGACGTCGCGCAGGGCGGCGGGTATACCGGGAGCGGGGAGGACCCTGTGCTGTACCCGGACAAGCTGCCCAACGGCACCATGATCGAGGCGGAGGAGCTCGGCCCGTGCTCGGATGGCGTCTTCCCGTACACCCCGGTGACCTCCGATGTCCTCGTGACCCTGGTGCTGACGGAGGTGCAATCCTTCACGTCGCCCCCGTCGTCCACGTCGGCGCAGGCCGCGGGGCAGATGGTTTACGGCATCCCGAGCTTCGCGAGCGGGGCTTCCGCCGTGGTCGTCGAGGACCTGCAGCTCTCGACCCCGGGCCCGTACCTCGTCGACGGCGAGGAGATCTCGAATGTCACGATCAAGCTTCTCACGCGGGTCGCCGGTCCTCTCGACCTCACATCGTCCTCCGTGTCGATCCCGGCAGGCAGCGTGGACTTCCTGCTGGAGGCCGACGCAATCGCCGCGGATGGTTCCGACAAACGATACCTCAGCCGGGTCATCTCCCCCGACGACGTGACGCTGACGGTGGATGGGGGCGGCAACGCATCGATGAACGCGTTCTTCCGCGTCAGCCCGACCGAGACGTTGACGGTGAGCCTGAGCGGCGTGCCTCAGAGCCCGTGATCGAGCCACTCGTTCAAGTCATCATGTCATTGATGCGCGCGCTCTTCCGCTAGCCACAAGCGCCTCCGCGATCACGCTCGGCTCGATCGCCACGCGCGCAGCATACCTTCGCGCCTGCGGAGAACCACCCGCTTCTTTTTTTCGACGCTTCGCTCAACGAGGCGCGCGGGGCGCTTGCCGCTCCCGGGCGTCGGACAGGACGAACTCTTTGAGAGCGCGAGCGGCCGAGGACTGAACGGTCCCCCTCGGGTGAATCAACGAAAAGGGCCGGCTCGCCCCGCGGAAAGGCGCGAGGACCTCGATCAGGCTGCCGCGCGCCACGTCTTCTTCCACCAGGAAATCGTAAATCTGCACGAGACCGACGCCCGCCCGCGCGAGCCCGATCACGCCGAGCGCGTCCTCCGAGCACGTGTACGGCGCGTCAGGAACGAAGCTGCGCGGCGCGGGGTGGAAGGTCCACGGTAAAACCCGGCCCGAGCTCGGCATCAGGAATGCGACGCAGGCGTGCTCGGCCAGGTCGTCGGGCGAGCGCGGCGTGCCGTGCCGTGAGAGGTATGACGGGCTCGCATAAACCCCGAGCGGGTAATCGCCGAGCTTGCGCGCGACGAGCGTCTTGTCCTGGATGGTGCCCATTCGAATGGCGAGGTCGTGGCCGTCTCGCACGAAGTCGACGTTGCGGTTCGTGACGTTGACCTCGACGCGGACGCCTGGATATCGATCGCGAAATGCCCCGAGGATCGGCAGGAGGCGATGATGCCCGTACGTCGTGGGCGCGCTGATGCGCACGCGCCCCTCGACGAGCGCGCGTCCGCTCGCGAGGTCCCGCTCGCCGGCCGCGAGCAGGGAGAGGGCTTGCACGCACAATGCATAATAACGGCGGCCGTGCTCGGTCGGGGCGAGGCTCCGCGTGGTGCGGCGAAAGAGGGTGACGCCGAGGGCGTGCTCGAGGCGAGCGACGCTGCGGCTCGTGGCTTGCGGGGTGACGGAGAGGGCGCGGGCCGCGGCGGTGAAGCTCCCGGCCTCGTACGTGCGACAAAACGCCTCGATGCTGGGCAAGCTGCCGGCGAGCGCGGGGGCGATCATTTGAAACACGGTAGCACAGATGCTTGTACGAGCCGTCCTCTACCGGGCAGCCGCGTCCGTCGCTACCCTCCAGGCCATGACGAACCGAACTTCCGACACCGCGGGTGGGCGTCGCGTCGTGCTGCTCGCGCTGCTCGCCGCGGCGGGCCTCACCGCTTGTGGCGGCGCCCCGTCGCCCCATCTTTCCGACGTCTCGACATCCAAGAGCAAGGAAAAAGCCATGACCAAGCGTGTCCTCATCGCGACGACCAGCCACGACAAGAAAGGCGATACGGGCGAGAGCACCGGCGCCTACCTGCCCGAGGTCGCGCATCCGTATGCGGTCTTCAAAGAGGCGGGGTACACGATTGATTTCGCCTCGGTCAAGGGAGGCCAGGTGCCGCTCGACGGCGTGGACCGCAAGGATCCGGTGCAGGCGGCCTTTCTCGACGACGCGCAGGTCGTCGCACGGCTCCACGCGAGCGCGCCTGCGGAGAAGGTCGATCCTGCGGCGTATGACGCGATCTTTTTTGCGGGCGGTCACGGCACGATGTGGGATTTCCCGGACAACGCGGCCTTCGCGAGCGTCGCGGCGAAGATCTACGAGCGAGGCGGCGTGGTGGCCGCGGTTTGTCACGGCCCGGCCGCGCTGGTGAACGTCCGGCTCTCGACGGGCGAATACCTCGTGGCAGGCAAGCAGGTGAGCGCATTCACGAACGAGGAAGAGCGCGCGGTCAAGCTCGAGAAGGTGGTGCCGTTCCTGCTGGAGGACAAACTCGTGGAGCGCGGGGCGCGATTCGTGCCGGCGCCGAACTGGCAAAAGCAGGTGGTCGTGAGCGAGCGGCTGGTGACGGGGCAGAACCCGGCGTCGGCGGCGGGCGTCGCAGAAGCGACGGTGAAGCTCCTGGAGAAGTGAGCCGCCGTTTGTCTTGGGCACGAGGCCTCATGCTGCTATGCTGCGCCCGCAGACCAGCAGGAGATTGCCATGCCCCCGACGCTCTATTATCATCCCTTCGCCTCCTTCTGTCAGAAGGTGCTGATTGCGCTTTACGAGAACGGGACGCCGTTCGAGCCTCGGCTGATCGATCTCGGTGATCCTGCCTCGCGCGCGGAGCTCACGTCGGTGTGGCCGCTCGCGAAGTTCCCGGTGCTGCGGGACGTGGAGCGCGACGTCATCGTCCCGGAATCCAGCCTGATCATCGATTATCTCGGGCGCCATTACCCGGGGCCCTGCAAGCTGATCCCCGCCGATCCGGAGGAAGCGATGCGCGTTCACCTCTGGGATCGCCTGTTCGACAACTATGTCGCCAATCAGGTCACCAAGATCGTGACGGACCATTTCCGCCCCCAGGGACGGCGCGATCCGGATGGCGTGGAGCAGGCGAAGGCCATGATCGCCACAGCCTATGCGCTGATCGAGCGGGATCTGCCCCCAGGCGGCTGGGCTTGCGGCGACGGATTCACCCTGGCGGACTGCGCCGCGGCGCCGGCGCTTTTCTATGCCAATATCGCCGTTCCCTTCGCGGAGCACCCCAAGCTCGTCGCTTATTACGAGCGACTGTGTGCACGCCCGTCCTTTGCCCGGGTGATCGACGAAGCTCGGCCTTACCGGAAGCCCTTTCCATTGGGATGGCCTGCCTCCTACGCCTGAGCGCCGACGAGCGCGAGGTTCCTCGCCACGCGCCACGCGCTTCACGGTCACGTCGATCGTAACGAACCGCACATGGGTGCGCTCGCCCACCACGCGCGAGCGGCGCGGGGACCCCAGCCGTTTCGCTCTTGCCGCTTCTCCCTTGCCACCGACGCAGGGGCTGCTACCTTCGCGATGACCGGTTGACCAACTTCTAAAAATTGGTCACAGGGTCAGCAAGGAGCGCCCCTCGTGTCCGAACGCCCGCAACAGGTCCAAAGCCGCGCCGACCGGATCCTCGACGCCGCGGGCACGCTGCTCTTGCGCATGGGCTACCGGAAGGTGACCATCGAGGACATCGCCAAGCAGGCGGACATCGGCAAGGGCACGGTGTACCTGCACTGGCGCTCCAAGGAGCAGCTGTTCCAGGCGCTGCTCCGGCGTGAGTCCATCCTCCTCGTCGAGGAGCTGCTCTCCGGGCTACGCAAGGATCCGGCCGAGATCAGGCCCCACCGCTTCGCGCGGAGCAAGTTTCTGGCCGTCCACAAGAGGCCGCTCACGATGGCGCTGGCGCTCGGAAACACCGAATTGCTCGGCAACCTGAGGGAGGGCCCGGTCGGGCGACAGGAGCTGCTCGCGGCCGACCGGTCCATCGAGATGATGACCCGCCACGGCCTGATCCGCGCGGATATCCCGAACATCGTCTATGCGATGCGGGCCGCGTCGGCCGGGTTCTACCTGCTCGGCACCGTCGACCTCGGCACCGCCAGCCTCGACCTGGAAGCCAAGGCCGACGCCCTCGCGCACACCATCCGGCATTCCTTCGAGCCTGCCGGCGAGCCACGGAAGGAGGTGATGGCGGCGGCCGCCGCCGAGCTCTGCACCGTCTTCGAGGATCTCATCACTTGCTACCGCAAATGGATCTACGCCGCCGAGCCCGGCTGATCCCGGACCCGGAAGCGCGCGGAAAGGGGAACCGCAATGACGAACCTGGCCGACACCTGGGGCATTCACAAATCACAGTTCTGGCTACGCGGGCAAGTCCCGGACGAACCCGTCCACTTCGCTCCCGAACTCGGGATGTGGAACGTGTACGGATACCCGGAGACGCTGCGGATCCTCGGCGATCCCGGCCTGTTCTCGTCCAACACCATGCGTCTGGTCCCGGAGATCAGGCGGTCCATCGAGGGGAACCTGGTGCAGATGGACCCGCCGGAGCACAAGAAGCTCCGGAGTCTCGTCAGTCACGCCTTCACGCCGAAGGTCGTCGCGGACCTCGAGCCGCGAATCGCGCGTCTGACCCACGAGCTGCTCGACGCGGTGGATGGGCCGGATCGGCTGGAGCTCGTGGCCGATCTCGCGTACCCGCTCCCGGTCATCGTCATCGCCGAGCTCTTGGGGGTGCCCAGCAGCGACCGCGACATGTTCAAGCAATGGGTCGACAAGATGCTGGAGAGCTCCACGCAGTTCTCCCTCGTCAATCGCTCCGAGGAGCAAGAGCGCCAGGTAAAGGTGGCGCTCGAGCAGAGCCAGCTCCTGCTCGATTACCTCGGAAAACACGCCGCGGAGCGCAGGCAAAAGCCACGCGAGGACCTGCTCACCAAGCTCGTCGAGGCCGAAGTGGACGGCGACCGCCTCACCGAGACCGAGGTCGCCAATTTCGCGAACATCCTCTTGATCGCGGGGCACATCACCACGACCATGCTGCTCGGCAACACGGTGCTGTGTCTGGACGCGCACCCGGAGCAAGGGGCGAAGGTGCGCGCGGACCGGTCGCTGGTGCCCGGCGCCATCGAGGAGTCGCTGCGCTTCTTCAGCCCGTTCGCGACCGTCGGCCGATCCACGACGAGCGCGGTCGAGCTCGGCGGCAAGACGATTCCTGCGGACCAGTTGATCATGGTGTGGATCGCGGCGGCCAACCGAGATCCAAGGCAGTTTACGAATCCGAACGAGTTCGACCCGTCCCGTGACCCGAACCCGCACGTCGCCTTCGGACGAGGCATCCATTTCTGCCTCGGCGCGCCCCTGGCCCGGCTGGAAGGGCGGGTCGCGCTGGACATCCTGCTGGATCGTTTCCCGCGCCTGCGCATGGATCCCGAGGCGCCGCCGGAGTTCATCCCCAGCCCGAACATGACCGGCGTGCGCAAGCTGCCGCTGCTGGTCCGCTGAAATTCCCTGTCGATCTCCGCGAACCGCCCTTCCGGCGCGGCGGTTTCGTGCGCTGATCGCGCGGCGAGGCCCGTATGGCTGGAAGCTCGGCGCATGAGACCAGATCGAGATGCCCCGCGGCAGCCACGAATCCTCTTGGTCGAGGATGACGAGCGGCTCGCCGGGCTGATCCAGGCATTCCTCGCGGGGCAGGGCTTTCGTGTCGGGAGGGTCGCCGAGGGACGAGAGGCGATATCGATCATCCTCGGCGATCCGCCCGATTGCGTGATTCTCGACATGTTGCTCCCCGGCGTGGGCGGGCTCGAGGTTTGTCGCGCGGTCCGCGCCGGGTATCCCGGGTTCATCCTCGTGCTCACCGCGCAGGACGAGGACATCCACGAGGTCGTCGCGCTCGATACCGGGGCCGACGACTACCTCGCGAAGCCCGTACGCCCGCAGGTGCTGCTCGCGCGGCTGCGCGCCCTCCTGCGCCGCGGAGCGCGCGCAGCCGCGGCGCCATCGGACGAGCGCGCGCGCATCACCTCGGGCGACCTCGAGATCGATGCCGAGCGCCGGGCCGTCACGCAGAGCGGCGCGCCCGTCTTGCTCACCGACGCGGAGTTCGAGCTCCTCTGGCTGCTCGCCTCGCGCGCCCCGGCGGTGCTGTCGCGGGACGAGCTCGTCGCCGAGCTCCGGGGCATCACGTTCGATGGGCTCGACCGGTCCATCGACATGCGCATCTGCAAGCTCCGCAAAAAGCTCGGCGACGACGAGCCGCCGCATCGGCTCATCCGCACCGTGCGCGGCCGCGGCTACCTCTTCGCGAGGGAGCGATGAACAACCTCTTCCTGCGCTTTTATGCCGGTATCGTCGTCGCCCTCGCGCTGGCCGCGGTCCTCGTCGTCGGCTCGGCCGCGAGGCGCACCCACCCGAGCACCGCCTCGCCTGCGGAGCTCGAAGCCCAGGCGGCGCAGATCGCCGAGCATTACGTCGAGCTCACCGACGGCAACCACTGGCTCATGCAGGAGGCGCTCCGCGCCCATCCTCCCGAGCAGTGGGAGTCCGTGGTCGCGCGCTGGCAGCCCCATTTCCGCTACCCCATCGAGCTCAGGTCCGCGCCGGACGTGCTCGAGCCCGAGATGCCCGCTTTCACGCGCCGCCGCCTCGAGGCCGGCGAGAAAGCGGCCTGGGTCCGGGCCCGAGGGCCCGCGAGCGAGCACCTCGTGCTTTATCTGCCCCTTGAAGGGTCGGGCCGCGTCCTCGTGCAGGATCTCGATCTCGGCCCCCCCGTCGAGGTGCTGATCGAGCTCTTCGGGCGCGATCTCGTGGTGCTGCTCTTGCTCCTCGGTCTGGCCATTCTCGTGCTCACGCGCCCGATCGCGCGGCACGTGAACCGGCTCGCGGACGCGGCGAGCACCCTCGGTGATGGTCGGCTCGACGCGCGCGTAAATACCTCCGCGCCCGAGCCGGTCGCGCACCTCGCGCGCTGCTTCAACGCCATGGCCGAGCGACTCGAGCGATCGGCCGACGAGCAACAGGCGACGCTGCAGGCCATCTCGCACGAGCTGCGCACGCCCATCGCGCGCCTGCATTTCGCGCTCGAAGCGAGCGCGGCAGCCATCGAGGCGAAGGAGGCGCGCGTCCACCTCGACGGGATGGCGAAGGACGTGGGCGAGATGGAGGCGCTCGTCGAAGAGCTGCTCGCCTACGCGCGCCTCCAGCCCGGGGCGCCGCCTCTCGAGGCCGTCACGCTCGACCTCGTCGACCTGGTGGAAGGCGTCGTGCAGGACCTCGCGCCGCTCTCTCCGAATCTCTCCATCGAGATCGACGCGCCCGCGCCCGCCGTTGCCGTCGGGGACCCCCGGCACCTCCGGCGGGCGGTGTGTAACCTCGTGCGTAATGCCCAGCGCCACGCGCGCGCCCGGGTGATCGTTCGAGTTTCGGCGGGAGCGCGCGCGGTGGTGATGGTGGACGACGACGGTCCGGGCATTCCCCCCGAGCAGCGCGCGCGTATCTTTTTGCCCTTCGAGCGCCTCGACGCGAGCCGCAGTCGCTCGACGGGCGGGCACGGCCTCGGGCTCGCGATCGTGCACCGGGTGATGCAAGCCCACGCCGGCTGCGCGAGCGCCGAGAGCAGCGATCTCGGAGGGGCGCGGCTGATCCTCTCGTGGCCGGGCCCCGCCGAGACGCGCGTCGAGCGTTGACGTCGCCGTCAGCGCGGGAATGGATGGCCCTGGCGGGCGCGCTGGAATGCGCGCCGGACCTCGTCGAGTGCGCGGTCCGCGCGCGCTCCGGGCTCCGGCGCTTGCGCCTTGCCGCCGTCCTCCCACAGGTCCGCCGCGCCGAGCAGGGCCCCGGCCATCGCCGGATCGCCGTGGAAATCGAGGGGCACGAGGTCGGCGACGCAGGCCGTATCCACGGGCGCCTCGGGATCCGCTACGAAGCGCGCGAACATCGAGAGCGCGCACGGCGTATGCGGCGGCTCCACCGTCGGCGTCCGCATGACGAGCGCGTGGGGCGCGTCGGGGAACGTGACGAAGGTCTGATGGGGCTGGGTGTAGTTGGGCGCGATTTCTTCCGCGAATTCGAGCGGCGTCTGCGGATCGAGCGTCCCGTTCATGAGGAGCATCGGGACGGTGGTCGGCGCGTATTTGCCGACGTACGCGTCGCGGGCATAACGCGGCCACGCGTCGAAGAGGGCGTATTCGGTGGCGACGTCGCCCGTCCAGAAGAACGCCTGATCCTGGATCGACTGGGCCTCGGCGAGGGGCAGCGGATCGAGCTCCATCATCTCCGAAATGGCGACGTTGAACGAGAGCACCTGCGAGTACAGGTACGCGTCCGGGTTTGCCGCGGACGAGGCAGGCGGCGCCGTCAAGAAGCCGATGAGGTGCTCGAACGCCGCGACGTCCGACGGCGCGCATCGATGGCCCCGGTAGACGAGCGCGGGGACGAGCGGGCGCGTCTCCAGCGTCGCGACGAGCGCCGCGAAGAGCTGCTTCGCGAGGCCCCGCGTGACGCCGAGGTCCGTGATACCCTGGCACTTCTTCTCGTCGAGGCCGTCGAGGAACGCGCCCATGGCGGCGAGCGGCTCCGCCCCGAGTTTGCCGCCGCAGAAAGCGTCCGCGCCGCACGCGCCCATGAACTTCCGGCCGACGTGATCGACCCAGCGATCGAACGTCGTGAGCGAGCAGAGTCCCGCCTGGCAAAGGCCGTCGAGCGTCACCGAGGTCGGTTGGTCCGGGAAGAGCTGGAGGTACCGCTGCGCCCAGTACGTGCCATACGAGACGCCATAGACGTGCGCCTCCTGCCCCGGCGCGCGGGTCCGCTCGATGAGGGCGCCGACGTCGCGCGCGGCGTTCGTCGTGTTGAAATGGCCGAGGTCCGGCCCGAGGGTCGTGTCGAGGTGCGCGAGGCACGCGGCCCACTCGTTCGGATCGATGCCGTCCATGCCGGGCACTTCCTGGTCAGGGCATCCGAGCCGGGCCGAGCGCCCCACGCCCCGATGATCGACGAGATAGATGTCGCTCGACGGCGAGAGCGCCTGGAGCGGCACCGCGAGGGCCTCCTCGAGCCCGGCCCCGGAGCCACCCGGCCCGCCCGTCAAGAGCCAGACCTGCCGGCGTTCGGTCCCGGTCCCCGGAATGCGCTTCACGAAGACTTGCATTTGCGCGCCCCCGGGGTGCTCCCAGTCGAGCGGGACGTCGACCATGGCGCATTCGGCTTCCTTCCCTGCGCCATCGGTGACGATCGGGCAAGGGCTCCAGGCAATGGCCATCGGCGCGCCGCTCTCGCCGCCCCCCGTCTCGTTCGCCGCTCCCTCGTCGCTCCCGCAGCCAGCAACCATGGCGATTGCAGCGCCGGCGATTCCCCAGGTCATCCAAGACATGCTTTTCATTGTGGCTCCACTCCTCGATGGCCCCCCGGAGGACCACCGTGCCGCGTGAGCCGCAGCATGTCCGTCGCAAGTTTGTCGTCACCTTGTAAGTGTTCGTAACGCCGAGGTGAGAACTCTCACCGGCAGGTCGTCGAGGCCTTTTCTGGGGGCCGCCGCGCCGGGGCGCTGCCCCGGGCCCCGCGGGGGCTATCCGCCCCTCGACCCGGACCAGCGCAAGCGCTGGACCATTTGGGGAAGAACTGCGCGATGCGCAGTTCTTCCCACGGGCCCGTGGCAAGACCAGGGACAACGTCGTGGATTGAAGCCGTCTTGGTTGGCAGCGTCGCTCGCCGGTCTTGAATCGGCCTGTTCGATGAACTGCGCATCGCGCAGTTCATCGACCCTGGGTCCAGCGCTTGCGCTGGTCCGGGTCCAGGGGCGGATAGCCCCTGGTGGGGCCTGGGGCAACGCCCCAGCGAAGCGGCCTCCAGAAGAGACCCATGCTCAGCCTTCGGCGCGGTGCTCGCTGATGACTTCGATCGTCCCGACGATGGCGTCGTTGAAGGCTTCGAGCTCCTCGGCGGGGATCCAGTATTCGGCGTGGATCTTCGATCCGACCACCTGGACGTCGTACTTCGCGAGGAAATCCGACTGGACCTCGAACCGGGTCACGTATCCGACTGCGCCTTGCGCCGTGTTCCATCGGCTCGCGATCTGCGCGGCATAGGTCTCGTTGCAGACGGGGTAGAAGATCGGCTGATCCGGCAGGCGCGGCGGGAAGCGGCGGTAGCCGCTGGCCGCGATCAGGTCGAGCTCGGCCTGGCCGACGGGGCGGTAGAGGGTCGTGGAGGCGGCGGTCACGGGGCCACGATACACCGCTCGGTCGGGGGGGCAACTTTGGGACGCCGCTGCCGGACCTTCTTTCCCGGAGCACGAGCGCTGCGCGCCGCGGGGCGGACGTGGAGAGGATACGCGCGGGTGAAGCCTGGGGGCGCGCCGACCGAGACCTCGAGGCGCCATGCGATGCCGCGTTTGTGGGACGTGCACGGGGCTTCGCCGGGCAGCTCGATCGAGGCGTCGTATCGGACGGTTTTTCCTGCGTCCACGGACCGTCCTTGATCGAGGATGTATTCGGCGGAGAAGACCGGTTCTTTCTTTCGGCTGACTTCTTCCGCGACGAACCGCACGAGGAGCGGGTCGAGGGCGAGCGTGTTTCTTGGATTCAGCACGACCCGAAGGGAAAAGGCATGGTCCAGCGTCACCGAGAGCCCCTCGTCGTCGTGGCCGTCGATGCGGACGACCGAAGGCACCACGACGCGTGGATTCGCCCATGACCAGAATGCATAGACGAAGAGGGCGATGGCGCCGGCGCCGAATGCGATGCTCGCCAGGTCTCCATACCCCCCGAAGATGCGCGGCGCGAGCGGTACACCCCAGCGCAGCAGAACCACGGCCGTGACGACCATGCCCACGACGCGGCTGCGCTCGCGAGATTGAAGGCGAGCAAGGGAACGTCGATCCTCGGGCGCAGGTTCGACCAGCTCGCCCACCGGTTCGGTTTCGGGCATCGGGCCCTCCGGCGGCATGCGATATGCGGTCGTGCTCGTGGGATCCGCCGGAGCGCCCCTGTCACCCATGGGGCGCATATCTCACGAGCCGTAGTGGTTTGCAAGGCTTGGAATCACGGGTACGAAGCCTTCGTACCCGCCCCGCCGGACCGTGTCACCCAGGGGCCCGGTCTACGTGCTCGGGCCCCCGGTCTGCGCCAACCGAGGGGATGGGTTGACATCGCCAGCCGCAAGGAAGTGTCACCCGAGGTCCCGGTTTGAGGTGTCACCCAAGATCCCGGTTGCACAGCACACAACTCGCGTCCCTCCGCCCCCACTCGCACCACACTTCCAAGACAGTCGCCCGTGTCCCGCCGGTCACTCCCGCTTGGCCCTCCACCCACACCGGACCATCTCCCAAACTTGTCCAGAATCGTCCGGACATCTCCCCGCCTCCCCCCGCGACCTCTCTCTCCTCTCCCCGCGACCCGTCCACCTACCGCCGCCCACAGTCCCGCCCCTCTTCCCCCCGAAACTCTCCTCCTTCGCTGCCACGCCCGCCCATCCCCGCACCACCTCCACCACCCCCGCAAGCCCCTCGAAACCGTTCCCAGATCCTGCCCCGTCCCCCTTCCCATCCACCCCGCCCATCCACGCCCCCGACGCCCGATCCCTCCCTGCCACACTCGTCCCTCGCCCCTCGAAACCCCGACCCCACCCCCGCCCCCATCCGCGCACCCGCGACCCTGGCATCCCCCTTGCTCAAAGCCCCTGCACACACCGACGTCACCCACGTCGGAATCTCCTTCGACACACCATCACCCTTCCCTCGCGGGAGCCCTCTCAGGCCGCGTCGGCGAGAGCGAAGATCTCGACGTTTTCCGGGACGTTCTCGAGGAAGCTCCGCCGAAGCTCGGGATCCTCGATCTTCGCCGCCTGGGCGAGCAGACGCGCGCGGGCCTCGAAGAGCACCGTCCGCGCGCGCGCAAGGTCGCCGGTCGCGCGCAGGGCCTTGGCGTGGGTGAGCTGCACGAATGCCTCAAAAAGGCCGGCTGTACCGATCTCTTTGCGCTTCGCGACCGCTTCTTCGGTGAGGCTCCGCGCTTCGGCTGCGCGGCCTTGCTGGAGGAGGATGCATGCGAGCGTCGCCATTGCGACCGAGCGCTCACTGGGGGTCGCGGCCAGTTGCTCGATGGCCTCTCGCGCCTCGCGTTCGGCTTCTTGATAGGCCCCGCTGCGCCAGAGGACGTAGGACAGCTCCCTGCGGGCCCAGCCCTCGTAAAACCGGGCACCCCGCGCGTGCTCCCGGTCCACGAAGGAGGAGGCCATTGCGCGCGCTTCTTCCAGCGCGCCGCGGGCCACGAGCACCTCGATGAGCACGTTGTTTGCCCAGACGGAGACTGGGCCCAGCATATTGCCGTGGGAGCGCAGCACGCTCCGCACCTCTTCTTCTGCACGCGCGTATGCCCCGAGGTGGCGGAGCAACGACGCGCCCCATACACGCATGTCGTCGACCTGGAGCCGATCGCCCGCCTCGTCGAAGGAACGCTGTGCCTCTTGCGACGCCTTCAAGCTCGCCCAGAGATTCCCCTCGAATGCGCGCGCACTGGTCTGCGTCCTCTGGAGCCTGGCTCGGACCGTCGGATCACGCTCCCGAGCCCTGCCTCCCACGTGCTCCATCCGCGTCGCGCAGACCTTGGCGAGGTCACGCATGCCGAACATCATCACGACGGAATACACGAATCCGAGGGCCTCGACGATTCGCCCCACGCTCTCCGGGCTTGGCTCCACCTCGCAGATGGCCTGGACGAAGTCGAGGGACACTTCCCGCGTCCCGAGGAACACGGAAGCCACCAGCCTGCCCGTCATGGCCAAGGCCCAGGTCGTATCCCCGACTTCGACCTCGCGCAAAAGCTCATCGGCGACCGCATCGAGCGAAGCCCCGTTCCCGCTCCACCCGTGGGCCATCATGAGGACGATGAACAGCTCCTCGCGCAGCTCCCCCGCCGCTCCGCTGCGGAGCCCGCGCTCGGCGAAGGCGATCGCCGCGGGCAGGTCATTTCCAAGGAGCGTCTGCCTGGAACCTTCGAGGTACCATCTCGCTGCGCGCTCCGGCGCCCCGCCGCGCTCGAAATGCTCGGCGAGGATCATCGCGTCCGTCGACCCGGATCCCTCCAACCATTCCGCCGCGAGCCTGTGCCCGAGCGCGCGATCGGCGTCCCGCAGCGTCGCATAGGCCCCCTCGCGTAGCAGGGAATGCCGGAACGAATACTGCTCCTCCTCGGCAAACCGGCTCGTCGCGCTGCGCTGCACGACCTCGCGCTCGACCAGCATGGCGAGCCACTCGTCCACGCAGAGCGTGTCGTCGAGAGGTCCCAGGAGCGATTCCACGCCGCCCCGCCAGAAGACCTCCCCGAAGACGCTGGCCGCGCGCAGCACGCGGCGCGCCTCGGGCGGGAGCGCGGACAGGCGCGCCTCGACCATCGCGAGGACGGTCTCCGGCAGCACGTCGCCGCGGCCCTCGGCCACGGCCCGGATGAGCTCCTCGAGAAAAAACGGATGGCCGGAGGAGCGCTCGACGACCCGCGCGATCGTCTGCGGCCCGGCGGAATCCCCGAGGGCGTGCCGGGCGAGCTCCTCGGCGGCCCGCGGCGTCAGCTCCCCGAGGCGGAGCTCGGAGAGTCCACGCTCGCCCCATAACCGCGGGAAACGCTCGTGCACCTCGGGCCGGCCAAACGCCGCCACGAAGAGCGGCTTGCCCTTGAGCTCCCGCAGCGCGGCATCGATGAGCTTGACCGAAGCGAGGTCGCCCCAGTGCAGATCCTCCAGGACGAGCAGGAGCGGCTGGGCTCCACATGCGGCGGCGAGAAAGGTCTCCCAGGCGTCACGGATCTGCTCGCTCATGATCCGCGCCTCCCGCCGCGCGACTCGCAGCTTCACGCTCTCGGCGTCGGGGAACGGCGTGCCCGTCATCTCGCCGAGGAACTCCGCCACCCGATGGACGTCGCCCTCGGCCACGTGGCGCGCGACGCGATCGACGAGCTTTCTGCGTCGCTCGTCGACAGGCTCGCCCCCAACCACGGCCGCCGCGTGCCGGATCGCAGAGCCCGCCAGGGCGAACGCAGAGCCCACGCTCATCGGGTCGCCGCGACCGACCCACACGTCGACGCCGGGGCGGAGGCGGTGTACATCGCTGACGAACTCCCGGCGCAAGCGCGATTTGCCGATGCCTGGCGGCCCCGTCACGAGCACCACGCGCGCGACGGCCTCGACGACGGATTCGTCGAGCAGATCGAGCAGCACGCGGAGCTCCCGGTCGCGGCCGACGCAGGGGCTCGGTTTCCCGAGCAACTGGCGCGGGGCCTCGACGATGTCGCTTTCTCCGCGCAGCATGAGCCCGGCGGGTCCCGCTGTCACCTGGAAACGGATATCGAGCAGCCGCGCCGTCACCTCGTCGAGCAGCACCACGCGCGGGGGCGCGGTGCGCGAGAGCGTGGCGGCCCGATCGATCACCTGACCGACCGGGATCCGCTCCTGGAGCTCACTGAGCCCCGTCGCGATTGCAATGGGCGCCTCCGGCTCGTGCTCCGCGAAACGCAGCGCGCACCGCGCGGCACGCGCCACCTGGTCCGCGGCGCTGCCGGTGCCCATGAGGATCGCCAGCACCGAGCCATCCGCGAGCCCCTCGACACGCACGCCGAACGGCGCCGCGACGGCCTCCAGCGCCTTTCGCCGCGACCCCGTCTGCTCCATCGTGAGCGTGCTTTCCCGCGGCGCGCCTCCTCCGCCTCCGCCTCCGCCGCCCACGCCGACGGCGACGATGCTGAGCAGGCGCAGCTCGCCTCTCGTCAACGCCGGAAGGCGCGACGCGGCGGCGTCCCACCACGGCGATGCCTCCTCGGCCTCGAGGGAGGCGAGCGCGTCCGCGACCTCCGCCGCGTCGGCGAGCCGATCCGCCGGATCCTTTGCGAGCATGCACGCGACGATCGCCTCGAGCATCACCGGCACCTCGCGCCTCAGCGTACGCAGCGGCGGAGGGTCCTCGAGCAGGAGCTTCGCGAGCACGGCCATGGCATGCTGGCCCATGAATGCTGGCTGCCCGGTCAGACACTCGAACAGCACGGCGCCGAGCGCGAAGACATCGGCGCGCGCGCCGACCTCCGCCGCGCCGCGCGCCTGCTCCGGGGCCATGTACCCAGGCGTCCCGAGAATGACGCCCGGCTCCGTGAGCCGCGTCGACATGGGGCCGAGGCGCGCAATGCCGAAATCGAGCAGCTTGATGTGATCGAGGGCGCCGTCCACGAGGAAGAGATTGCTCGGCTTGATATCGCGGTGCACCACGCCGCGCGCGTGCGCCTTCGAGAGCGCCTCGGCGACCGAGTGGACCAGCGCGACGCTCTCCTCGACCGCGAGCCTCCCGCGGGAGAGCCGCGCGGCGAGGTCCTCGCCGTCGAGCCATTCCATGGCGAGGAAGGGCTCGCCCGCCACGGTGAACCCGTGCGTGAGATAATGGACGATGCTCGGATGCTCGAGCTCGGCGAGGAGCCGGGCCTCCACGTCGAATCGTGCGATCGCGCGTGGCTCTCTGGCATGGACGACCTTGATCGCGGCCGGTCCACCCTCCTGCAGGTCACGTGCCCGGAAGACCGAGCCCATCCCCCCTGAGCCGACCAGCGCCTCGACCACGAACCGCCCCCCGACGAGCTCGCCTTGCTGCATCGGCGACCCCCCGGTGATCTTTAATGTCGTGCCCGGGATCCGGTCGTCCCATGCGCGGCCGAGCGCCACAGCTCAGTCGATCTCGACGACGGTCTGCGCGAGGATCTCGCCGGCGCGCGCCTCGACGCGACAGGTGCCGCGCTCGACCGCGCGAAGCTCCCACGCCGAACGCTGATAATCACGCGAGCGAGGAAGGTGGAATTCGAGCACCTCTCGCGCGCGCTCCGGCTGCGGCGCGGGCGCGAGGGTGCAGACCTCCGGCGTGGCCGAGCGCGGCGCTTCCGGGAGACCAACGATCGCGCGGCCGTCGCCCGCTCGCAGCCGCACGAAAAGAAATCGCCGCTCGCCTCTGTGCAGGTGGCTCACCGGCTGGTCGAAGGGCGGCGCCGGCGGAATGCAGCCATATCCGACGTTGGTATCGTCCGCCTGCAGGTCCAGGTCGATCCCCGCGATCGCGCTCGGTTCGATCGACTCCGTCTGGATCGCCCCGCCGAGCAGCGCGAGTTTGCCCTCGCCCGCGCGCTCGGCGCGGACGTGAAGCTCCCCGTCCGTGCTCGGAAGCAAGGACACCGCACCCTCGGCGCGCGTCGTCTCGAGGGCCCGATCCCCGACCACCTCCCGCCCCTCGGCGTCGCGGAGGCGCACCGGCAGCCGTACGTCGGCGCCGACCAGAAGCAAGACGGGCGCCGCCGCGGTCGCGCCGGCGAGAGGAGGCAGGATCTCCGCGCGGACGGCGGGCGCGACGACCACGGAGATGCGCGCCTCCTCGCCGTGGCCATGGACGACCAGCTTCGCGGTGCCGGCCGCGCGACCGTGCACCAGAAGCCGACCGGGGCGCTGCTCGACGACCTCGAGCGTCGCGGGGTCCTCGCTCTGCACACGCAGCGGGAAATACTCGCTCGAGTTCAGCGACCCGTCGCAGCCGAGGCGACGCAGCCCCTGCAGATGCAGCTCGGTGGTCGCCCCGGGCGCGATCGCTGGGCTCCGAACACCCGCCGCCCAGGGCTCTAGCTCGAGCAGCGTGCTGTGACACTCCTTTGGACCACACCCCGTCAGCGTCCCGACGAGCGCGGCCGCAAAAAGCGCGCACGACGGCGCGCTCGGGCCGAGCCTCTCCGCCTTGCGAGCCATGACGCGGAGCCTACCACACCATCACGCATTCCTCCGTCTTCCTCGACCGGCGCGGGCATTCCTGCTCGCCACTTGTAAACCGCGTGGGAGCAAGGCAAGGGCGTGATGCACCAAAGAGACGCACCATGACGATCCATCGCTTGAACGAGTTGTCCCGAGCTCATCTCTCCACGGCCGGCGGCAAAGGCGCGAACCTCGGAGAGCTCACGCGGCTCGGGCTCGCCGTGCCGCCCGGGTTCGTCGTGAGCGCAGGCGCGTACGCAGAGCATGCGCGCGCGTGGGGGCTCGCCGAGCGCCTCGCGCCGCACCTCGCCGCGGAGAACTGGGAGGCGGCGGCCGCGGAGGCGGCGAAGCTCTTCGAGAAGGGCGAGCTCCTGCCCGGACTCGAACGCGCCGTCCGCGAAGCGCATCGCGAGCTCGGCGCGCCGCTCGTCGCGGTGCGCTCCTCGGCGACGGCCGAAGACCTCGCCGACGCCTCGTTCGCGGGCCAGCACGAGACCTTCCTGAACGTCGCGGGAGAGGACGAGCTCCTCCTCGCGCTGCGGCGGTGCTGGGCGTCGCTCTGGAGCGCGCGAGCCCTCGGCTACCGAGCCGCGCGCGGCGTGGAGCACCTGGGGGTCGACATCGCGGTCGTGGTGCAGCGCATGGTGTCGGCCGATTTCGCCGGGGTCCTGTTCACGGTCGACCCGGTGGCCCAGCGCGCCGACCGCATGCTCCTCGAGGTCGCGCCGGGGCTCGGCGAAGCCGTGGTCTCGGGACACACGACCGGCGACGTCTATCGCTTGCGGCGCGAGCCTCTGGCGATCGAAGACCGAGATCACCGCGTGGCAGGGCGCTCCACGCCGAGCGACACCCTCGTGCTCCAGCTCGGCCGCCTCGCACTCGACCTGGAGGCCCATTTCGGCTCCCCCCAGGACGTGGAGTTCGCCTTCGAAGGCCGCACCGTCTACCTCCTCCAGTCCCGCCCCATCACCACCCTCGGCGGGGCCGAGATCGAGCCGCTCCCTCCGCCCCCGGAGCTCAGCCGCCTGCAGCGGAAGATGCTCGAGTCGAATGACAACGACCGATTCCCCGTCGCCCCCAAGCCGCTCGATCAATGGACCTTCCGGATGGTGATCCCCGCGCTCATCAATGCGGTGCGCATCATGGGGCTCGACGTCGACGAGGCCGACGAACACGCGCTGATGGCCGAGGTCTGGCGTGAGTTCTTCGTCCTGCCCTCACCACGCCCCACCCTGAGGCTCCTGGGTTTGCCCGGGAGGGTCGCGGCTTGCCTGCGCAAGGACTGGATGGCGTGGTGGGAAGCCGAGGCCTTCGTGCGGATCCTGGAGGTCTGCGCGCCGGTGGATCTCCGCACCCTCGACGACGCCGCGCTCCTCGGCCGCGCCGATCGGATCGAGGAGACCACGCGAGAGATCCTGTTCAAGCGGTTCGAGGGGATCGTCAGCCAGATGGCCGCGGTCGCCTTGCGGATTCCGGTCACCGCCGCCGTGGGCCGGAAGCGGGCCGAGGCCGTCATGGGCGACCTCGTCTCGGGCCTGTACACCCGGACCTCCGAGGTCAACCTCGCGCTTTACCGCCTCGCGCGCAAAGCCGTGAGCGCGGGGCCCGAGGTGTACCGTTCGATTCGCGAAGGGCGCCCCGAGGACCTCCGCGGATCGGACGAGGGCCGTGCCTACCTCGCCAAGGTGGAAGCTTTCCTGGACGAGCACGGGCACCGGGAAAGCACGGGCTTGTACCTCTCGGCGCCGACCTGGCGGCAGGATCCCGCGCCCATGTGGGGGCTCTTGCGCAGCCTGCTCGACACCACCGAGCCCCCGTCCGAGGAGGCCGGGCAAAAGCGATATCAAGCGGCGCTCGACGAGGTCACCCACGCGCTTCGTTTCGTGCCGGGGCTGTCCGATTCGTTCCGCGGCACCCTTTCGCGGCTGCGGCAGGCGATCGTCTTCCGGGAGCGCTCGCATTACGATATCGCCCGCATCTTCTCGGCGATGCAGGCCATCGTGGCCGAGATCGCGCGTCGCCTCCACGAGCGGGGGCACCTGCCGAGCCCCGACGATATTTTCTACCTGACCGAGGCCGAGGTCCGGGCGTGGCTCCGCGAGGGGGTGCCGCCGCTCTCCGAGGTGAAGAGGCTCGTGCAGCGCAGGCGCGCGACGTACGGGGTGGTCAACGGGAAGTGGCAGAAGAGGGCCTTCGGGGCAGGCGCCCTGGCCGCCGAGGGCAGCGACGAGCTTCGCGGCACCGGGGCCTCGTCCGGCGTCGTCCGCGGCAGGGCGCGCATCGTGCGCGACGAGCGCGAGTTCGGGCGCCTGAAGCCCGGGGAGATCCTGGTCTGCCGGTACACGAACCCTGCGTGGACGCCGCTCTTCACCCTCGCCGCGGGCGTCGTGACGGATACCGGCGGCGCGGCCTCGCACGCGGCCATCGTCGCGCGTGAGTACGGCATCCCCGCGGTGCTGGGGGCCGCCGGGGCGACGACGCGCATCACGGATGGCCAGGAGATCCTCGTGGACGGGTCGGAAGGCCGCGTGCTCCTGTTGCGCCTCGGCGTCACGGGGGAGGTCGCCTTTGCCTGAGCCCTCGTCCCGCCTGCCGGTGCGGCTCCTCGTCGCCATCGCCCTGTCGGCGGCGCTCGCGCCGCTCAACTCCACGATGGTCGCCGTGGCGCTGCCGGAGATGTCGCGCACCCTCCCGGCCGACTCCGGCGCGCTCCGGCAGGCGCTCGTGACGAGTTATCTGCTCACGAACATCGTCCTGCAGAGCCCCGGGGGAAAGCTCGGCGATCGCCTCGGCCACCGGCGCGCGCTCGGCCTCGGTCAGCTCCTTCTGGCGGTCGGCGCCGCGCTCGCGTACGTCTGGCCCGTCCTCCCGGTGCTCGCGGTGTCACGCGTCGTGATGGCCGCGGGCGGCGCGATCGTGGTCCCGAGCGCGACGGCCCTGCTCCGCACCGAGCTCCCGCCCGAGGTACGTGGGCGCGCGTTCGGCGCGTTTGGCGCGGTGATGGGGATCGCGGCGGGCACCGGACCGATGGTCGGGGCGCTCCTCGTGGCGCGCTTCGGCTGGACCTCGATCTTCCTCGCGAACGTCCCGGTGCTGCTCCTCTCTGCGGCGCTCGCGCACCTCGGCGCGCCGGCGCGCCCCGCGGCCTCGACGCCCGCCGGGCCGCGCGCGCGTTTCGACCTCCTCGGCTCGGTGCTTCTGGGGGGCTCGCTCGTGGGGCTCGTCCTCGGCCTCGAGTCCGCGCACCACCGCTGGGCGGCCGTGCTCGGCGCGCTGGGCCTCGTGCCCTTCGTGCTCTGGGAGCGCCGCGCCGTGGACCCCATCATCGACTTCTCGCTGTTCAAGCGTCGCGCGTTCGTGGGGGGCAGCCTGATCATCGCCATCCAGAATTTCGCCATGTACGCGACGATCTTCGAATTGCCGCAGGTGGCGGGAAGGCTCTTCGGCGTCGCGCCGCGGGACGTCGGCCATACGCTGCTTTCCATGATGGGCACGATGGTGCTCGTCGCGCCGTTCGCGGGTCGCAGCTCGGATCGCTTCGGGGCGCGCGTGGTTTCGCTTTGCGGATGCTCGCTCGCCATCGCCGGCATGTTCCTGCTCGCGGCGCGGCCTCTGGGCGCGATCACGGACGCGGTCCCGGCGCTCGTGATCCTCGGCGCGGGCCTTGGACTCTCGTCCGCGCCGTCGCAGTCCGCGGCGATGAGCGACGTCCCTCGGGAGAAAAGCGGAATGGCCGCGGGCCTCACCTCGACGATGCGTTACATCGGGGGAATCGTCGGCCTCACCGTGCTCGGCCTCGTCCTCACGGACCGCCCGGCCGGCGACGTCGTGATGCACGAGCACATCACCGCCATGTCCATCTTCTGCGCGTCGTTGCTCCTGACGATAGGCTGCGCCTTCCTCCTCCCTGGCCGCGCTGCTGCGCCCGCGCCCGCCGCGGGCGCGCGGTGAACCCGCCACGCCATGGCTCTTGACGACGCGCGCCTTGGCGCATCGACTCGGGAGCCTCGTCGAACATCATCACGCCGTACGGCATCAGGAGGCCCTTCACGATGCATCAAGACCGCTTCCCACAGGCTGCCCTCGATTCGCTTCGACCGAACTTCCGCGGCGAGCTCATCGACCCCGATCACGGGCGTTACGACGCGGCCCGCGTCGTCTGGAATGCCCGCATCGACAAGAGGCCGGCGCTCATCGCGCGCTGCGCCGGCGTCGCGGACGTCCTCGCCGCCGTGCGATTCGCGCGGGAGCACGAGGCCCGCGTCGCGGTGCGCGGCGGCGGGCACGACATCGCGGGCAGCGGCGTATGCGACGGCGGAATCGTGATCGACCTGTCTCCCATGAAGGGCGTCCGCGTCGATCCTGCGCGGCGCACCGTCCGCGCCCAGGCGGGGCTCACCTGGCGGGAGCTCGATCACGAGACGCAGGCGTTCGGGCTCGCGACGACCGGGGGCCAGTGCTCTGCGACCGGGATCGCCGGGGTCACGCTGGGCGGAGGGATCGGTTGGCTCATGCGCCAGCATGGCCTCACCATCGACAACCTCCTCTCGGTGGATCTCGTGACCGCCGACGGCCGGCTCGTCACGGCGAGCGCCGACGAGAACGCGGAGCTCTTCTGGGGCCTCCGCGGCGGCGGCGGCAACTTTGGAATCGTCACCGAGCTCGAGCTGCGCCTGCACCCCGTCGAGCAGGTGATGGTCGCGATGCTGTTTCACCCGGTCGATCGCTTCGCGGATGTGCTGCGCTTCTACCAGACGTTCGCCCGGACCGAGCCGGAGCGCATGAGCAGCACCTTCATCCAGATCGCGCTCCCGCCGATGCCGCAGCTTCCCGCGCGCATGCACGGCGTGCCCGGGGTGATCCTCGTGGCCTGTTACAACGGCCCGAGCGTGGATGCGGAGGCGGCCTTCGCGCCGCTCCGCGCGTTCGGCCCCCCGGCCGCGGAGCTCGTGAGCCCGATGCCCTATACCGTCCTCCAGGGCATGTTCGATACGGCGCCGGCGGGCGCCTCGGGCTATGGCCAATCCATCCGCGGGCATTACGTCTCCACGCTCGGGGACGAGGGCATCGAGACCATCGCCGCGCAGCTCCGCGCGGCGCCGTCACCGCTTTGCCTCTTCGAGATCGCCCACCTGGAGGGTGCGATCGCGCGGGTCGGCGAGGACGAAACCGCGTTTCCGCGACGGAAAACCCCGTTCTTTGCGATGTTCCAATCGAGCTTTCAGGATCCGGCCGACGCCGAGCGCCACGTCCGCTGGACGCAGGACGCCTGGCAGGCCATGAAGCCGTTCGCCGCCGAGGGCGTTTATGTGAATTTCATCGACGCCGACGAACCCGCCGGGCGGGTGCAGGAGACGTACGGCGAGGCCAAGATGAAGCGCCTCGTCGCCCTGAAGCGCGCTTACGACCCGACGAATTTCTTTCGGTTGAACAAGAACATCGCGCCGTAGCGCAGAGCGCCGCGACGTCCCTGCTCGGGCGGCCCTCTCGTGGTACGGTGCCCTCGATGCTCCCCGGCGCTGCCCTCGGAATCCTCGCGTTTCTGGCGGGCGTCCTCTGGCGCCTGGAGGTCGAGTGGCGCGGCTGGGAGGGGCTCGTCTGGACGGGATACTTCCACCTCGCGGTGCCGGTCTCCGTCGCCGCATTCCTCGTCTGGACCTGGATCTTCCTCGACGTGCCCTCGCCTCGGCGGAGAGCCGCGCTCGTCGCCGCCCTCGCGCTCGTCGCGGCGCTCGCGGTACCTCTCACCGAGTCTTCTCTCCGGACGGCATTCAGCCGATTCTTCTTTTTGAGCAGCCTGCCCCGGCCCTTGTTTTTCTGGTGGCTGCTCACCCCTTCCCTCGTCGCGGGCATCCTCCGGGCGTTTCGCGTCCCCGTGGGCTTGCGACGCTGGGCGCTGGGCCAGGCCCTCTTCGTGGCGGCCTGGCCGATGGCCACGGCCGTCATGCAAGTGTTTCCGCAGCACGGGTATACCGATGCGATGCATGCGTTCAAGAGCGGGCTCGTCGTGCCCTTCTTCGTGATCGCGCTCGGCATCTCGATTCCCACACGAAAGCTCGGCGAAGCATGAAGCACGAGGCGCATCCCTCGGGACTCCTGAGCCCCGTGGAGATGGAGCGGACGCTCCGGAATGCCCGCACGATTGCCGTCCTCGGCATCAAACCGGAGAGCCGGGCCCACCTCGACGCGCACCAGATTCCGCTCTACCTCCAGAAAGTCGGCTACCAGATCCTGCCCGTCCCGACGCGTTATCCGGACGCGACCCACGTTCTCGGCGTCCCCGTCCGCCGCCGCCTGACCGAGCTGCCTCGGCCCGTGGACGTGCTCAACGTCTTCTGCAAGCCCGCCGATTTCCTGCCCCACCTCGAAGACGCGCTCGCCTTGCGCCCTTCGGTCGTGTGGTTCCAGTCCGGCCTCATCGAGCCTTCCGCCGCGCGCCGGCTGCTCGATGCGGGGATCCCGGTCGCGGAGGATTGCATCGGCTGCCGGCGAGCATCGATGTGGCCGTCCGTGGAGCCATTCGATGCACAACGAGGCTCGTGGAAACCATGAGCCTCAGCCGTGGATGACGTTCGTCGACTCCGTTTTCAGGTACCTCGACGCGAGCGCTCGTGGTAGGGACCGCGTCGCTCATGAAAACCGCCGGTGTCGTCGGGGCCTTGCTCATCGCAATCTCGTTCTTGTCGGGCTGCAGCGGAGCGGCCGGGACCGTCCCCGCCGAGCCGCCGCGCGCCACCCCGGCGAACGCCGCCCCGGAGGCCGCGAGCGCTGCCCCTTCGGCGGTGTCGATTCCCGCGCAGGGAGCCTCGGCGCCGGCCTCCATTCCGGCTCCCCTCCCCGCGCCCACGTTCACGGGGACGGCGGGAAAAGGCCTCTATTTGCTCAAGCCGGCGCGTGTCTTCGACGGCGAGACCGCGCGTCCGCACGAGGGATGGGTGGTCCTCGTGCGCGGCAATCGCATCGAGGCGGCGGGGCCCGAGGGGCAGATGCAGGCGCCGAGCGACGCGGTGGTCGTCGATTTGCCGAACACGACGCTCTTGCCCGGGCTCATCGAGGGGCATTCGCATTTTTTTCTGCACCCGTACGACGAAGCCTCCTGGGATGCGCAGGTGGCCCGGGAGCCGCTCGCCCTCCGCGTCGCCCGCGCGACGAATCACGCGCGGAATACCCTGCTCGCCGGCTTCACGACGGTCCGTGATCTCGGGACGGAGGGCGCGGGGTACGCCGATGTCGGGCTCAAGCAGGCCATCGACCAGGGGATCATCCCCGGCCCGCGGATGCTCGTCACGACGAAGGCCATCGTCGCCACGGGGAGTTATGGTCCAAAGGGCTTCGATCCCGGCTTCCACGTGCCGCAGGGCGCAGAAGAAGCCGACGGGCACGATCAGCTCCTGCGTGTCGTGCGCGACCAGATCGGCCACGGTGCCGATTGGATCAAGGTCTATGCGGACTACTATTGGGGGCCCGGCGCCGAGGTGCGGCCGACGTTTTCGGTCGAGGAGCTCCGGCTCATCGTCGAGACCGCGCATTCGAGCGGCCGGAGCGTCGCGGCGCACGCGTCGTCGGCCGAAGGAATGCAGCGCGCGGCCCTCGCCGGCGTCGATACGATCGAGCATGGAGATGGGGGGACGCCGGAGGTCTTCAAGCTCATGGCGAAGAATCACGTCGCGTTTTGCCCGACGCTCGCGGCAACGGACGCCATCGCGCGTTATCGAGGCTGGAAGAAGGGCAGCACGCCCGAGCCCGAGAGCCTCACGAAGAAGCGAAAGGCCTTCAAGGCGGCCCTCGATGCAGGGGTGAGCCTCGTGAACGGGAGCGACGTCGGCGTGTTCGCCCACGGAGACAATGTCCGCGAGCTCGAGCTGCTCGTGGAATACGGCACGACGCCTGTCGATGCACTACGCGCGGCGACCTCCCGCGGGGCGAAGGTGCTGCGCCTCGATGCAGCGATCGGCTCGGTCGCGGCCGGCAAGCTGGCCGATCTGATCGCGGTCGAAGGGGATCCCACCCGGGAGATCGTGGCGTTGCGGAATGTCCGCTTCGTGATGAAGGCAGGGGCGGTCTACCGGCGCCCGTGAGGCCCGTGAGGCCCGCATCGCCTCGGGCCGCGCGCCCGCTTCCGCGAACGAACGATCCCGACCTCGAGAACTCACGGGACGGCGGCGGTAGCGGAAGTGCAGGCGGAGGCCTATGGATCCGGCCGTGGGAGCTCTCGCCCTGGTCTTTCCCACCGGGCGCGTCTGTTGGTGGAGCCGATGAAGAGAGGGGCCCGGAGGCCCAGGAGCCGGTGCCTTTCATGTACACGCTGACAGAGACGCTCTCCGAGCGTGACGGGGTCGCCGTTTATCGTGGACGCAGGGACGCCGATCAACGTCCGGTGGTCATCAAGATGCTCGATCCTCGGCGGTGCCGGCCCAGGGATCTCGAGCGCCTGAAAAACGAGTACGAGCTCGGCAGGATGCTCGACATCCCCGCGGTCGCGAAGCCACTCGCGCTCGAATCGCTCGAGGGCTCGCCGGCTCTGGTCACGGAGGACGCGGGCAGCGTCTCGCTGCTCCACCTCCTCGGGGCGCCGATGGGCGTTCCCAGGTTTCTCCCTCTCGCGGTGTCCATCGCGCAGGCCGTGGCGGAGATTCACGCCCAGAGCGTCATTCACAAGGACCTCAAGCCGGCGAATATCCTCGTCCATCCCGCGACCGGCGCGGTCCAGATCGCCGACCTGGGAATCGCCTCCCGTCTCCCACGCGAGCGACGGGCTGCCCAGCCCCTTCGCCTCATCGAAGGCTCCTTGCCGTACCTGTCGCCGGAGCAGACGGGGCGGATGAACCGCGCCATCGACAATCGCTCCGATCTCTATTCCCTCGGCGTCACGTTTTACGAAATGTTGACGGGCCGGCTGCCCTTTCAGGCGACGGATTCGCTGGAGTGGGTGCATTGCCACATCGCTCGGTCGCCCGCTCCCCCTCGGGAGCTCGTGCCGTCCGTGCCGGAGGTGCTCTCTCGCATCGTCATGAAGCTGCTCGCCAAGGGAGCGGAGGAGCGCTACCAGAGCGCCGCCGGTCTCCGGCACGACCTCGCGTGTTGCCTGGCGTCGTGGCAATCGACGGGCCGGCTCGATCCCTTTCCCCTGGGCGGTCGAGACGTGGGGGATCGATTTCGAATCCCCGAAAAACTCCATGGTCGTGACGAAGAGCTCGCCGCGCTCCTCGGGGCGTTCAGGCGGGTCGTCGCCGAGGGGACCCCCGAATTCGTGCTGGTCTCCGGCTACTCGGGCGTCGGCAAATCGTCGCTGGTGCACGAGCTCGACAAGCCGGTCTTCCGGGAGCAGGGCTTGCTCGCCTCGGGGAAGTTCGAGCAATACAAGCGCGACATTCCCTACGCCACGATCGCGCAGGCCTTCCGGGACCTCGTGAGCGAGCTCCTCGGCCAGACCGACGAGCGGATCGAAGGCTTTCGGCAGCGGCTCCGCGCCGCGCTCGGGGTGAACGGTCAGCTCATCGTCGATGTGATTCCCCAGATCGAGCTCGTCATCGGCCGGCAGCCGCCCGTCCCGGAGCTGCCCCTCGTCGAGGCGCAAAACCGCTTCCACATGGTGTTCCGGCAGCTCGTCTCCGCGTTTGCCCGGGAAGAGCACCCCGTGGTGGTTTTTCTCGACGACCTCCAGTGGGCGGACTCCGCGAGCCTCGAGCTCCTCGCGCACCTCGTCACGCACCCCGATACGAGGTATTTCCTCCTCATAGGCGCGTACCGCGACAACGAGGTCGACCCGTCGCATCCGCTCATGCGCATGCGGGGCGAGGTGCGGAGGAGCGGCGTTGCCGTACGTGACATCGTCCTCGCGCCCCTTTCGGAAGCGCACGTGGCCGAGCTCGTCGCCGATATCGTCCACCGCCGCCCCGAGGAGGTCGCGTCCCTCGCGCGGCTCGTGCACGAGAAGACCGCCGGCAATCCATTCTTCGCGATCCAGTTCCTCACGACGCTGCACCAGGAGCACCTGATCACGTTCGATCCGCGATTGGCATCCTGGAGCTGGGATGTCGACAAGATCCAGGCCAAGAATTTCTCCGACCACGTCGTCGATTTGATGGTGGGAAAGTTGAGGCGCCTCGCGGCGACCACGCAGGACGCCATGAAGCTCGCCGCCTGCGTCGGGAACACCGCGGAGACCCGCGTCCTTTCGATGATCGACGGCCGCTCCGAAAGCGACATTCACGGCGCGCTCTGGGAAGCGGTCCACGAGGGGCTCGTCCTGCGCCGCGACGACACGTATGCGTTCCTTCACGATCGGGTGCAGGAGGCGGCCTACTCGCTCATCCCCGAGGAAGAGCGGGCTCTCGTGCACCTCCGGATCGGAAAGCTGCTCGTCGCTCACGTATCCAAGGGGGAGCTCGAAGAGAGGATCTTCGAGATCACCAACCAGCTGAACCTCGGCGCGTCCTTGCTCGCGTCCCGCGACGAGAAAGACCGGGTCGCTCAGCTCAATTTGATTGCTGGAAGGAAGGCGAAGGCGTCCACGGCCTACCTCTCGGCCATCAAATACCTCTCGGCTGGGATGGCGCTGCTCGCGCCCGATGGCTGGGAGACCCAGTACGAGCTCACCTTCCGCCTTCACCTGGAGCGCGCCGAATGCGAGTTCGTGAGCGGTGGGTTCGCCGCGGCGGAGGGCTTGCTCTCGGTGATCCTCCGCCACGCGAGGACGAACGTGGACCGCGCTCGCGCGACGTCCGTGAAGGTGTACCTGCACGCGATCCAGGATCAATACGATCAGGCCGTGGCGGCGGCGATTACGGGCCTTTATCCGTTCGGAATCGTCCTGTCGCCGCACCCCGGCCGAGACGAGGTCGATCGGGAGTACGGGCGGATCTGGCAAATGCTCGGCGAACGGCGGATCGAGGACCTGCTCGATCTGCCACCCATGATCGACACCGACGGGAAGGCGGCCCTCGACATCCTGGTGGCCATCAATTCGCCGGCGCTCTACACTGACATCAACCTCGTCTGCTTGACGACGTGCCACAGCGTGACCTTGAGCCTCCAGCATGGCAACGCCGCGGGTTCGAGCTTCGCTTATGTGTTCTTCGGCATGCTGCTCGGGCCCGAGTTCGGCCAGTATCCCCTGGGTTTTCGCTTCGGGAAGCTGGGCTATGATCTGGTCGAGAAGCGCGGCTTGACCGGCTACAAGGCGAAGGTTTTGCTCGAATTCTTTCTCCTCACGCACTGGGCGCGACCGGCCTCGACACGACGGGCCCTGGTGGACAGTGCCTTCGCCACGGCGGTGGAGGTCGGTGACCAGACATTCGCCTGTTATGCGGGCAATAACCTCATCACGTACCTCATCGTCAAGGGCGAGCGATTGGAGGATGTCCATCGCGAATCCGAGCGAGCACTCTCGTTCGCGCGCAAGGCGAAATTCGGCATGTTCGAGAGCGTCATCGTCGTCCAGCAGCGCCTCATCCAGAACCTCCGCGGCCTCACCGCCCACTTCGGGGCGTTCGACGGCGCGGGATTCGACGAGGCAGAGCACGAGGCCTTCCTGGCCAAGCGCCAAACGAGCATGGCGATTGCCGTCTGCTGGTACTACGTCTGGAAGACCCAAGCGCGCTTCATGGCCGGTAATTACGAGGAGGCCGCCTCCGCGGCAGCCATAGCCCGTTCCCTCCTGTGGTCGTGCCCATCGTTCGACGAGGTCTCGGAGTGTCATTACTATGGCGCGCTCTCCCTCGCGGCGCGCTATTCCAAGGCGCCGCTCGAGGAGCAGGCGGAGGCCATGGCGATGCTTCGCGCCGACCAGGAGCAGCTCCGCGTGTGGTCGGAGAGCTGCCCCGAGAGCTTCTTCAACAAGTATGCGCTCCTCTCGGCCGAGATCGCCCGCATCGAGGGCAGCGAGCCCGAAGCCATGCGGCTCTACGAGCAGGCCATCCGCTCGGCGCGCGAAAACGGCTTCGTTCAAAACGAAGGAATCTCCTGGGAGCTCGCCGCGCGATTTTATCGTGATCGGGGATTCGAGCTCATCGCCGACACCTACCTCCGCGAGGCGCGCGCGTGTTACGTGCGCTGGGGGGCCGAGGGCAAGGTGCGGAGCCTCGACCGGTCGTATCCGCATCTGTTCGAGCGGACGTCCACTGCGCCGACGGCCACCTTGGCCGTGCGGGCCGAGCAGCTCGACCTCCTCGCGGTGGTCAAGGCGTCGCAGACCATCTCGGGCGAGATCGTGCAGGAGAAGCTCATCCACACGCTGCTCCGGGTCGTCCTGGAGCTCGGCGGGGCGCAGAAAGCCTATCTGCTCATCTCCCGAGGCGGTGCTTTGTGGATCGAAGCGGAGGCCACGCTCGACGCTGAGGGGGCGCGCGCGAGGATGCTATCGCCCGTCCTGGCGGAATCCTCGGAGCTCGTCCCCGCTTCCATCGTGCATTACGTGCGTCGCACGAAGGAGCGTCGGATCCTCGACGACGCCAGCGCCGAGGCGGGCAGGTTTTCCTCGGACGAATACATCGTGCGGCGCGCGCCGAAGTCGATCCTGTGTTTGCCGATTCTCCGGACGGGCGAGGTGTTCGGCCTGCTTTATCTCGAGAACAACCTCGTCCCGGGGGCCTTCACGGCCGAGCGCCTCAGCGCCCTCGAGCTCGTGGCTTCGCAAGCCGCCATCTCCCTGGAAAACGCCCGGCTGCTCTCCAGCGAGCAAACCGCGCGGCAGGCGGCCGAGCAGCACGAGCGCCGCTCGGCATTCTTTGCGGAGGCAAGCGAGAGCCTCGGCGAGTCGCTCGAGTACGAGCAGGTCCTCCGCCGCCTCGCGGAGCTCTGCGTCCGCGGTCTCGCCGACTGGTGCGTGATCGACATCGTCGACAACGGACGAATCCGGCGCGTATCGGGGGTTCACCGAGACCCGGCAAAACAACCGCTGCTCGAGGAGCTTCAGCGGCGCTATCCGCCATTTCCAAGCTCGTCCCACCCAGCGGCGCAGGTGATACGGAGCGGCGAGCCGCTTCTCCTTTCCGAGATCACCGACGCGACGATACGCGCAACCACCGTGGATTCGGAGCATTTCAGGATCCTCCGCGATCTCGGGCCCAAGAGTGGAATCCACGTGCCGCTCATGGCGAGGGGGCAGGTCTCCGGAGCCGTGAGCCTCGTCTCTGCCGAGATTGGCCGCCCCTACGGGGCCGCCGATCTCGGCATGGCCGAGGAGCTCGCGCACCGCGCCTCGATCGCCATGGACAACGCGCGGCTCTACCGCGCGACGCAGGAAGCCGTTCGTATGCGCGACGAGTTCCTCGCGGTCGCCTCCCATGAGCTGCGCACCCCCATGACGTCGCTTGGGCTGTCCCTTCAATCTCTCCTCCGGTCGAGCCAGTCGGACATGCCCATCCATCGCAAGGCGACCGAGGATCTCATCCAGCGCGCCTGTCGCCAGAGCGATCGAATGAACAGGCTCATCGACGAGCTCCTGGACGTCTCGCGGTTCGATTCCGGGCAGGTCGCGCTCGAGACCGCGGAGGTCGATCTCAGCGCCCTCGTTCAGGAGGTGGTCGCGCGGTTCGAGCTCGATCTGAAGCGATCGCGATGTCCGGTCCGGATCCACGGTGACGCTCCCGTGATCGGTGTCTGGGATCGGTCCCGCCTCGAGCAGGTGGTCACGAACCTCCTTGGCAATGCCATCAAGTTCGGCGGCGGCAAACCCATTACGATCGCCGTCCGCAAGGAGGCGGGGAGCACGAGCCTCGTGGTCTCGGACCAGGGAATCGGGATCGCGCCGGACCAGCAAGCCCGCATCTTCGAGCGCTTCGGGCGTGCCGTGTCGGCGCGCCATTATGGCGGGCTCGGGCTCGGCCTGTACATCTGCCGCAGGATCGCCGAGGCACACGGCGGTTCGATCCGGGTCGAGAGTGGGCCGGGGCTCGGCTCGACGTTCGTGGTCGAGCTTCCCGGTGGCACGTAGCCCTCAAGCAGGGTCGTGATAAACGTCCCGGAAGGCGAGCATCGCGCCGATCTTGCGCTCGTTGTCGCGGGGGAACCCGCAAGCCGGGGCGAACTCGTCCGCGTCCTTGTACGTGCCGAAGAGCCGATCCCACAGCGGCAGGTCGGAGAAATTGTAACGGTGGATGTCGAGCTGATGGTGCACGGAATGTAGCTCGGGCGTCTGGATGAACCATTTCAGCCAGCGAGGGCTCTTGAAATTGCCGTGATAGAAATACTCTCCGGTCGCGGCGAAGAAATTGAACCAGAATGCGCCCTCGAGCGAGATGCCGAGCAGGAGGTACGCGATCGCCGCGCTGAGCAGCGCGTCGGAGAGCATCTCGACGGGGTGTTTGTAGAAGGACGTGAGAATCTCGATGCGCGCGGGCGAATGGTGGATCTGGTGGAAGACGCGCCAGAAGCCGTCGGCATGGCGCAAGCGGTGCCACCAGTAATAGAAGAACGTACCCACGAACCAAGCCACGAGCCCCTCGAGCCACGGGCGCCCGAGCGCAGAGAGCGTGAAGAGCGAGGCGCCCTGGAACAGCCACGCCCAGACGCGATTCAGCGCGAGCGTGATGCCAAGCTGCGCGAGGTTCAAGAAGAGCGCACGCACATGCCAGCCGGCAACGTGCGGAAGCGCGCGGCCAGGCCGCACGCGCTCGAGCACGAGGAACGCGAGCGTCGAACCGATGGTGAAGATCGTGGGGAGCGTGAGGTGGGGCATGCGATCGCGCCGCCGAACATACCAGCAGACCTGGCAACGGCGAAAGCGGCCACTCATGTCGAAGCCGCCGCGCTGGGGCGTTGCCCCAGGCCCCACCAGGGGTTGTCCACCCCTGGACCCGGACCAGCGCAAGCGCTGGACCCGGGGTCGATGAACTGCGCGATGCGCAGTTCATCGAACAGGCCGAAGAAGGACCCCTGCCAAGCAAGACCGCCGCGCTGCCCTTTCGACGGGCAAGGCTCTCTCACGGGCCCGTTGGAAGAACTGCGCATCGCGCAGTTCTTCCACCCTCGGTCCAGGCCGTGCCTGGTCCGGGTCGAGGGGCGGACAGCCCCCGCGGGGTCCGGGGCAGAGCCCCGGCGAAGCGCCTCCAGGCGTCACGGACAGGCGGGCGGCGGCAGGATGCGCGTGCCGGGCATCCGGCCGCAGGGGGATGGCTTTCGCTTGGCGGCGGCGCGCGTGGCGTCTTCGGGCCCTCGCACGAGGCTGTGAAAGACGGCCGTGGGACAGCCATCGATGCCGGGGTAGTCGTCCCAGATCATCCCCGGCTCCACGGGACAGGCGTCGCAACGATCCGGGATACCGTCCGCGTCGCCGTCGGGTTCGGTAGGACAGACCTGCGGTGCATTCTTCGCCGGAGGCTCGGGAGATGCGTCCTCGACATCGAGGAGATGCGGCGTGACCCAGCGCTCCCGCACCTTCCACGTCGTGCCGACACGCGCGCGGAGCTCGTATGTGACCTGCGGTCCCGACGCCCAGCGCGTGATGTCGGCGAGACCGTCGCCGTCGACGTCGATGTCGAGCTCGTGCACGAAGGTGCCTTCGGGCGCCTTCTTCCACGCGTCGATCCATCGATCATCTTGGAAGGTGACGCGCGCCTTCGTGAGCGGACCCAGGGCCGGACCGATGGCGATCGCGCCGGCGATCGGCCGCTTCCATCCGCCCTCCGGCGCTGCCGTCGCCTGATGCTGCGGGCAGTGATCGCATCGCGCCTCGATCGCGCTGCGGACCACCACCTCGCCGAGGAAGCCATCACGATCGACGAGTGACCATCGCTCGCCGACGGCGGGGGCGGGACGCATCCAGGTCGCGAGCACGACGACGTCGTTCGGCTCGCCTTCCGATGGCTTCGTCACCTCGGCGAGCCTTACGGCGTCGGGCTGCGGCGCTGCCGCTCGTTTCGGAGCGCCGCACGACGCGACGCCGCAGGACGCGAGGACGATCAGGGTGAACGAGAGACGCATCTTCGACCCGGCACGTGATTCGTGCCCCGCATTCTACTTCGCGAGGATGTGCCGAGGGAAGTCCTCCGGGGGCGGTCGCGCCCTCCGCTCGGGGGTTCAGCGCTTGAACGTCGTGCCCGTGCGTCGCAATGCGTGCTCGATGCCGCTCTCGAGCGACGAGCGCGTCGTGATGCCGCGGAAATCTGCGTCGAGCCCGACGAGCACCTTGGCGACCTCGCCGCGGATCCCCGTGAGCACCGTCTCGGTGCCGAGCAACGCGAGCGCGCGCGCCGTCTCCACGACCGTGCTCACCACGGCCGCGTCGACGCAGCGCAACCCCGTCAAATCGAGGAGCACCAGGCGCGCGGAAGACGCGTGCGCGCCGGCCAGCGCGGCTTCCAGGATCTGCTGGGCGCGCGCCGCATCCACGTTCCCGATGATCGGCATGACGAGCACACCTTTCGTCAGCGGGATGAGCGGCGTCGACAGCTCCGCGAGCCGGTCCTCCTGGGCGCGCATGATCTCTTGATGCAGCACCTCGCGCGCCCGCTCGGCCTCGGCGCGCTCTGCGAGCTCTCGCTCCAGCCGCTCGCTTTGCGCGCGCAAGACCTCCGCCTGCTCCACCGTACGCGCGTTGGCCGCCCGGAGCTCCGCCGTACGCTCCTCGACCTCGCGCGCGAGCAGTTTTCCGTGCGCGGCGAGCTCGCGCGTCTTTTCCTCCAGCGTCGCGTAAAGCAAAGCGTTCTCGAGGGCGCCGGCGGCCTGCGCGCTCAGGATCTGCACGAGCTCCGCGCGCTCCGCGGAGAACGCGTCACGCGCCTCGAAATGTTCGAGCAGGAGCACGCCGAACCGGCGGCCGCGTTGCTTCAGCACGAGACAAAGAAGTGAACGAGGCGCGCGGCGGCGGAGGTACGGATCGTCGCAAAACCGTGGATCGATCGCCGGATCCGTGAGCAACAAGGGCTCGCCGAGGCGCACCATGTACCGGACGATGGATTGCGGCAGATCGCTGCGCGTCTCGAGCGGAGCCTCGAGCTTGACGCGGACCTCGTCGGGCTCGAGCGACGCCAGGGCTTCGAGGCGCAACGCGCCGTCTCGTTCGAGCACCAGCGCGCCGCGTTGCGCCCCCGCGCAGGCGAGGATCGTGCGCATCACGCGATCGAGGGCGTGCTCGAGGTGGAGCTCACTCGAAATGGCGCTGGAGGCGTAGAGCAGCGCCTGGATGTCGAGCCCGCCTGCGTCGCTCGGGAAACGCATGCTGCCGGCGGGCTGCGAGCCCCTTTGCCACCGCGCGACCTCGCCGAACCGGACCCGAAGCTCCGCGACTTTGGCGCTTGCCCCCCATCGCTCGTAGGCGTCGATGGCCTCGGCCACGTACACGGACGCCGCGCGGCCCGAGCCGAGCTGCCGCAGGCAACCCGCCGCGAGCTCGTGCCCGAGCGCCTCGTATTGCAAGAACGCGCCGCGCTGCGCCTCGTCGATCGCCTCGTCGAAGAGGGCGATCGCGTCCTCTCGGCGCCCCTCGGCGCGCGCGCGCTCGGCGCGGACGAGCAGCCATTTGTGCCGGAAATTGTCACGGCCGTGCGTCGCCCACGCCGCGAGCCGCTCCTCCTCCTTGCGCGCGGCTTCGAGATGTTCTTCCCCTCCCAGCGCGAGGTGCGCGAGCGCCACGTAAAGCGCGAGCGTCGCCTCGATGGGCATGCCCATGACCGCGCCGAGCACGGGCCGGATGTGCTCGAGCTCGGCGAGCGCCTCGGCGGGCCGGCCGAACGTGTAGAGCAGAAAGAGCCGCAGGATGTGGTGGAACGCGATGCCGCAGCCGAAGCTCGCCGCGTGGATCTGCGCGAGGGCGTCCGCCTCGTGAAACGCGGGGCTCATCGACGTCACGTCGGACCCGATGAGCGCCCGGAAATATTGCGTTTCGAGCTTGATCGTCAGCTCGATGGGACGGTTGTTGGTCCGCTTCGCGAACGTGACGAACCCCTCGCAAATGCGGAAGAGGTCGGGCAGCGGCGTGCCGATCTCGTAGTGCTGCCAGGGAGCCTCGAACGCGAGGAACCCCGCATACACCGCGTCGCCCACCTCCTGGCACGCCGTGAACGCGCTCTCCAGCACGGGCAGGTCCTCGCGCATGTGACGTTGCCAGAACTGGATGTGATCGCCGTGCAGATGAAGCAGCGTCCCGCGGAGCCTTTTGTCGCCGAGCTTCTCGTTCAGGCGCAGCGACATCTCCGAGAAACGGACGCCGGACGGGACGTCGCCGAACACCGCGACGAGCATGAGGCCGTAGACGCTGTAGGCGAAGCAGGACGGCTCCGCGTTGCCGTGCCGGAGCGAGAAATTCAGCATGCGCAGCGCGACGAGCGGGAAAAGAGCCGGGCGGCCGATGTACGCGCAAGGCGCGCAATCGGCGAGCAACATGAGCACCGCGCGATCCCTCGGATCCTCCATGCGCGGCGCCGAGAGGAGATCCTCGATGCTGCGGCCCGCCATTCCGGCCTGGATTCGATCGATCTCCCCCGCGAGCTGCGCGTTCGTGTCCTCGGCCGTCTCGGGCAAATCGACGCCGAACCTACGCAGCGCCGCCGTCGCGAGCTCCACGCCCTCCGCGTATCGCCCCGCGACCTGATACAGCTTGATGCGGATGCTCTCGAGGCCCGCGTGCTCGACGTCGTCCTGCGCGTGCCGCAGGCATTCGGCGAAGAGCGCCTCGGCCGCGTCGAAATGCCCCGCGAGGTACTCGCTCTCGGCGCACTCCGCGTGCAGGCCCCGGGCGAGCGTGTACTCCGTCGTCCACGCGTCCTCCGGCAAAAGGTCGAGCCCCGCGCGCAAGAGCTCGACGGCGTACGCATACGCCGTCGACGCTTTGGCGTTCCGCCCGGCCGCGAGGTCGAGCCGCGCGAGGTCGAGCTTCTCCTCGGCCGATTCGAGGAGCATCGTCGCTCGGTTCAGGTGGCCGACCACCGAAAAGAGCGCCCCTTTCCCGTCGAGCCCCCCGCGCGCGCGGAGCGCCCGGCCGATATCGAGATGTACACGCGGCCGCTCCGACGCGGGGATCATCAGGTACGCGCCCTGCTGGATGCGGTCGTGCAGGAAGCGGTAGCGCGACTCCTCGTCGGCGCTCGCGTCCCTGGAATCGAGCGTATGGACGAACCCCTCCTGCACCGCGCTCCGGAGGGCGACGGCGAGATCGGCCGGCGAAAGCTCGGCCACGAGCGAGAGCGCGCCGAGGTCGAACTGGTGCCCGATACAGGCCGCGAGCTGGAGCACGCGCAAGGTCTCGGGCGGCAATCTCCCGAGGTCGGCCGCCACGAGCACGGCCACGTCGTCGCTGACGCCCCGCGCGCCGATCTTCTCGAGGTCCCATTGCCATGCCCCCGCGGCCTCGTTCCAGGCGACGTCTCCGTCGTGGATCATGGCGAGCACGAGCTGGTTCACGAAAAACGGATTTCCGAGCGTCTTTTGCGCGACGTGCGCGGCGAGCTTCGCGACGGCGTCGGGCGAGCATTCGAGCCCGTCGGCGAGCAGCGACGTCACGTCCGCGGACGAGAGCGCCCCGAGGTGGATCTCGGTCACGCGGGCGCCGTCGCGCCGGAGCGCGTCGACGGTTTGCCGGAGCGGATGCGCCGCGTCGACCTCTTGCTCCCGGTACGCGCCGATGAGGAGCAGATGGGAGCGCCCCGGATCCGTGAGCCAGAGCCGGAGCAGCCGGATGGACGCCGCGTCGGCCCATTGCAGATCGTCGAGGAAGATGGAGACCGGGTGCTCGGGCCGGCAGAAGACGGAGAGCAGCGCCTGCAGCACCTGATCGAAGCGGTTCTGCGACTCGGACGGCCCGAGCTCGAGGACCGCCGGCTGTGGCCCGAGGAGGCCCTCGAGCTCGGGCAAGAGCGGCACGACGAGGGCCGCGTTCGCGCCGAGCACGGCCGCGAGCGACTGCCCGAGCGCCTCGACCTCCGCGGGCCGCTCCGCCATCACCTGGCGCAGGAGATCCCGGAGCGCCTGCGAGACTGCGCTGAACGGTTGATTGCGGTTGTACTGATCGCACTTCCCCGCGACGAAATAGCCGTGCGCGAGGGCGACGTCCGGGTAGAGCTCCTGCACGAGCGCCGATTTGCCGATGCCCGCATATCCCGCCACGAGCACGAGCTCGGCGCCTTTGCGGCTCGCCCGCCCGAACGCCTCGCGCATGGCCTCGATCTCGCGCGCGCGCCCGTAGAGCCGCTGGGCCCCGGTCCAGGTGCGCCGCCGATCGTGCTGGCCGAGCGGGAACGGCTGGATCTCGCCGCGCTCGTCGAGCTCGAGCAGGCACTCGACGAGGTCGGCCGCGAGCCCGGATGCGCTCTGGTACCGGGCGTCGGCCTCCTTCGCGAGAAGCTTCGAAACGATGGCCGAGACCACCTCGGGGATGTCGGCGTCGAGCTCGTGCGGCGGCGTCGGGGTCCGCGCGATATGGCTATGCACGAGGTGGAGGGGATCGGCGCTCGTGAACGGCGGCGCGCCGGTCAGGAGCTCGTACAGCGTGACCCCGAGCGAATACAGATCACTCGTGCGGCCGATGGGCCGCCCGGTGCGCCCCGTCTGCTCGGGCGAGACATAAGCGAGCGTCCCTTCGAGCGACTGCGCCGCGACCCCGCCGGCGAGCTTCGCCCCGATTCGCCCCGCGAGCCCGAAATGGAACAGATGGACCGCGCCCGTCGTCGGGTCGTAGAGAATGTGATCCGGCTGGATGTCCTTGTGGACGATTCCCTTGTCGTGGACGGCCGCGAGGATCTCGCATATCGAGACGACCACCCGGAGCGCTGTTTTTCGAGACAATGGGCCTCGACGGAGGGCGTCGCGCAGCGGATGACCCGCGACGGATGGGAACGCGAGCGCCCATCGTCGCCCGATCCGCACGAGGCCTTCGCTGTGCAGGACGCCGGGGACCGCCGCGAGCTCTTCGAGGATCTCGTGCTCGTGACGGAGGAGCGCGATCTCGCGCGAGCTCGGCAGCTCGAGGCCCGTCATTTCGAGGATCCACGGCGTCCCGTCGTCCTTTCGCCGGGCACGGACCCAGACGTGCTCCTTGCCCGACGCGATCTCCTCGATGACTTCGAAGGTCGAATCGAGCACCGGTGTATTCAGCGTGCTTCCCATTGCTGATCCACATGAGAAGCGTGCCGCAGCGTTTTCGTCAAGAACGAACGCCGCGGCTGCGCCGTGCCCGGTGCCCTCGAGCGGTGGTGGACATCACGTCGTACATCGTTGGCGCATTTCTCGCCAGAGAGAGTTCGTCAACGTGATGACGCCATTCCTTTGGCGGCAGCCGATGTTTCAGCCAGTTGCGCTCGACGAGGGGCTTCGCCGCGCATCCAGGGCGGTTTGCCTCGCGCCGACGAACCAGGTTTTACACGTTCGGGATGATCAGGAGCCGAAAGAGCGCTTCGACTTGCTTTTCGAGCGTGCATGGATCGGCGCCGGTCAGCGAGGGCATGGCGATGACCTGCCGCATGAGCTGAAGCCCGGCGATCAATGCGAGCATCAGCGACGCTCGTTCCCGCGCCGCGTCCCCTGGCAATGCGGGGACGAGCCTGTGCTCGAAATGCGCCTCGAACTTGTCGCGTAATATCGCCGCCGCCTGCGGGCTGCTCGCGGAGCGGAGCATGATCAAGAAGCCGTCCAGCGGCGTGCCCGTGGGCGAGGTCGCGTCGACGAGGGCGGCGGAGATGTGCCGGGCGAGCGCCGCGACGTCGTGCCCCATCGTGGTGATCTCGCGGGTGAGGATGCCGGGGCGCGACAGGGTGACGTCGACCACCTCGGCGAACAGGCTCTCCTTCGAGCCGAAGTAGCGATTCACGAGCATGGCGGTGACGCCGGCGCCGGTCGCGATCTCCCGCACGCCCACGCCGTCGTAGCCCGCGCGGGTGAAGGCGGCCCGCGCAGAGTCCAGGATCGCCTGGCGGGTCTCGGCCGCGTTGCGCCGCCTGGGAGGCGTACAATCGGGCTCTTCCTGGGTCCGCGATCGTTTTGTGTCTACACGTGTAGACTTCCGGGATGTCGCCATGTATCTTGTCGCTAGTCTACACGCGTAGACTTCTGGCGGCAACAAGTCGCCAGAGCAGGCAGGAAAGGACAAAGCATGGATCTCGAGCTCGACGGCAGGCGCGCGCTGGTCACCGGAGCGACGGCGGGCCTGGGTGAGGCGATCGCCACGTTCCTCGCGGCGGAGGGCGTTCACGTGGTCGTCCACGGCCGCGACGAAGGCCGCGCCGACAAGGTGGCCGAGGCGATCCGCGCGGCCGGCGGGCGCGCCGAGGTCGCGCTCGGCGACCTGGCCAGCGACGCGGGCGCCGACAGCGTGGCCACGAAAGCGCTCGCCGGCGGACCGATCGACATCCTGGTCAACAATGCCGGCGTCTACCACCACAGGAACTGGACCGAGGCGACGCCGGCGATATGGCTCGACACGTACCAGACGAACGTCCTGTCCAGCGTCCGGATGATCCAGCGGCTGGTTCCGCAGATGCGCGCGCGCGGCTGGGGCCGTGTGATCCAGATTGGCGGCGGCCTCGCGCAGCAGCCGATCGCCATGCAGCCGGACTACAACGCCTCGCTGGCGGCGCGCCACAACCTCGCCGTCTCCCTCGCGCGTGAGCTCCAGGGCTCGGGCGTCACCTCGAACGTCGTGGCGCCCGGAGCCATCCTCGTGCCGTCCGTGCAGCAGCTCTTGACCGAGGTCGCGCCGCGCTTCGGCTGGGGCGACAGCGAGGACGCGATCGAGCGCGGCGCCGTGCGCGACCTGGTCCCGAACGACGTGGGCCGCCTGGGCCGCCCGAAAGAGATCGCGGCCGCCGTGGCCTACCTGGCGAGCCCGCACGCGGACTACGTGAGCGGCGCGGTGCTGCGCGTCGACGGCGGCACCATCCGCGCGGCCTTCTGAAAGGCCCGCGTTCAGACCGGAAGACCGATCGGGATTCCCTCTGGAAACGCATTCGAGCGGCCATCGACGTCAGCGCTCGATGCATCCGAGCCCCGAAAGCGTCCTCCTCACGGCCTCCTCCAGCGGCGTGTGCGGCTCGCTGCCGAGCGCCGCGACGAGCCGCCGGTTGTCCATCCGGATCGGCTCCTGCCACAGATAACGCATCTCCTTCATCTCGCGGAACAGCGGCACGAACGGCGCGGCGAGCCCGAGCGCCCACCACGGGAAAGCTCGGACCTTGGGCTCCGCGCCGCCCGTCGCGCCGGCCACCACGCGGCGGATCGTATTCACCATGCGCGTGCCGTCCTCGTCCCAATGGCCGGCCATGTGGAACGTCGCGAAATCTTCGAGCCCCTCCTCGCGCTCGAGGAGCTCGACCATCGTCTTCGCCACGTCGGGCAGGTAGGACCATTGATGGCCGACGCCGGGGCGGCCGGGATCGCTGATCGTTTCGACGGGTCGACCGGGCTTGATCAGGCCTTGCGAGAACCAGTTGTTGCCCGCTCGCGGGCCGAAGAAGTCGCCGGCGCGCACGATGAGGCTACGCACGCCGGAGGCGGCGGCGGCGCGCAGCCGGCGCTCCATTTCGACGCGGATCGAGCCCTTGCGCGTGCGCGGGTGCTGGGGCGAATCCTCGTGGAGCACCGGGAAAGCATCGGGCCCGTAGTTGTAGACGGTCCCTGGCAGCACGACACGCGCGCCGGCGGCGCGGGCGGCTGCGAGGCTGCTCTCGAGCATCGGAAGCACGAGCTCGCCCCAGTTCCGGTAGCCCGGCGGGTTGACCGCGTGCACGAGGATCGACGCGCCCTCCGCCGCCCTCCGGACGTCGTCGCTGCGCATCGCGTCGCCTTGCACCCAGGAAAGACCCTCGGCCCGCGCCGCCACGCGGGCGGCATCCCGATGCAGCGCCCGCACGGTCCACCCCGCGTCGCGCAGTTGCCGCGCCACCTCGCCGCCGATGCCGCCGGTCGCGCCCAGAACGAGGACCGTCTTCTTGCTCGCCATCACGATGCTCCTTGGTTTCGGTGACGGCAGTGTGGGCCGGAGTCGCCACAATTGAAATTGCACGAGAGATTGGAGCGGCTATACGGTTTCGTATGACGGATGCGGAGCCCGGCTGGGAGCTCTACCGCTCGTTTCTCGGCGTCTTGAAGGAAGGCAGCTTGTCCGGCGCGGCGCGCTCGCTCGGGCTGACGCAGCCGACGGTGGGCCGGCACGTGGAGGCGCTGGAGCAGGCGCTCGGCCTTTCCTTGTTCACGCGCTCGCAGCTCGGCCTCGCGCCGACCGAGGCCGCGCGCGCGCTCGCGCCTTACGCCGAGACCCTGGCCGCGACCGCGGCGGCGCTCTTGCGCGTGGCGCAAAGCCAGGGCGACGGGGTGCGCGGCACGGTGCGCATCACGGCGAGCGAGGTGATCGGCGTCGAGGTGCTGCCGCCCATCCTGGCGGCGCTGCGCGCAGAGCATCCCGGGCTGAGGATCGAGCTCGCGCTCACGAACCGCGTGGAAGACCTGCTCAAGCGCGAGGCCGACATCGCCGTGCGCATGGTGCGCCCGAGCCAGGACGTGCTCCTGGCGCGCCGCGTGGGCACGATCGAGCTCGGCTTGCACGCGCACGAGGACTACCTCGGCCGCCACGGCACGCCGCGGAGCTTCGCCGAGCTGATGAGCGGCCACGCGATCATCGGGTTCGATCGCGAGACGGCGTTCCTCCGCGGCCTGCGCAAAGAGCTCGGTCCGCTGCGGCGCGACGCCTTCGCGCTGAGGGCCGACAGCGACCTCGCCCAGCTCGCCGCGATCCGCGCCGGCTACGGCATCGGCATCTGCCAGGTCGGGCTCGCCCGGCGTGACGCGCGCCTGGTCCGCGTGCTGCCCAAGGCCCTCTCGCTGCCGCTCGACACGTGGGTGGCGATGCACATGGACCTGCGGGACAGCCCGCGTTGCCGCGTCGCCTTCGAGGCGGTGGCGGAGGGGCTCGGGCGATACATCGAGGGACAGGCGTCGTAACACCGCCTTCCACACCGGTCACCCGCCCTCCCCACCCTCCCCGCGCGCCTGTCCTGCGTGTCACCCGCTCCCGCGGACCGGGAACGCCATGTTCCACACGTGTCACCTCGCCGAGCCACACCCGCGCGGCACCGGTGACGCGTGTCACCCGCCCTCTCCGAGCGCCGGGACGGCCTGCCACGTGTGTCCATGCAGCGACGAGCACGGATCCGCCCACTGCCACACGTGTCACCTGCCCGACCCGAACAGCCATCACGACCGACACACGTGCCAGGCACCGTGCCGGCACAGGACCACCACCTGACACGTGTGGAACTCCCAAAACGAGCACGAGGGAGGCCGCTGCGCCGGGGCTCTGCCCCGGACCCCGCGGGGGCTGTCCGCCCCTCGACCCGGACCAGGGCAAGCCCTGGACTCGGGGTGGAAGAACCGCGCATCGCGCGGTTCTT
>NZ_JASBQE010000068.1 GCF_029960785.1 Polyangium sp. 15x6
GGCGCGAGCGCGGCTGCGGTCGTGGCGACGGCGACGGCCGCGGGCGCGGCGGAGGCGCTCGTGGCGGCCGACGCGGACGAGGCCGTCCCGCCCTCGGCGCTCGACGTGGTCTCGCCGGGCATCGGCACCGAGCGCGCGCAGGCGCCGAGGCCAAGCGCCCCGAGCCCGATGAGCCCCATCACGATCCGCCGCTGCACCACCCTTGCTCCTCCCAGAGAGCTAGCAGGGGAGCGAGGGGGCCCGCAAGAAAGTCCCGTCTGTTTTTCCTTTGATTACATAACGAAATACGAACCGCGTCATGCCGCTCCATCGAGCCCGGCGGCGATCCGGGCGATGGTCTCGCGGTCTTCCTCGAACAAGAACTCGTCGACTTCCTCGATCGACCCCACCTTCGCGGGGGCGACGCCGAGGCGCAGCGCCGCCGCGCGCGCCACGGCGGCCACGATCGGGTGGGGCGAGCTCGACAGGCGTAGCAGCTTCGGCGTGACCTCCTTCGCGCCGAGCAAGGCCGCGCAGATCGCCGCGATCGGCCGCGGATCCGCCGACCCCGGCACGTCACCCGCGAGCGCGCGGCCGAGCACGACCAAGGTCTCGGGCCCCGGCGCCCGCAGCAGCGCCCGGCGATAATCGCCCGCCGGCAGGTGCAGCCGCGAGGCCCCCTGGCTCGTCGAGCAGAGCTCCTGCGCGTGCCGGAGCAGAAGGCCCACCACGGGCCCGATCCCGTCCTCGCCGAGCACGTCCATGCCGTCGAGATCCGTCGCCAAGGGCCGCGCCGCCTCGTCCGCGTAGGCATCGAGGTTCACCGTGAGCGACTCCAGGCCCACGGCCCCGGCAGCGTGCCCGACGAGCACGTCGTGCTCGGTCTGCACGGTCACCACGCTCGATACGATCGCGGGCGTCCCGCCGCGCAGCGTGTGCCTGACCGCCACATCGACCTTTCGAATGGCCGACCAGCGCAGAATCCGCGCCTCGGCGCCCGGGTCGACGAGCACGCCCCAGGGCACGATGGCCATGTTCACCTCGCGCGCCCCGGGCGGCGCCCGCGGCCTCTGGATCTGCCGCACGAGGCCGACGGCGAACGCGGCGCCGCCGGCCACGGCGAGCCCGATCGGGAGGGATCCCGACGTGAGCGACCAGGCCGCCGTTTCCGGCCCGAGCGCGAGGCCGAGGCTGGAAAGCCCCACGGTGCCGGCGGCGATCGTGAGCGCCCGGAAGCTCGGCCCCGGGACGAGCCACACGTACCGAAAATCCGGCGGAGGAGCGTAACGCAGCACGACTGCTGGAAGGGTAAGCCGATCCTCGCCCCGGCGGAAGTCCCGAGCGGACCAACCATGGCATCCGGGTAGGATGGTCAGCCAGGATTCCAGATGTGGCCGGATTTGGTATGCATGGAGGATGGTAATCGTAGATTCCAGCCACGTCGAGGTCGTGCGTCCGTGAAGACGTGGATACGGAAAGGATGATAGGGTCTGTTCATACGTGGATCCGGCATCCGGGGGGGAGGCCGGACCACGCGAGAAAGGTCGGTAGCTTGAACATGCGAACAATCGGAATGCTTGTGGTCGTGGGCGCGATGCTGGCGGCGGGCGCGGGCTGTGGCGACGATACGGGCACCGGCGGCTCGGGCGGGACGGCCGGCACGGGCGGCACCGGCGGCGGCACCGGTGGAATGGGCGGCGCAGGCGGCGCCGGTGGCGGTATGGGCGGTACGGGCGGCGCAGGCGGTGGTATGGGCGGGATGGGCGGCGCAGGTGGCGGGATGGGCGGCGCAGGTGGCGGGATGGGCGGGATGGGCGGCGCCGGCGGCGGCGGCATGATGGCGGTCAATGGCTGCACCGTGGACATGGCCGAGGATCACACGGCTGACGCGTCGACGACGGTGAAGACCATGATGATCTCGTACACCCCGAAGTGCATTCGCGTGAAGGCGGGGACGGACGTCATCTTCGATGTGAATTTCCTGAGCCACCCGCTCGTGGGCGGCACGGTCGACGGCATCATGAAGACGGAGGACCCGAATTCGCCGATCAAGAAGACGACCTCCGGAACGATGGCGAGCTTCAACCTCCCGAACAAGGGCGTGTTCGGTTATTACTGTGACACGCACGGCACCCTCGGGATGACGGGTGCGATCTTCGTCGAGTAATCCCATGCGAATCCTTGCCGTGGCCCTCACGGGCGCAGCGCTTTGCGGCGCCGCGCTCGTTGCCTGCGGGGACGTGGAGGAGGAAAACGTGCCCCTCGGGAGCAACACGACGGCCTCGTCGAGCAGCAGCAGCAGCACGACGGGGACTGGCGGAATGGGCGGCGCGGGGGGAATGGGCGGCGCCGGCGGGATGGGCGGCGCGGGAGGAATGGGCGGCAGCGGCGGCGCCGGGGGAATGGGCGGCGCCGGCGGCGGCGGCTCGATGATGCCCTGATTTCGCCTGCTCGGGCGCGGGCCTCGCGAGGTGGTTTTCGCGAGGCCCACGCCTTCCTCAGCCGAGGTCGACTCCGGGTGTGAGGTCGACCCACGCCTTGCGCCGGTGCGACGCGTAAAGCGCCTCGATGATCCTTTGCACCTCGAGCGAACGCGCGAAGCTGGCCGGCGGCTCGCCCCCGTCGCGGACGGCCTGCGCGAATCCGTCGAAAAGCCTCCCGAGCGAGACGCGCTGCCCGCCGCTTCCATCGTTCGGATCGGCTGCGACGACGCGGCCGTCGACCATGCACAGGCGCTCCGGGACCGGCACTTCCTTGCCCGTGGGCTCCATGGCGAAATCGCTCTTGGCCGCGTACAGCTTGGCGGAACCGACGCTCGGATAGCGCAGGGCGTCGAGCCGCAGGCGACCCTTGCTGCCGAACGCGTCGATATGAAAACCCGGACAGTCGGCCGCGGTCCACGAGGTCGTCAGGGTTCCCATCGCGCCGCTCGCGAACCTGAGCAGGGAATGCGAGGTGTCATCGGTCTCCACCTGCATGATCTCCCCGCTCGGCAGCTTCCAGGTCTTCAACTGCGTCTGCATCTGCCCGACGACGGATTGAATGGGGCCGAAGACCTGCCGGAGGGCATGCAGCATGTGCGACCCATGATTGCGCGTGACGCTCACGCCCAGGCCCGACTTGCCGAACCACGTGTAGGGGAAGCCTGGGAAGATCTCGAGGAAGAACGACATCTGCCAGGAGCAATGCACCTGGAAGACCTCGCCGATGGTCCCCTCGTCAATCATCTCCTTCATGAGCGCCAGGTGCGGCAGGCCGACGAGGCTGCATGCCGCGGCGCCCACGACGCCCTTCTCGCGCTGCAGCGCCCCAAGCCTCTCGGCCGCTTCGAGCGAGGAAGTGAAGGGCAGCTGGTTGACCACGTGCTTGCCGGCGTTCAGGGCCGCGGTGACGATTTTCTCGCGGAGGTTCGGGTTCGTGCCCGCGTCGATGACATCGATGTCCGGATCGGCGCACATGGCTTCGAAGTCCCAGAAGGGCCGGGCCACGGCGAATTGCTTCGCGGCGGCTTCGGCGGTTTCCTGTCGCGACGTGCAGATCGCGCTGACTTCGACGTCATCGAGGAGCCGCCACGCCGGAAGGTGGGCGATCGCGCCCCAGTTTGCACTCACGATTCCGACCCGAAGCTTGCCCTTGTTCGTTCCCGCCATGCGCTGTTCCTCTTGGTTGAATGCTTCGATGGATGCGGACTGTTCGCATCCCCGGCTCATCCGGGAGATACGCGGCCTGCGGGAGGGGGGGCCAGAAAACGCGCAGATTTCTGACCCGCGCTCCCGCTCCCGCCTCCCCTTCTGGAGCAGCGCGACGAACGCTCCCCATTCGCACGAGCATCCTGGATCGCGAAATTCGTGCTTCCCATACACCTTCAGCCAGCGGCGGCGCAGACTGCCAGGCTCACGCTTCTGCGTGGATCTTTGCTTCAACCCTGGCTTCATCGAGGTGACCATGCGCCCCGGAGTCCCCTGGCAACCCCCCGTGACCGTCACGCTGCTCTCGCTCATGACCAGCGCCGCCGTCCTCGTGACCAGCACGAGCGCCCCTGCGTCGGACGCGCCGCTCACGTGCCAAACGTTCCTCACGAACCCTCGGAATGGGCAGACGTCGACGCCCGCGGACGTCGTGATCACCGGGTTCTCGACGTGCGCCCAGCCGCAGAAGCCCAGCTTCACCGATGACACCGGCGCCGCGCTCCCTGTCGATTTCGTCGTGACACCCACGCAATCCGGGTCCGATTTCACGCTCACCCCGCAGGCGCCCCTCGCCGCGGACCGCACGTTCACGGTCTCTGCATTCAACGAGACGGTCCATTGTGTTCGCCCGCCGAACCGGATCACCTTCTCGACGGCTGCAAACCCGAGCGTGGCCGAGGTCGAGATCGTGAGCGAAGAAGAGGAGCTGGTCGCCCTGAAGGTGTACCTCTCCGAGCCCGTGATGAACCCGGGCGATCTGAGCGATCACTCGTCCTTCTTCTCCGTCGCGATCGATGGGTTCGATCTCGCGGGCGTCGGCACCGCGGAGCACGACGGCACCGGGGTATCGATCACCTACAAGCCCCTCGCCTCGCAGCCCGACACGACGCAGGCGGTTCACGTCCGACTGAAGCAGGGCCTCGTCTTTGCTTCCGGGGAGACGCTGGCGGAGGATCTCGACGTCTCGTTCGTGCCCTCGGAATGGCCCTATGGTTGGTCGCCCGCCGGCAAGATCCCCGTTGGTTGTGCGCCGCCATCGAATGACTCCGGTGGTTGCAGTGCGTCGCCCACCGGAAGCGGCGAGGGCGGGAGCGCGATCTTCGGGGTGGTGATGATGGGCTTGCTCGCCCGGGCACGGTGGCGACGCGATTGCTCCAAGAGATGCCCCTTGGAAATCCCTCGACCGAGGCTGCGCGCGACGCGCACGCGGCGGTCGGCAAGCTGTTGGCTGCGATAATAGAGTTTCGTTCGCGCGGCCCCTCGGGAGGAGTGCCCCCGGGGGGCGTGCGAGTGTGCCCGCCAAAAACGCATTCCTCGATCCGGAGGCGCGCCGGCTGGGACAACGATGAAGGGCGGCTTCGGTGAACGTCTCGCGGTTGCTGTTTGAAGGCGCCGATGCATCGGTGTGCTCGCCGTGCAAGAAAACTCGATGAAGAACTCGACACTCAGCGCGATATCCACGGGGGATGGTGTCTTGCTGTAGCCGGGGAGCATTTATTGACGCTCATCCGAGACCTCTCGGGCACTGTGCTCAGAATTCGTGATCTCGAGAAAGGAGCGTACGAGCGGATCCGCTTCGTCAGCGGCGCGCCACACGGAGCGACCAAGGATGACGACGTCCAGGTCACGAACCCGCTTGAGGACCGCTCCAACTCGGATGAAGGGTGCGGCGCTCTCCGTAAAGAAGCTGAGACCCTCGCCGCTCGCGACGAGCGTGACGAGGGCTTCGTTGTCCGCCTCCTCGTGGGCGATCTCGAGCGTTTGGCCACGCGCTCGAAACGCGGCGATGACGTCATCATGGAGCCGCGGACTCCGCTTGCGCGGGATCCATATGAAGCGCTCGTTCTTCAGGTCGGCGATCCGGGTAGCGGCACGAGGCGCACCTCGACGCGCGGATGACGTGCGCGGAACATCTGCACGCCCCTGGGCAGCAGGCCGCTGTAGGCCATGCCGCCCTCGAATCCGACCACGACCGTTCCGATGCGGCCCTGCGCCGCCTCGAGGGCGTCCTCGACCGCCCGCGTGGCGCGTGCCAGCGTGGCGCGCGCACCTTCCAGGAAGCTACGGCCGGCGGGGGACAGCTTTACCCCGCGTCCTGAGGCTACGAAAAGCTTGGCGCCGATCTCCTCCTCGAGCTGGGCGATCTGCCGGCTCAACGGCGACTGCGAAATGTGAAGCTGCTCGGCAGCCCTTCCGAAGTGCTCCGCTTCAGCGACAGCGATAAAGTACCGCAGGTGAAGTAGCTCCATGATTCAGACCCATAGGGTCTGGAACCGTTGCGATCAATGTCCTAGTCGTATCGAACGCGAGGTCGTACGCTCTTCGAAGCGACCCTGCTCGAGGTGGAGCATGTGCCCAACGAACGGCGCGCCAGCCGTCGTGGAACGACCCTTCAGTGCGGGGAATTATCGGCCCGTGCGCTTGCTGGACACGTCATCGGCGCGCTCGTGAAGAAGGGATCTCTCAAATGGTAGAGCCGAATCGCACTGTGACCCTCCGCGACGGCGACGGTGGCTTCGCCACCACGCGCCTCGAAGCGATGCTTGGGTGGGCGCGCAAGTACTCGCTCTTCTGCTATCCGTTCGTGACTGCGTGCTGCGGCATGGAGTTCATGGCGCTTTCCGGCCCGCGCTTCGATCACTCACGCTTCGGCGCGGAAATACCGCGCTTCTCGCCGCGTCAGGCGGACCTCCTCTGGGTTGTCGGAACCATCAGCCAGCGTCAGGCGCCGGCGCTCCGTCGGATCTACGAGCAAATGACCGAGCCGAAGTGGGTCCTCGCGTTTGGCACTTGCGCCAGCTCTTCCGCCCCCTCGATTCGCTGTGGCACGCGCTTGATTACCGCGCCTGGCCGAACGCGCACTGGTTCATGCACGCCGAGAGCATTCTTGTATTCGCAGCGACGGCCTTCTTCGCGGCCCGCCTTTATCGAAGGCTGCTCGGCGCCACGGTCGCCGCAGGGATCGCCGCGCTGATCTTCGCGGTCGACGACGCCCATTCGACGGACATCGGCTGGATTGCGAACAGGCACGCGGTCCTCTCGACGCTGTTCGGCGTGCTCGCGCTCGTCGCGCACGATCGTGCCCGCCGGGACGGCTGGAAGCCGGGCGTCTTCCTCGCGCCGCTCGCGCTCCTCGGGAACCGACGGGTTATTTTCCCTAAGCGCTCTTCTTCTTCATCCGCTGACCTGACCCCCGCACCTGACGCCAGGCGTACCGCCGGCCCTGGGTTATCCTGGGGGCCGGACCATGACGAAGCCGCGCAGCGCCTACCAGTACCCTCCCATCGACGCCCTCTCGCACGAACGGAGGATGCGCCTCACGGTCCATCCTGCTCCGGGCCGAGGGTGGCGCGACATCTTTCGCTCGCCTCACTACGAGCACCAGCTCTTCGAGGCCGAGGTGGCCGGCTACCGCGCGGCGCTCCCGAGCGAGCATCTCCGGTGGCGGCACGAGCGCCCGTCGGCCTGCCCCTGGGCGGGGTTCGTCCACGACGACGGCTCGTGTGCGGTGCTCCACGCGGACGACGAGCTGATCTTCGTTGATCCGAAGGGGACGCTCACCGGGGCGTGCAACGTGCTGAGCTTGCTCCGGCGCGATCTGCTCGAATCGGGGAGCTTTCGCGAGCGCACCTCGACCGCCGGCACCTTCTGGACCGCGGTCCCCGCGGGGCTCTTTGTCGAGACGGCGCAGGGGCTTCGCTTCGTGCTTCGCCTGGAGAGGCGGCTGCGCGTGTGCTTCGACCCCGCGACCGCGACGCGCGATCGGGAAGCCGAGAAAAGCGTCGATTTCTCTCGCGCCGAGCGCATCTGGATCCTTGATTCACTGCAGTCCGCGCTCGAACAGGGCGACCTGCCGCGGGCCGGGGCCATGGCGCTCTTTGCGGGGCAAGATGGCCTGACCGACGCCATCCCGCTCATTCTCTCGCTGGAGTCGCGAGCTTCCAGCCCCGACGCTCACATCATGAACTCCATCTGGAGCGCCACACGCTCTCGTGATCGCCTCCGCGCCCAGACCGCGCTGGTGCGCCTCGGGGCAGATTTCGAGCCGTCCAACGCCTTCCAGGAGCTCGCGCAGCCCAGGCCCGACGACTGGCACGCGGCGCTGGTGCGTGTCCGCCCCGGGATGACCAGCAAAGAGATCTTCCAGGCCGCCGGGGCTCCGTTCTTCGATGGTCACGTCGAGAACGAGGCCGTGTGGGAGTACGACGTTCGCATGGGCGATGGCTACCGGACCTTCCGTCTCTTGTTCTCGGACAAACGCCTGCGCGAGGTTCGCTGGGTCGGCGAGGCATTCCGCGAGCCGCACCGCGACGATGCCCCCGAATGACCACGGGAGGCAGCCCTGATGCGCCGCCTTCGGTGAACGTCTCGTCCCCGCTGATTGCCGGCGCGGATGCATACGTGTGCTCGCAGGGCAAGAAAAACTCGACGATGAGGCGCATTCTCCGCGAGAGACCCGAGGATAGGCCTCACGGCCAGCGGCGCGCCCCGGCTTGCCGAACCGAACGGCCCCGTCTATGGTCGCCCCGATGTCGGCGCAGCGTATTCCGAAGTGGTTTCGGGCGGTCGCGGGAGCAACAGCGGTCCTCTGGATCATCGTCAGCATCTATTATTGGCTCGGCGCCGGAGGCATCATCGAGCGCGTCCTCGCGGCGCAAGCGCGTGCCATTCGGACCGCCGTCGTAGTAATTTGGCCGAACGAAGAGGTGATACGGTGACGAAGGACGTGACGGGATGCTCGTGCAAAGCCTTTGCCGACGCACGCAACCGCAGATTCGTGCGCGAAGATGCAAAGGGCTTCTGGCTCGCCGATCTCGAGCAGGGCTCGTCCGGCATGGCGGGTTATCAGCGGACGTATGGCCCCGCGATCGCGTTCTGCCCGTTCTGCGGCACGAAGCTCGTGACGGCGCCGCGCGACTAAGACCGGCTTGCCGCCGGGCGTGATCACCGTGCTGGAGAGATCGCCCGCGAGCGCGGTGGCTCGATCGCGCCTTCGGCGTCGCCTGCGGGCGAGTGAACCTGTCGTTCATCGCTCACAGAGATCCTCCACGACGAATTTCAACCATCGCGAGTGCACGCTTGCCCTTGTGGTGGAACATTCTCCGCGTGGCCATCTCAAAAGAGAAAATGCAGAGCTGGGCGATGCGGATGATCGAAGAGGCTCGCCCGCCGTCGCGGACCATCACCGCCATCGATGACCTGCTCGCGTTACGCAGCTTCTTCAAAGGGGACCGGACGCTCTTGTTCGGTATGAAGACGACGCCCGACGCGTTCGACGATCCGAGCGCGCTCGTCGAGGAGGCGCGCGGCGCGCTTCGCGAATGGTTCGATCACTTCGCCGAGATCGGCGATGCGAAAGAGCAGGCACGGCTCTACTACCGACTCGAGCACCTGCTCGACATCCCCGAGCCCGAGTTCGTGCGCCAAGAACGCGCGGCCAACGAGGCGCGCGAATCCGCGAAGCGCGACGCATTGAGCGTGCTGCCACGACCGCTCGATGCGGTCGCCGCGGTCTCTCCGTCGCTCGCGGCCGCGCTGCAGAACCCCCAGGGCGAACGTTCCGAGGACTTCTTCGCCGAGTACGGGGAAGCGCTGACGCCCAAGGGCAACACGTCGCTCGACATGTCGAACTTCGATTGGCTGAGCGCCGATCCCGACTGGGACGATCTCGTCGGCTCCGGATTCGACACGCCGTTCTTCCCCATCGCCGGATCGGATGGCGACTACGTCGGCGTGCTCGTCTTCCTCGAGGCTCCGGACGACGACGCCGTCGTCCTCTATTACTCGCACGAAGAAGGCTTCTTCTTCATGGCCGAGAGCCTTCAGCACTGGAATGCGATGTGCGACGCGGCCTCGGTCGGCGGTCGTGGAGTGAAGAAGAAGGTCGACCGCGCTCGCGGCCGCGGACCGCGTTGGAACATCGACGGCGCTCTTCCGCCGAACGCCTACGGCGATGCGCTCGCGCGGGCGGAGGCGATCATCGAACGCCTCCACCGCGGCAGCTGAAGGCGCGAACGCTCACTTCTCCAGGAAGCTACGCGCACGTCGTGCTCGCCGCGCGTCATGGCTTCGAGGATGCGATCGTGGGCCTGCCCAGCCGGGTGCCAAGAAGGGCTCCTTCGACTAGCCTGCCGCCATGAGCGATGTGGTGGCATGGGTCGAGCAGCGCATCGCCGAGCATCGGCCCGGCGCGCAGCTCGAGCAAGGGCTGGGCGCGCGGGTGCAGGCGCTGGCCGAGGCGCTGGCGGCGATCACGAACGGGCCGGGCAGCGTGTTCGGCATGCACGCGAGCGCGGCGGTGATCGCGGCGCGTGATCGGCTGGAGCCGCTGCTGCGCGACGCGCTCGCCGCCTGGGATCAGCGGATCAACGGCTCGCCGCCGAGCGCGGCGCAGAGGGCACCGAGGCCTTCCGCACCATCGTGGGCCGCTTCGGGCTGCGCCTCTGGGATCGCGCGCCGGGCCCCGAGCCCACGTCCAAGGAGCTCGCGCTCGTAGCGCGCATCGCGGCGCAGCTCGAAGAGCTCGACGCGCTGACCGCCGCCTGGCGCGAGGCCGACAGGGTGGTGGAGCTCGAGGACGTGGTGTGCGTGGAGATCGGCGCGCCCGACGCCGAGGGGCTCGACACGCTCGCCGACGACTACACGCGAAAGACCGGCGCTCCGTTCCCCGCGCTGCTCCACGCGCTGTGGTCGAAGCTCAACGGCGTGGCGGTGTTCTCGACGGACGGCCACTCCACCGTGAGCGTCGTCCCGCCGAGGGAGCTGTCCGAGCCCGCGCTCTGGCCGGTGAACGTGTGGGGCGAGCACTGGTGGGAGGTCGACCCCCACGCGCACCTCTTCGTCATCGGCGGGCTCCCCGACTCCGGGAGCATCGCGCTGCGCGTGGTCGACGCTTCGCCGGATCCCGAGGTGGTGTGGATCGGGCGGAACGAGGATCCTCGGCTGATCGCCCGGAGCCTCGCGGCGTACCTCGAAGCGTGGGCGGGCGCCGCGTTTTGCCTGCCGCTGGTGCTCCGCCGCGCGCGCGTGCCGGGCTGGGGCGCCTAGCAGCCTGTGGAATGATCGTCGCGAGCGCCCCGAAGCGAGGGCGACGGAGCGAGGAATCCTGAAGGATTTCGGGCGATGTCGACCGACGATTCGGGGCGCGCAGCAGACAAGCTGCTAGCGGCGCTCCCGCCCCCGCTTCCGATGAGCATCATCAGCACTTCGCAGGCCGCTTCGCCGACTGCACACACTCACGCAATCCCGCGCGGAAGCTGCGGCGTGTGTTCATTGCAGACAAATCGACCCCGAGCTCGACGAGCGCTCGGGCCACGGCGGGTCGAATGCCCGTGAGCATGCAGGAGGCCCCTAAAAGGCTCGCTGCCTGTACAACCTGGATGAGATGATCGGCGACCTGCGTGTCGACGATGGGCACGCCCGTGACGTCGACGATGACGAATTTGGCGTGTTTCTCGACGATCGCCGAGAGCAATCGCTGCATGATCTCGGCTGCGCGCTTGGTGTCGATGAGCCCGATGATGGGCAACGTGAGGATATCGTCCCAGACTTCGAGGACGGGCGTGGACAACTCTTGGATGATGTCGCGTTGGCGGACGATGACCTCGTTTTGCTCTCTGACCACCTGGAGCTGCTGCTGGAGCTCCTGGTTGTAGGCTTGGAGCTCGAGCGATTTGCGTATCTCCAGATCTTCCGCGTGACGGCGACGCACGAAATCGCCGAGGCGTTCAGCCAGCACCTTGAGGAGGTGACGCTCCTCCTTCAAAAACGGCCCTTCATCGCCGGGGGGCCTCTCTTCGAGATAAAAGACTTCCACTGTGCCGATGGTTCTGCCATCGATGGCGATTCGTTGCGACTGACGAAATGGCCCTTCTCGAAACGATTCCGAGACGAACGTCTCGCCCTCGCAGACGATGCGGGCGCGAGTGACCTCCGGGTATTGAAAAGCCGGCGGGATGCTCTCGACGATACCTTGGAAAACGTCCTCCCTGGAGGAGGAATCGTCATGGGTCAGCTCGGAGACATTATAAAGACAATGGAGCTCCTTGACGCGCTCACCGATGCGACGCTCCACTCTCGTTTCGCGTAATCGTTCGCCCACGACCTTTGCGACGGCGTTGATGAAGCGCGGCTGCCATGCCTCCGACGTTTCGTCGCCCTGCGACTGGAGATCGCGCGCATAAAATATCTCCACGACGCCGACGTGCGTGCCGTCGGCGATGACCTCGCAGAACTGCCGCCAAGGTGTCTCGGAAAAGCGCGGGGTCTCGAAAGAGCGTCCTTCCAGGACGATCCTGGCGCCGACGACCTCCATGCCCTGCGATCTCGTCGATACAATCTCGAGGATGCCGTTCAGTTTGTCCTCCAGGCCCTTCTCGGCATCCATCGCGGTGCTCGCGACCCGATAAAGGCACTGGAGCTCGTCCTCGCGCGCAGCGAGCTCGCGACGCGCCCGCTCGAGGTCCTGGGAGAGCTTTGCGAGTTCCGTTCGGACGTCCCCACCCTCATTCACACGCGCTGCCCTCCCCGAGCCCTCGATCCACGGAACCGTGGATCGTTTGCCCAGACTGCCATGTTCCGTTTGCGAGGGAAACAGGAAAATCTAGCGAAATCCGCTTGCCGCTCCTGCTCCCGCTACGGATTCCGGACGCGCGGGCGCCCCACTGCGACGACGGGCCCCCTCTGCGCGAAGCCACCACCGAACCCACCTCGACCGTCTGCAACCTCATATCGTGCCGCTACGGGTCGTGGTTCGCCCGCCCGAGCGATTGATGTTCAACCTCGGGATGGGGCTCGCTCGACCGCGCGGGAAGCGTGCTACGCCTCGGAGGAGGCGGGCGTGCCCAGCGAGGACACGCTCTCGCGCGCGCTCGAAGTGAGTGTGGGGGGCTCTGCCGAGAACAAGCGGCTCGCTCCTTCAACCCCGGCGTCCTGGAGGAGAAGTGTCGAGAAGCGGGGCTCCTCTCGTGAACGCCCCCCGGAGAAGACGGCGTATGCGCGGATGAGGCTTGCGTACGCGGAGCTCACACGGCGGAGTAGCCGCTCCCGCTCCCGCTCGAGTCTCCGAGCCTCCTTCTCATTCGATCGGGCTACGACCGCTCGCTGCTTGTACCGCTGGCCTTCCTGCTCGCCCTCGACGGGAAGAACCCCTCTCATGTCGCGCTCAGCCGCCTCGCCGTGCTCGGCTTACGTTACCAGGCCTCTCTTGCAGGGACTTGGCCCGGCGGCGATTCTCGCGGCAGCATCGTCGACGTGAGGGTTCATGCCGCCGATTCTCCCGAAAAACTCCCGTGAATCCGCGAGGCGGCCGCATCCAGCGACCGTGGTGCAGCCGAAGCGGACCGTCGGCGAGCCATCGCCGCGGCCGCCACACCCAGCGACCGTAGCGCAGCCAAAAGTGGCGTTCGGCGGCGTGGCGCAGAGGCCGCCGCATCCGGCGATGGTGCGCGGAGCGGACGCGCGGGGCGGCATGATTCAAAGGGCAGCGAGCGCGACCTGCGAGATCTGCCAGGGGGACGACCACACGTGGAAAAAGTGCCCCTACGGGGCCGAAGAAATGGTCACTGAGGCGAAGCGTCCCGAGAAAAAGGAGAAGCCCAAGAAGCCCACGAAAAAAGAGGAGCAGGAGGCGAAGGAAAAGGCCGGGTTCGGGGCACCGGTCGTGCCCACCTTCACTCGCCCGGATGTGGGGACGACGCTCGCCCACCTGCAGGGGATGGCGGGCCTCGCGAACCTATTTCCTTGGACCATCGCGCAGACGATGGCGAACGTGGGCGGTGCCAGTGCCAGCAAGGTAAAGGTCCTCCCGGGCGGCAAGGGTACGGAGGCGGAGACCTGGGAGTGGGTCGTGTCCCGGAGCGGCGTATCCTTCGTCGTTCATTATCATCCCAACGTCGAGATCCCCAAAGGCGCCCTCAGCGGTGAATCGAAGTGGCACGTAAAGGGCTCCCGAAACACCAAACATCACGAAAGCATCACCGACGACCTCCTCGCCGAATTCAAGATCGCTCTCCCCTCGTGAATCGGATCGTCCCCTCATGCCGCCCGAGCCTTCGCCCGCCTCGCCGCCCAGGGTCGCCATCGAGACCGAGCAGCGCCTCTCGCGCTCCCTCCTCTGGACGCTCCAGCGGCGATACTTCGAAGAGGCCGGGGTCTCCGCGTGGAGCACCTCCACCGTCCCCCATTACGTCACCAACAACCCCGCCATTGCGCACGCCTACGCCGCGGTCTTCTTCGGCTTCCTGCGCGACTGCGCGCCCACGCTCCACCCCGCCGAGCCCTTGACCATCGTGGAGCTCGGCGCGGGCAGCGGCCGGTTCGCCCACTTCTTTCTCCGGGCCCTCACGGACATGCTCCGTCGCTCGCCTCTCGCCGGGAAGAAGATCCGGTACGTGATGACGGACTTCACCGAGAGCAACGTCCGCTTCTGGCAAACGCAGCCCTCCCTCCGCCCCTTCGTCGACCAGGGCATCCTCGACTTCGCGCTCTTCGACGCCGAGCAAGACCACGAGCTCCGCCTCCTCCACGCGGGCGTCACGCTCTCGCCCGGAGCCCTTCGAAACCCTGTCGGCATCATCGCCAATTACATTTTCGACGGCATTCGCCAGGACGCGTTTTCCTTCGCGGGCGGGCAGATGCAGGAACGCCTCGTCTCCCTCACCGCGCCGGAGCCCGCTCCCGACCCCACGAGGCCCGACCTCCTCCGCACGCTCGAGGTCTCCTTCACCGAACGCCCCGCGCCGCTCGATTATTATGGGGAGCCTGCGCTCGACGCGATTCTGCGCGGCTATGCGGCGCGCCTCGACGGCGCGACCCTCCTGTTCCCCTGCGCGGCGATCCGGTGCGTTGGCCGCCTCGCCGACCTCTCGGGGGGACGCATGCTCCTGCTCTCCGGGGACAGGGGCGACAGCCACGAGGAGGCGCTCGCCCAGGACGAGCACCTCGGCCTGGCCGTGCACGGCAGTTTCTCGCTGGAGGTCAACTACCATGCTCTCGCCGAATATGTGGCCGGACGAGGCGGCCGGACGCTCCGGCACGCGCACCGGCACGCCCACGTCTGCATGACGGCGTTCCTCCTCGGCGAGCACCCCTCCGCATATGCCGAGACGGCGTTCGCATACGAGGAGGCCATCGAGCGCGCGGGGCCCGACGACGCGTATGCGTTATGCCGGCAGCTTCGAGCGAACGTCGAGAGCATGGATCTCACGCACGTGCTTTCCCTCCTCCGGGCAAGCCGCTGGGACCCGCGGACTCTTCTCGACGGCTTGCCCGTGCTTTGGCGACACCAGCCCACCGCCTCCGGGGCCGACGCACGGGAGGTGGTGTTTGCCGTGATGCGAGCCTGGGACAGCTATTGCTTCATCGGCGAGGAGCAGGACCTCGCATTCGAGCTCGGGCTGCTCCTCCACGGTTACGGCGCTCACCGCGAGGCGATCGCGCTGTTCGAAGCGTCGGCGCGAAACCACGGGGACGAAGCTAGAGTGCGGTGGAACGTGGGGCTCTGCCACTACGCGCTGGGAGAGGTGGAGCGGGCGCTCGGTTGCTTCCGGGAGGCGGCGCGGCTCGATCCAGCGTTCATACCCGCCGGGGCCGCGCAGATGAGGCAGGCCGAGAGCGGGTGATCGGGCGCCGCGGGGAGCTCCATCGACCCGGTCGAGGAGGTCACTCGACCGGGTCGAGGCGGTCCGCGACCGGGTCGAGGCGGTCCGCGACCGGGTCGAGGCGGTCCGCGACCGGGTCGAGGCGGTCCGCGACCGGGTCGAGGCGGTCCGCGACCGGGTCGAGGAGGTCACTCGACCGGGTCGAGACCATCCACCGACCCTCTCGAGCAGGTCCGCGACCGGCTCCAGACCGTCGACCGACCTCTCAGGACAGCGGCACCGCGAGCAAGATTACCTCCTTGCCCCGCACCTCGACCTTGTACCGCACGGGTTTCCCGTGCTTCTGCGCCATCTGCTTCTCGCTCGCCACGATCCGCGCGAGGAACGCATCCCGCGTGATGTGATCGACCGCATCCCCCACGCTCTTCTTCGCGCGGATGTAATCGGCGAAAATGCGCGCGTGATACGCCGCCTCGTCCTCCGCGCCGAGCGCCGTCGAATCGCCGCCCGACGCCTGCTGTGTCGCGAGCGACTCGTCCACCGCGAGCGCCATCGCCGCCGGCGGCGCGCCGGTCTCGTCTTCCGACACGCCGAGCAGCTGGCTCAACAGGCTATTCAGCCGCGACACGAGCCCACCGAGCTCCGCGTGCTCGATCTGGAAGCGCAGGTCCGTCCGACCATTCATGATCGCGAGCAGCCCCTCCTCGATCTCCTCGACCGGCCGCGTGATCGATTGCCCGAGCACGTGCCCCGCAATGGCCACGAGCACGATCCCGAGCGCGATGGCCCCGAGAAACGGAAAGAGCAGCGTCGTCGCCGCCGGCGCATTCGCCCGCGAAACCGCCACGAGCAGCGCCCGCTTGCCGTCGCCATACCCGCCGAGCGGACCCACCTTCACGCCGAAATCGGGCGGCAAGGCCGCGACGTCGACCGCCTGACCCGTCGAGAGCGCCGACGCCGCGCCCGCTTCGAGCTGCTTCGTGTCGATCGCCGAGGCGAGGTCCGGCGCGCCGCCCTTCGATTGCGCGACGATTCGATAGCCGTCCTTGTCCTTGACCTCGAACCAGAGCGTCGCCCCGCTCGTTTGATTCGCCACGTCCGTCAAGCGAGCGTCGCCGAGCGCCGTCCCGAGCACGAGCCCGCCGAGCACCTGCCCGTCCTCGCCCCGGATGGGCGCCCAGGACACGAGCAATTGCTCGTTCCGCGCCGGCGTCACCCACACATCCGAGCCCGCCCGCCCCTCGGCGAGCCCGGCCCGGAGCGCTGGGTAAATCCCGCCCAGATCGTCGCCGCGCAGGAATGGCGAGCCGTCCCGGCCGAGCGCCGTGCCCTTCGCGTCCACGATCGCCACGAGCGAGGGCTCGAGCCCAGCGATCGCGGGCGCTTTGCTGGTGGCGGTCTTGATACCGTTCGCCACACTGGTGGCGCCATCACTCCTGGCCTGGCCCGTGCCTGCGCTGAACGGCTCACGCACCTTCGGATCCGCGGCCTGGGACGCGAGCCATCGCTCGACCTCCCCGGCCTGGACCCGAAGAACCGCCTCGGCGGCGACCAGCGCTCGAGCCGCGTCGGCCCGGGGCGACCCGGGGTTCAAGGAGGCCCGGGTCAAGGCAAACGCGAGCACCCCCACCACCAGCACGACCACCGTGAAAACGGTAATGATTTTTGCACGCATGAACGGCCGCCCTCCTTTGCGGGCGACGGGGGGGTTCGGGGCGTAGCTCGGCTTGTCCGAGCGTAGCCCCCGAGCGTCGAGTGGGGGTTTGGGGGCGTAGCTCGGCTTGTCCGAGCGTAGCCCCCAAGCGCCTAAAAGGAAGTTACCATCCGCCCGGGCGTGTCCTCAACCGTCCCTGCCGGAGTCCCATGATCGCAACGAACCCCGCCTCGCAGATCCTCGTCGTCGGTGACGCGCTCTTCGACGACCACCGCTCGCGCGGCTACCACCCCGAGCGCCCCGAGCGGCTGCACGCGGCGCGCGCCGCGCTCGATCGTTGTGCTCGTGAAGGCCTCGGCGTCACGTCCATCGAGACACGTGACGCGACCGAAGAGGAGCTCGCGCGCGTGCACGACGAGGCCTACCTCGCGAACCTCGCGAAGCTCGCCGGCCATCACGCCTCGCTCGATCCGGACACGTACCTCGCTCCCTCGTCCGTCGCCGCAGCGCGGCGCGCGGCGGGCGCCGGCATCACGCTCGTCGACGCGCTGCTCGATCCGTCGAGCCAGAAGCCCGGCGAGGCGCGCGCGCCCGGCCTCGCGCTGCTCCGTCCGCCCGGCCATCACGCGACGCGTAGCCGCGGCATGGGCTTCTGCCTCCTGAACAACGTCGCGGTCGCGGCCGCGAGCGCGCTCGCGAAGGGGCTCGAGCGCGTGGCGATCCTCGACTGGGACGTGCATCACGGCAACGGCACGCAGGACATCTTCTGGACCGATCCGCGCGTGCTCTACATCTCGCTGCACCAGTACCCGTACTACCCGGGCACGGGCGGGTTGCACGAGAAGGGCGCCGGCGACGCGGAGGGCTACACGGTGAACGTGCCGCTCTCGCAGGGCGCCGGGGATCGGGTGTACGCCGAAGCGTTCCGGCAGATCGTCGATCCGGTGCTCGAGGCGTTCGAGCCGGAGCTCATCCTCGTGTCGGCGGGCTTCGACGCGCACCAGCGCGATCCGCTCGCGGACATGTGCGTGTCGGATCAGGGCTACGCGACGATGGCGACGCAGATCGCGCGCGCGGCGCAGCGGAGCGCCGAGGGCCGGCTCGCGTTTTTCCTGGAAGGCGGCTACGACCTCTCGGCGCTCTCGAGCTCGCTCGCGGAGACGCTGCTCGGCGCGGCGTCCGCCGTCTCGGCCGAGCCGAGGTCGAGCAACGCGCCGCCCGCCTCCTTCCGGCACACGGGTGAGGTCACGCAGGCCCGGACGACGGCCGCCGAGCGCTGGCGAGGGATCTGAAACGAAATCGTTGCACGCCAGGCCGAACCGTGTATAGTGCGCGCCCGGTGTTGCCCCTCAGGGGTCGTACCACGGTGGGTATAGCTCAGTTGGTAGAGCGCTGGTTTGTGGTACCAGCTGTCGCGGGTTCGAGCCCCGTTACTCACCCCAAGTCGTCGATCTGAGCCTCAGCGTGCGCACTTGCGCCGCGCCAGACGTTGATTCCTCCGTTCGTTCGCCTCCGACGCGAGCGCCCGGTCCTCCTCGGTCTCGCAGACGAGCGCCGGGACGGGCGCGGGCTTGAGCGCGCCGTCGACCTCCTGCATCGCCACGAAGGTCACGAACGCGTGCGCGCACCGCCAGCGCTTGCCCGAGGGCGCGTCCTCGCCCTCGACCTCGACGAGGATCTCGACGGACGTGCGGAACGCCGCCGTCACGCGGGCGCGGAGCAGCACGACCTGCCCGACCTTGATGGGCGCCTCGAACGAGACGTCGTCGAACTCCGCGGTCACCGCGAGGCGGCCGGCGTGGCGCTGCGCGCAGATGGCCGCGCAGAGATCGATCCACGCGAGGATCTGCCCGCCGAAGACGTTCCCGAGCGCGTTCGCGTGCGTCGGGAGCACGTACTCGGTCATCGTCGTGATCGAGTCGCTGACGTTGCGGGGAGGAAGCGGGGCGGCGAGGGTCGACATGGATGCCGGGTACCACGGAGGCGTGGCTGCCGTCACCCCACCTCGATCTCGGCCTCCGGCGAGGGCGGCAGCTCCGACTTGCTCCCGCTCGTCATCTGCAGGCGCCCGAAGATCGCCTCGGCGCGCGCGTCCATCGTGCTCGCCTCCTTCTGCACGTCCTCGTTGCCGGCGAGCTCCGGGTTCTTCCGCAGGAAACGCGCGTAGGTCTTGAACGTGCGCGCGAGCTCCACCTCGTTGCCGCTCTGCTCGAAGATCGCGACGGCGCGGTCGAAGTACTCGCGCGCGCTCGTCGTATGCGCGTGGCCCCAGCCGCCGGCGGCCGTGATCTCGCCGAGCGTCCGGAGCGCGGCCGCGAGGTGGACCTTGCTGCGCACCGAGGCGAAGAGATCGACGGCGCGGCCGATGCAGTCGCGCGCCTTGCCGAGGTCGCCTTGCATCAGGTACGCCTTGCCGAGCGCGCGCAAGGTCTCTGCGAGCTTGAGCCGATCGCCGAGCTCGTCGCACAGGCCCTCGGCGCGCACGAGCACGCCGATCGCCTTCTCGGGCTCGCCGCTGCGGTAGTAGGTCGTCCCGATGTTCGTCAGCACGAGCGCGATCTTGTTCCGATCGCCGATCTGCTGCGCCACCTCGAGCGCCTCCTCGAACATCACGAGCGCCTTCTGGAAGTTCCGGCGCTCCTCGGCGATCGTGCCGAGGTTGTTCAGCGTCGTCACCACGCCGACGAGGTCGCCGACCTCGCGCCGGATCGCGAGCGACTGCTCGAACGCCTCGAGCGCCTCCTTGAACTGACCCGAGTCCTGCAGCGCGAGGCCGAGGTTGTTCAAGGAGAGCGCGATCGATCGCCTGTCACCGAGCTTCTGCCTTCGCGCGAGGCCGTCACGGAAGCTCGTGAGCGCCGACTCGTACTCGCCTTTGAGCCAGGCGATCTTGCCGAGGTCGTCGATCGTCGAGGCCACGCCGCGCTCGTCGCCCGAGGCTTCGAAGAGCGACATCGCCGTCGTCAGGTGCCGCTCGCCCTCGTCGAGCGAGCCCATGTCGCGGAAGAGCCGGCCGATGCGGTTGTGCGCGGCGCCGCCCTTCTTCTTCATGTCGAGCCGGTACGCGAGCGTCAGCATCCCGCGGAACGCAGCCATCGCGTCGTCGATGTAGCCCATCGACTGGAGCACGTCGCCGTACGCGTGCAGCGCGTCGATCCGCGCGCCGTCGTGCGAGTCGCCGAGCAGCTCGAGGCCCCGCTGGTAGTACTCGCACGACTTGCCGTTCGCGTACCTGCGCCGCGCCACGGCCGCGGCCTCCAGGTACGCGAGGCCCGCCTGGATCGACTCGCCCGCTTGCTCACGGTGCCGCGCGAGCGACGCGATCCGCTCCTCGCTCGTGCGCACGCCGGGCTGGTGCTCCATCCAGTCGGCGATGACGCGGTTGTAGAGGCCCTTCGCGTCGGCGCTCGTCTCCGACGCGATCGCCTCGCGCTCCTCGCTCCGCGCCCAGGCGTACTCCACCGAGCCCGGAAAAATGGTCCCGGCCCGGCGCGCGATCCACCCGTTCTTGCAGAGGCCGTCGAGCATACGCCCGATCCGCGCGACGTCGCCCGTCTCCTCCTCGACCCAGAGGTCCGGCGCTTCGAGCCCCGTGCGCGCGAGCGCGACGAACGCGCCGCTCCAGAACACGGCGCCCATCGCCGCCGCCTGCTCGAGCACCACGCGCTCTTCCTCGTCGAGCGAGGCCACGCGCGCCTCCACCGCGTCCTCGACGGTCGCCGGAAGCCGCGCCGCCGCGAGCCGCTCCGGGTGGAGCACGAGCCGCGCCTCGCCCTCTTCCGTCGCAGCCTCGGCGATCACGCCCTCGGCCGCGTAGATCTCCATCATCTGCGCGAGGAGCCCGGGGTTTCCTCGCGCGAACGCACACGCCGTCTCGACGAGCGGCGCGGGCACTTCACCGCCGTTCGTGTAGACGGCGAGCATCGCGCTCGACACGCGCGCGCTGTCCGCGTCGCCGAGCGGACCGAGCGAGAGCAGCGTGTGCCTTCGCTCGCCCACGCGCGCCCAGTCCTCCTGCCGGTAGACGAGATCGTCGCGGCCCGTGCAGATCACGAGGATCGGGCCCGTCAGGTATTCGAGCAGGTAGCGAAGGAGCGAGAGCGCGTCCTCGTGCGCCTCGTGCAGGTCTTCGAGCACCAGGATGAGCGGACCCTTCTGCGCGTCTGCTTCGAGGAACGCCTTCACCACGGCGCGGCGCACGAGCTCGGCTTCATGCGGGTCGTCGCTCACGGCGCGCGTCAGCGGGCTCTCCTCTTCGGTCAGGCCGAGGAGCTGCCCGAGGAACGTGACGGCGTCGCTCACGCGCCGCGGCTCGAGCACGCCTTCGAGCTGCCGCCGGATCGCCCCACGCGCCTCGTCCGGATCCATGCCGCGCACGAGGCCGAAGCGCGAGCGGATGAGCCGCCCGAAGAGCGAGAACGACACCGAACCGTCGCGCGCGCTGCCTTCGAACGCGCGGACCTCGTCCTTGCGCGACGCGACGAACTCCGCGACGAGCCGCGTCTTGCCGATGCCTGCGGGTCCGACGATCGTCACGATGCGCGTGTCGCGCCGCTCTTCGACGGCGGCGAGGCTCTCGGCGAGCAGGGAAAGCTCATCGTCCCGGCCCACGAGCGGACACGCGGGCGCGCGTGGCGCACTGACGTTTGGTCTCTCGGTCTCCATCGAGCTCCGCGGAGGTCTGGCGAGGGAGGTTTTTCTCCGACGCGGCGAGGGTATAGCCTTGCCCGCTCCGAGGAAAGCGGCGCCGGGGGCATTTTCGCGTGTTCGCCGCCCTCAAGAGGGGTGGAGCAGCGAGCTGTCTGCTCCACGAGATCGCGCAGCGAGCTCGCCTCGGGGGGTGAATCGGCCGGGCTCTGCCCGGACGAGAGGGGGACGCGAGGCGTCCCCCTCGGGACTAAGACGGCCGGAGCCGCGGGCGGAAGACCCGGAAGCTCGGCCCGCCCGGGGTGCGGCCGGTCCGACGCAGGGATCTCCGCCGTTGCCACCACTTCTCCAGGCCGATGACCGGCAGGACCACGAGGGCGGCCGCCGTGGATTTCGCCCACTCCGAAGCGCCGAGCGGGGCGGAGTCGAAGAGCGTGTGCATGAACGGCACGTACACGAACCCGAGCTGGAGCAAGAGGAGCGCGCCGATCCCGACGTACACGAACGGGTTCGAGAACAGCCCGATCTCCAGGGACGACCCGTGGAGCGAGCGGCAGTTCAGGAGGTAGAACACCTGGAACAGGACCATCGTGGTCACGGCCATCGTCTGCGCCTCGCGCAGCGCGAAGTCCGGCGGCAGCCCGGCGTCGAGCTTGTCGCGGTACTCCATCAAGAAGAGCCCCACCGCGCCGGCCGTCATGAGGAGCGCCACGACCACCGTCCGCGCGAGCACGAACCGCCCGAGGATGGGCTCGTCGGTGCGGCGCGGCGGCCGCTCCATCAGGTTCGGCTCCTTGGCCTCGAACGCGAGCGGGAGCGACAAGGTCACCGTGGCGACGAGGTTGATCCAGAGGATCTGCACGGGCGCCATCGGCAGGAGCGGTCGCCCGCCTTCGAGCGGGAAGAACAGCACCGCGATGAGCAGCACGAGCGCCTCGCCGATGTTCGTCGGAAGCACGAACGCGAGCGCCTTGATGAGGTTGTCGTAGACCCGCCGCCCCTCCTCCACTGCCGCGCGGATGCTCGCGAAGTTGTCGTCCGTGAGCACGATGTCGGCCGCTTGCTTGGCCACGGCCGTCCCCGTGATCCCCATCGCGATGCCGATGTTCGCCTGCTTCAGCGCCGGCGCGTCGTTCACGCCGTCGCCCGTCATCGCCACGACCTGCCGCGCGGCTTGCAGCGCCTCCACGAGCCTGAGCTTGTGCTCCGGCGCCACGCGCGCGAACACGTTCCGCGTCCGCGCCGCATTCGCGAGCTCCGCGTGCGACATCGCCGAGAGCTCGCGGCCCGTCACGACCTCGTCCGAAGATCCGATCAGCCCGAGCTCGATGGCGATCGCCTTCGCCGTCACGGGATGATCACCCGTGATCATCTTGACCGTGATCCCCGCGCGGTGACACGCCTTCACCGCCTCGATCGCCTCCGGCCTCGGCGGATCGATCATCCCCACGAGCCCGAGCAGCTCGAACCCGCTCACCACCTCCGCCTCGCCGAGCCCCGCGAGCGGCTGCTCCGGCTTGCGTGACGCCACCGCGAGCACGCGCATCCCGCGCGACGCCATCACCTCCACGTGCCCGAGCACGACCTCTCGATCGAGCGCCGCTCCCCCGGCGAGCCGACTCGCGCGGCAGAGGACCACCTCCGGCGCGCCCTTCATCAAGATCTCCTGCTCGCCCGACGCGGCCGCGTGCAGCGTCGCCATGTACTTGTGCTCCGACTCGAACGGGATCGCGTCGCGCCGCGGCGCCTCCTCGTGCAGCGCGTCGCCCGTCATCCCGAGCTTCTGCGCGGCCACGACGAGTGCCCCTTCCGTCGGATCGCCCGTGATGCCGAAGCCTCCGCCTTCCCGCTGCACGAGGCGCGCGTCGTTGCACAGCGCCGCGGCCCGGAGCAGCGCGCGCACGTCGTCCGGCGTCGGGCCCAAAGGCTTCCCGTCGCGCCTGAGCTCGCCTTTCGGCTCGTACCCCACGCCCGAGAGCTCGTAGCCATCCGACGGCGTCCAGATCGCGGACACCGTCATCTCGCTCCGCGTCAGCGTGCCCGTCTTGTCCGTGCACACGACGCCGGCTTGCCCCAGCGTCTCGACGGCCGGCAGCTTCCGCACCACCGCGCGCCGCGCCGCCATCCGTCGCACGCCGATGGCCAGCGAGATCGTGATGATCGCCGGCAGGCCTTCCGGGATCGCCGCCACCGCCAGCGTGATCCCCGCGAGGATCGCTTCGAGGAAGGGGTAGCCGCGCAAGAGCGCGACGCCCACCAGGAGCGCCGCCACGATCGCGATCGCCACCGTGAGCACCTGCGCCACGCGCGCGAGCGAGCGCGTGAGGGGCGTCTCGAGCTCCGTGGCTTCGCGCAGCATCGACGAGATCTTCCCGATCTCCGTCTGCGCGCCCGTCGCCACCACCACGGCTTGCCCCGTGCCCGTCGTGATCAACGTGCCGCCGTGGACCATGCTCTTCCGATCGGCCACGGCGGAGTCCTTCGGCATCGGCTCGACGTGCTTGCGCACCGGCACCGACTCGCCCGTCAGCGGCGCCTCGTCGGCCGCGAGGTTCTTCACGTAGAGGAGCCGCATGTCGGCCGCTGCCTTGTCACCGGCCGCGAGCAACACGACGTCGCCGGGCACGAGCTCTTCCGCGGGCACGGTGATCCTTCCGCCGTCGCGCAGCACCGTCGCGAGCTCGGGCACGAGGGCCGAGAGCGCCTCGATCTCCCGCCCTGCGCGGTACTCCTGGATGAACCCGATCAGCGTGTTCAGCACGACCACGCCGAGCACCACCGCGCCGTCCGTGTACTTCCCGAGCGCGAAGGCGAGCACCGCGGACGCGATGAGCACGTAGATGAGCGGGCTCTTGATCTGCCGGAACAGAAGCGCGAGCGGGCCTTCCCGGGCGGCCCTCGGCAGCACGTTGGGTCCGTGCTCCGCGAGCCTTCGCGTGGCCTCCGTGGAGAGGAGCCCGCTCTCGGAGCTCCCGAGGGCTGCGAGAACGGCCCGGGTGGGCTCCGCGTAGTACGCTTTCTGCTCGATGCGGGCGGGCGCGGGCGCGGCTTGCTTCATGTCCTCCCCCGACGCCTTCACGGCGCGTGCCGAGTCCTTTCAACGCTCGGGGCTACGCTCGGACGAGCCGAGCTGCGCCCCGAACCCCGATCGTTTCGTTTCGAACGGGCGAGGGAGCGCTTCCGGTGCCCACGGGCCGCGGGCCGGGGTAAGCTCCCGGCGTGAGCGACCAAGGGGAACGGCCGAGCTACGATTCGGCCGAGGTGCGCCGAAGCATCACGCTTTGTTTCAGCGCCAAGGATCTACGCGAGCTCGCCGAGGGCCTCGGCGCGACCGGCCTGCCCGGCGAGGGTCGCGGCATCCAGGACGTCGCGCGTGAGGTCGTCCGGCACTTCGAGCGGCAAGGCACGCTCGATCGACTCGTGGAAGCGCTGAAGCAAGCGCGACCGCTCATGGAGTGGCCCGCGCCGATCCAGCGCGCCGGCGCAGCGCCCGCCTTCCCGCCGCCGCCTCCGCTCGCGCCGCTCACGCCCGAGGCCGCTCCCGTGCCCGCAGCCGAGCCCGCAGCCGAGCCCGCAGCCGCACCCGCTCCCGCGCCCGAGACTGCTTCCGCGCCCGCGCCCGCGCCTCCTCCCGCGCCCGCTCCCACCATCGTCGAGCCTCCCCGTGGCACCGAGGCCCCGCTCCTCCGGGATCCGTACGCGCCCGTCTGGCCGGGCACGGCCTCCCCGCGCGAGCCTGCGCGCCCCGTCGATGGCCGCCGCTTCACCTTGCTCTTCGCCATCGCCGCCGTCGTCATCGTCGTCGCCTCCGTCGGCGCTTTCCTCGTCGGCCGCGCCGGCTCGAACTCGTCTGGCCCGGCGCCGCTGCTCGCCGGCACCGACGCGCAGGCCAAAGGCGAACGACCTCTCCGCGAGAGCGGCCCTTCACGCCTCGCGGCCGACGCGGTGCGCAAGAGCCTCGGCAACCTCGCGCGTGGCTGCGACTTGCCCCTCGGACCGAACGAAGAGCCGAGCACCGACCTCTTCAAAAGCGCCTACGAGCAATGCGGCATGCGCCCCATGATCGGCCGTCCGCCCTCGATCGGCCGTCCCTCGCGCCCTGCGGACGCGCCCGGCGGCGCGCCTCCGACCTCCGATGACGCCAATCCTCCCGACACCCCCGCGCCCGCAAAGGCCCGCGCGGCGCCCGCGACCCAGCCTCGCAAAGCGCCTGCCACGACGGACAAACCCGCGCTCCCGGACAATGGCACGGCCTGCGTCGACCGCTGCTCCGCCACGCAGAAACAATGCAATCGCGGCTGCGGCAGCGAGCCGACGCTGAGCAGCGAGTACGGCCGCTGGCAATCCTGCCAGGCGCAGTGCCTCTCGGCTGCATCGCGCTGCCGTCTCGCGTGCCAGTGAGCGTTACGCCTCCACGCGTTCGCTCGGCGTCACGAATGCGAGCTTGTACCCTTCCGGATCCGTCACCACGAGTTCACGCGTGAACCAGGGCTGGTTACGCGGCCCGTCCACGGCGGCGCCGGCGGCCTCGGCCCGGGCGCGCAGATCGTCGAGCGACCCCTCATCGCCCACGTGAAAAAACAGGATCACCCCGAGCCCGCGTTGTCCCGGCAGCTCGACGCCGGCCGGCATCCCGACCAGGAACACGTCTGCGTAGCGGGCCCAGCGCAGGTGCACGAACACGCCGTCGCGATTCACGCAGCGGAAGCCGAGCGCCTCGTAAAACGCCGTCGCGCGCGCCGGGTCCGAGACGAGCAGCCTCACGTGGGAGGGCATGAGGTAGGGTTCGTCGGGGGTCATGCGCTCTCCCTAGCACGGCCGGGCGCGCGTCGGGATGGCCCGGCGCGCGCCCTCGTCCTCGTTCAGCGAGAGGGCTGGGCCTTCGCGACCGGCGACGGCTGGAGCACGAAGCTTCCCGGGCCCGCGGCGCGCGGGATGAGCTCCTCCACGAGCACGTACTCCTTACCGTAATTCTTCGCGAGCCACACGCTGCACGTCCGCGAATACTCGTCGAAGTATTGATACTTCGCCGCGTGATTCACGCAAACCTGGAACGACTTCTTCGCCTGCAGCTTCTGGGGCTCGCTCGCCTCGTCGAGCTTCTGGTAATAGGCCGTTCGCAGCTCCTCGTAGGTGATGGTCGTCCCGGGCACGGTCCCGTTGTTCCGCCATTCCTTCGGGATCGGGGCGGCGCGGAACTCCGCGACGAACTTGGCCCACAGCATCCCCACGCGCGACGCCGAGGCCACCACCCACTTCGGGGGCGGCAAGGGCTCGAGCGCGAGCACCTTCGTGTATTCCTTCTCCACCTCCTCGATCGCCGGGCGCTTCTTCTTCACCCATTCCACGACCTTCGTGTTGATGTGCTTCATCACGGATTCGCGGTCCGCCGGCCCCTTGTATTCGGGATACTTGATGGCATCGACCTCGACCCGCTTTTGCTCGGCGAAAAAGAACAGCGCCTCGCCCACGTCCGTGAGCGACCGCCCGAGCCGCCGGGCCTGGTCCTGGTCGCTGCCGCCCATCGCCGCGAGCTGCTTCACGCTGGCCTCGGGATCCTTCCACGCCGCGCGCACGACCTCGTACTCCTTCGCCGCGCCTTTCGTGTCGTCGAGCTTCTTCAGCGAGCGCGCGAGCAGCGTGTGCGCGTGGATCCGCTCCTGCAGGCTCCCGCCCTTGTCCACCGTCGCCATCCACTTCTGGAGCCACCCGCGCGCTTCGAGCCACGTCTCCTCGCCGACCAGGAAATCCGCGAGCGCCACGGCGAGCCGCGCCGTCTCCTCCGGCTGCTTCGCCCCGTAATTCTTCGCGAAGAGCTCGACGTCCTGGGCCGCCGCTTTCGGGTCCCGGAGCCCGCTCCGCAGCACCACCGCCTCCATCAGCGCCGCGGGCGCCTGCGCCATTTGCGGGAACTTGCGCGCGGCCGACTCGTGGTGATTCGCGGCCTCGGCGAACTCGCCGATCGACTGCAGGTTCGTGGCGACCGTGAACGCCGCCTCCTTGCCGTAATCCGTGTAATCGAGCCGGTTCTTCGGGTCGAGGATCATCTTCCGCACGGCGATCGCCCGGTCTCGCTTGTGCGCCGCCTCGAACGCCGCCGCCGCCTTCACCAGCGCCTGCCCGGCCGCTGCGCAACCCGGCTCGTTCTTCTCGCAAAGGGGCTTGCCGCTCTCGTTCCACGTCTTCAGGAACGCCTCCGCATCGGCCGCCGGATCGGCCGCCGCTGCCCCTTCCGCCTTCGGCTCCGGCGCCGGCGCCGGCGCGTCCTCGGCCCCCGCGACCCCCGTGACCAGTAACGACACCCCCAGAATCACGCGCGAGCTCCACCGCTTCGGGTTCATGTGCACCTCGATGCCTGGTTTGTTGTATCACACCCGCGCCCTCGGACGGATCGCCGGGTTCGCGGACCGCAGATAGACGGAGCGACACGCCGTTTCTTGGTGGGTTCCTGCGATCCTCCGGCGTGGGGGCTTCCCAAGCGCGCCGCGCGCGGGTGATGATGGCGCCGTTCATGGACTACGTCGCTCCGTCGAAGGTCGTCTCCACCATGCTCGACGCGGGCGCGGCCAAGGCCGCGGCGTCGCTCCGGGACCTCGTGATCCGCGGCTTCCTCGCGGGCGCGCTCCTCGGCTTCGCCACGAGCTTGGCCATCACCACGACCGTCCAGACCACCCTCCCGGTCGCCGGCGCGCTCGTCTTCCCCGTCGGCTTCGTGATGATCATCCTGCTCGGGTTCGAGCTCGTCACGGGCAACTTCGCGCTCCTGCCCATGGCCATGCTCGACAAGCGCGTGACGCTCTGGCAGCTCCTCCGCAACTTCGGGGTCGTATTCTCCGCGAACCTCGCCGGCAGCCTCTTTTATGCGTGGCTGCTCTCGATCTCGCTCACGATGGCGGGCAGCGTCCCGCCCGACGCCGTCGCGAACAAGATCGTCGCCATCGCCCAGGCCAAGACCCAGTTCCCCCAGTATGGCCTCGCCGGCCTCCTCGGCGTGTTCGTCCGGAGCATCCTCTGCAACTGGATGGTTTGTCTGGGCGTCGCCATGCCCATGACGTCCACGTCGACCGTCGGCAAGATCGCCGCCGCCTGGCTACCGATTCTCGTGTTTTTCGCGCACGGCTACGAGCATTCGGTCGTGAACATGTTCGTCATTCCGGCCGGCATGATGCTCGGCGCGAAGGTGACCTTGGCGGACTGGTGGCTCAAGAACCAGCTCCCGGTCACGGCCGGCAATTTCGTGGGCGGCTGTCTCTTCACGGGGATGGCGCTTTATTTCACGCACAAACCCAAGCCCGAGGCCGCCGCGGCGACTCCCGCGCCCCCGGAGCTCGCCGCGCCGCTCCCTGCCTCGGCCCCCGCGCTCGTCCTCGTCCCCGAGCCCCCGGTGCTGGAGCTTCTCGCGAGCGAGCCCGAGCCCACGTCCGAGCGCGAGCCGGCCGCTGCTACGGATTCCGCTTGATCACACCGCAGCCGATCCGGGCGCCCGCATTGCCGGCCGGCTGCGAGGTGAAATCGTCCGGCGCTGCGTGCACCATGAATGCGTGATTGACCACGTCCGTCTTGGATTCGTCCCCGAGGGTCCAGAGATCCGTTCGGAGAGAGAGCCACGCCTGTCCCATCATGTCCGCCGTCACGTTGCCGATATCGCCCCGATGAAACGGCGGCCTCCCCCACTCCCCGTGCGCCTCGTTCGTCGGGTTCCAGTGCCCCATGGCATTGTTTCCGTCCATCCCGCAGTCGGGCATTTCGTGGATGTGCACCGCGTGGACGCCGGGGGTCAGACCATTCAAGTGAAGGTTGAGCCGCACGAGCTTATTCTCCTCGGTGAACACGGCCGTCCCCGTTACGGTCTGGCCCGCCGAGGGCGTGATTTCCGCCGTCGCCCGGGCTCCTCCCGCGACGCCCTCCGGCTCTTCGGCGACGTTGTCACTGCACCCGCAGAGCACCGCCAGGACACACGTGCCCAAGACCGCGAAAGGATGGCCATTCTTCGTCACGTACCCCTCCCTGCCGTTGGTCCTCCAAGCACTCCTGCCTGGAAAGTTCGCGCATCATGGCGCGTTCACCGGGCTCGGCAAGCGTGGCTTCGTGGGCCCGATCGCCTCCTCGAAGGTGTAGCCAAGGAACGGCTGGAAACGGTAAGATCCGGCCTCGTATGCGAATGTGTCCGGAGTGCCGCGAGGGCCACGAGGACGACGTGCCCGTATGCCCGGCGCACGGCGCGGCGCTCGTATCGCCCGATTTTTTCCCGACGGACGACACGCTCGAGCCCGGCACGATGGTCGGCGAGTACCGCATCGACCGCAAGATCGGCGGTGGGACGTTCGGCGACGTCTATGCCGGCGAGCACCCGCTCATCGGCAAGAAGGTCGCCGTCAAGGTCCTGAACCGGCGCTTCGCCTCGGACCCGGAGGCCGTCTCCCGGTTCATTGCCGAGGCGCGCGCGGTGAACAAGATCCGCCATCGCAACATCATCGACATCTTTTCTTTCAACACGCTCCCCGGCGGACGGCATTACTTCGTGATGGAGTACGTCGAGGGCCAGACCCTCGCCGCGCTCCTTTTGCAGAAGCGCCGCCTTCCGATCCCGACGGCCCTCCAGATCGCCCAGGGCGTCGCCTCCGCGCTCGACGCCGCGCACGAGGCGGGCATCACGCACCGCGACCTCAAGCCGGAAAACATTTTCCTCGCCGCCGAGCGCGACGGCTCTCATTTCCCCAAATTGCTCGATTTCGGCATCGCGAAGCTCATGGACGACGACGTCGCCCACAAGACCGGCTCGGGCGTCCTGCTCGGCACGCCGCTCTACATGTCGCCCGAGCAAGCGCGCGGCAAGAAGGTCGACGCTCGGTCCGACATCTATTCGCTCGGCGTGATGATCCACGAAATGCTCACGGGCGCGGTGCCGTTCGCCGGTGACTCCGCGATGGACGTCGTCCTCAAGCACGACACCGAGCCGCCGCCGGCCATGGCGAGCGTTTGTCCGGACCTCCCCCCGGCGCTCGACGCGCCCGTCCTCGCCATGCTCGAAAAACGCCCGCGCAATCGCCCCGCATCGGCGGGCGAGGCGGTCGCGGCCCTCGTCGCGCAGGCCGCCCTGCTCGAAAGCGCGGACGTCCGCGCCACGGCGCAGGCGGGTCGATCAGCTCCTGCGGAGACGCCGCACGCGCGCTCCGAGCCTTCGTCCACCGAGCGCATGTCCGCCCTCGATTCGTCGAGCGTAAACCGAAAGAATGGTCCGTCCGCGCGATGGCTCTTCGCCGCGCTCGGCATTGCGGCGATCGGCGGGACGGCCTCGCTCATGGCGCGGAGCCCTGCCCCGAGCGACGAGCCTTTCGGGCCCGGCGCGAGCTCCGGCATGCAAGAGCAATCCCCCGAGCCGGAACGGATCCCGACCGCCACGCCCTCCCCCGCGCCGCCGGAAATCAGCCCTGCGCCCGCGCCCACGCCGGCGACCTCGGCTTCGGCGGCCCGAGAGCCACGCCCGGCCAAACCCGTGAAGACCAGAACACCGACGAAGGCGCCGAACCTCGATCCGATCCTCGGGGAACGTGAATGAAGCGCTCTGCGATTGCCTTTTTGCTCGCGCTCGCCGTGATCTCCTCCGGTGCCCGCGCGCGCGCACAATCGCCCGAGGGCCCGTCGATCGCCGTCGCCGAGGCGCTCTTCCAGCAGGGCCGCAAGCTCCTCGACGAGCAGCATTATGCCGAGGCTTGCATGAAGCTCGCCGAGAGCCAGCGCCTCGATCCGAAGCTCGGCACGCTGCTGAACCTCGCCGTCTGCCATGAGAAGGAAGGAAAATTCGCGACGGCCTGGGCCGAATTCACGTCCGCCGCCTCGCTCGCCCGCGGCAAGGGGCAAAAGGACCGCGAGCAATTCGCGCGCGACCACGTCGCCGAGCTCGAGAAAAAGCTCGCCTACGTGGTCCTGCGCATGGAAGCGCCGCCCGCCGGGCTCGGCATGAAGCTCGACGACAAACCCATCGACGTCGCCGCGCTGAACGTCCCCTTGCCGATCGACCCGGGCAAACACACCGTCATGGCGGTTGCTCCGGGCAAACGGGCCTGGAGCGGCGAGGTCACAGTCCCCTCGCAGCCGGGCGAGATTCCCGTCGTGATCCCCGCCCTCGAAGACGCGCCGGAGCCGCCGCCCGAGACGCCGAAGCCCCCGCCGCCCGAGCCCTTGAGCCCCATTTCGCAGCCGAAGCCGCCGCCCGCGGCGCCTCCCCTGCCTGCGCCGACCGGCCCGAGCGCCTCCGCGGTCCTCATGGTCACCGGATTCGGCGGCGGCGGCGCGGCGCTCCTCGTGGGCGCGGTGACGGGGATCGTCACATTGGCCAAGGCGAGCGAGATCCTGCCGAATTGCGACGGCTCGTCATGCCCCGGACAAGAAGACGCGCTCGCCACCGCGAACACCCTGGCGAACGTGTCGAACATCGGGTTTGGCGTGGCCGTCCTCGGCCTCGGCGTGGGGATCGCCGGCGTCGCGCTCGCGCCGAAACGCGAGAATGCGTCCCCGCCCGCCGTCTCCGTCACGCCGCTCCTCGGTCCCGGCGTCCTCGGGCTCCGCGGCACGTTCTGACGTTCAGAGACACGTCTCCGATTTACAATCACACGAGCCGCCGCAGGTCTGCTCGATCTCGACGGCGGTGTCACACGTGGCCGTGCAGCGGTTGTCGCCACAGATCACGGTCGCACCCGCGCAGCTCTGGCCCTTGCAGACGAGATGGCACTCGCCGTCGGGGCTGCATTTCAATGTCATGTTTTGACAACCTCCCTCCTCGCAGACGACCTCGCAGGGAGAGCCGCCCCCGCACGACACGAGGACGTCATGGCATTGATCCTTGCACTCGAGCCGCACGGGGGCCGCCCTCGTGTCGATCGGGATGTTCAGGGTCCCCGCGTCGGCCTGCATGCACTCGTTCGGCTGGTCGCAGATCCTCGTGCACACGTTCCCGGCGCAGGAATCACATTCGACGCTCGGACAAACCCCGGGCATGGCCGCCCATCCGCATTCGTTGCACGTCCCGGGCTGGTTCATCGGAGAGGCACAGACGGCGTCCTCCTTGCACCCCCCCGCCATCCGGGTGCAGCTCGTGTTGCAGGCCGTCCCCTCCGCATTGCAGGCATAAGGGCCACACGCCGCCTCGTCGCAGGTCTCCTCGGTATCGTCCGTCGCCGAAAGCCCCGCGATCCCCGCGACGAACTGGCAGCCGAAAGCCACGAGGCCCGAGGCCCCCACGATCAGGGCGATCTGCGCCGCCTTCCCTGTTTGCATGATTGCACCCTCCGGCCGAGGATACCACGGGACGCCCACGCGGGGCCGTCGCCGTGGTAGGCTCTGCGCCCATGTCGGCGAAGAGCACGTTGCCCCTTCATTCTCGGCCCAAGGAGCTGCGCCTCGACGGCTTCTCGCTCACCGTGATCGAGGGCCCTGGCGCCGGCACCTCGCTGCGCGCCCAGATGAGCGAGATCTCCGTCGGCACGGCCCAGGGAAACGACTTCGTGCTCCCCGATCCCACCGTCTCCCGCCACCATTTCAGCCTCTCGGCGACCCCCGAGGGGTATCTGTTGAAGGACCTCGGCTCCTCGAACGGCACGTGGGTCTCCGGCATGCGTGTCCTCTCGGGTTACGTCGAGCCCGGCGCCCGTGTACGCGTCGGACGCACGACGCTGCTCGTCGATCAGGTGAACGAGGACATCTGCGAGGCGCTGAGCCCCGAGGACGGCTTCGGCCCGCTCCTCGGGGCGAGCGCCGCCATGCGCCGCATTTTCGCGGCCTTGCCGCGCGTCGCGCAATCGGAGAGCACCGTCCTGCTCGAAGGCGAGACCGGCACGGGAAAAGGCGTCCTCGCGGCGGCCATTCACGAGGCGAGCCCGCGCGCGTCGGGCCCGTTCGTGGTCCTCGATTGCGCGGCCATCGCGCCCACGCTCATCGAGAGCGAGCTCTTCGGGCACGTCAAAGGCTCGTTCACGGGCGCGCAGACGGACCGCGCGGGCGCGTTCGAGCAGGCGAAGGGCGGCACCATTTTCATCGACGAGATCGGCGAATTGCCGCTCGACATGCAGCCGAAGCTGCTCCGCGCCCTGGAGGAGCGCAGCGTCAAGCGCGTCGGCAGTAACCAGCGCGTCAAGCTCGACGTCCGCGTGATCGCCGCGACGAACCGCGACCTGCGCACCGAGGTCAACCGCAACACGTTCCGCGCCGACCTCTTCTATCGGCTCAACGTGGTTCGTATCCACGTCCCGCCGTTGCGCGAGCGCACCGGCGACATCGAGCGCCTCGCGCGCCATTTCCACGCCGAGCTCGTCCCCGACAACCCCATCCCGGACGACCTCCTGGAGTCGCTCCGCCGGCAATCGTGGCCCGGCAACGTGCGCGAGCTGCGCGCGGCGATCGAGCGCGCCGTGCTCCTCAATGATCCGGCCGTCCTTGCGCTCGGAAACGAGGTCGATTCGGGACCCGGGCTCGAGGAGCGGGACGACGACATCGACCTCGAAGTGCCTTTCCGCGTGTGCAAACAAAAAGCCTCGGATCAATGGGAGCGGCGTTATGTGCGGGCGCTGCTCCGGGCGACGAACGACAACATCTCCGAGGCGTCGCGCCGGGTGAAGATGGACCGCAGCCACCTCAGGACGCTCTTGCGAAAATACGGCTTCCGTGGGGCGGACGAGGGCGGAAGCTGAGAACCCCGAGCGATCGCCGCGCGTGCAACTGCTCCGGGCGGCCGCCCCTTGACACGATCGGGGTCGTTCGTGCTACGTTCGTGTGGTCAGCCACCCTGACGCCTCGATGGCGGTTCGGCGCTCGCCGGTCCGTAGAGCGTCCCCGGCGGCCACGATCGACCCGCGACCGCTGGGAAACCCCTCCGGTCGCTGTGTGAGTGTGCCCGTGATCTCCGTCTTCTCGCTCCTCTTGCTGGGCTTTTTCCTCGGCATGCGGCACGCAACCGATCCGGACCATGTCGTCGCGGTGACCACGATCGTCAGTCGGGAGCGCACGCTCCGCGCAGCCGCTCCGCTCGGAGCGATCTGGGGCCTCGGCCATACCGTGACGATTCTCGTCGTCGGGGGCGCCATCGTCCTCTTCGGCATCGTGGTCCCGCCCCGCGTGGGCCTGACGATGGAGCTCTCGGTCGCGCTCATGCTGATGCTCCTCGGCGGCCTGAGCCTCGCGAGGATCGTGCGACAGACGCGCGATCACGACGCACACCCTGATTCCGGACACGAGCGCGCGCACGCCCTGCTGCTCGGGCTCGATCGCCGGCTCGGGCACCTCGGCGCCTATCACGTCATTCGGCCGCTCGTCGTGGGCGTGGTGCATGGAATGGCCGGCTCGGCCGCGGTGGCATTGCTCGTGGTGGGGACCATTCACGAACCGGGGTGGGCGCTCGTCTACCTCGTCGTCTTCGGCGCCGGGACCATTGCCGGCATGCTCCTCATCACGACCGCCCTGGCGATTCCGTTCGCGTACGTGGCGCGCCGCTTCGAACGGCTCCACCGCGGCCTCGGGCTCGCCGCGGGCGTGTCGAGCCTGGCCTTCGGGGCGTTGCTCGCCTACGAGATCGGCTTCGTGCAAGGTCTCTTCACCGGCAATCCCCAATGGATTCCAGGCTGATCGTGGCAGGAGGCGAGCCGATGTCCCTCGAACTCCGTTCCCTCGTCGTTTTTCTCCTCGCCGTCGGCTGCTCTTCGTCCGACCCGGCGCCTCCGAGCTCCAGGCCCAGCCCGGTAACGCTCCAGTTCGAAGCCGTCGACGCCGCGGGGACGCCCTACGTCTGCGGCGCGAAGGGGCTCCACATCGCGGGGCTCACGGATGCGATCCCCGGCGATCTCCGCTTTTATGTGCACGATGTCCGCCTGCTGAAGGGCGACCGGACGATCGAGGTGACGCTCGTTCAGGACAAAGCCTGGCAATACCAGAACGTCGCGCTGCTCGATTTCGAGGACGCGACGGACGCGTGCTCATTCGTCATCTTTGGCAAGAGCAAGACCCCCGATACCAACCGCGTCTTGCGCGGATTGCCTGCCGAGGCGGGCCCGTACGACGGCGTCGAGTTCACCCTCGGCGTGCCCGTCGCCTTGAATCACCGCGAGACCGCCGATTCGAAGAGCCCGCTCAACACGACGGGCATGGACCACGGCGCCGCGGACGGGCGGCAGTTCGCGCGCGTGAGTTTTTACTCTGTCACGACCGGGGCGACGGGAGACAAGGACCACAACCTCCTCGTGTTCCGGAGCGTATGCAACAATGTGACGAACGGGGGCGAGATCCCCGCCTCTGCGGATGCATGTAACAAACCCAATCGACCGACGATCCGCCTCTCGCAGGCGGGGTTCGACCCCGCGAAGGATGTGATCGTCGTCGACGTGGACGCGATGTTCCGCGGCTACACGACGCCGGGGACCCCGGGCGCCCACGCCGATCTGAGCAGTGGGGGACGCGTCGATTGTTATGGTCCGCTGAACGCGGGAGACCTGGGGCCGCAGATCGGCGCCGAGCGCTGCGGGAAGTTTTACCCGAACATCGGCCTCGATTACGCGACCGGCAGACCGAAGGGAACGCAGGGCGTCTTCCGCATCGAAAAGGGCAAAGCGCGGTGAGCCTGCCCGGCGTGAGACGCTCGTCGATGGCGCTCCTCCTCAGCGTGGCGGCGCTCGGGTGCAAGCCCTCCGCCGATCGCCCCGCCGAGCAGCCCTGGGTGTGGGATCTTCCGCCGGGTTTTCCCGCGCCGCTCGTGCCCGCGGACAACCCGATGAGCGCGGCCAAGGTCGCGCTCGGTCGGATGCTCTTTTACGACAAACGCCTCTCCGCGAACGAGCGCATTTCGTGCGCGACGTGCCACCAGCAAGCGCTGGCATTCAGCGACGGACGAACCACGCCGGTCGGCCTCGCGGGCGACGCGCATCCGCGGAATGCTCCAACGCTCGCCAATGTCGCGTACGCCCCGCGGCTCAACTGGGCCGATCCGGGGACGAAGGCGCTGGAGGCACAAATGGAGGGGCCCGTGTTCGGACACGGCGCGCCCATCGTCGAGATGGGGCTCGTGGACGAACCGCGCCGCGAGGCGGCCCTCGCGCGGCTGCTCGTGGACGAACGGTATCGCGAGGCCTTCGAGCGGGCCTTCCCGGACACGGCGAAGTACACGTTCGCGCATGTCTTCAAGGCCATCGCGAGCTTCGAGCGCACGCTGGTCTCGGGGATGTCCGCCTGGGACCGGTATCGTGCAGGCGACGACACGGCGCTCGGAGCGGCGGAACGCCGGGGAATGTACATCGTGCGCGATCACGCCGGCGGCGCCCTTTGCCATCATTGCCACGATGGCTTCAATCTATCGGGACCCGTCAAACACGTGGATGCGCCGTTCGACGAGATCGTGTTCGCGAACATCGGCCTCTACAACGTGGGGAGCACGGGCGCGTATCCCGAGGGCAATCAGGGCCTCTACGAACACACCAAGAACCTCTCGGACCGCGGGAAGTTCCGTACGCCCACGCTGCGCAACGTGGCCGTGACGGGTCCGTACATGCACGACGGCAGCGTCGCGACGCTCGAGGACGTGCTCACCGTGTACGCGGAGGGAGGGCGCGTGATCGAGGGGGGCCCCTACGCGGGGGATGGTCGCAAAAACCCGCACAAATCAGCGGGACTCGGTGGTACACCCTTGAGCGCCGAGCAGCGGCAGGATGTCATCGCGTTCCTCGGCGCGCTCACGGACGAGGGGTTTCTCTCCGATGCGCGTTTTTCGACCCCGTATCCGGAGGACCCACATTTCGGGGAGTGAAGGCCCCGATGGAAAGAACCCTATGAAACGTGTCTTGATCCTCGGTGCCACGTCCGCGGTCGCCGCGGAGGTCGCGCAGATTCACGCAAACCGCGGCGACCGCCTTCATCTGGTGGGTCGCAACCCCGAAAAGCTCGCCGCGGTGGCGGCGCGATGCGCGGGGTCGACCGTCTCCGTGGCGACCGCCGACTTCGGCGAACTCGGCGCGAACGAGCGCCTCGTCACGGACGCGATCTCGACGCTCGGCCACGTGGATGCCGCGCTCATCGCGCACGGAGACCTCGGCGATCAGCTCGCCAGCGAGCGCTCCTTCGACGAAGCAGAGGCGATCATCCGCACGAACTTCACCAGCGTCGTCTCGCTGCTCATTCCGCTGGCGAATCACATGGAGGCCGCCCGGGAGGGGCGGATCGGCGTCATCACCTCGGTCGCCGGAGACCGCGGGCGCCCCCGCAACTACACCTACGGCGCGGCCAAAGGGGCGCTCAATGTTTACCTGCAAGGGCTTCGAACGCGCCTTTATGCTTCGGGCGTGACCGTGACGACGCTGAAGCTCGGCCCGGTCGACACGCCGATGACGCGGGATCATAAAAAGACCGTTCTTTTCGGCAAGCCCGCCGCCGTGGCGAAGGACATCGTGCGCGCGATGGACGACGGAACGCCCGAGGCTTACGTACCCGCGAGGTGGGGCCTGATCATGCCCCTGGTGCGGCGCACGCCCGAGGCCCTTTTCCAGAAGCTCCCCTTCCTCTCCGGGCGCTGAGGACCGCTCAGAAGCCGATCCTGCGCATCACGAAGCGCGGCAGCCATCGAATCACGAGCATGACGAGCGCCCATATCGCGGGCGTGTAAAGGAGCGGCTTGCGCGCGACCATCGCGCGTACGACGTGCTTCGCGACATCGTCCGGCTCACCGGCGAACGGCGGCGGCTTGAGCCCCGCCGTCATGCCGGTCTTGACGAATCCGGGCTTGACGCAAAGGACGGAGAGCCCCTTCGCGTGAAACTTGTGGTCGAGCGCCTCGAGATAATGCGAGAGGCCGGCCTTGCTCGATCCGTAGAGCGCGACCGGCTTGCGTCCCCGATCGCCCGCCACCGACGAGAAGACGGTGAGCTGGCCGCCGCCCCGCTCGAGGAGTCGTTTGCGCGCGTGCTCGCAGAACACGACGGTATTCGTGTAGTTCACCGTGAGGAGGCGGCGCGTGAGCTCGACGTCCGCCTCCAGCGCCTCCTGGGTCGCGAACATGCCTGCCGTGACCACGACCGTGTCGAATCCGCCGAGCGCCCGGTCGGCCTCGTCGAGCGCCGCGGCAAACCCTTCGGGTTTTTCCAGGTCGCATACAGCGTACGCCACGCGGGCGTTCTTCGGTTGCCGCGCTTCGAGATCGGCCGCGCTCCGGGCGAGGTCGCCCGCGTCGCGCCCCATCAGGAAGATTTCGTCTCCCCGCTCCGCGAGCTTTCGCGCGACCGCGCGACCCATGCCTCCCGTGCCACCGAGAACGACCGCCTTCATGCCCGATCTCCAAAAAGCCGCACGGACTGCGCGCTCCGCAGCCGCCTGTGAGGATCCCATTTCTCTCGTACCGCGAAGAAACGTTCGAGCCGCGGCTCCATCGCGCGAAAATGCTCTGGCCGCGTGAAACGATCCTTCGTCAGGTAGATCCGCCCGCCTGCCGCGATGACGAACTCGTTCAGGCGATCGACGATCCGCTGGATGTCCGGCGAGATCGCCATGTCCACCGCGATCGACGTCCCTTCGAGCGGGAACGAGAGCAGCCCCTCGCCTTCGGGCCCGCAGTCCTTGATCACGCAAAGCGGCGACGCACCGCCGAGCCGCGTCAAGAGCTCCATGAACGCACGCACGGCAGCCGGCCCGGCCGCGCGCGGCAGGACGCACTGGTACTGGGTAAAACCCCGCGGGCCATACACGCGGTTCCAGTGCAGGATCGCGTCGAGCGGATAGAAGAACGGCTCCGGCGCGACGATCGTCTCCACGCGTTGCTGCGTGTGTCGCCAATAATAAGCCGTGTTGAAGAGGCTCGCCGTCGTCGGGTTGAGCGCCCAGTCGGGGAGCTCGACCGGGAACGTCAACTCGGCGGCCGCGCGCGGCGGCTCCTTGGGGGCCTCGTGCGGCTCGGCCCATCGGCCGGCCATGAGGATCCCACGGCCCATCGATCGCCCCCGCTGGAGGCAATCGATCCAGCCCATGGTCATGGGCCACCGGGGCGCGGCGCGGCCGAGGGCGGCGAGGAACTCGTCGATGTCGCGCACGCGCTCGCTTTCCATGAAGATCCACGGACTCGGAATGCGGTGCAGCGTGAACTCGACCTCGAGGATATGCCCGAGCAGGCCCATTCCGCCGATGGTCGCGTGGAAGAGATCCGCGTGCTCCGTGGGCGAACACGTGACGATGCTGTCGTCGGCGAGGCGCATGCGCAGGGAGCGTACGTGCGCGCCGAAGCAGCCTTCGCGATGATGATTCTTGCCATGCACGTCGCTCGCGACCATCCCGCCGAGCGTGACGAACTTGGTCCCTGGCGTGACGGGCGGAAAAAAGCCGCGCGGAACGAACAATCGATTGAGCTCGACGAGGCTGAGGCCTGCCTCGGCGCGCACGACGCCCGTCCGCGCGTCGAATGCGAGGATCCGGTTCGCGAGCCGCGTGGACACGACCCTGTCGGTGCCACGGGCGGGCAGCGACGAGTCGCCGTACGAGCGACCCATGCCCCTGGACAGCGTGGTGCCGAGCGAGAGCGATTCGAGGTTTTCCCCGAGGAGCTCGACGCCCGGCAAGGCAAGTCGCCCCCATGCCGAGAGGATCGCTTCGGCCATGGCTCCCTCCTACGAGAGCTTCGACAGCAGCGCGTTCGCCGCCTCCGGGTGTTGCTTGTATTCGAGCAACGCGCTGAGGAGCAGGGGCGCCACGATGGTCGCGTCCGACTCGATCACGAACATGGGCGTCTCCTTCGTGAGCTTGTCCCAGGTGATCTTCTCGTTCGGCGTCGCGCCCGAGTACGAGCCGTACGACGTCGTCGAATCCGAGATCTGGCAGAAGTACGCCCAGGGTTTCACGGGCTGCTCGAGGTCGTACTTGATCGACGGCACGACGCAGATGGGGAAGTCCCCGGCGATGCCGCCGCCGATCTGGAAGAAGCCCACGCCCGATCCTGCCGAGAGCTCACGATACTGATCGTAAAACGCGGCCATGTACTCGATGCCGGACTTGACGATGCTCGCGCTGCACTCGCCGAACTTGACGTGGGAGGCGAAGATGTTGCCGAACGTCGAATCCTCGTAGCCGGGGACCACGATCGGGAGGTTCTTGCGCGCGGCGGCGAGCAGCCAGCACGCGTCCGGGTCGCCTTCGTGGAGCGCCGGGTCGAGGCGCTGGATGAGGTCGTAGAAGTATTCGTGCCAGAAGCGCCGCTCGCCCGCCGTGCTCGCATTTTTCCACATGGGCACGAGGTACTTCTCGACGGCGCGGAACGCCTCGTCCTCGGGGATGCTCGTGTCGGTGACGCGCCGCATGCGGTCCTCGAGGATCTTCGTGTCGTCCTCTTTCGTGAAGTAGCGGTAGTCGGGGAAATCCTTGTAGCTCGCGTGCGCGACGAGCCGGAAGAGCGACTCTTCGAGGTTCGCCCCCGTCACGGAAAAGCCGTGGATGAGCCCCGCGCGGATGGCGGGCGCGAGCGTGATGCCGAGCTGCGCCGACGACATCGCTCCCGCGAGGGCCCAGAACATCTTCCCGCCGCTCTCGATGTGTCGAACGTAGGCGACCAACGCGTCACGCGTCGCGCGCGCATTGAAGTTCTTGTAGTTCTTCAGGATGAACTCGAGAATCGGAAGCGTGGGGGGCGTCATGAGAAGTCTTTCCATTCCTTCGGTCGATCGCGTGAGGGAGAGCCGGGCCATCGAGGTCGGCCGCGTGGCGGCCGAGGCGTAGCACGTCACGTCCTACCCGGCACATGCCACATCACGCAAAAGATTCGCGTTCACGCGGCCGGAACGTCAGCGTGACCTGTCAATCCGTCGCGCCGGCCGGCGCCGTGGGCTTGACCTTCATGCTCTTGTATCGCGAAAGCTCGACGAGCCCCGCGGGGGCGCCACGCGGCTTCGAGACCTCGGACGCGCGGCAGAAATGCACCTCGACCTTCGGGGCGCCGCGTGCTTTCGAATACCAGGCCGCCGCCGCCGCGGCGACCTCGATGACCGAGCGGGGGACCTCGACACGCTCAGGGTTGCGCACGACGACGTGGCTCCCCGGTGTCCCGCCTGCCACGTGCAGCCATACGTCGTGCGGCGCCGCGACGTCGAACGTCAGGTAGTCGTTGTCCTCGGCGCCGCGGCCGATGAGGACCTCGAAGCCCTCCACGGTCACCGTACGGTACGGTCGTCCTTTGCTTCCCACGCGCGGAGTCTGCCTTGCGAAGGGCCGAACCTCAAGACCAGGCGACGAGACCGAGCTTCCGGACGCACGGCTCGACGACCTCTCTGAGCGCCTCGCGCCGGAGCGCGCCGAGCATCCGCGCCCCGAGCACGCCGAATTCCTCGTTTTCCACCGGCATCTTCGGCGGATCCTTTTCATGCATCGCTCGGGCCCGCTCGAACGCCCGCGCCGCGGCCTCGCGCGCCTCGTCCCCGAACGCGTCGAGCGCCCATTGCAAGGTTTTCCACGCGAGCGCCGCGTGCCGCGCCTCGTCCTCGGCGATCCGGGCGAGCGCGGCACGCAGGCCCTCGTCCTTCACCGAGCGCGCGACCTCCTGCCCCTCGGCCGCGCCGAGCGTCTCGCCCACGCAACCCTCGACGACCAGCGACTCCACGAACGAAACGACGTCGGTCGCGAGCCGCGCCGTCGCCTCCGGCAGTTTGTCCGGGCCGATGGTTCGCCCGCCGATCCGGGAGGCGACGGCGTATTCGACCCGCGCGTGCTCCACCTCGTCACGCGCGGCGTTTTGCGCCTCGGCGAGCAGCTCCGCGGGCGCGCCGAGCGCGAGGAGCTGGAGCGAGAACCGCGCGAAGCTCGCGATCGAGGCATGCTCCATGGCCGCGATGGCCGCGTGGTGCGCCGCGATCGCCTCGCGCGCGTCGGCGACGAGGTGCCCCACGTCGAAGACGAGCGGCGCTCGCCAGTCCGCGCGGTCGCGGGGACGGGCGGCGCGGGCCTCGCCTTCCACGACGAGGGGACGGCCGATCACGCAAGACATCGACGCGCATTGCCAGGTCGGCTTCGCGCCCTTCGGCCCGATCGCCACGCAGGCGCCGCCGGGCCGCGGCGTACTCCCGCAATCCGCGTCGCTCTTGCAGCTATCCTCCTTCGTCCGGCAAGCGAGCGTGACCTGTTCGAAACATCCATTGAAATACGTCGACAAACCGCAGGAGCCTGCGCCACAATCGGCGTCGGTGCTGCAGGACGCGTCCCCGCAGACGGAGTGGCGCGCGCGCAGGGCGCCCGTGCCCTTGCAGACGCAGGCCTTTCCGGCGCCGCAGTCGTCGTCGGTCTCGCACGAATAGGTGCAGCCGCAATACGTCCCCACCTGCCCGACCCCGCTCGTACACTTGCCGTGCGGATGCTCCGTGCAATCGGCGTCCGTCTTGCAGGACTGGTGTCTCTCCGTGCCCGCGCAGGCGGGGATGTCGATCGTCGCGTCGCACGTCACGCGGCTCGCGCGGTGGACGTTGCCGTTTTTCTCGGCCACCCAGCCGACGCCCTTCGGCTTTTCCGGCTCGGGCTCGCCGTCGGGCGGGGGCTCGGCCGTCGCGCTCGCGGGCGACGTGGGGATGGCGACGACGGCGCCGTCGCCGGCGCCGGACGGGGCCGGAGGCGAGGCCGAGCACGCGGCTCCGCCGATCGCGACGAGGAGGGAGAGGCGTAAACTTCCGTAACGATCCACGCCGCGAGCGTACCACAGTTCCGCGCGGCGATGTCGCGCCTCGTGGCTACGAGATGCGCGAGGGTGTCTTCGCAACCAGCGCGTCGCGGATCTGCGCGAGGAGGTCGTGATCCGACTCCTCGGGCGGCGGGGGCGCCGCGGGTCGCGGCCGCCGCATCGCATTGAGGGCCTTGACGAACAGGAACAGCGCAAAACCCACGATCAAGAAATTGACCACGGCGGTCAGGAACTTCCCGTACTCGATCACCCCATTGCCGAGCCGGAACGTGAGCGCGTCGAAGTTCGGTTTGCCGAAGATCGCCGCGATCAGGTTCATCAGGATGCCGTCCGTGAACGCGGTGACCACGGCATTGAACGACGCGCCGAGCACGACGGCGATCGCGAGATCGATGACGTTGCCGCGGGAAATGAAGTCCTTGAATTCCTTGACGACGGCATGTGCCATGGCTGGCCCCCCTCCCGAACAAATTGTGCACGGGGCGTGCCACGAAATGTCGGCCCGCCAGGTTCTGGAACGCGTCGTGCAGCGGCCGCCCCCGACCAAGACAGGTCGCCCCCGACCCACGAAGGAGGGCTCGATGATGCGGACACAGTGGATCCTGGGTACGATTTTGGTGTTCTCGCTCGTCGCGTGCGGCAGCAAGGAGGGAGACGCGAGCGCCCCGCTCCGGATACCCACGTATCACGAGGACGTGGCGCCCATCCTCGCCGAGCATTGCCGGAGCTGCCACGAGAAGGATGGCATTGCCCCGTTTCCCCTCGTCGATTACGAGGACGCGCGCCGCACTGCCGAGGCGATCCGCATCGCCACGGCTTCGCGCAGCATGCCCCCGTTCGTCCTCGACAACAGCGGCGAATGCAACACGTACGTCGAGGGCCGCTGGCTCTCGGACGCGCAGATCGACACGATCACGGCCTGGGCCCGCGCCGGCGCGCCCGAGGGCGAGAAGTCGGTGGACGGCCCCCCCGCGCCGACGGCCCTCGAAAAGCTCGATCGGGTCGACCTGACCATCGACATGAAGGACACGTATACCCCGGATGCCGCGAAATTCGACGATTACCGGTGCTCCGTGCTCGATCCCGGGCTCACGGAGGACATGTTCATCACCGGCTTCCACGTTCGTCCGGGCGTACCGTCGATGCTGCACCACCTCACGCTTTACTCCATCGACACGAAGGAATCGGAGGCCGAGGCCGAGGCGCGCGACGCGAGCGAGCCCGGATTCGGGTATTCGTGCATCGACGACATCCACGTGACGGACGCGCGGTGGCTCGTCGGCGCGGGCCCGGGCAGCGGGGCGCTCCGCTTCCCCGAGGGCACGGGGCTCCGCATGCGCGCGGGGCGGAAGACGATCTTGCAGATCCATTACAACCAAGAAAATGGGCGCCACGCCGATCGCACCCAGATCGACCTCGTGCTCGAAAAGAGCGTCCCGAAGGAGGCCACCGTGCAGCGCATCGCGGCCACGAACCTGCTCTTGCCGCCGAAGCAGCCGAGCGTCGACCAGAGCGCGAGCATGCCCGTGTCCATGAACATCAGGTTGTGGGGGCTCTGGCCGCACATGCACAAGCTCGGCAAGGGGATGCACGTCTCGGCTTTGCAGGGCGGCGAGGAGAAATGCCTGGCCCGCGTGAACAACTGGGATTTCCACTGGCAGGGGTTCGCCCATTACACGAAGCCCATCGACCTCTCGTGGGGCGACCTGATGCGCATCACGTGCACGTACGACACGCTCGGGCGCGACACGACGACGACCTGGGGCCAGGGCACGAACGACGAGATGTGCATCGCGTTTTTCTACCTGACGGAAAATTGATGTCCGGGGCGGCCGGCGCTCTTTCCCGAACCCTGCCGATCGTGGAGCGCTTGACAGCATGCGGAAAAAGCGGTTTGTTTGATGGGCAATGATTATTGCCCGACGAACTCTGCTCACCTTCGGAATCACCCTCCTCGCGGCGACGACGTTGCCGAGCGCGACCGCCCTGGCCGTGCTCACGGAGCAAAGCGCCGCCCCGAACGCGCGTGTCGAGGACGCCGAGGGGAAAGCCGTGGAGATCAAGTCGCTGAAGGGAAAGCCGATCGTCATCGTCTACGACGACCGGACGTCGGCGCCGAAGAGCGAGGCATTCCGGCGTGAGCTCGTCAAGCTCCTGAAATCGGGGCCGTACGCGTCGAAGGTGTCGCTCCTGCTCGTCGCGGACGTGAGCCCCTACGATTTCTGGCCGGCGCGCGGCAGCGTGAAGGACGCCGTCCGCGAGGAGACGAAGAAACAGGGGACGACGGTCTATTGCGATTGGACCGGCGGGATGCGCTCGGCCTACAAGCTGAAGAACGAGATCACGAGCGTGGTGATGGTGGGCAAGGACGGCAAGGTGATGTTCGCCAAGGAAGGCGTGCCCGCGGGCGCAGACCAGAAGCGGCTCGTCGACGCGCTGAAGGCCGAGGTCGAGGGGAGCTGAAGAGCGTTCGCAGGATGGCCGCTGCGGTTCGGTCGCGGTAGGATGCGCCGCGATGTCCACCGCCGTCGCGGCGCCCCGGCCCTGGCTCTTCGGCCCGTGGCCCGATCTCCTGCTCGGATGCGGGATCGGGTACGGGCTCGTCGTCGTCGCGCTCGCCGCGATCGGCGCGCCGATGGGCTCGCTCGAAGGGTGGCTGCCGCTCGTCGTGCTCGTGACCGGGATCCCGCATTACGGGGCGACGCTGCTCCGGGTCTACGGAACGGAATCTGCGCGGCGTCGGTATTTTCTTTATGCCTTCCCCCTCGGTTTCCTGGTCTGGGGGGCGTTCGCGGCGTCGTTCGCCGCGCCGCGGCTCGGGACGTGGCTCATCACGCTCTATCTCACGTGGAGCCCATGGCATTACACGGCGCAGAACTTCGGGCTCGTGATGATGTTCCTGCGCCGCGCGGGGATCACGCCGAGCCCCGCGCTCCGGCGGCTCGTCTGGATCTCGTTCGTCCTCTCGTTCGTCCTCGTCTTCGCGAACATCCACGGCTCCGCTTCGGCCGGCGGGGCCGATCCTCTGCAAGCAGCGAGCGCCTCCTATCGATTCGCGCCGCTCGGGATTCCCACGGGGTTTGCCCTGGGCGCGCTTTCCGTCGCGGGGGCTTCGTACGTGGTGGTGACGGGGCTCGTGATCCGGAAGCTCGGAAAGCTCGCCGCGATTTCGCGCCTCGTGCCGGCGCTTTCGCTCGTCGCGAGCCAGGCCGCGTGGTTCGTCCTGCCCGTGCTGCTCGGCCTCTTGCGGCCGGCGCTGTATGGTCCGAAAGGGGCGACGGCGCTCGCGTTCATCTGGGTCGCGATCGCGCACAGCGTGCAATATCTGTGGATCTCGTTCCATTACGCGCGTGCCTCCGGGAGCGTGGCCAAGGCGGCGCCGGCGGGGCTCGCGTATCTCGGAAAAACCGTGCTGGCGGGCTCGGCGATCTGGGTGCTGCCCGCGATCGTCTGCGCGCCGGGCGCGCTCGGGATCCTGCCGTTCGAGTCGGGGCTCGGGCTGCTCGTGGCGGCCGCCGTGAACGTGCACCACTTCATCCTCGACGGGGCGATCTGGAAGCTCCGGGACGGCGCGGTCGGGAATGTGCTGGTGGGCCAAACGAGCGCGGCGCCGCAAGCGGCACCGGCGGTGCGCGGCTTCGGGGCGTGGGTGCTGCGCGCGGCGTTCGTCGCGGTGGGGCTCGTGGCAGCGGGCGCCTGGGCAGCGTCGGCCTGGGAAAAGGAAATGGGGATCCGGCGCGCGGCGGCGGCCGGGGACCTCGCGCGGGTCGAGGCAGCGGCGCAGAGGCTCGCGCTCCTCGGGCGGGATGGGCCGCGGATTCATGTGGCGATCGGACGGCTCTACGAGGCGCGCGGAGAGAAGGACGCGGCGCACGCGGCGTACGAGGCGGCGCTCGCGCTCGACCCCGAGGACGCGACGGCGCTCGATCGGATCGCGGAGTCGTGGATCAAGCGCGGGGATTTCCAGCGAGCGCTCGACGCGCGGTATCGAGCCGCACGAAACGCGCCGGATCGCCCGGCCTTCCGGCGTCGCTACGAGGAGCTGCTCGCGCGATTGCAGGCGCCCCCGGAGGCGGGGGACACGGAGGTTATCGTGGTCGGAGGGGCCGCCCCGGCGAGCGAGGCGGACGCTGCCACGCAGACGTCACGCACGACGCCTTGAAGACCGGGACGAACGGAGTATGGTGGCGCCCGCCATGCGATTCGCCGTCTTCGTCACGCCCTTTTTCAACGAGAGTGCCATCCGATTCCTCGCCGCCCTGCTCGACGTGCCGGGCCTGCGGCTCGCGATCGTGAGCCAGGACGTCGAGGAGAACCTGCCGGCGGTGCTCCTCGACCGGGTCGTGAAGCATTTTCGCGTGAGCGACGTGCAGGACACGGCGGAGCTCGTGGCGGCGACGCGCTGGATCCACGCGAACGTCGCGCCCGTCGACCGGCTGCTCGCCGTGAGCGAGTTCGTGCAGGTCGCGGTCGCCGAGGCGCGGGACGCGCTCGGGCTGCCGGGGCCGGGCGCGGAGGTGATCCGGAACTTCCGCGACAAACCGCGCATGAAAGACGTGCTCCGCGCGGCGGGATTGCCCTGCGCGCGTCACCACCTCGCCCCGGACGAGGCCGAGGCGCGGCGCTTCGCGGCCGAGGTGGGTTTTCCGCTGGTCGCGAAGCCCCCGGCCGGCGTGGGCTCGGCGAGCACGTTCGTCGTGAAGGACGCGGCCGAGCTCGATCGCGTGCTCGCGCAGAGCTCGCCGACCCCGGCGTCCCCCGTACTGCTCGAGGAGTTCGTGCGCGGGGCGGAGCACACGTTCGACGCGGTGGTGATCGACGGCAAGCCCGTCTGGTACTCGATCTCGCGGTATCTGCCGAATCCGATCGAGGTCGTGGAGAACCCGTGGATCCAGTGGTGCGTGCTCCTGCCGCGCGACATCAGCGGGCCTGAGTTCGCTCCGATCAGGGAGCTCGGGTTCCGGGCGCTCTCGGTGCTCGGGCTGGAGACGGGCATTTGCCACATGGAGTGGTTCCGGCAAAAGGACGGGCGGATCGTGCTCTCGGAGGTCGCGGCGCGGCCGGGCGGGGCGCAGCTCATGAACCTGAACGCGCGCGCCCACGATTTCGACATGTACGGGCAGGTCGCGCGGCTCATCGCATTCGATACGTTCGAGGCGCCGCGCGAGCGGAAGTACGCGACGGGCGCGGCGTTCCTGCGCGGGCAGGCGCCGGGCGTGGTGCACGAGGTGTGGGGGATCGAGCAGGCGGAGCGCAAGCTCGACGGGATGATCACGGACGTGAAATGGCCGAAGGTCGGCGAGCCGCGGTCGGCGAGTTACGAGGGCGAAGGGTATGTGCTGGTCCGCCACCCGGAGACGGAGGGCGTCGCGGAGGCGTTACGCGAGATTGTCCAGCTCGTGCGCGTCATCTCGCACTGATCGGCGGGCGAGCGGCGCGCGGAGGAGCGTGCGCGCGGCGGGAAGGACGACGTCGGCCATCGCGCGGCGCATGACGTCGCGTTTTTCCGCGGCCGAGAGGCAGCCGTGGTCGGCGAGTTTGTCGGGGTCCGCGCCGGGGACGGCGAGGACCTCGGGCTCGGGGCAAACGGCCATGGAGAATGCTTTTTCGAGGGCGCGTGCGACCTCGGGGCCGCCCGCTTCGAGCGCCCACGCGAGCGTGCGCCACGCGAGCTCGGCGTGTGTGGCCTCGTCCTCGGCGATCCAGACGAGCGTGGCCTTCACCGCGGGGTCCGTCGCGCGCAGGGCCTCTTCGCCCGCGACGAGCGCGGAGAGCGTCTCGTTGACGGCGCCTTCGAGGGCCGTGGCGAGCGCGATGTCGGCGAGGGTCCGCCGGATCGAGAGCTCGGGCATGGGGAGCGTGCCAGGACCCACCGGCGCGCCCGCGTAGGCGCTGGCGAGGCCGAAGCAGAGTTTGGCGTGCCGCACCTCGTCCGCCAGGGCTTCCTGCGCGGCGGAGACGAGCGAGGCCGGGGCGCCCGCGCCGAGGAGCTCCAGGACGAACCGTGCGAACGAGGCGACGGAGGCGTGTTCGTAGAGACCCGAGCGCGTAAAATGGTCGGCGAGGGCGCGGCGCGTGGCGGGGTCGAGGTTCGATAGATTGGGTGGCTCGGCCAAACCTTGCCCGGCTTGCAGGAGCCAATCGGCGCGGGACGCGGGGTCGGCGGTGCGCGCTGCGCCGTCCACGACGAAGGGGCGGCCTTCGCACATCTCGAAGGTGATGGCCACGTTATAACAACACTGAGCGCTGATCGAGAGTTCCTGGCAGCCGAGGCCGGGATGATCGTAGCAGCAGGTCCCGGAGCCGACGCATTCGTCGGTGCCCTTGACCTGCTTCATGAGCTCGTCCTGGACCTGGCCGAGCGGGGGGCAGTTGCCGCCCACGGAGCCTTCGAGGCAAAGGAGACGATATTCGGCATTCGGGGGCGGCGGATTCTCACACGGGAGCGCGCCGCCCGCGCCCGTCCCGCCGACGCTGGAGCTGACGGTGCTGCTGACGGTGCTGCTGACGGCGCTGCCCAAATCGCCGCCGGTGCCGCCCCCCGTGGCGCCCGAGCCGCCCGAGCCGCCCGAGCCGCCCGTGCCGCCCGTTCCCGCTTCGATGACCACGTTTCCGCCGCACGCGGCCGCGGCCACGGCGAGGGTCGCGCCCGCGGTGACCCCCGCGGCTCGCAGGATTCGCGTGAAGAGCGCAACGGAGAGAGGAGAAGGATGTTTCGCGTGGGTCATGTTGTGCCTACCTCGATGCATCGAAGATCGCGGTGGCGCAGAGGCCACGCGGGATGGGACGTAATGCCTGCATCCGGGCGACGAGGGGTGGCAAGATTCGCGCCGGGCGCGAGGAACTCAGGCGCGCGCGCGTTTGCGGGGCGCGGCGACGGGCTTTTTCGCCCTGGGGCCGGCCCAGCCGAAACGATCGAGGGAGACATTTCCGCGCGTATCGAACGTGACGCCCTCGGATTCGAGGAGCGCGCGCTGGAGGGCGCCGCCGACGGGATCCTTGATCGTGACGGCCGCGCGATTGCGCGGACGGCTGCCGAGGACACGCTGCCACGGGACGGAGCTGCCGCCGCCGGGGTCCTTCAGCGCGGCGAGGGCGAATCCAACGTGGCGCGCCGAGCGCGGGTGCCCGGCGAGGGCGGCGATCACGCCATAGGTGGTGACGCGGCCGCGAGGAATGCGGCGGACGACGCGGTAGAAGTCTTGCCACCAGGAAACCGGCTCGACGGTGTCGTCAGGCTCGGCGCGCGAGACCCGGGCCCGCGTCGTCAGAGCCGTTTTCGTGGCCTTCTTCGCGGGCATCTTTTTCGATTTCGACGTCGCGCCGCGGGCGCTCACGGGATCTCCTCGATTTCTTCCCCGCGCAGGGAGCGGAGGCGCGGCAGCGCGGCGCCCTCGGGCAAGCGGACGCGGAGCCGCTCGGCGAGGCTCTGGAACGCGAGGCACATCGAATGCGCCGCGGCGTCGCCTTCGTCGGCGCGGGTGCGCATCTCGGGGTAGATGGTATGTGCGAGTCGGTAAAACACGTTCTGGGTTTTCCAGAGGTCGACCGAGAACCCGGCGCGATGGGCGAACTCGACGGCCATGTCGAGATCCGCGAGGAGGAGCGGATCCGTGGGGCGTTCGCGAAGGCGCTCGGCGAGCGCGGAGAGGCTCTGGCCGAGGGTGAAGGTCACGGCGGCGCGGTCGACGTGGAGGTCCTGCTCCTTGGCCTGCGCGAGGAGGCGACGCATGGAGAGGACGTCGGGCGGGACGCGCTCGGCGGCGCGCAAAAGGTCGGCGCCGAGGACGAGCTCACCCGCGACGAGCAAGGAGCGCGGCGTGGGGCTGCGCAAGGGGGCGAGGCGGCGGAGGAGCGGGGCATATCGCTCGAAGAGGGCGCGCTGGGCCGCCTCGACCTCGGCCAGCGTGGGGGAGAGGAGGCGCTCGACGATGCGGCGCTGATCGTCGCGAAAAACGGAGTCGAGCGAGTCGATCGTGCGGTCGCAGCGGCGATAGAAGAGGCGCATCGTGCCCTCCATGTCGCCCGATTCGAAGGTGCGGACGAGCTCGGCGCGGCGCTCGACGTGATCGTCGCCCTCGGGATCACGCAAGACGCCGCCAGCGACGCGGTGATCGCCGAGGTGGAGGACGCTGAAGTCGTGGCATTCGGAGGCGAGCGTGAGGCGGCTCGTGACGCGGGTGCGTCCGAGGAGGAGCTTGGCGCCATTGCGCTCGTGGGTCTCGAGGCCCTCGACGTGGACGTCGTAACAATAGGTGCTCGGGGGGCCGTCCTGGACGAGGCTCGTCGCGAAATGGGCGGTGACGGCCGGGAGATCGACGCGCGCCCGGGTGACGAAGCGATCCCAGACGCGGCGGCCGTCGCCCATCTCGGGGAGGTTCGAGCGGGCCTTTTCGAGTTTTTCCAGGAACGGGCCTTCGAGGCTCTTGCCGAAGAGCGCCTCGCCGAGCTCGACGACGCGGCCGGCATACTGGAGGCATTGAACGGTCTCGATGCCCGAGAGGTCATCGAAGAACCAGCCGCAGCTCGTGTACATGAGCATCGCGTTGCGCTGCAGCTCGAGGAGCGCGAGGGCCTCGCTTTGCTCCTCGGCCGAAAGCGCGTGTGTCGCGTGCGCGGAAAAGAAGCGCGTGAGGGTGGCCGGGGAGCGATCGAGGACGACCTCGATGTAAGCGTCGCGGGCGGCCCAGGGGTCGTGGAAGAGGCGCTCGGCCGCGCGCTCGAAGGGGCCCGCAACCTCGTCGCGGAGGGCGTCGAGGGCATCACGGAGGGGCTTGCGCCAGGACTGGTTCCATCCGTGCGGGGAGCCCGAGCGGCAGCCGCAATCGGCGCGCCAGCGCTCGACGCCGTGGGCGCAGCTCCAGGAGGTGCGCTCCAGGATCTCGGCCTCGTGCGTGGGCGGGTGGCGTTCGAGGAACTCACCGTAATTGGTCAATTTGGCCAAACCATGCGCCTCGATGTGGCCGAGGGCCCAGGCGAGGGCCATTTCGCCATAGCGGTGGTGGTGGCCATAGGTCTCGCCGTCGGTGGCGATGTGGACCATCTGCGGGAAGGTGCGCTTGCTGTCGAAGGCGGAGGCGAGCCGGCCGGCGAAATGTTCGCCATTCGCGAGGAGGCGCTCGAAGGCGACGGCCTGGGAGACGGGGCCGTCGTAAAAGAAGACGGCAATCGAGCGGCCGGAAGGGAGCTCGACGCGGTAGGCCATCGAGGGGTCGACGCGGCCGCCGCGGACGTCGATCCATTCCTTGCCGCCGATGCGGCGGATACGCGCGGCCTGCCGAGGCGCGAGGATGGTGAAGACGATGCCTTCGGCCGCGAGGACCTCGAGCGTCTCGGTGTCGACGGCCGTCTCGGGGAGCCACATGCCCTCGGGCTTGCGGCGGAACCGCGCGACGAAATCGGCGATGCCCCAGCGGACCTGCGTGAGTTTGTCGCGCTGGTTCGCGAGCGGCATGATGAGGTGGTTGTAGGCCTGGGCCATGGCCGAGCCGTGACCGCCGAAGCGGCGCGCGCTCGCCTCGTCCGCCGCGAGGATCGCCCGGTAGGTTTCCTTCGCGTGGTGCTCCATCCACCCGAGGAGCGTGGGGCCGAAATTGAAGCTGATGCGTGAGTAGTTGTTGACGATGCGCGTGATGCGGTCCTCGCCGTCGAGGACACGCGCCGCGGCGTTTGGCGCGTAACACTCGGCCGTGATGCGCGCGTTCCAGTCGTGCCAGGGCGCGGCCGAGTCCTGCTGCTCGATCGCCTCGAGCCAGGGGTTTTCCCGCGGGGGTTGATAAAAATGGCCGTGGACGCAGACGTACCGCTCGGGTGCCTTCATCGAGCCCTCACGTAAAGCGCGGCCTCGGACGGGCCGAGGGTGACGCGGACGAGGCCGGTCGACGTGATTTCCTCCGGAGCAGAGACGTCCCCCTTGCCGCCGAAGCGGGCCTCGGACGAGGCGAGCGAGCGGCGGAAGGTGCCCGAGGGCACGGGCAAGGTGACGGTGACGGGGTGGTCGCCGAAATGGTAAATCACGAATACCTCGGAGTCACGGTTCCAGCGCCGCACGTAAAGGAGGCGCTCGTCCTCGAAGGCGACGGCCTGCCGCCCGCCCTCCGCGGCGAAGGCGAAGAGCTCACGCCGCGCCCGGAGGAGCTCCTTGTACCACGCGAGGAGCCTTCCGTGATCCCCCGTGGTGCGAAGCTTGAAATCGAGCTTGGCGCGGCGGAACGTGGCGTCGTCCTGCGGATCGAACGGTTCTTCGGAATATCCGAGCCGGGCCATCTCCGCGGCCCGGCCCTTGCGGACATTCTCGACGAGCGTGGGATCGCCGTGGCTCGTGAAATACGGGAACGGCGCGATTTCGCCATATTCCTCGCCCATGAAGAGCAGGGGCAGGAAGGGCGAGAGCAGGACGACGGCGGCCGCGAGCTTCTGCTTGTCGAAGGAGACCCGCGCGGAGAGGCGCTCGCCGCGCGGGCGATTGCCGACCTGGTCGTGGTTCTGGACGAACGTGACGAGGCAGCGTGGGTCGACGCTCGCCGCCGGGCGGCCGCGGCGGCGCTGGCGATATTTGGAATATTCACCGGTGAACGCAAAATTCTCGCGGAACGTCTTGGCGAGCTGCTCGACGAGGCCGAAGTCCTGGAGGTAACCGACACGCTCGTTCGTCAGGAGCGCGAGGAGGGCATAATGGACGTCGTCGTTCCAGAGGCCGTCGAGGCCGTGGCCGCCCTGGGACGAGGGCGTGACGAGGCGCGGGTCGTTGTCGTCGCTCTCGGCGATGAGGTGGACGAGGCGGCCGAGCTCGGAGGCGCGGCGATGGACGGCCTCGCCGAGCTCCTCGAAGAACGAGCGGGGCGAGTTGTCGACGATCGCATTGACGGCATCGAGGCGGAGGGCGTCGATGCCCATCTGCGTGACGAAATGGAGCGCGCTCTCGATGAAGAACTTGCGGACCTCGTCCGAGTGCGGGCCATCGAAATTGAGGGCGTCGCCCCAGCGCGTGCGGTAATACGAGGCGAAGTAGGGGCCGAAATCGGCGAGGTAGGTGCCCTCGGGGCCGAGGTGGTTGTAGACGACGTCGAGGACGACGGCGATGCCCTCGGCATGGCATGCATCGACGAAGCGGCGCAAGCCCTCGGGGCCGCCGTAGGACGCCTGGACGGCGAAGGGATACGCGCCGTCGTAGCCCCAGTTGCGCTCGCCGGGGAACGCGGCGACGGGCATGAGCTCGACGGCGGTGATGCCGAGCTCGCGGAGGTGCGAGAGGCGCGAGATGGCGGCGTCGAACGTGCCCTCGGGGGTGAATGTGCCGACGTGGAGCTCGTAAATGACGTATTCGTCGAGCGGGCGGCCGGTCCAGCCAGGGGTGTGGTCGGAAAAACTCCGCACGACCTCGCTCGCGCCGTGGACGCCCTCGGGCTGGAGGCGTGAAGCCGGATCGGGGCGGAGCTTGCCGCCGCCGAGGTCGTAATGGTAACGCGCGCCCGGGGCGACGCCGTCGACGAGGGCCTGGTGATAGCCGTTCGCCTCGGGTTCGAGCGGGATCCTGCGCTCGAGTTTGCCCTGGAGGACGAGCTCGACCTTGTCCGCGTTCGGAGCCCACACGCGGAAGCGGGCGCGGTCCTCGCCGAGGTGGACGGCGCCGAGCGGGCGCTCGGAGACGGCGAGGCCCTCGTGCACGAAGAAGACGGCGCCGAGGGGCGGGAGCGTGATCTCGACGGAGTTTTTCCGGCTATGCCATTCGATGTTCTCCGCGACGACGTCGCCGCCGCCGCCCATGCCGCTGCCGCCGAACTCCAGGGCGTCGCTGGAGACGAGCTCCTTCCAGCGGCCACCGCGCGGCAGGCCGACACGATAACGCTGGCGCGGCATGGGCGTGAAGTTCAGGGCGACGAGGACGAGGGCGTCGGTGGAGCGGGCGCGGCGGTAGAAGACGATGACGCTGTGGTCGGCGTCGTTGCAATCGATCCACTGGAAGCCCTCGGGGCTCGTGTCGAGCTCGTGCAGGGCGGGATATTCGCGGTAGAGGCGATTCATCGCCTGGACGAACCGCTTCATGCCGGCATGGTAGGGCCCCTCGTCGAGCAGGTGCCAGTCGAGGCTGGATTCGTGGTTCCACTCGCGCCGCTGGGCGATTTCGCCGCCCATGAAGAGCAATTTTTTCCCGGGCTGGGCCCACATGTACGCGAAGAGCAGGCGCAGGTTCGCGAATTTCTGCCACTCGTCGCCGGGCATCTTGCCGAGCAGCGAGCCCTTGCCGTGGACGACCTCGTCGTGCGAGAGCGGCAAGACGAAGCTCTCGCTGAACGCGTACATCATGCGGAACGTGAGCTGGTTGTGGACGAACTTGCGATAGACGGGGTCGCTCTGCATGTATTTGAGCGTGTCGTTCATCCACCCCATGTCCCATTTGTAGCCGAACCCGAGGCCGCCGACGTACGCGGGGCGGGAGACCATGGGCCAGGAGGTGGACTCCTCGGCGATGGTCTGGACCTCCGGGAAGGCGCGGGAGATCGATTCGTTGAGGCGGCGGAGGAAATCGATCGCCTCGAGGTTCTCGCGGCCGCCGTAGCGGTTCGGGACCCACTCGCCGTGCTTGCGGGAGTAATCGAGGTAGAGCATCGAGGCGACGGCGTCGACGCGCAGGCTGTCGGCGCCGTACCGATCGAGCCAGAAATGGGCGTTCGAGAGGAGGAAGCTCATCACCTCGTGGCGGCCATAGTTGAAGATGAGGCTCTTCCAGTCGGGGTGATAGCCCTTGCGCGGGTCGGCGTGCTCGAAGAGGTAGGTGCCGTCGAAATAGCCGAGGCCATGCTCGTCGGAGGGGAAATGCGAGGGGACCCAGTCGAGGATGACGCCGAGGCCAGCGTCGTGGAGCGCATCGACGAGGTACCGGAAATCGTCGGGGCCGCCGAAGCGCGAGGTGGGCGCGTAATAGCCGGTGATCTGGTAGCCCCACGAGCCGCCGAACGGGTGCTCCATGACGGGCAGGAGCTCGACGTGGGTGAAGCCCATGCGCGCGGCATACTCGGGTAGCTCGACGGCGAGCTCGCGATAGGTGAGCGGGCGGTTTCCGTCCCCGACGACGCGGCGGAAGGAGCCGAGGTGGACCTCGTAGATCGAAACGGGTTTGTCGGGGCTCGTGCGCTTCGGGCGGGGCTTCTTGGGCTCCTTGTCGAGCGCGTCGAGATCCCAGACGATGGACGCGGTCTTCGGTGGGATCTCGTGCAAGAAGCCGAAGGGATCGGCTTTCTCGACGACGTACCCCTGGAAGCGGGAGGCGATGCAGTACTTGTAGACCGTGCCCTTGCCGACGCCCGGGACGAACCCTTCCCAGATGCCGGAACCGCCCCGGCGCGCGAGGGGGTGGGAGCCACGATCCCAGCCATTGAAATCGCCGACGACGGAGACACGCTCGGCTTCCGGGGCCCAGACGCCGAAGCAGGTGCCCGCGACGCCGTCCACGACCATCGGATGCGCGCCGAGCTTGTCGTAGAGGCGGGTGTGCGTACCCTCGGCGAAGAGGTAAAAATCCTCTTCCGTGAGGCGAGTGACGTCGTGACGAACCGCGGTCCCGAGCTCCATGGGGAGGTCGGTTAGTCGAAACCGCGGGAGGCGGGAAGAGGGGAATTGCCTTATTTCGCGATCACGCGGCCCGTCGCGAACTTGAAGAACGACGAGTACGCCGCAGCGTTGAGGCAGGTATTGACGTCGGCGGTCTGGTTGTCCTTGTCGCGGCAGCCGTTGACCGCCTTCGTCATGGCGTTCGTCGTGAGCGTGTAGGGAGCGCCCGCGCCCGCGACCGGCGCGTTCGGATCAGCCTGATCAGGCTGGCTGGCGGTGATCACGGTGACGAAGCCAAAGACGGTGCATCCGCCGACGAAGACGTCGAGCAGGGAGTTCTGCGTCGTATATCCCTGGTCGCACGCGATGGAGCCGCCCGCGGCGAGGTCGGCGGGGACCGGGACCTGGTCGAGCGAGGTCGCGCTGACGTTGCCGCATAGCTTGCCAGCGCCGCTGTCGTCCGGTTGTCCCGTGCTCGCAAACGTCTGGAGCGTCGGGTCGAGGTTCTCCGAGGCGAGGTGGCCCGGCGTATTGCCGGTCGACACGAGGGGCGCGCTCGCGGCGCCGACGGACATCGTGAGCCGCGCGCCGCTCATCTTGAGCGCCGCAGGCGTGCCGGCGAAATTGACGCCAATCGTGAGGTTGCCCGGGCCCGCCGTGAGCGTGCTCGCGCTGATGAAGCCCGTGAGTTTGTCGAGCGGTTCGCGGTTCGCGTCGATCGAGATCGGGGCGATCGTGTACCACCAATCGAGATCGGCCGTGCCGTCGTACATGGCGCCCATCGGGATGACGGGATTGCCTGTGATGACGCCGATCTCGATCGCCGGGTCTTCGGCGCCGCTGAGGTCGCCGAGGCCGAGCGTCTTCAGCAGGATGTTGATCCCGCCGTTCTGGACGCCCTGGTCGAGCGAGGTCTGGAGTTGCATCTGCGCGGCGGCAGAGACGGCGCCGCCGAGGCGGTTCGCGGTGCAGAACGCAGCGTCGACGGCGAACTGCATCTTGAGCCAGGTCGCGCGCTGGACCTGCTCGAATTTGCACGCGGAATCACAGCCGTCGAGGTTCTTCGTGTTGCTGTCGTCGCATTGCTCGCCGGTCTCGCGGACGCCATTGCCGCAGACCGACGCCGAGGGGAGCGTGCAATCGGCCTGGCAGCCGTCGCCGTCGACGAGGTTGCCGTCGTCGCACTCCTCACCGGGATGGAGGATGCCGTCGCCGCACACGATGGGGGCGCAGGCGCCATTCACGCAAACGGAGGCCATCGCGCAGACCTGGCCGTCGCCGACGGGGTTGCCGCAGGTATGCGTGGCTTCGTCGCACGCGGTGGCGACGCACGGGTCGAGGCCCGAACAGTCGCGCGTCGGGTCGTCCGATGCACAACTGAATTTGCAGGTGTCGCAGCCGTCGCCGTCCACGGTATTGCCGTCGTCGCACTCCTCGCTCGGGCTGGCGAAGCCGTCGCCGCAGACGTCGTCGACGCAGGCGCCCGCATTGCAGATCTTGCTCGCGCCGCAGTTCGTGCCGTCGTCCGCGTTCGTGCCGGAATCGCAGGTGTGGTTGTCGCTGCAGGTCTCGGCGCCGTTGCACGGATTGCCGTCGTCGCATTTCGCGTCGCCCGTGTCGGGGGTCGCGTTGTCGCAGGTGAAGGAGCAATCGAGTTCACAGCCGTCGCCGGCGGCCTTATTGCCGTCGTCGCACACCTCGTTGCCCTCGAGGACGCCGTCGCCGCACGTGGCGCCGCCGCCCCCGCCCTCGCCGCCCGCTCCACCCGCACCCCCCGAGCCGGTCGGCGTGTTCGAACTTTCGTCCCCACCACATCCTGCAACAGGTGCCATCAAGGCGAGCCCAGCGAGCGCCACCACCGCCGCGAGCCCACGCGAATTCGATTGCATCCGCACTTCCACACCTCCAAGCATTTCAGCCCGCGCCAAGCAAGCCGGTTGGGACGTATCCTAGCCGCATCCGTCCACGAATGGTTGGGTTCTCGCGGCGCCTGCCGTAGGATCGCAGTTTTTCGGTTGCGGCTGGAGCTTTGCGGGCCTCCAGGCGCTCGGCGCGCATGGGAAGTGCAGAAACCACCCCCACGCGAAGGCCCCGCTTGACCAGGCCGCCGGGAAACGGTCATATCGGAGGCGCTGGCATGGAGGATCGAGAGCTCTGGGAGCGGCGAATCGGGACGACGCTGCGTGACACGTGGCGGCTCGAGAGCCTCATCGGCGTCGGCGGGATGGCCGCCGTGTACGTCGGCGTGCAGCAGATCGGCCGGCGCGACGCGGTGAAGATCCTCCACCCGGAGGTGGCGCGGCAGAAGGACCTGCGGGCCCGCTTCGAGCAGGAAGCGCGCGTGCTCTCGAGCTTCCGTCACCCGGGCGCGGTCGAGGTCCTGTTCATGGGCACGACCGACGACGGGCTGCCCTTCATCGTGATGGAGCTGCTCGAAGGCGAGTCGCTCGCCGCGCGCTTCAAGCGGCTCGGCTCGATTCCCGTCGACGACATGCTCAAGTACGTCGACGAGGTGCTGTCGGTGCTCGGCGCCGCGCACGCGCAGAACATCGTCCACCGCGACATCAAGCTCGACAACGTGTTCATCCTGAACAACGGGCACGTGAAGGTGCTCGACTTCGGCATCGCGAGGCTCCGAAACTCGCAGCACGCGGTGCAGACGAAGATCGGCTCGATGCTCGGGACCTTGCCGTACATGCCGCCCGAGCAGATCCGCGGCGTGGAGATCGACGGGCGCGCGGACATCTTCGCGCTCGGCTCGACGATGTTCCGGCTGCTCGCGAAGCGGCGCATCCACGAGGGGACCACCGAGGCCGAGATCCTCGTGAAGATGTCGACGGAGCCAGCGCCGCCGCTCGCGACGCTCGTGAAGGACGTGTCGCCGCAGGTGTGCATGGTGGTCGATCGCGCGCTCGCGTTCCGGACCGATCGGCGATACCCGGACGCCGCGACGATGCAGCGCGACGTGCGCGCGCTCCTGCGCGGAGAGCCGCCGCCGTACGCGCTGGAGAAGCTCGCCGCGGGGGAGCTGCCGACGGCGCTGATCACGACGCCCGCAGCCGCGCCGACGAACGTCGATCTCGCCGAAGCGCCGACGGTGCCGCCGCCGCCGATGGACACAGGTCCGTCGTTCCGGGACGCGGCGACGGCGGCCGGGATCGGCGTGGTGATGCCCGGCGCGATCTCGGCGCCGACGGCGGTGAGTGCCGTGACGTCGGTGTCGCCGCCGAGCCATCCGACCGGGGCGGGGCCGCGATCGTCGACGACCGCGCAGGCGAACGCTTCGATCCTGTACGGTCCGACGGTGATGGCGAGCGTGGCGAGCCTGGGTTTGTCGGAGCCGACGCCGCCGCCGTCGAGGGCGCCCGAAGCGTCGAACCCGGTCGGCGCCGCGCCGCACGCGCCAGCAGGCCCGACGGCGCCGCCAGCGACGAACCCGTCGCGCGCATCGCTGCCCTCGGCACCCGCGAACGCCGCCGCGCCTCAGCGCGCCTCGGAGCCGACGCCCGCGCCCGTATCGGCCGCGCACACGCCGCCGCCGATGGCGAAGAGCCTGATCGGGATGGCCGCCGCGGCGCCCTCGGAGCCGCGAAAAATCCCGCTCATCCCGGCGTTGATCGGGGCGCTCGTCTGTTTGATCCTCCTGTTCGTCGGCATCGCGGTGTTCCGCGGGCACGACGAGGCGTCGCCGCCGGCCGAATCCGGCACCGGCGCGAGCACGACGAAGGCGAACGCCGGGTCGGGCGCGCCGACGACGGGCACCGAGTCCTCGAAAAAGAGCAAAAAGCGCAACTGGGACAAGGTCAACTGGGACAAGTAACGCGCCCCGTGCATTGCATAGTCGCAATCCATCCGTTGCAGAGTTGGGCGCATGAACGTGGGCTTTCGTCCCACGGGTGGCTGGCGGAGAAGCCGGGATCGGGAAGAACGCCGCAAGGAACGTTCGAGACGGTTCCGGCGCTGATCTTGCATACTTGACCTATTCAGGCCTCGCTCGGCCGTACGCGCGAGGCAGGGGGACGTGGTGCTGGGCGTCATTCTCCTCGGGTTCCAAAATTACGTACGCGAACGGCTCGGCGAGGAGCTCTGGCGAACGATCCGGAACGAAGCCGGTGTCGCCGAACGGGTGTATCTGCCCTCCCAGACGTACCCAGGCGAAGAACTGCACGCGCTCGCGACGAGCATGTCGCGGCTGACGGGGATGTCGCCCGCCCTCGTGCTCGAGAGCTTCGGCGACAAGCTCGCGTCGGAGCTGCTCAAGGTCTACGGCAGTCTCGTCGATCCGCGCTGGCGGGTGCTCGACGTGCTCGTGCACAGCGAGGAGCTCATCGAGCGGATGGCGCAACGAAGCGGCGATCTCGCGCCGCATTCGCCGGTGACCGCGCGCTGGGGTCGCGACGGCGAGGTGGTTCTGGTCTATCAGTCGCACCTGAAGGGCTGCGCGCTGATCAAAGGCGTCGTGCGTGGGATCGGCGCGAACCTGGAGCAGCCGGTGATCCTCGACGAGACCCGGTGCATGCTCGCAGGCGCGCCGACGTGCGAGATGGCCGTCCGGCTCGAGCGAACGACGCAGCTCACGGAGCGCGCGCAAGGGCTCGCGCGGAGGCTCACGCCACCCGCGATGGGTCGATCGGCGCTGAAGAACGCGCTGTTCGGAGATCGCGGGGACATGTCGTCGGTGCCGCCGCCGCCCGCGTCCTCGTCGAAGCAAGAATTGCTGTCGGCATGGAGGACCGAGACGAAGACGAATCCGCCGGCGAGCGGCGTGACGCCCGCGCGGATCTCGACGCTGCCCGCCGAGCCGCGCACGCCGAGCATGCCGAGCACGCCGCCGCCGAGCTCGGACGACGACGTGTCGGAGCTCTGGCGTCGGCGCTGATCGAGAGCGTTACGCGTTCGTCCAGACCGTGCCCACGCGGCGGCGCTCGGCATACGAGGGCGAGCCGAGCGCGTAGCGGAGGAGGTCGCCCGTGACCGGGTGCAGGACGACGATGCGAGGATCCTCGGCCGCGCGCGCGACGTCCCGATCGATGCGGCAGAGGTGATCGATCGCAGCGACGAGGTCGCCCGAGAGCAGATAGCCGAGGCGGTTCTCGCTGCGACGAACGCCGGCCGCGAGGTGGCGGATGTCGTAGCCGGGCGCGGCCGAGGGCAAGATCTCTTCGAGGAGCTTGCGTTGCCTGCGGCCGATGGCGCGCTGCACGTGGACGCCGAAGGCCTGGGCGGCCTGCTCGCGCACGGGGCCGATCTCACGCGCGCCGAAGGAGGGATCGACGGTGCGCATGGCCGCGATGAGGAGAGCGTCGCACGATTCGAGGGCGAGCTCGTCGAGCCAGGTGGGGCCGAGCGCGATGCGCACGAAGAGGCGGCCAAGGGCAAAGGCTTGCTCGGGCTCGGGGAGCTCGGCGAACGCGACGGGGCCGACGATGGCCGGAGGATCGCCGGGATAAACGCGCGGCATGCCCTGCCAGCTCTGCGAGAGGTAGAGCTCGAAGCCCTCGACGCCGAGGCTCTTGGCGATGCGATCGGCGAGGCGGTACGTGAAGCTGTTGTCACGCGATCCGATGCGGTCGCGCGAGGAGATGCCGAGGCTCGAGAGCTCGAAGCGCAAGGCCTTGTGCGCGATGGGCGCGATGGCCGCAGCGGCGAGGAGCATGGGGCTCTGCGCCTCGGCGACGAGGAGGCGGTGGAGCTCGGAGCCCGCGAAGACGCCGGGGGGCAGCGCGTCCGGGGGCATGCGGCGCGCGCGGAGGCGCGTGATGCGCTCGGGTTTGACGTCGCCGAGGCAAGCGCGCGCCTCCTCGACGGTGAGGCGCTCCTCGGCACGGCCATCCTTGGCGAGCGCGGATTCGAGCGCGGCGAGGGCCGCGGAGAGCTCGCCCGTCTTCGCGAGGGCGTCGATGTCGGTCGCGAGGACGTCGCGCAAGACCTGGACGGCCTCGCCGTTGCGGTTCGCCGCGTCGAGGCCACGGCCGAGCGCGGCGCGAGCCTCGGGGCCAGCGCTCGGGAGCCCGACGGCCTGCTGGAGGTGCGTGACGCCGTCGCGCGGACGCACGAGGACGGTGACCTCGAGGAGGCCGATCGTGGTGAACCATCGAGGATCGATGGGCAAGCGGCGCGCCGAGGCGATCTCGAGGACCTGGCCGATCGCCGCGACGTACTGGGCCGCGCCGTCGGGCGTCTCGACGCGGTAGAGGCGCGCGAGGGAGCTCCAGGGGCGCATGTCGGTCGGGCCATGCGCGACGGCGTCGCAGAGCGCGCGCACGATGCCGGCACGATCACCGGCCTCGCGCTGCGCGTCGGCGAGGCGGAGGCAAACGTCGACACGGGTGCGCGCGTCGGGCGAGGCGTCGGCGAGGCGCGTGAGCGCATGCACGGCGAGCGCGTGATCCCCGCGCTTGGCGGCGATCTGGTAGAGGCGATCGAGCGCGAAGGCGTGCGAGGGTTCCATCGCGAGGACGGCCTGCACGCACTGCTCGGCGCGCGGGAGGTCGGCGAGCGGGCCTTCGTAGAGGGCCGCGAGCTCGAAGTACGCGGCCGTGCGCGCCTCGGGGACGGCCGCGATCGAGACGATGCGTTGCCAGGCGTCGCGAGCCTCGGCCGGGAGGCGCTGCGCGGTGTAGAGGCGCGCGGTGAGCATGAGCGCGGGGACGTCGTCGGGCGTCTCGACGAGGACGCGGCGCATGGCCGCGATGCCGATGCTCGGATCGGGCGAGGTGCCGCCGGCCTCGTGATGGCGGAGGACGGCGCGGCCGATCTCGGTGCCGAGGAGGACGATCTGCGCGGAGGAGGCGGCGCGTTCGAGCGCGGCGCCGAGGCGATCGGCGAGGCGCGCGGGCTCGTGCGCGAGGCCGCGGGCGAGCGCGCGGGCAGCCGCTTCGCAGTCGGGGTCCTCGCGGAGCGCGTTTTCGTAGAGCTCGAGGGCCTCGCCCATGAGGCCGGGCTCCTCGGCGGTGAGCTGCGCGGCGCGGACGAGGTGTCCGGCGCGGCGCGAAGCGCCCTCGACGATGCGGGCGAGCGCGCGGTTCGCCGTGATGAGCGCGGAGCGATCGCCGAGCTCGCCGGCGAGCCGATCGAGGCCCCGCGCAGCGAGCAAGCTGTCGGGGAAGAGCGTGAGCGTATCGCGGTAGCCGGCGAGCGAGGCACGGGCGAGCGAAGCGTCGCCGCGGGCCTTGCCCTCGATGAGGATCGCCTCTTCGAGCTGGAAGAAGCCGCGGGCGACGGGCTCGCGCGCGAGGGACTTGCGGGCGGCGATCGACGCGAGGAGGAGCGCGCCCGCGGGGCCCGTGGAGGCCGGCGAGACGGCGCCTTCGACGAGGCGACCGGCGATGCGGATGATCGCGTCGTGCACGCTGCTGTCGGCCGGGAGCTCGGCGACGACGCGGCCGAGCGCGTCGAGGAGCGTTTCGCTCGGGATACGCTCCTCCAGCGTGACGAGGTGCGCGAGCGCGCCCGTGCGCGCGACGACCGAGCGCGCGGCGGCGGCCTGCCCGCGGAGCGCGTCGGCGAGCGCGACGGCCTGCGCGCTCCGGTGCAGATGTTCGAGCATGCGCAGCGCCGGGACGTGATCGGGCACGACGGCGATGAGCCCTTCGAGAAGCGCGACGGCTTCGCGCCGGTCCTTGCGGCAGAGCACGTCGGCGAAGGCGATGCGGAGCGCGTGATCGACCGAGGCCGGCGGGTGACGCGCGAGCCAGCCTGCGTAGAGCGAGGCGAGCTCGTCGGTCGCGCGTCGCCGCACGAGGATGCGCTCCATGGCCTCGACGACGGCCGGATCGAAGGCGCCCTCCGGGGAGGCGGAGAGCGCGTCGGCGGCGGCGAGGGTCGCGAGCGCGGCTTGATCGTCACCGAGCAAGAGCTCCTCGACCTCGGCGGCGAGGAACAGGAAGCTCGCGCGTGCGATGGGCCCGGAGGCGCCCTCGGCGAGCTTCTTCAGCGAGGCGACGAGGCGGCGATGATCCCCCGTGGCGCGGAGCAAGCGCATGATCTCGAGCCCCGGCATCGGGTGATCCGGGCGCAGCCGCGCGGCTTCCTCGTACGCCTTCACCGCGTCCTGCGGGCGCTTCAGGCGAAGCTCGTCGAAGCGCGCGACCTCGATCCAGAGGCCGAACGCTCCCGCCGGATCGTTGCGAATGAGCCCGAGGAGCGCTTGTTTCGCCTCTTCGTTCCGGCCCGCGCGGGTGAGCAGGCGGAAGCGCGCGCGCAGCGCGTCCGGATCCGTCGCCTTCACGGCGAGCGCTCGATCCACGAGCTCGAGCGCACGATCCCGATCGCCCACGCGCTCGCCGACCACATCCGCGGCGCGGAGCAGGAGTCTGCGCTTGAGCGCGGAGTCCTCGGTCAGCTCGGACTCGGCCACGAGCGCCTGCCCGAGCCTGCGGTAATCGCTGGCGCGCTGCGCGTTCCGTTGCATCGCGAGGAACGCCGTGCGCCGAACGGGATCGAGCGCGAGGATCTGTTCGAGCACCTCCATCGCGCGCTCGGGCTGCCCGAGCTCGTCCTCCCAGATGCTCGCGAGCTTTTCGAGCAGCGCGATCTTGCGCGGCGCCTCGGCCTGGGCCTGCGCGGACTGCGTGTAGAGATCGATGCGCGCGCGCACGCCCGCGTCCGGCTCGCGCGCAGGCTTCTCGAGGAGCGCGGTGAGCGCGTCGAAGACCGCCGCGTCGCCGGGGTTCACGGTCCACGCGGCCTTCAGGTAGACGATGGCGTCCTCGCGCTTGCGCAGGTGCCGCTCGCAGATGTCGGCCGCGCGCATGAGCGAGGCGACGCGATGGTGCGCGGGCCGCTCTGCGTTGCCCTCGGCGGCCCAGACCTCGACGCGGCGCTCGTGCCGGCCGAGGCGCTGCAGCGCGCGGTCGAGCCGCTCCCGCGTCGACTCGTCCACGGGATCGTGCAGGAGCGCCTGCTCGGCATGAACGGCCGCGTTCTCCGCTTGCCCGAGCGCGTCGTAGATCTCCGACAGCCGCACGTGCGCGTGCGCGATCGCCTCCTGGCCCGTCAGCATCGCGAGCTCGCGCTTGCGCGTGATCGACGCCTGCTCGAGCGCCCCTTCTTGCTCCTGCAGCCGGCTCAGCTCGGCGAGTATCCGCCGTGAGGTCGGCGTCCCCGCGGGCGCGCGCGCGGTGGCGCGCCCGAGCAGCGCGATCGCCTCGTGCGGATCCTTGAGCCGCTCGTACTGGATTCGCGCCGCCGTGTAGAGCAGCCGCGAGGCGCGATCGTCGTCGAGCTCGTGCTCGGCCTCGGCGGAGAGCGACTCGCAGAACGCGCGCGGTGCGTCGTGGCGCACGTGGTGCCGTGCGAGCGCCGCGCGGACCGGCCCCGGCGCGGGCTCGAAGCTCACGGCCCGTTCGAGGGCCGCAGTCGCGAGCGCCGGCTGCTGGAGCATGTCGTCGAGCACCGCCGCGCGCTCGACGTGGAGCCACGCGGCGAGCCTCGTGTCCCCATCGGGCTTGCCGGCCTCGGGGGCATACGCGTCGGCCATGCGTTCGAGGTGCTTCGCGAGCGACTCGGCGAGATCACGCCCCTTGCCGCGCTCGAGCTCGCGACGGAGCACGGCCTCGAGGCCACGCAGCGCGTGCGGGTGCGCGGGCACGAGCTCGAGCGCCTTGCCGTAGGCCGCGCGCGCCTCGGGCCAGCGCCCGAGCTCGGCCGTGGCCCGCGCGCGCTCGAAGAGCAGGTCCGCGCGCTCGGCGTCGCTCTCGGCGACCACGAGCTCATCGTCGACCACCGAGATCCGCTCCAGCCGATCCTCGGGCTCGAACAGATGCCGGAGCCGCGACAGCGCCGGGCCGAGCGAACGCGTGATCGCGCGCGCCGCCGCGAACGAGCGCCGCGCCGCGATCCGATCATGCTCGACGCGCTGCTCGACGAGCCCACGCTCGACGAGGGCGCGCGCCGCGGCCACGGGATCGGCGCTCGTGATGCGCTCGGCGCGCCGGGTGAGCTCGACGCCCAGCGTGACGGGCTCGTTGGGAGCAGCCTCGGTGGGCGCTGCGGGCGCAACCGCAACCGGCGCGGCGGGCGCGGCGGGCGCAGCCGCGGGCGCGGCGGCAGGCGCGGCTCCCGTCGCGACCGTGGTCGCGCGACGCGGCGG
>NZ_JASBQE010000069.1 GCF_029960785.1 Polyangium sp. 15x6
GTTCGATGAACTGCGCATCGCGCAGTTCATCGACCCCGAGTCCAGCGCTTGCGCTGGTCCGGGTCCAGGGGTGGACAACCCCTGGTCGGGGTCCGGGGTGAAACCCCGGCGCGACGCTGCAGCAGCACCACCCTCTCAGGGTGCGAGCGTCGCGAACAGGACGCGGCCGACGGTCGGCTCGCCCTGGATCCACACGACCGCGGCGCGATCCTTCGGTCCGCCGATGGCCACCTGCGGCGAGAGCGCATGATCTCCCGCGGGCGAGAGGACCTCGATGAGCCCGAAGCCTGCTGCGCTGCCACGCCGCGCCGCCACGCGGAAGTGATCGCCCACCTCCTCGCTCCATGCCACGATCACCCCGCCATCTCGGCCGACGGCGAGCACCGGCGTGATCGCCTGCGTCGCACCTTCGGTCGAGAGCACGAGGGGCCGATCGCCCGGATGAATCCACGTCCCGTCGGGCGCGCGCTCCGCGAGGTGCACCGCGGCCCCTGTGCCCGTGTCCTCGGACCAGGTGACGTACAGGTGACCGAGCGGATCGAACGCTGCGCGCGCATCTCGACACTTGCCCTCGGGTTGCGAGAACGTATCTGCGAGGTCTGCGGGCTGCGTCCACGCGCCGTTCGCGTCGCGCGACGCGAGGTACACTGCGACGCCGCCTTGCCCCGTCTCCTGCGTCCACACCACGACGCTGCGACCGTCCTCGGCGAGGGCGGGCTTCGGGTTGCAGATGGGATCGTTGTCGACGGGCGCGCCTGGGGCCGAGAGATAATCGTCCACGCCTGGCCGGGAAAACGCGCCTTCCGCGCCGTTCCGTTCGCTCATGAACGCCATCAGCTGGCTGCCGGCCGACTGGTACCAGGACACGAGCGCGTCGCCGCGCCCGTTCACCGTCACCTGCGGCGCGTTCGAAAAAAAAGAGGGCGGCGAGAGCACGTCGTCCTCCGCGGACGGCCCTTCCCACGCCTCGCCCGGGCCCTTCCGGCGCGCGAGCGCGACGCCGTAATGGGAACCGTCGTACCACTGGTTCCACACCTGCAGGATCTCGCCCGACGGCCGCGCCGCGAGCCGCGGCTCGTACGCCTTTTCCCCGGAGGACACACGATCCGCGACGGACATCGGATCCGTCCATGTCCCGTCCGGCGCGCGTTCGCTCCGGTAGACGTCGCCCTCGGCGCCCGTGATCGACTGACGCCACGACACGACCGCGTCGCCCGCTTCGCCGCCGATGACGACGCCCATGCCGGCGAAACCGGGCAGCACGGCGCTCGGCTTGCGCAGGGACAAACCTGCGTCCGTCTCCTCGGCGACGACGACCACGTCCGCGCCGGGCACGGTCGCCTCGTCCCACACGAAGAGCCCGCGACCGCGCCCGTCGATCGACGCGTACACGCGGCGCGCCCCGGGGCCGCCGATCACCTGCGAAGCCGCGGGGTACGTCCAGGTGCGGACGCGACAAACGCCCCCGTCGGCCACGCTCCAGGCAGGACAGCAACCGCCTTCGGGCAAGGCGCGCGTGGGGCCGCACGTGCAGGCGACGGGGTCGTCACAGGTGACTTCGACCTCGCCGCATCCGAGTGCGCCGAAGCCGAGGAGGAGCAGAACAGCGTGGAGACGTGTCATGGAACGGAGAGCCGACGAGCCCGGGTGAGCGACGTGAGAAAGACGCGGAGATCGGCGCGCTCGGACTCCGAGAGCGCGGCGAACGCGTCGCGCGCGGCCTGCGCCTCGCCGCCGTGGAGCAGGATCGCGTCCTCGAGGGTCGGCGCGCGCGCGTCGTGCAGGTACGGGCGGCTCCGCGCGATCCCCCAGAGCGGGCGCGTGAGGAACGTGCCCGGACGAACCCCCCGATCCGCCTGCTTCTCGGCGAGCGCGGGGCCCATGTCGTGCCGCTTGAGATCGCTGTAGAGGTAGACCCGCAGCGGGCCTCCGTCGATCGGCGGCGCGATGCGCGGGACGGCCGCGTCCTTTTCGAGATCGACGCGAACGGGAGCGCCGCCCTCGCGGCTCGGGAGCGAATACACGGCGCTCTCCAGCGTGAGCGCGGGGATGTGGCAGCTCGCGCAGCCGAGCGCCTGGAAACGCGCCTCGCCCGCGCCGAGGCGCACGATGTGATCCTGATCCTCGGGCGGATCCGCGATCGGCACCTCCTGCATGGCGAGGAAGAGCGCGAGCGCGGTCACCTGGCCCTCGCGGATCTCGTCCTTGACGCCGTCGCCGTCGGGGTCCGTCCCGCCAAACGCGCCGATGCGCGCGGGCTCGGCGTGCGCGACGAGCCATGTCGATTGCATGCCGTGGTGGACGTTGAGCTCGTCCTCGACGACGTCGCGCAGCGACGCGAAATGCCCCTTCCAGCCGAAGGGTTTGACCACGAGATCGGTGTCGACGCCGAGGAGGCTCGTTCCGTCGATGCCGCCGTCGGGCCGCGCTTCGAGCTCGCCGAACGCGACGCCTTTGGCCACGAGCTGGCTACGCGCGGGTTTGCCCTCGGCCTTCGCCTTCGCGACGAGCGCGTCACGCGCGCGGGCGAGCTCGGCGCTCATCTCGCGGGCGAGGAGCTCGACGAGGCCCGCGCCGACGAGCGAGGGCGGGTTGCGCGCGAGCGCGCTCGATTGTCGATCGCCGTCGCCGGCGAGGTACGTGTTGTCCGCGCCGTCGCCCGCGCCGCCGGGGCCGCCGCGCCAGTGGCACGAATCGCACCGCATGGCGTCGGGGCCGCCGCGGCGACCCTCGTGAAACCGCGTGAGGTGCGGTCGATCCTTGCCGCCGTAGCCCATCTCGGGCGTGAACGTGGCGTGGAAGATCTGCGCGCCGAGCTGGAAGATTTCCTCGGGCGAATGGACGCCCGCTTCGAGGTCGGATTGCTCGATGCGGATCGAGCGCGCGAGGTGGCCGGGATCCGCGGCGTCGAGGAACCGATGCTCGCGCCTGCGCGCGTCACGCGCGAGGGCATCATACGCCTGGCGCTCGAGGTCTGGATCGAGGTTTGTCGTGTACACCCCGAGCGCGCGCGCCGAGCCTTTCTGCGCCGTGGGCACGGGCGCCGGATCGAGCGCGCATGCCGCGAGCGTGGTGACCACGAGCGAGAAGACGAGCGCGCGTTTCATTGCAGCACGTGGACCTTCGGCTCCCGCGTGAGCGAGAGCAAAAAGACGTGGAGGTCCTTCTGGTCCTCGGGATCGAGCGCGCGGAACGCGTCCCGCGCGGCCGCGGCCTCGCCGCCGTGGGCGAGGATGGCCTCGGGGATCGTCGCGGCGCGGCCGTCGTGCAGGTACGGCGCGGTCTCGGCGAGTCCCCAGAGCGGGCGCGTGAGGAAGACGCTGCGCGGAATGTCGAAGGCGCCGTCGTGCGGATCGGCGAGCTCTTCGCCCATGTCGTGCCGCCTGAGATCGCTGTAGAGCTTCACGAGGCTCGTGCCGCGCGGCTTTTCGCCGTCGCGCATCAGATTCAGCTCGACCGGAGGACCACCCGTCGTATCGGGCCACTCGTCCCATCGCACGTTCGCGAGCGGCAGCTCCGGATGATGGCAGCTCGCGCAGCCTGCTTCCTCGAACACGGCCATGCCGTTCGACCAGCGCGCGCGCAGGCCCGGATCGTGCGGCGGCAGGATCACCGGCGTCTCCAGCATCGCCATGTACACCGCGGTCGCCGTCAGGATCCCCTCCTCGATCTCGCGTTGCACGCCGTCGTTATCGGGATCCCACCAGTTCGGCCCCGCGCCGAGGTGCGGCACGTCGGGCTCGACCTGCCAACCGAGCGCGAGCACGTGCGACTGGACGCCGAAATGAATCCGCGCGGCGTCCTCGGTGAAGCGCCGGAGCCGCGCGATCTCGCCCTTCCAGCCGAAGGGTTTGACCACGAGATCCCGATCCACGCCGACGACCGCCGACGTATCGAGCGAGCCGTCCGGATGCGCCGTGAGGCTGCCGAACGAGACGCCCTTCGATTCGAGCGGCACGGTCACGTCGGCGCCGGTATCCGCGGCCTTCGCGAGCGCGTTGGTGCGGGTTTGTCCGAGCTCGAAGGTCATCTCGGCGCCGAGGGCCTGGACGAACCCGAGGCCGAGCACGTGCGGCGCGTTTCGCTGGTTCGCCGAGGAAGCCCGGTCGCCGTCGCCGAGGAGGAATGCGTTCTGCGTGGGAGCGCCCGCGCCGTCGGGCCCGCCGACGGAGTGGCAACCCGCGCACGAATACGTGTCGAGCCCGCCGCGCACGCCCGAATGCACGCGGGAGAGCCCGGGCAAAGGTCGATCGCCGAAGCCGTCCTCGCCGCGGAACTCGTGCGCGAAGAGCGCATCACCGAAGGCGAAGAGCCGTTCGAGATCGTAGGCGCCGAGATCGATGTTCGTCTGCAGCGCGAAGATATGCTCGCGATCCTCGCCCTTCTCGGCGGCCTCGAGGAACTCCTCGACGCGCTCGAGCGTGGCGAGCGAGAGGGCGGCGCCGACGCCCTCGTCGAGATCGGCGGAGGAAGGGGCATCTCCGTGGGGCCAGGGAATGGGCTCCTCGCCCCCGGCGGCCAAAAGGCCGGCCGCCAGGGGGAGGACGAGCGCGAATCCGAAACGGCGGAAGGCGCTCATGACCCGTTTTCCATTCGTCAGGGTTTCTGGCAGACGGGGAAGCAGCACGGGATGTAGCGCTGCACGCCGCCGCAATCGAGGCCGGGGCCGGCGAAGCCGTCCGCGGGATCGCCGCTGAAGCCCGGGTTCGCATCGAGCGTGAACGCGCCCGCGATCGTGCCGGCCGTGTTCGTGACGGTCACGAACTCGCCGTCGTCGATGTGGTTCGTCATGTACGTCCAGTTGTTGCAGCGGCCGCCCGCGCCCACCGGATAGGACGTGCCGCCGATGGTCGTCATCGTGGTACGATTGACCCACGCCGTGATCATGCCGCCGGCCGGGACCTTCGCGGTGATCTTGGCGACGTCGACCGGGTGCGCGGCCTGGTTGTTGAAGATCTCGGCGAGCTGCTCGTAGTCGCAGACGCCCGCCGCGCCGATGGCCTGGCACATCTTCGTGCCGGCCTCGTAACCGAGGCTGCCCATGTAGCTCCACTGCGAGGCGATCGGCGCCGCGGTGAAGTCGTTGAAAATGAGCTTGCCGGCGCAGGGATCGACCGGGGCGTCGGGGCCGGCGTCCGGGAGCTTGCAGTCGTCGGGGCACATGTCGCCGACCTCGTTCTGGCCGTCGTCACAGTCCTCGCCCGACTGGACGATCTTGTCGCCGCAGTACGGGTTCTTGCACTTGTCCGAGCACTCGTCGTCGGGCACGCAGTTGCCGTCGTCGCACTCCTCGCCCGGATCGATGGTGCCATTGCCGCAGACGACCGCCGTGGAGCCGCCTTCCACGCACGTCACAGGGCCGCCGCCGCCGCTGCCGCTGCCGCCGGGGCCGCTCGACCCGCAATCACAGGCCTCGTAGCCATTGCCGGCCGCGTTGCAGACCTGCACGCCCTCGAGCCCGCCGGCGCAGATGCACGCGGCGGTGGATCCGGGAATACAGCCAGCAGGGCCGCCGCCCGAGTTCGAGTTGTCTCCGCCGCTGCATGCCTGGGCGAAAAACGCCGCCAGGCCGAGCGCGGTCAACGGTACGAGAATCGATTTGATAAAGCTATTACGCATGCTCCACTCCCGATGCTTCTCCCCACGACGCCGTCACGCGATGGACCAGCCTCTTAGTTAAACAAGGGCGGTTCGGTGGGTCAACACATAAATGTCGCTGAAAACCCGTTCGAGAAGCGCTCGCCGAACGGCGATTCGCGTACATTCATTCGCAGTCGAAAGGCGCACGCGCACGCGGCACGAATATGCAAATTACCGCAATGCGTCGTGAGACAGCCGACGCACCCGGGGGTCGTACGCGCGAGGTTGGTGCAATGGGCGGGCAGCGCGTCAATCGCGGCTGCCCTGCAAGACTTCACTGGAGCTTGAACATCGCCATCGCGGTCTCGCCGCTCTTGATGGCCACGCTCCTCGATTTCGTGGCGCCGCTCGCAGGCTTGCAGCTCACCGAATAGGTGCCCGGCGAGAGCGAGAGCTTGAGCGTCGACGTGGTGCCCTTGGAGGCGCCGTTCACCGAAAACGCACACGTGCCGCCGACCGCGACCGCGACGAGCGTGCCGTTGCCGCCGGCCGCAGGCGCAGCCGTCGGCGTCGCCGTGGCCGTCGCCGTGGGAGGCGCCTTCGCCGTGCTCGTGGCCGTCGCCGTGGATTTCGGGGTCGCGCCGCTGTTCGGCGTCGTGCCAAAAGGCGCAGTGCCGCCGCCTGCATTGCCGCCCGCCGCCGGCTTGCCGGTATTCGGATCGCCGGCCGGAGGCGTGTTCACCGCGACGGGATCCTCCGCCGGCGGAGGCGTGGTCTCGGTCGTGGCCGGCGGCGGCGCCGTGGCGGCCGGCGCGGCCGTCGTCGTCTGCGGCGGCGCGACGGCCACCGGGCCCGCGCTGTCCGCCGTGGTCCCCTCCCCGCCCTTCTTGTCGCCCCCGACGAGCAGGAGCACGAGGATCACGGGCACGAGCACGGCCGCGGCCGCAAGGCCGCCGAAGAGGATACGTCGATCCTTTTTCGGGGCGAACGGGTTTGGCTCGACCACCCCGGCGGCCGGGCCCGTGCCCGGCGGCGAGATCACGGCCCCGGACGGCGTCGTCGGATCGGGGCGTCCCGCGGCCCACGTATTCTGCGCCGGGCGCGCCCCCGCATCGGGAGCGCCCGAAGGGCCGAGCACCGAGGGCCCCATCCCGCTCGCCGCGCCCCCGAAGACGGGGCCTCCGCCGGCGGGATTCGGGAAAGGAACCGTGCCCGGCGTTCCCGCCTTCGCGTCCTTGGGCGGGCCGGGCGGCTGCGGGACGAAATCGCCGGCGAGGAACATGGTCCGTTCCATTTCGCCAAGCGCCGCGGCCGAGCTCTGGATACGCGTGACGGACTCCTCGTCCTCGATGTCGAGCTCGGTGATCTGGCCACCCCCGGACGCGCGCGGGGGCGGCGTGGGCGCGGGCAAGGGCGGCGGCGGGACGGAGCCGGTCTTCTTGCGTTGCTTGGCCGCGTGGGTGATCGCGCCGATGCGATCGATGATCACCTGCCCCTCGGCCGTGACGTACGGCCGGAGCGCATGCGCGAAGCCGTGCACGTTGGCGAAGCGGCCATCGACGTCCTTGGCCAGCGCCCAGCCGAGGATCTGATCGATCTCGGGCGGCAGATCGCGGCGGAGCTGCGTCGCGGGGCGCGGCTCCTCTTTCGTGATCTGGAGCATCAACATCGCCATCTCGCCCTCGAAGGGCGGGCGCGCCGTGAGCAGGAAGTAGAGGATCGCGCCGAGCGACCAGACGTCGGCCCGCACGTCGATGCTCTTCGCTTTCCGCACGATCTCCGGCGAGGAGTAGGGCGAGAGGCCGAGCATCGTCGTGGCCGTCATCTCGCCCGCCATCGGCGCGGCGACGTCGCGCATGAGCTTCGCGGTGCCGAAGTCGATGACCTTGAGGAAAGGCGCGCCGCCGACGCGCGTGGTCACGAAGAGGTGCTGCGGCTGGAGCTCGCGGAAGATGATGCCGTGCCCGTGCGTCTCGGCGACCGCCTCCGCCGCCTGCAGGATGAGCAAGCAGGCCTCCTGCAAGGGCAAGGGGCCGCGGGTCTTGACGTGCGTGGCGAGGTCCGTGCCTTCGAGGAACTGCCGGACGAGGTAAAACGTGCCGTCCTGCTGGGTGCCGACGTCGATGATGCGCGCGACGTGCTCGGATTCGAGCTTGGCGAGCGTGCGGGCCTCGCGCCGGAATCGCTCGAGCTCCTTGTCGTCGGTCTGGCCGGCAAGCAAGAGGCGGATCGCGACCCGCTGGTCGAACTCGGTGTTGAAGGCCTCGACGAGGACCCCGTGCCCCCGGCCGAGAATGGTCCGGATGCGGTACTTCCCGGCCACGAGGCCGCCCGGGCGAATTTCGTCAGGTCGCATGTTTCGGATCGTGGCGGCGTCGAGGAAAGCCGCGGGGGCATTCTGGCACGTCTCGGGTCTCGGGTGGTACTTCCCGCGATCGCTTCGCGGGATCCCCTACTTCAAGGGCTCGATCGCCGCCGTGCAGGAGGCCGCCACGGTGGCGGCGTCCTTGAAGCCGAGCCAACCGAGGATGCAAAGATCCCCGGGATCCTGCTCGTTCACGATCTTGCCGCCCTTGTGCCGCTCGAGCCCCCGCGCCTTGTTGACGAGCAGGAGCTTGTCGGCCGTGGAGCCGAGATCGTCGACGACCTGCTGCATGGCCGCGGGATCGAGGTTGCACACGGCCGCGTAGTTCGACTCGAGCTCGAGCTGCGTCGTCGCGGCGCCGCCGGAGACGTTGTTCTCCACCGGATGGCGCAGGCCGAGCTGGCCGTAGATGCGCATCGGGCGCGTCGGCTGGCCGTGGCAATCGAGGGTGCCGCAGCGGCGCTCGAGATACGGCGAGACGCTCGCCGTGAAGACGGCCGGGTTCGGACACCCGTACGCTTCGAGCCCCGCCTCGCCCACGCAGCTCGAAGCCCCGAAGCCGAGGCCGAAGAGCCCCGTCGCGAGGACGCCGAGCGCCGCGAGGGAGCGCCGGCCGAGCGCCGCCCGGAGCCGTTCACGCACGTTCCTCTTCACGGCGCACCTCCACCACAGATGGGATCCGTGTCTCCGTCATCGACGAGCACCACGCCGGCCGAGTCTTTGCCGGCGCCATTTCCGGGCCTGTCGTCCGAGGGCAGCTTGTGGCACGCGGCGCACGAGCCCTCGCGGCCGATGATCGAGTTCATGCTGCGCTGGCCGGCCCTCACCTTGAGCGGGAAGGTGAGGTCGGCCCATTTGTCCTTCTCGATGTAGAAGTTGCCGGCCGCGTTCGTGCACGCGAAGCGCGAGGGCCCCGCCGAGTCGAAGATCTCGACCTTCACGTTGGGCGCGGCCGCGAGGGCGCCCATCGAGGTCTCCTTGTACACGGTGCCGGCGATCGCGAACGCAGGCGCGTCGCCCCCGTACGTGGAGTGGCAGGACAAACACGGCTGACCCGGCCGGTGCAGCGCGCTCGGCGACCCGGTCTCCGCGGGCAAACCGTCGATGACCTCCTGCGGGATGGGGTCGTTGCCGTTGCAACCAAGGGCGCCCAGAGAGGACAGGGCGACGGCGAACGAGAGCGCGGCGACGAACCGCCCGCTCGATACGGGGACCATCAATCGACCTCCAGCTCCAGGGTCACGGCGGTGAACAGGCCGAACCGGTTGAAGACGTAGATGTGGTCGAAGTACTGGTTGTAGAGGCCCTCGACCTGGAGCTGCGCCGAGAGCACGCGGGCGAGCGCGTACCTCGCGTTGGCGCCGAGCGTGAAGCCCATGAGCGCGCCGAGCTCGCGATCACTCGTGCGGTACTCGGGGACGCTCCACCCAGTCGCGGTCTGCGTGGCGACATAGGCGCGGTTCCAGAAGTCGACCGACGACTGGATGTTGAAGCGCAGGTGGCTGCCGAGGCGCAGGTCGTCGTTGACGTCGAAGAAGAAGCGCGCGTCCGTGGTGCTCGCCATCTGCCCCCACGTGTCGACGTAGAGGCGTTCGTCGCCGCGGATCGTGGCCTTCTCGAAGCGCTTGGCCGCGCGCCCGACGAGCGCGAAGCGGCTGCGCTCGGTGGGGAGCTGCTCGAGCGGCGCGAAGGGCAAGCGGTTCTGGCTGACGACCTCTCGCGTCGCGCCGAGCGGGATGCGCGAGGCGATCGCCTGCGAGAACATCGGGATGTGGCGGTACGGCTTCGAGGTGTCGCCGAAGACGAGCTCCGCCGTGCCACCGACGACGACGATCGTGCTCGGATCGATCACGAGCGAGACGCCCGCGTCGATCGTGTGCCGCAGGATGTCCTCGCGGAAGACCTCGAACGGCGTGCCCGCGCGGCTCAAGGCGTCGAAGCCGATGTTGTACGCGAGCGTCGGCGTGACCATCTTGCTCTTGAGGTCGGTGCTCACCGCGACGCCCACGCTGCGCGCGAGGTAGTCCGGCTCGACCGAGACCGCGCCGTTCAAGCCGATCTTCGCGGGGCCGACCTTGAAGTCACCGGAGAGCGATCCCGCGTAACGCCGCTCGTTCCACCGCCGCGACGCCGTGGCCACGATGTCGGGCGACGCGGTGCTGACGACGTCGACGATGAAGCTGCCGCCGACCTGCCAGCCCGCGGTCGGGTTCTCGCCGGAGATGTACGCGGCGGGCGACACGACCGTGGTGTTCAGCGTGTCGGTGTAGAACATCGTCTCGACGCCGGCCTTCAGCGTGAAGCCGCGGCCCTTGCCGCCGGTGTCGATACAGCGCTGCATGTCGGCCGGCGTGCGCGCGGCCTGCATGCACTGGAAGACGGCGCTGTTGTTGCCGCCCGCGTTGCCCTGATCGACGTTCACGGTGATCTGCTCGCCGCGATCGAAGGCCTCGGTCGACTTGTACTGCGCGGGGAATTTGCCGCGTTTGCCCTTGGCCTCGATCGTGGCCTTGCCGGGGTTGTGCGGGATCGGCTGCTTGACCTTGTCGGCCGGGACGACGACGCCGTCGATCTTGACCTCGACCTCGCTCCACGAGCTCGGGATCTGCAGCGTGATCGTGGGCGTGTCGATCTGGAGTTTTTCGAGGAGCGCCTTCGCCTCTTCCCCGACGGCCGCGTTGTTCTCTTCCTCGGCGTACTTCGCCGCGATCTGCGCGTCCGCGGCAGCTTCGAGCAAGAGGCCGCCGGCGTCCTGGCACTTCGCGAGCATGAGTTTGCCCGCGGCGAACTCGCTCGACGTCGCCATCTCGGCGATGAGCGTCTGCATGCACCCGCTCCAGTCCTTCTGGGCGAGCGCCGCCTGCGCCGTGGTGACCGACGCCATCTGCTGCTTCGTGGGCGGCTGGCGCGAAGGACCGAGCACCTGCCGCGCCTCGGCGAAGGTCTTCTCGAGGTCCTTCGTGGCCCACTGTTTGTCGAGCTTGACGTTCGCGTCTTCCTTGAGGGCCGACTCGAACGCCTTCTTCGCCGCGTCGAGCTTCTTCTTGCCCGCGCCCTGGATGACGCCGATCGCCATCTGGATCTCGGCGCGCACGCTCGGCTCGCAGGCCTTGCCCTTGCACGCCTTGAGCGCCGCATCGAGCCTGCCGAGGGCCTTGTCGTACTTGCCCTCGACGAACTCGTTCATCGCCTCGGCGACCGCGACGAGGCCGTCAGCGTCCTTGTCCCCCGCGTACGAAGGCCCGGCGTCCGTGAGCCCGACGAGCGCGAAGACGGCCGTCGGCAGCAGGAACGCGCGGATCAGTTGTCGGGCGCGCCGCACTTGATCCACTCCTCGATGGTCGTGTACTCGGTCTGGTTGAGCCGCGCGTCGTCGACGGTGTCGTCGGGATCGACCTTCGGCATGAGCGAGCCGCAGTTCGGCGGCTTCGTGACCCCCATCTCGACACGAAGGTTGCACAGCATCTTCGAGTTTTCCGCTGCTTCACACGCGATGTAGGGCCCGTTCGCCACGGTGAGCCCGAGGAGCTCGGTGCGGAGCGTCTCCGCGTTGCCCGCGGTCAGCGAGATCGTGCCCGCGCCCATGCCGTGACACTGGGCGTCCGCGCACTTGCCCTTGGCCTCGAGGATCGGGACCACGTCGTTCGCGAAGCTCACGGCGCACATGGAGTCGCCCGTGCAGGTCACGCCGCCGGACGACGAGGAAGCCCCCGCGCCTCCCACGACCTCTGCCGGATCGCCGTAAGGCGGGATCTCCTCGGTGGCGCATCCGGCGACCGCCATGGGGAGCGCCGCGAGCGCGGCGAGAAGGAGGATGGATGAGCGATCGAGCATGTTACCGGGCAGGCTCGCCATCATACCCGGGCCCGTGAAAGAGGGACAAGCTCTCCTGTCAGGGATCGGCCGCGGCTCTCCCGATCGCCGCGAGGACCTCCTCCACGGTGCACAGGCCCGAGAGGCGCGCGGCCTCGTGACCCTGCGCGTCGAACACGATCGTCGTCGGCAGGGTGCGCAGGCCGTAGTGCGCGAACCGGAGCTCGGTGTCGGGGGTGTCGGCCGAAAGATCGAGGCGCAACGCCACGATCGGCGTGCGCTGGAGCAGGATGCGCGGATCGGACCAGACTTCCCGCGCCATCGCGATCGAGGCTGCGGACCAGTCGGCCGAGAGGAACACGAGCAGAGGCAAGCCCTCCCGCGCGGCGCGGGCGCGTGCTCGTGTTTCGTCCGTCTCCCACACGAGCGGCCTCGGACGCGACGACGTCGTCGTTTCGCTCTGCCCCGCATCACCGACGGCGACGACGGCGGGCGCGTCGCCGGGGATCGCCACGACGGGCATGGGCTCGGGCGCGCGCGCGGCGCACGCGGCGAGGCATGCCCATACGACGAGGACAAACGCGCGTGGATCGTGTGAGGGTTTGGAAGGACGAACGAGGGGGATTGGGGCGGGGCTCCGCGAGATCGAGCTTCGGGAGCCCCCTCCCGGGAGGTTCACTTGCCCTTGGCAGAGCAGCGCATGGCGCACATGAGATCGCCGGGCGCGCAGCCGCAGGAGCTCGGCTTCGGCGCGGTCTTCGCGGTGGACGCGGGCGCCGTGCCGCCGCCGGTCGTGGTCCCGGTGCCGGCCTTCGTCGTCGCGCCGCCGCCCGCTTTCGTCGTCGCGCCGCCGCCCGCTTTCGTCGTCGCGCCCTTGTTCGCGACCGCGGACGCGCTGGCCGCGGGCGCTTCGGTCTCGGCGACCGAAGGCGTCGGCGCGGGCGGCGCGGTCTCGAGCGGAGGCGGCGTGGTCGCAGGCGCGGTCGACTGCGCCGTCGGTTGCTCCGGCGGCGGATCCCCCTTCATGACCATGAACGCGCCGACGATCGCGCCGACCGCGACGAGCGCGCCGAGGCCGATGAAGAGCGGCGTGCGGTTCTTCTGCGGCTTGGTCTCCTCGGGAATCGGGATCGGCGCTGCAGCGGGCGCCGTGACGGGCGGCGCCGCGAGCTCGAACAGGCCGCCGGAGTCGCCGAGCAAGCTCGCCGCCGCGCTCGCGGCCGGAGGCGACGCCGCGCCTGCGGCGAGCGCCTTCAGGTCGATGAGGCCCGAGTCGTCGGAGTTCGTCGACTTCGACGGCGTCGACGCGAGCGCGCCGAGGCTGCTGAGGCTGCTCGCGGCCGACGACGACGAGGTGGCGGCCCGGTTCGTCAGCGCGCTGAGCGAGAAGAGCGCGGACTGCTCTTCCTTGCCGGCGCCGATGCGCACGGGCGCAGGCGCCGCGCGGGGCGAGGAGCCGCCGATGCCCGAGGCGCTCGTCGACACGTCGGAGGCGCCGTCGGAGCCGAAGAGATCGCGCGCTCCGCCGCGGGCCCCGTCCTTCTTGACGGCGGCTCGCGCGGGCTCGGGCGCAGGCTGCGGCGCGCTCGCGCCTTGCGCGGCCGCGTTGAGCGCGTCCACGATCGCCTGCACCTGCCCGAGGGGCTGCCAGTCGCCCATGCCATCGGCCCAGACGTAGGTGTCTGCGGTGATGACGGAGCTGTTGTAGGCTTGGACGATCTCTTGCAGCGACATCGTTCGCTGATCGCCTTCGGCCACGTTGATCTGGTACGCCCCGCCGTCCGCCGCCGCCTCTTCGGCGCCCGCGGCCGAGGCGGCGTCGGCGTTCGTCGTGGTCGCCCCGCTGCTGTTGACGAGGATCGTCGCGCCGCACTTACGGCACTTGATCTTGACGGTCTTGCCTTGGACCTTCTCGTCCGAAACCGTGTACTTCGACTGGCAAGATTGGCAGGTGATCTTCATGTCGCGTCTGGTTCGGAGGGTCGACTGTTTACCTGGAGTCGGTCTTCGGTCGAAGACTTTACCAGGGCGCCCTGTCGTTTCGGACCTTTCCTGACGTATCAGCCACGAGGAAGACTCGAATCTGCCAAAAATTCGTCTTCACGTGCAATTTCTTGAGACCAGATCCAAAAAAGCGCTTGCAAGCGTGTCGAAAGCGACCCCCGTCGGGAAGCGGGATCGCAGGACAGCGGACGAACCCGACCGGCGAGGCGCCTCGCCGCCGGGTCGGTTCACGCGAGATCATCGAAGAAGGGATCAGGAGAGACAGCGGCTCGCGTCGAGATCGGTCGCGGCGCTGGGAACGCTCGGCGCTTCTTCCGAGGCGGGCGCGGGCGCTTCCTCGGCGCTGTCCTGCGGGCTCTCGGCCTCCTGCGTCTCGGGGGCCTCGTGGCTGCCCACGTGCTCGCCGTACGCCTGGAGCTTCGAGTAGAGGCCGCGACGGCTGATGCCGAGCACGCGCGCCGCGCGCTGCTTGTTGCCACGCACGGCCTCGAGCGTCAGCAGGATCAACTTGCGCTCGGCGTCGGCGAGGCGCGTGCCCACGGGCAAACGCAGCACGAGCGGGTGCTCGCCACGATCGGCGCCCTCGCGAGCCTCGAGATCGTGCGCAGGCGGCGTCGACGCGCGGAGCGGCGTCTGCGCGAACGAAGCGGACGCGGACGGCGGCGGCGGCTCGGCGAGCGAAGGCGGCGACTCGCGCCCCTCGACCTCCGTGATCGCCGGCGGCGGCGTGGTCGTGATCGGCGCAGGCGGCGCGTGGTGCTCCGGCTCCGGGTGCGGCGGGCTCGCCTGGACCTGGAGGTCGTGGTGCGAGCGCCGGCCCGTGCGCCGCTCGATGCGGCCCTGGCCGATCTGGACCTCTTCCGGCGCGACGAGCTCGCCCGCGGCGAAGAGCGCCGTCTGCTCGACGACGTTCCGGAGCTCGCGCACGTTGCCCGGCCAGTCGTGCACGTAGAGCCTCTGGATCGCGCCCTCGGCGAAACGACGCGCGGGCGTGCCGTAGCGCTTCGCGAACTTCACGAGGAAGCGCTCGGCGATCGGCAGGATGTCCTCCACGCGCTCGCGCAGCGGGGGCAGCGTGATCGTGAAGACGTTGAGGCGGTAGTAGAGGTCCTCGCGGAAGACGTTCTCGTCCACGAGATCGAGCAGGTCCTTGTTCGTCGCCGCGACGATCCGGACGTCGGCTTCGATCTCCTTGCGGCCGCCGACGCGCGTGAAGCGGTAGGTCTCGAGGACGCGCAAGAGGCTCACCTGCACGGCGCTGTCCATCGTGCCGACCTCGTCGAGGAACACGGTGCCGCCCGTCGCCGCCTCGAACTTGCCCTCGGCCGAGGAGAAGGCGCCGGTGAAGGAGCCCTTCTCGTGGCCGAAGAGCTCGCTGCCGATGAGCTCGCGCGGGATCGCGCCCGTGTGCACGGGGATGAACGGGCCGTTCTTGCGCGGGCTGCGGTTGTGGATCGCGCGCGCCACGAGCTCCTTGCCCGTGCCGCTCTCGCCCACGATGAGCACCGGCGCCATCGTCGAAGCCACCCGGTCGATCCGGGCGAAGACCTCGCGCATGCCGCGCGATCCGCCGACCATGCCCTCGAACACGAGCGGCCCGGCTGCAGCGTCGTCGTCCTCGCCCTCGGCCTCGCGGACGTTGTCCGAGGACAAGAGCTCGCGCACGAGCGACACGAGCCGCGCTGGATCGAGCGGTTTTTGCAGGTAGTCGGCCGCGCCGAGCTTCAGCGCGTCGACCGCGCTCGACACCGATCCCGACCCCGTCACGACCACGACCGCGGGCGCGGGCGTGGCTGCCTTGGTCGTCTCATCCTCCGTCGGAGGCGTGAGCCGACGCATGAGATCCATGCCGGTCATCCCGGGGAGGTTGAGATCGGTCACGAGCACGTCCGCGGGCGTCCGATGCTGGATCTCGAGGGCCTGCTCGCCGCTCGAAGCGACGAGGACGTCGAGCCCCTCGTGGCGGAGCACGGCCTCCAGGATCGCAGCCTGATCGGGCTCGTCCTCGACGAGCAAGACACGCCCCGTATGGTGCCCGGCCGCCCGGTGCGCGCGGAGCATCGATCCCCTCGCATGCACTGAAGCGCTCGCTCCCAAGCTTTTCCTCCCCGGAGGTTCTCCGCGCGATCTACGCGGCGCCTCCACGCTTTCGGTGAAGGAACTCTAGCGAAGAGGTTCGCTCACGCCACCCACCGGGATCAATTCAGGATCCCCCTCGTTTGGGTATCGCGATACCCCGAGGTGCGTGTCAGGTACGGCCTGGACGCTCGTACGGAATGCCTCAGGGCGACCGCGCGCCGGGCATGTCTTTGCGACGGTAGATGCACCACGCGAAGCCCGCGTCGAGCGGCACTTTACCCGCGATTTCGTAGGCCGGCAGGAAGCGTCGATCACGATAGATCACCTGCGATCCCGGGACGGACGGGTGCTTGCAGTCGATGTTCGAGGAGATGAGCAGGAAGTAGAGCGAGCGCTTGTCGAAGAAGCGATCGAGGAAGCCGGGGCCGAGCTTGCGCGTGTAGCCGCCCTCGAGCTTGCTGATGACCGGATCGACGAGGCCCAGCAGATCGAGGATGGGGTAGTCCGTCGCGTACCCGACGTACCCGATGTCGCCGATCGCGATCTCGCCAGGCTGGCCGTTCTCGAGGAACCACTTCGCCGTGCCGCCCGCGGCCATCGTCCAGAAGCGCTCCTCCTTCTCGAGGATCTGCCGCTGCGCGCTCTGCATGTTCCCGACCCGCAAGGAGAAAGCGATGCTCAGGAACGCGGCGAGCGCGAGGTTCGCCGCGCGGCTCTTGCGGTCGACGATCGCGCGCGTCGAGACGCAGATGAGCAGGAACGCGAACGGCTCGAAGGGCGCCATGAAGCGGAAGAACGGCATCCAGTCGCCGCCGACGAGGACGACGTAGACGAGCACGAAGATCGCGATCGCAGAGGCCGCGAGCAGATCGCGGCGGCGCCACACGAGGCCGATCGCGATCGCGAAGATCCCGAGGTAGAGCACGGGGCCGGCGTGGTTGACGTAGTTCCGGACGTAGTCGGCGCCGCCGTCGATCTGCGCGGACCAGTTGCCCGTCTTCGCCGAGAACGTGTTCGGCACGAAGGAGCCGTAATACGCGCGGCGGAAGGCGAGGTGCGTCCCGACGGGCAGGACGAACGCCGCGCCGCGCAGGAGGTTCTGCTTGCCGAAGAAGCCGCCCGGCGCGGTGATCACGCGGGCCGCGGCGTTGTTCGTGCCGAACGCATCACGGCCGAACAGGAGCACGAGCATGAGCAGCCCGACGAAGGCAGGCGCCTCGGGCCGCGTGATGCCGGCGAGGCCGAACACGAGGCCCGACCAGGGGAAACGGAACGTCGCCTTGGACGAACTCTTTTCCTCGGGATCGATCTCGCGGAGGAAGAGCCACGTGCCCGCGAGCAGGAGGAAGACGAAGAACGCGGTCTCGAGGCCGAAGACCGCGTACCCCGAGAAGACGACGGTGGTCGCGGCGAGCCACGTCGCGACGCAAGGCGCCGCCGCGAAGGGCCGCAGCCGATCGGAGAGGCGGTACATCATCACGAGCGCGCCGACGGCGGAGCCCGCGCCGAGCACCTTCGCCGTGACGTCGGGATCGAGGCCGATCTTGATCGCGCCGGCGAGGATCACGGTCCAGAGGAAGTTCGTGTACCCCTCGATGCGCTCGCCGGCGTTGTAGACGAGGCCGAGGCCACGCGCGAGGTTCCGCGCGTAGCGATAGGAGATGTACGCGTCGTCGATGGTGAACGAGAGGACGCGCCACGCGTTCGCGAGCATCACGATCGCCGGAAGGACGAGGCCGAGCACGAGGTGCACGGACCGCGGCAACGGCGCGCCGGCGACCCAGTCGCGGAACGTCGCCGCGGGCGGGCGTTTCCAAGGGGGATCGGCGGCGTCGGGGTCGGGATCGTCGGGATCGTCGTCCGATTCCGGTTCTTCCGCATCGGCCTCGGCTTCCGCGTCCGCCTCCGCCTCCGCCTCCGCTTCGGCTTCTGTTTCCGCGCCCGCTTCCGCGTCCGCCTCCGCTTCCGCGTCGCTTCCTCGTTCCTGGCCCTCGGACGTCCTCTTCACGGCAACGGCCATAACACCGTAGGGCCCGGTGTTGGCAAGCGTCGCCGTGCTTTCCGCCGCGACGAAGGCCAGGTATGGGCCGCTCCGCGATGTCGACCCGCGAAAACGGCCCTGTCGCCGCCTTGCCCGAGCCCCCCCCGCCGAGCGCGCTCGCCTCTCTCCGCGCCTGGCTCGGCGGCGCGCCGCTCTCTCCCCGTGCGCATCTCGTGCTCGGACTCGTCTTGCCGATGGCGCTCGTCGTCGCGAACGCCTACCGCGTCGCGAGCTTCACGATCGACGACGCCTTCATCTCCTTCCGCTACGCGCGGAACTTCGCGGAGGGCCACGGGCTCGTCTACAACCTCGGCGAGCGCGTCGAGGGGTACACGAACTTCCTCTGGACCGTGCTGCTCGGCGTCTTCGCGACGCTCGGCGCGCGCCCCGAGATCACGGCGAAGATCCTCGGCGTCGTCTGCGCGTGCGCCTCGCTCGTCCCCGTCTACCGGATCGCGCAGAGGCTCGCGCCGCTCGGATGGTCGCCGTGCCTCGCGACCTGGCTCTGCGCGTCGAGCTTCCTCCAGTCGGGCTACGCCGTCTTCGGCCTCGAGACGCCGCTCTTCGTCCTGCTGATCCTCCTCGGCACCGATCGTTTCCTCGTCGAGGAGCACGACGACGCGGACGTCTTCCCCTGGTCGGGCCCGCTCTTCGCGCTCGCGGCCCTCACGCGCCCCGAGGCGCCGCTCTTCTTGCTCCTGCTCTACGTCTGGCATCCGGATCGACCCTTCTCTCGCCGGAGCCTCACGCGCCTCGCGACCTTCGCCGTCCCCGTGCTCGCGCACCTCGCGTTCCGCCGCTTCTACTACGGCGGCTTCTTCCCCAACACGCTCACCGCGAAGACGGGCGACGTGAACCAGCAGCTCCACGGCGGCGTCGACTACCTCAGGCGCTACGTGATGCACACGGGTCCAGCGATCTGGCTCGGGGTCGCCGCGATCGCGATCTTCATCGTCCGCAAACGACGGGACGGGATCGCCATCGCATCCATCGCCGTCACCTTCGCCCTCTACGTGCTCTTCGTCGGCGGCGACTGGATGCCCTACTATCGCTTCCTCGCGCCCGCCGAGCCCTTCGCCTTCCTGCTCGTCGATGCCGCCGCGCGCACCATCGCCGAACGCAAGGAGCGCGCTGCGGCGCTCGCGGTCGCGCTGTTCGGGATCGTCGCCGGCGGCGCGCGCGTGGGCTCGCTCCGGCAGGCGCAGCGCGACATCCTCGACAAGGACAAGGCTTTCTGGGACGACGCCGCCGGCCGCACCGCAGCGTGGCTCTCGTCGCACGAAAAACCCGGCCCCGTGGCCATCGCCGACATCGGGTACGTCGGCTACGCGACGGGCTTCCCCATCGTGGACATGCTCGGCCTGCTCGCGCCCGAGATCGCGCGCCTCCCAGGCGGCTACACGAACAAGACGGGCGCCGGGTACGTCGACGCGATCTTCGCGCGGAACCCCCGCTACGTGGTGATCATCTCCTCGACCGTCGACTGCAAGAGCCCGACGGTCCCCTCGTCCCGCGCGCTCCACGCGAGCAGCGAGCTGCGCACGGGGTTCGTCGTGGCCGAGCCGATCAAGCTCCGCGGCGGCGGAGCCTGGTGCATCTACGAAAGAAAAAGCGGCGCCGAAACCCGTCCGGCGCCGCGCTGATCTCTAGAAACTCGTTCGCTCAGGGCTTCTTGGTCGTCTTCTTCTTGTCGGCGACCTTCTTCTTGAGCGCGCCCTTCTTCTTCTTGTCGCCCGCCTTCGCCACCGTCTTCTTCGCGTCGGTGCCGAGCGAGATCACGAGCCGATCACCCTTCGCCTTCGCGACATAGGCCGGCACGCCGTCCTTGAACTGAAGGCTGATCTCCGCGCCCGCGGGGTTGTTCACCACGTTGACCGAGGCGATCCGCTTGTCCTTGCGGGCGAGCTCCGTCGCCGACGACAGCGCGCGCCGGCCGGGCAGCGAGACCGTGAAGCCCATCGCGCCCGCCGCGCCGTTCACCGTCTCGATCTCCCCGTCCATCTTCAGCTTCAGCACGATCGGGCTCCGCACGTTGCCCTTGCCGAACTGCTTGCCGTCGCCTTGTGTCTCCGCCGCCTCCGAATCGCCCTCGCCGTCCCCTTCGTCCGCCGCTGCGCCGGCCTGCGCGGCGTCGCCCTCCGGCGCGGCCGGCGGCGTCTGCGCGATCGTTCCATCGGGCTGCGTCGGCATCGCCGGCACCGGCTCCGTCGTCGAGAGCGGCGTCGCCCCGAAGAGCGGCACGTTCACGCTCGGCACCGTGTTCGGATCACCGACCACCGTGTTCGCCGCCGTCGGCGCGGGCAGCGCCGCGGCCGATCCCGCCGCGTTCGCCTCCATCCCTTGCGGATCGGCTGGCGCCGCGCGCGACGCCCCGAGCAGCCGGAGCCCGCCCACCACGACGAGCACCGCCGCGAGCCCGAGCGCGCTTCCCATCAGCGCCGCCTTCCGGCTCGACGGAGCCTTCGGCGCCGCCTCGGTCGTCTCCGTCTCTTCCTTGTCGCGCACGAGCTTCTTGCCCGCCGCGCGCAGCGCGCCCGTCGGCGGCGCGGCGGTCGTCCGCCGCGTCGCTTGACCTTCCGTCGCCTCGGCCGCCTCCTCGCCGCGCCGCTTCCGGATCGCCGCGAACAGCCCCGACATCGCGCCCTTCGCGCGCTCTCCGATCCCGCCCACGGCCGGAGCGATCGCGCCGAACGCGGCCTTCGTCGCGCCCTTCGCCTTCTCGGTCGCGCCGCGCAGCGCCGCGCCGAAATCCTTCTTCGCGCCGCCGACCGCCGGCGAGTCCAGCGACGGATCGTTCGCTTCGGCCGCCTCGTCGCTCTCCTCCTCGCCAGCCGTGCGCAGCGACGCCGCATCGGCCGACGCGCTCGGCCGCGTGGCCGGCGGCTTCGATCGCATCTCCTGCGTACGCGCGCGGGAGGGCACCGCAGGCGACGACAGGAGCTCGGCGCGCGCCTCCTTCTCCTTCGACTCGCCTCCCGCGCTCACCTCGGTCTTCCCGGCTGGGGCCGGACCCACACCGGGCGTCGTGCGCTTGATCAGCGCCCCGAGCCCGAGGGACGACGCCTCCTTGCTCGGCTCCTTCTCCGGCGCCTTCGTCGCGGCCGCCTTCTCCGGCTCCTTCGCCGGGGCCGCCTTCTTCGACTCCTTCGCCTCGCCGAACCGGAGCGACACCACGAGCTGCGGCACCTTCGTCGCCGGATCGACCTCCACCTTCACGGTGTCGACCATCGCGGCGCGCTTGTCGCCGTGGTCCATGTCCTCCAGCTCGAGCGACCGACCCACCTTGAGGAACTCCAGGTTCGATCCTACGAGCACCTCACCGCCCGTCGCTTCTCGCACCCGCGCCTTCATCGGCGAACCGAGCCCGTCGATGTGCAGCCGCACGCGCGTCCCGGGGATCCCCATCGGGCCGAGCCCGCTGTTCCCCTCGACCGAACCGCCGAGCTCCTGGCACAGGCTGCGCAGCGTCGCCTCTGCGTCGGGGCTGTCGAAGCCCACGAAGCGCAGACCGAACTCGCCTCCGCGCGGCGCTTCGCGGCGCCAGATCACCTCGCCGTCGGCGACCACCTCGCCCGCGTCGCCTTCGAACCGGCACACGAGCCGATCGCCGATCTGCGGGAGGTAGGCCGTACGCAGGCGCATGCCTTCGGGCGAGACGTCGATCGACTCGGCTTCGAAGCCGCCGCTCCCCTTGGCCTCGCCCACGGCCACCAGCGCCTCGAAGTGAACCCGGTGGTGGCCCGCGCGCCGGTCCGGCGTCCCGGACGTGGCCGTCGTGTTTGCTCGGCCGTTCGTGCCTTCGGCGGAGTCCTCTGCGCCTCGCATGCTCATGACAGTCCTCCAAGCGTAGGGACAGACCCGTCCCCGCCGCGCCCCGCGCGACTCTCTCGCTTTCGCCCCGACTAAGTCACCGCGAAGACGAGGGCCAAGTTTGCGGGTCGGGGAAGAAACGGCCCCGGCGGGGGTTGTCCGGAGGAGCGGACGAAACCGGCGCCCTCGAGGGGACGCAGGGGTCTCGTCCAGGCTCCGCCATCGCGGACTTTTTTCCGCGATGACGACGGAAAGGCCTGGACAGTTCCGCTACGGCACCTTAGATCATCCGTTATAGCGGACAGGCGGCTACCGGCGGCATGGATGTGCTCGCGGGCTTGGCCGTCGAGGAGGCCCCATGCGCATTGGTTGGATCGGGGGAGTCGAGCGTTACGAGGTGCAGCTGGAGCGGCTCGCGAAGGCGGCCGGGCACGAGCTCGAATATCACCGGGGCGACGTGCGAGGCCGCGGGGCGCAGTCGCTCGAGGGGCTCGTGGAGCGCTGCCAGCTCATCGTGATCGTCACGGAGACGAACAGCCATGGCGCCGTCCAGCTCGCGCGCAAGCTCGCCCGCCAGCGCGGCCGGGGGACGCTCCTTCTGCGCAAGAGCGGCATCGCCCGCTTCGCGCGCTTGCTCGAGGCCATCGACCAGGCGACGGCGCAGGGCCTGTTCCACGCGGACGGCTCGATGGGCTCGGGCTACGAAGCGGCGCTGCTCGGGGCGTGAGCCGATCCGCCTGAAACGTGACAAGCTTGCCAGGTGAGTGACGAGCCCGATCCGCCCGAGCGGCCCCTGGCCACGAGCGACGCGCCGGAGCCGAAGGCCGACGACGTGGTGATGATCCACAGCCCGATGTCCGACGGGCAGGGCTACCACGTGCTCCGGCTGCGCGAGGGCAACGTGGAGCTCGGCGCGATCCGCAACATGCGCGAGGGCGCGCCGGTGCACGGCGACGTCGTGAAGCTGTCGCCGCGCAAGGAGCACGAGCGGCTCTACGACGTGGAAGTGCTCGTGAAGGGCCCGAACGCGCCGGAGCCGCCCCGATCCGGCCCGGCGCAGGTGGCGACGGACGCGTACAGGGCGAACTGGGACGCGATTTTCGGTGCGGGACGCGGCAGCGGCGGCGAGACGCTGAATTGAGCCTCGTGCGATTGCGGTGACCGCGTGGCCATTGCATCGGCCCGTCCGCCACGCCGACGAGGCTTTGCTTCCGCTTGACCCCTCGCCGCGCCCCGGCTTCCCTCGGCGCGCATGGATCCCCTCGCGCCCATCGCCGGCCTCTCGCTGGAGCAATACGCCGAGCTTCGCGCCCTCTGCGCGGATCACCCCGACGACGCCGACGCCTGCGCGCGCGTCGTGCAATCGAAGAACGTCTCCCGCGAGGACTGGCTCGCCGCGCATGCGGGCTGGCTCGCGCGGCTCGAGGATCCCGCGCTCGGCGGCGCCGTCGCCGTGCGGTTCGTCCCGGCCTACCAGGCCGCGCTCGGCCGCGCCAAGGGCTCTGCTCCCACGCTCTCGTTCGAGGAGTACGTCGAGCTCTCCGCGCAGATCATGCACGCGGGCCTCTCGTCCACGCTCGCGCGGCAAGACCTGGATCTCTTTCGCTACACGCAGATCGCGTTCCACTGGAACGCCGGCATGTCCCGCGACATGCAGACGTTCGTCGCGTACGTGTGCGCGGTCGAGCAGGAGCTCTTGCGCCTGCACCGCGGCGGCGAGCGGCGGCCGATTCCCACGCTCGCCACGCTGATCGGCACACAAGCCACGGCCTTCGCACAGCCGGCCGAGCCCCCGGCGGCCCCGACAAACGAAGCCGCGCCCGCGCCCGAGCCCGCGCCCGCGCCCGAGCCCGCTGCCGCGCCCGCTCCCGCATCCGTTCCCGCGCCCGCTGCCGCTCCCGAGCCCGCTGCCGCTCCCGAGCCCGCTGCCGCTTCGGCTCCCACGCCCGCTCCCGCGCAACAGCCGAAGAGCCTGGAGCAAGAGGCCGCGGAGGCGGCCAAGGCCGTCGGCGGCGCGCTCAAGAACGGGTTCGACAAGCTCGGTCATGCGCTCGATTCGTTCGGCAAGAGCCTGTCCAAACCGGGCGTCGGATCGGCCGTGCTCGTCGCGTGGTCGGACGGAAACAAGTACCCGGGGACGGTCGCGCAAATCGCGCAAGGTCAGTACTTCGTCACGATGAGCAACGGCGAGCAGTATTGGGTGGCCGAGCAGTACATCTCGGCGCCGTAGTCCCCGTACGCTTCGTGCTACACCCGCGGCGAACGATGCCCGCGACCGAAAAGGCAACCAGGGGCGCAGAGCTCCGCGCTCCGCTCGGCGAGATCGCCGGCGTCGACGCGCTCGACGTCGAGCTCGATCGCCCCGACGCGGCGCCGCTCGAACCCCTCCCCTCGTACGAGCTCCCGCTCGATCGGCCGATCACCACCTCGCGTGATCTCGCCGCGCGCGTCCTCGGACCGAAGGGTCCCACGATCCACGTCGTCTCCGTCGCAGGCGGCGCCACCGCGCTCGTCCTTCGTGCGCTCGCGAGAGCCACGCGCCGGAAGATCATCGCCGTCACCGCGGATCTCGAAGCCGCCCGCGCCCTCCACGCCGACGCTTCGTTCCTGCTCGCCGGCGCAGACGCCGAGGAGCCCGACGCCGGGAAAACCACGCTCGGCGAGGTCCTGCTCTTCCCGCCGAACGAATCGAGCCCCTACGCCGACGTGAACCCCGATCGCCGCGGCGCCGAGGCCCGCCTCGCCGCGCTCTTCCACCTCGCCGTGGATCTGCCGTGGCGCGCGCTCGTCTGTCCCGTCTCCGCCCTCGCCCGCAGGGTCGTCCCACAGCCGGAGATCCTCGAGCACGCCGAGCTCGTCGTCACCGAGCAGGAGATCGAGCGCGACGCCTTGATCCGCAGGCTCGCGCAGGCCGGCTACGTCCGGAGCCCCCTCGTCGAGGACCCCGGCACCTTCGCCGTGCGTGGCGCTCTCCTCGACGTCTGGCCGCCGAACGCGAGTTTCCCCGCGCGCATCGAGTTTTACGGCGACCTCGTCATGGGGATCAAATCGTTCGATCCCGAAGGACAGAAGACGATCGCCGACATCAAGGAGGTCTGGCTCCCGCAGGCGCGCGAGGCCGTGCTCACGCCCGAGAACGAGGCCCGCGCCCGCGAGCGCGTCCGGGCCGCTTGCGACGCGGTCGATCTGCCGTCGGTGAAGGCCCGCGCCCTCGTCGACGACGTCACGAGCGGTCGCACGTTCTTCGGAGCCGAAGGGTTTCTCCCGGCGTACCTCGACCTCGCGCCGCTCGCCTCGTATCTCCCGGACGACGCGATCGTCGTGCTCGAAGATCCCGCGGCGATCACGCGCTCCCTGCGCGACGAGCTCGGCCGCGCCATGGCCGATCTCGCCCACAAGTCGCGCGACGCCCACTTCCCGCTCGACGCGTTCTACGAGACCGAGGGCGGCATCGCTTCGTGGATCGAGGGCCGCACGCACGTCGCGCTGCATCGGACCGGCATCGCGGGCGACGCGCCGGATCCTGCTTCCCTCGAACGATTCGAGGTCGCGCCCGAGACTGCGCCAACGCTCGCGACCTTCGATCAGGGCGACCTCGAGCGCGCCATCAAGGCCGCGCGTGCGTCCCGTGGCAAGACCGGCGCGCTCGATCCGCTCGTGCGCCGCATCCTCGCCTGGCAGGAGCACGGCATGCGGGTCCTCGTCGCGGCGCGCGCGGAGACGCAGGTCGAGCGCCTCGTCACGCTCCTCCGCCACCAAGGCGTCCGCGTCCGCGCCCGCCTCGGCACGTTCGATCCCTCGATCCTCGACGAACAGGATCCCGAGGCGACGCGCACCGCGCTCGTCGTGCGAGGCGGGCTCGCGCGGGGCGTCGTCGCGCCGGCCGAGCTCGTCGCGCTCGTCACCGAGGAAGAGATCTTCGGCGCCCGTGCGCATCGCCGCGCCGCGCGAGGGGGCAAGGACTCGAAGGCCACGGCGCGCCCCTTCCTCGAGGACCTGCGCAACCTCTCCGTCGGCGACTACGTGGTGCACGCCGATCACGGGATCGGCCGCTACCACGGGCTCGTGCACAAGCAGGTCGGCGGCATGGTCGTCGACCTCATCACGGTCGAGTACGCGGGCGGCGACAAACTCTACCTGCCCGTCTATCGCCTCAACCAGATCCAGAAGTTCCAGGGCGGCGAGGGCACGCCCAAGCTCGACCGGCTCGGCGGACAAACGTTCGCCAAGACGAAGGCAAAAGTCGAGAAGAGCCTACGCAAGATGGCCGACGAGCTGCTTCGCCTCTACGCCGAGCGAAGGAGCGCCATCGGCGAGCCCACGGCTTCGCCCGACGATGACTACGCCGCGTTCGAGGCGACGTTCCCCTTCGACGAGACGCCCGATCAAGCCCGCGCGATCGCCGAGGTCTCGGGCGATCTCGAAGCCGCGCGCCCGATGGATCGGCTCGTCTGCGGCGACGTCGGCTTCGGCAAGACCGAGGTCGCGATCCGCGCGGCGTTCCGCGTCGCCGCCTCGGGCCGCCAGGTCGCCGTCCTCTGCCCGACGACCGTGCTCGCGCAGCAGCACTACCTGAACTTCAAGGCCCGCATGAGCCCGTACGCGCTCGAGGTCCGGGCCATGTCGCGCTTCCAGTCGAACAAGGAGCAGGACGAGGTCGCGCGGGGCCTGCGCGACGGCAAGGTCGACGTCGTCATCGGCACGCATCGTTTGCTCTCCAAGGATGTCCACTTCAAGAAGCTCGGCCTGCTCGTGGTGGACGAGGAGCAGCGGTTCGGCGTGACGCACAAGGAGCGCATCAAGGCGCTGAAGACGAACGTCGACGTCCTCACGCTCACGGCGACGCCGATCCCGCGCACGCTCCAGATGGCCGTCACGGGCCTGCGCGACATGTCCATCATCACCACGCCGCCCGCGGAGCGCCGTGCGATCCGGACCATCGTCACGCGCCACGATGAGAACGTCCTGCGCGAGGCCGTCGAGCGCGAGCTCGGCCGGGGCGGGCAGGTGTTTTACGTGTACAACCGCGTCGAGGGCCTCTACGAGCGGGCCGCGCGGCTCCAGGAGCTCGTCCCCTCGGCGCGCATCACCATCGCGCACGGGCAGATGAGCGAGACCGCGCTGGAGCAGGCGATGCTCGACTTCGTGGAGGGTCGCTACGACATCCTCTGCTCGACCGCGATCATCGAGAGCGGCCTCGACATCCCGCGCGCGAACACGATGATCGTCGATCGGGCCGACATGTTCGGCCTCTCGCAGCTCTACCAGCTCCGCGGCCGCGTGGGCCGCTCGAAGGAGCGCGCGTACTGCTACCTCGTCGTGCCGCCCGCGAACGCGATGACCGACGAGTCACGCTCGCGCATCGAGGCGCTCGAACGTCACACCGAGCTCGGCTCGGGCTTCCAGATCGCCTCGCTCGACCTGGAGCTGCGCGGCTCGGGCGACATCCTCGGCGCCGAGCAGAGCGGCAACGTGGCGCAGGTCGGCTTCGAGCTCTTCTGCCAGATGCTCGACGAGGCCGTGCACGAGCTGCGCGGCGATCCCGTGGTGCACGAGGTCGACCCCGAGCTCGCCTTCGACGCCGATGCGCTCCTGCCCGAGGACTACGTGTCCGACGTCGGCGTGCGCCTGTCCTTCTACAAGCGGCTCGCGAGCGCATCGAGCCCGGACGAGGTGCAGGATCTCGCGAACGAGATGGAGGATCGCTTCGGCTCGCCGCCGATCGAGGCGCGAAGGCTCGTGCACCTGATGAGCCTCAAGACCGAGCTCCGAAAGCTCCGCGCGCTCGCGTGCGAGGCGACGGCGAAGGGCGTGACCTTGCACCTGCGCGACGACACGCCGCTCGATCCGGCGAAGGTGATGAAGCTCGTGCAGCCGAAGGGATCGCCGTACAAGCTCTCGCCGGACATGCGTTTGTCGAGAAGAACGCGGGACACGGAGCAGTTCGCGAGCGGGCTCGAAGCGACGGACAAACTGCTCGCGGAGCTCGCTTCGTGCATGAAGGCGGGGGCGTAACCCGCGTCAGGAGGACGCGTCTTCGTCGCCCTCGTCGTCTTCGTCCTCGTCCTCCCAGTCGTCCTCGTCCTCTTCGTCCTCGCCTCCGTCGACCCAGTACTTCGCGGCCTCGTTCGGCGCGCGGAGGAGATGGAGCATGAAGTCGCGCGTGTCCTCGACTTGCACCCGCGGCAGGAGCTCTTCGAATAACGCCTCCATGCCCTCCGGGTGCCGGAGCCACAAGGGATCGTGGAGCTCCCGCGTGGCTCGTGGATCGGGCGAGAGCAGACACGATGCGACGTGATGCCGGTAGCTCGCGAGCGGCACCTCTTCGTCGATGAGCGCGGCGCACAGCGCGGCGCGCTCGTAGTCCGGGGCCCGCTCCAGGATCCCGGAGAGGCGCGCGTCGTCCCCCGCGAGGACCTTCTGCCAAACCAGCACCTGCGCCGCCTCGGCCGCCGCCGCGCCGCCTCGCCCGGTCGAGGCGAGCGCGCGCGTGAGCGCTTCGATCATCGGCGCGGGCGAGGCCTTGCGGACGAGCCTCGCGGCGACGGCGAAGAGCGGTGCCTCGGGCTGCGCGAGCGCGGACAGGATCCACGCATCCTCGAGGAGGTTGGCCTGCACGAGCACATGCGCGGCGCGATACACCGGGCCGTAGGCCTCGGGATCGCCGTCATGGCCGGACAGAGCGGCCCTCGCGACATCCAGCACTTCCGGCGCCTTTCGCTCCGAGCCGAGGTACATCAGCCGATCGAAAAGATCGAAGCGCCTCTGCTGGAACGCCTCCCCCGCCGCCGCTGCGATCCGCGCGCCGAACCCCGGGGTCTCGGGCACCTCGCGCAGCACGATCGACGCCCATCGCGATGCATCCGCGTTCGACCGCGCCCCCTCGCTCCGTGGATCCGTGGCGTCCTCCGACGTCGTCAGGATCGACCAGACCCGCTCCATGCAGTCCTCCGGCGCCCCCACGACCGAGAGCGCGAGGAGCGGCGCCGGCGCGTTGTCCCACAGGGGCGACGCGAGCGCCGCGCACGCGATGCTCCGCAGCCTCTCGCGCTGCCCCGGGTCGAGCATGCCTTCCCGCGCCGCGCTGGTGAGCGCGTCGAGCCAGCCGCGGGTGACCCCCGCGAGGGCAGCTGGCTCCGCGAGGCTCGCGAGCCCGTCGAACGCGAGCGCGCCGAAGCGCCGGAGCAGCAGCTTGGCCCAGTCGGCCTCCGCCAGATTGCCCAGCGTCGGGTGCTTGTAGAGCCTCCCGGACGTGCGCAGCGTGAAGAGAAGCAGCGCGAGGGACTCACGCTGGGACGGAGAGAGCTGCGCGGGCGGCGCGCTGCCCTCGGGCGCATCGGCCAAGAGCGCGTCCACCATCACGAAGCGCGCTTCCTCCGAGGCGCCGCGGAGCACGGTCAGGCACGCGAAAAACCGCTCGCTCGGCGGGCCGTCGAGCAGGGACACCGGCACCCCGGCGAGCGGCGACGCGGAGAGCTCGCTCCCGAACCGCTTGAACCAAATGGCCTTCGCGCGCTCCACGAAGACGTGCTCGGAGAGCCCTGCCGCCTGGAGAAGCCGCGGGCGCGCGAGCTCCTCCGGCAAGAGCCCGAGCGCGTCGATGGCCGCGTATTTCTGAAGGCCGATCGGGTCGACGAGCGCGCGATCGATCCGGTGGATGGCCCTCTCGGGATATCCGGCGGCGAGCGCCTTCAGCGCCCAATCGATGTCGAGCCCCGGGCGCTCCCGGAAGATGTGCGCGCCACCTCCCTCGACGATGATTTCGAGCGGCTTCCACCCTTCCGGCGGGGACGCCGCCCGGAGCACGTCGAGCAGCGTCTTCTCGTAAGCGTCGATGCGCTCGTACGCGCTCATTCCGTGGTTGCTGTCGAGCGGGTGGCGCACGGCGTCCTCGAGCAGCCAGAGGACGTCCTCGTCGCGCTGCGTCCATCCGGCCATCTGCGCGAGGATGAAGAGCGCGTAATACCGAAGGCGCGCGTGGCGCGTCCGGAGGGCGCGCCGCAGCGCGGGTATCGCCGCCGGGAACTCGTCGAGCGAGAGCCATCGGATCGCGAGCGCGCGGACCTCCCAGGACCGCGTCGTGTCGGCGATCTCCGCGAGCCGCGCACCGAGCTCGGGGTAACGTCCTCCGAGCTCCGTCTCGGCCACGGTGCGATCCAGGACGAACGCGAGGCTCTTGTTGCCGGTGCGCGCGGCCTCGACGATCAGCTCGATCACCTCGGGATGGCGATCCGGGAGGGGCAGCCACGCGAGCTGGAACATCTCGGTCTTGCTGATCGGCGTACGGTCGATGTGGCGAGCGAGCAGCCGCAGCAAGCGCACGGCCTCCAGGGGATGCTGGGACATGCCGAGGATCTCGAAGCCGATTCGCCGCGCGAAACGCAAAAGCCGCTTCGTGGCGGCCGCCTGTGCGGGCGGAGACGCGAGCCCCCACGCCTTGCGCACGTCCATCGCGAGCTCCTCGCAGGCGCTCGCCGCGTGCTCGGCGAAGTCGGGTGATGCCGCCGGGTCGAGGTTCGGCGCCGGAGGGGCGTCGGTCGGCTCGGGCGACGGCTCGGGCGGCGGCGCCACGCGCCAGGCGAAGCGCGAGGCCAGCGCGGGATCGAGCACGTCACGCTTCGGCTTGGGGGCGTCGGACATCTCTCAAGGATACAACGACTCCGGCCCCCCACACGGCGCGTGGAGCGTGAGCGAAAACGAAAGCGTATGCGCCGGGAACCCCGCGACCTTCACGAGCCCCGCGGGCTCCTCGGTTTGTCCGGGCGCGCAAAGGACGCCGTCTCCATCGCTGTCGAGCCATCCATACACGACGAGCCCGTCCCCCTCGTCGAGCGGATAAAGCACCGTCTCGCGCACGGGCCCCACGCCGAGGGCCGTGCGCGTCTCGAAGACGCCGAGCGGATGTTCGAGATCCCCCTCGCCGAACGTCGTCGCCACGTGGAATTCGAGGTGCACTTTCCCCGTGCTCGGCGCGCCGTTTGGCACGGCGACCTGCCCGTCGAGCTCGATCTCGTAGAGGCGCGTCTCCTCGTTGATGCACCCGGCCAGCGCGAACACGAGAGCTCCGGCAAACGCGAGATGAGCCCGGCTCATCGATCCCCTCCGAAATGCAAGCCCAGGTGCACACCCGGCAACGCGATCGTCTCCGGCGCGCCCACCCAGCCGTAATTGATTCCCAGATCGAGCCCGATCTCGCGCGAAATCGCGAACCCGAGCCCGAGCGTCGCCCAGGGCGTCCACTCGTGCCGCACCGACCAGCTCGTCTCCGTGCCCGAGGCGCGCTCGATCGTCAGGAGATCCAGCAGGAACGCGTGGCGCGTGCCGATCACGAGGTACGGGACGAACCGGCGCACCGGAAGGGCCAAGCGAAACCTGAGCTCGCCGTTCGGGCCGCGCCGGTATTCCTCGCTGCGCTGGAAAAGCCAGCCGCCGAGAAACTCGCCCGTCAGGCGCAGGTGTTTTCCGTCGGCGATACGCACGCCGATCCCCAGCATCGGGCGATACCGACGACCGACGACCGATTCGAGCTCGCTTTGCAGCGTGATCCGGTCCGACAAACCCACTTGCGCGCGCAGGAACGAAAACGGCCAGCCGCCCTGCGCCGACAGGACGTACGCGCCTTTCGCGGGGCTGCCGCCCACGGCGTCGAGTGCGGCGTGCTCGGGGAACGGCGTCCTCGGCTCCGCGGCGGCGGCCTCGGACGCACCGAGAATCGCAGCACCGAACACGATGGCAACACGCATCTTCATTCGGCCGCCTCCGCGGGAATCGTCACGCCGAACACGCGCGCAAAGTTCCCCGCGAGGACGTCGGACGCTTCTTGCTCCGTGTATCCGACCTCCTTCATCGCGGCGACCGTTCGTTCGAGGTATCCCTTCACGAACCCCGGGCTCTGCGGCCCGTCGCTGCCATGGATGATCCGGTCCGTGAGCCCGGCCTCCCGCATGCGGCGCATCGCTTCTCTCAGATTTTCGCCCGTCGGATCCGACGACGCGGATCCGAGCGCCGACGGTTCGAGAAACACGTTGGGGTACGTCCTGGCCAGCCGAATGCACGTATCCAGGCCCGCGTGACGCTTCTCGATGAAATCGTAGCCGAGGTGCCCGAGGATGAATTTCGCGCCGGAGAACTGCTGGATCGCCATCTCCAGATACGTCGGATCCGTGTAGGCCGGCTCCTGCGACGTCCCGGGGAACGGGCTCGTCCCCGTGTGCAGGTAGAGCGGTTTGCCCATCGAGGCCGAGATCTCGTAAATCGGGAAGAACGCAGGATCATCCATGCGGAAATGCTGGTGCGCGTGGGCGATCTTGATCCCGACGAACCCCGGCCGCGAGAGCGTGCTCTTCAATTGCTCGAGCTCCGCGTCGCGATCCGTCGTCCACCGGTCGACGCGCAAAGACGCGAGGCCGAAGAAACGATCCGGGGCGAAGGCGAGATCCTCGGCGACGAGCTCGTTCGAGGCAATTCCCACGGTGCGCGGGGCATAGATGGCAAAGAGGCCCGCGCCCCAGATTCCCGCGTCGTCGATCTCGCCGAGGATGCTCTCCGGCAGGAGCGAGCCTTTCGCCGCGGCCTCGGCGTCGAGCCCGATCGGAAACGGGAAACGCGAGGCCAGGAATTTTCGCGTGTCCTCGGGGACGTGATCCCAGTCGCCGGGGTGCAAATGCATGTCGACGACCGGCAAGCGCTTGCCGTTCCAGTCGACGCCGCGCGGCGGCGCGCCGCAGCCGATGTCGAGCGAGGCGAGCGCGGCCAACGAAGCGGCCGAGGCGAACGCGAGCGGGGTCCACCGAGCCCGGATGCGGCGCGATTTCACGGGCGCAAGGGATTCCAGAAACCTCGCCGCGTCAAGGATGCCCGCGGTCCTGTGTTTTTTCCGAACCCGCGTTCACATCCGCACCATCGAGGCCGCCCACGTGACGCCGGCCCCGAGCGCGCAAAGCAGCACGTTTTGCCCGGGTTTCACGCGGCCATCCCGCACGGCCTCGTCGAGCGCGATCGGAATCGAGGCCGCGCCCGTGTTGCCCACGTCGGCGAGGTTCTCGATGAACTTGCCCCGCGAATACCCGAGCCGCTCGGCGATGCGATCCACGATCCTGCGGTTCGCCTGCTGCGGGATCACCCAGTCGAGTTTGTCCGAGAGCAGGCCCGCCGCTTTCAGCGCCTCCATGCTCATGACCTGGAGCTTCTTCACGCTGACCTGGAAGAGGTCGTGCCCCTCCATCTGCACCTTGTTCCGCTTCGCCGCGAGCCGCTCCGGGGTCATCGGCTCGCCCGTGCCGCCGCCCGGGATCGAAAGGAGCGAGGCCATCGTGCCGTCCGCGCCGAGACGCATCGAGAGGATGCCGCGGCCATCGTCGCCCGCCGCGCCGACGATCACCGCGCCCGCGCCGTCGCCGAAGAGCGCCGCCGTCGTGCGATCCTCGGGATCCACGCGGCGCGAGAGCATGTCCGCGCCAACGACGAGCGCCGTCCGCGTCGCGCCCGAGGCGATCGACTGTTCGGCGACGGCGAGCGCGTAGAGGAAGCCCGCGTGCGAGGCCGCGAGGTCGAAGGAAGGGACGAGCTCGGTGCCGAGCTTCTGCTGCACCGTGGCCGCGGTGGCCGGCATGGGGCTGTCGCCGCTCACGGTCGCCACGATGATGAGGTCGAGGTCCGCAGGCGAGAGCCGCGCCGCATCGAGCGCCGCGCGCGCGGCGGCCGTGGCCATGTCGCTCGTGGTCTCGCCCTCGGCCGCGATGTGACGGCGCTCGACGCCGACGTGCTCCTTGAGCCACGCATCCGAGGTCGCTACGCGCGCGGCGATCTCGTCGTTCGTGACGACACGGGCAGGCAGGTAGCGTCCAGTGCCGAGAATCCGGGCGCGCGGGGGGCTCGCTCTCATGGCGCGGAGGGTAACAGAAGGTTTGAGAAGCGGGGCGGAGGAAGGTAGAGTCCGCGCGCCATGGCCGAGAACGAACGCGAAGAGGACAAAGACCAGGTCGAGGGCGAGGACGAGGGCGAAGGCGAGCCCGAGGCCGAAGCGAAGGCGGAGGCGCCGAAGGCCGAGGCGAAGGCGCCTGCAGCCGCGAAGGCCACGCCCGCGAAGGCGCCCGCGAAGAAGCAGCCGAAGGCCAGCAAGGCCGCGCCGAGGCGCGCGCCGCCGCCGAGCTCGGCGTCGCTCGGCAAGAGCATGGTGCTCTTCGTGGTCGTCGTGGGCACGCTGGCGGCAGGCTTCGCGCTGCTCGGTCAGGAGCGCGGCGGCGGCGGACCGCGCGGGCCCTCCTGGAAGCCCGGCCAGACCGTGGACGTCGAGATCACGCTGGTGGCGGGCGACAAACGCGAGCTCAACTGCGCAGCGACGGACGAGGTCGCAGGCAGGCACTGCAGCTTCGAGTCGCCGACGAAGGTCTGGGGCAAGGGCGATCCCGGTGACGACAAGAAGACGCTCCGGCCCTACACCTCGACGGACAACGTGCAGTTCGTCGCGGCCGGCCTCTGGAGCGAGCCCGCGCTCTCGGGCAACCTGCCGACCACGCGCTTCAGCGTGAAGTGCAAGTACACGGTGGAAGGCAAGCTCAAGAGCCCGACCTTCCACTGGGAGAGCGGCTGGGAAGGCCAGCCCCGCGGCGAGATGCTCGCGGGTGTGCTCACTGGCTGCACGCTCGTTCCCTGAAGTTCATTGCAAGCCGCCGCGCCGGGGCGCTGCCCCGGGCCCCGCGGGGGCTGTTCGCCCCTCGACCCGAACCAGGGCAAGCCCTGGACCTCAGGGGGAAGAACTGCGCGATGCGCAGTTCTTCCCACAGGCCGGTGACAAGACCGCAAAGGTGCGTTCCACGCTGGCGACGGGCACGTTGCCCGTTGAAGCGTCGTCGTTGGTCTTGACCTGGCCTGTTCGATGAACTGCGCATCGCGCAGTTCATCGACCCCGGGTCCAGCGCTTGCGCTGGTCCGGGTCCAGGGGTGGACAACCCCTGGTGGGGCCTGGGGCAAAGCCCCAGCGAAGCGGCTTCGACTCGAGACGCTACCCCATCGGCGTGAGCGCCTCGAACCCGTGGGCGCGAACCCAGTTCACGTGCACGCCGCGGCACGAGGCGTTCTCGCGGCAGTCCTTGCAGCGGAGCGCCTTCGTGTAGAACCCGTCGGCCACGTACCGCTTCGTGAACGCTGTCATGTCGATGCGCGCGTCCGTGCCGAGCATCGCGAGATCCAGCGTCCGCGCCGCTGGCCGCACGGGCCTGCCCACGACGCACGCGGGCACGTTCTCCACCGCGACCGGATGGGGGTACGTCGCGAAAAACGATTTCGTGTCGACGTCGTTCGTGTGGGCGTCCGAGACGAGGTCGTAGTTTTGCTGGACGAGTACGAGCGCCTTCGGCGGGGGATCGAGCCTGCGGATCACGGGCTCCGTCGCCTTCGTGAGGAAGACGCGGACCTCGAAGGAGCGGGCGATCTCGAGCAGCGGCTCGATCGCGGCGGGATCGCCCGTGTAACAAGCCACGAGCTTCTTGCCGAAGACGAGCCCCTCCGGCGAGAGCGCACCGGACAAACCGTCGTAGGACGCGAGCTCGAGCTCGATCGCCTCCGGCGCCGCCTTCGCCGCGAGCGCTGAGGCCTCTTCCAGGTTCGCCGCCACGATCCGCGCTGCGTGCGCTTCCGGCAGCTTGCCTGCGCGCGGCGGATCGCCTGCGTAACGCAGCACGTCGACCTCGTCGGCCTTGCGCGCGTCGATCACCTCGTCGAGCGTGTCGCAGAGGCTCTGCAGGTAGCAGTATTTGCACCTCTCGGGCTCGCGGCACATCAGCTTCTTGCCGAGCGAGAGGTACCGATCGAACTCCTCGCGCCGCCCGCGGACCTCGTCATTGAGCTTGTACGGATCCTGGATCAGGTCCTCGAACCCTTCCGCGTAGGGCGGCGGAAAGCGGTTCAGCCAGATGTGGATGTCGGGCCTGCGCGCGTAGGCGAAGGTCTTCTGGAGATGTTCGAGGTTCCCGTCGAGGTCGTAGAAGAGATGATGCCGCGCATCGCTCCACGCGTTTCCGAACGGGATCACGTGCAGCAGATCGAACTCCTTCACGCCCCAGCCGATGAACGTCTCCAGCATCTCCGGCAGGTGCCGGACGTTCTGCTTGTTGATGACGATGTCGACGTTGACGATGAACCGCGTTGACGCGAGCGCGGCCTTGAGCCCCGCGACCTCCTCGACGAACGCGCCGGGCGTGCCGACGAGCGCGTCGTGCAGCTTCGCCGTGTGACCGTGCAGCGAGAAGGTGATCTCGTGCAGACCGTTGTCCGCGGCCTTCTCGAGGAACTCGGGGTAGCGGAACATGCGGCCGTTCGTCACGGTCTGGATCTTCCGGTAGCCGGCGAGGCGCCCGAGCTTCACGAAGTCGAGGAAGTTCGGGTGCATCGTGGGCTCGCCGCCCGAGAGGATCAGCCGATCGGCGCCGCGCCGCCGGCCCTCGACGATCTGCACCTTGATGTCCTGCGTCGCCCGCATCGTGCCGTCGTGCGCATTCGAATCGAGGCAAAACGTGCAGTGGTTGTTGCAATCGTAGGAGAGGCGCACCCAGTTGCGCTTCTCGTGCGCGGCCGCCTCGTGCGCGAGCGTCTTGCCAGAGCCCTCCGCGTCGCCGAGCAAGGCCTCGTTCTGGAAGTCGGCGAAAGACGTCTCGACGGCGTCGGCCGAGAGGACGGGGAGCCTGCGGGGGGACGGTGCAGAAGCAGTCACGACGGCATTTCTCCCGTGCGCTCGTAGCGCAACATCCACTGATTGCTGGTCTCGCGGCCGACGTCGCGGCGCTCGACGAGGCGTAACGGTTTGCCTTCGAGGCGCCGCGCGGTCCGGGCCGCGTCGTCGTTGCGGTAATGCTCGAAGTGGTTCCCCGGCGCGCTCTCCGCGCGCGCGGCGTGCGCGCGGCTGCGGACGAGGCCGAAGGCGACGTTGTCCACGAGCGTGAGCGTGCCGCCGGGGCGGAGCCGCGCGATCGCTGCGCCGAACGCGCGCGCCGGATCCTCGAGATGGTTCACGCTGCGGAGCGCGAGCACGTGGTCGAACGTCCCGAGCTCCTCGCCGAGCTCCTCCGCGCGGCCCTCGACGAACCGCGCGAACGGGTGGCGCGACGCGAGGACGGCGAGCCGCTGCGGATCGGGATCGACCCCGACGTACGTGATGTGCCCTTCCGCCGCGCGACGCGCGAGCGCTTCGAGGTACGGGCCTTCGCCGCAGCCGAGATCGAGGACGCGGCCCGAGAGGTTCGCGAGGAGCTCCAGCACGGCGCGATCGTCGCGCGTGAAGACGTCGGCGGGCACGGGCTCCCATGCGCCCGTGCAGCGAGGCCGCTCGGGGCACGCTCCGCACTCGGCTGCGGGGCGCAACTTCCGTAAGTCCTTCGCGAAGTCATCGGGCGCGAGCTTGGTGGAGACGTCGAGGTAGATCTGACCCGCGCTCTCCTTCGCGGCGACGAGCTCCTCGTCGGAGAAGTCGCGCGTCTCGGTGCGGAAGAGGCGCATGCGGTCCTTGAGGCGCAAAAACAAGGTGCGGCCGCGATCGTACGGGCTCGGACCGTCTCCGCGGACCGGGCAGGGCGCGCCGGGCGGGCGCGCGAGATCGCGCTCGGGCACGAAGTTGTACGAGTTCGCCCGCGGGCGATCCGTGACGGGCCGGAGCGCGCTCGCGCCGTGGATCTCGTGGTAGCCGCGATAGAGGCCTGGGCACGCGCCGCGGAGCGCGCAGTCGCCGCAGACCTCCTCGGGCTGGATCTTGGCCACGTCGTCGACGGGGACGAAGTCGTCCTCGTCGGCCTCGATCATCGTCGAATAGCGGTGCGTCTTCAGGTCGTCGTAGAGATGCTCGAGGCCGGGGAGCAGGCAAAACGGGAGGCCGTCGTGCGCGAACCGCGGGCCGCGCTCGTTCCGCCGCGAGAGCCCGTACTCGATCGCCTCCTTCACGCGCGCCGCGCAGGCGGAGACGTCGGGGACGATGACGTCGAAGGCCCGGTTCGCCGCGCCCTTCGGCTGCGTCATCGAGAACTTGATGCACAGGTCCGGAAACGGGAGCAGCCGATCGACGAGGCCCTTCAAGTGCTTCAGGTTCGCCGTGGTGATGACGCAGTTGATCGTGAGATCGGGGATGCGTCCGTGCAGGTTCTCGATGGCCTGCATGGCCTTGTGAAAGGTGTCGGCGCGGACGACGGAGCCGTGCACCTTGGGCTCGCCGCCGTGCAGGGACATGTAGACGTAGCGGAGGCGGCACTCACCCACGAGCTCGTCGACGACGTTCCGGTACGAGAGCATGAGCCCGTTCGTGACGAGGCCGAAATCGAGGCCGTGCGCGGCGATGCGGCGCGCCCAGCGCGAGAGCTCGGGCCGCATCGTGGGTTCGCCGCCGGAGAGGACGACCATGGAGGCGCCGATGCGCTTGGCGCGGTCGATCTTCCAGTCGACGCGCTCGGTGGTGTCGTCGAGGTGGCGGATGTCGGCCGTGTGGCAGAACGTGCAGTTCTCGTTGCACGCGTAGCCGACTTTGATCAGCGCCTTCACGACGGCGCGATCTTAGTACGAAGGAGGCCCTAGACCGCGGCCGAAAAGAGCTTACCGGGGTGCTTGCGCTCGAAATAAGCGGTGATCGCGCGTCCGAGGGACTCGATCACGACGGCGGCGATGCCCGCCCGGACCACGAATCCGGCCGGGCCGGGGACGAAGGCGGCGACACGCGTGGCCACGAACTTGAGGCCCGCGCCCATGACCTCGAGGCTGCCGCCCGCGGCGAGGCTCTTCAGGTTGCTCACGGGCTCGTCGTAGACGCCGCCGATGAAGTTGATCATGTGGACCTCGAGGGCGGCGAGGCCCGCCGTCGTGGAGATCGGCAGCGGGAGCGCCGCGAAGGCCGCGCCGCCGACCGCATACCGATGCACCCAGCGCATCGCTTCTTCCCTGCACGTGATCGCCATGCCTCGAAGCTGCACCAGCCCGAGCCGTTTTGCACGCTCGGGACGGTCGCATTCGTGCAGGAAGATCAGCCGCTCGGCGCGGCTTCCGTGATGCCCGTCGCCGCAGGGAGAGCCTCTCCATCCTCCGTGACCCCGAGCCGTCCCGAGATCTCGAAGGTGTAATCCGCCGGCGTGAGCGCGCGGAGCGCCGCCTCGGCAGCCGCGAAGGCCGCGGGCAACGTCGCCGCCGGGCGCGTCGCGTCCCAGATCGCGGCGCAGGCCCTTTCGACGAGACTTCGAACCTCGGGCACCTCGGTGAGGAGGCGGCCATCACGCGCGCGCTCGGGCCGGAGCCAGACGTCGCAGAAGCGCGTGCGCAGGATGGGGACGTCCACGAGCTCCGGCGGCAAGCGCGCTTCGAGGAGGAGGTAGACGCGCGGAACAGGGCTCTCCGGTGCCTTCGCGCGGAAGACGAGGGTCATCGGCGGCTCGGCCACGCCGCCGCCGCGGAAGGCGCGGGAAGGCGTCGCCGTGATCTCGGCCGGCAGCGCGTCGGGCGCGCGGAGCGCCTTCCGGAGCCGCGCGCGCACGCGGCGCAGGAGCAGGGGTTCCGCGGGATCGTCCGCGGCCGCGACGAGGCCCACGAGCGTCTGTTCGAGCTTGGCGAGGACCGCGGGATCGTGCGGACGCACCGGGTACGGCACGAGCGTGACGAGCAGCCGACCAGCCCGACGCGGCGCGACCCCCGCGAACGCCTCACCCGCGGCGCGACCTTCCTCGACGAGCACGAGCCCGAGCGGCAATCGCCCGGCGTCGACGAGATCCAGCACGAAATAACTCTTCCGCGGCCGATCCGTGATGCTGCGGGGCTCGTGCCGCACGAGCCGGAGCCGCAGGCCTTCGGCCCGCACGCTCACGAGCTGCGCCGCCCCGCCCTCGCCAACACGCCACACGAGCGGCGGCGACACGAGCCGCGAGCGCGACCGCGCCGACGGGAGCTCCGGCGAGAACGTTTTTTTCGGTTCTTCGGCCGGAATCCGCGCTCGCTCCCCGAGCTCGGCGCGCACCTGCGCGGCCGGATCGTGCGGCGCGTCCACCGCCGCGTTCCGCAAGAGGCCCGCCGTGATGAACAGAAACGCGAGCTCCGGCGCCACGGCCTCGCCGACGCGCAGGATTTGCTTTGACGTCCAAAAGATCGAGTCCCGGCGCCCCGCGGCCTTGTAAAAAGCCTTCACCTGCGTGAGCAGCTCGCGGTACGTCGCGCCGTACGTCTCCTCGAAGAACCGGCGCAAGAACGGCTCGTGGCGCGGCTCGTCGAGCGCGCTGTGCACGCACGCCGCGGCCCAGAAGCCGCTCGTCATCGCGAGGTGCACGCCCGTCGAGAGGATCGGATCGATGAAGCAGGCCGCGTCCCCCGCGAGCAAGATCCCCGGCCCGGAGAGGCGACGCGCGCGGTACGACCAGTCCTTCGCCCCCGTCACGTCCGTCACGCGCCGCGCGTTCGCGAGAAGCGGCCACGCCGCCTCCGACGCACGCAGCACCTGCTCGTACCAGGCCTTCGCCCCGAGCTTCTCGCGCTCCGCCCGCGTCGCCGCCGAGGTCACGACCCCCACGCTCGTCCGCTTGCCCAGCGGGATCACCCAGATCCAGCCCTCGGGCACGCTCGTCGTCAGGATGTGCGACTGCTTGTGGCCCGGCAGCCGCTCGGCGTCCTCCCAGTAGGCCCAGATCGCCACGTTCTTGAGGCCCCGCACGACCCGCCGCAGATCCGCGTTCCGCGCCACGAGCGCGCTCTGCCCCGACGCGTCCACGACGAACCGCGCCCGCTCGTCGCGCTCCTCGCCGCCCGGCCCTCGCACGCGCACCCCGACGGCGCGGCCCTTCTCGAAGATCACGCGCGTCACCGCGTGTCCCTCGCGCACCGTGGCCCCTGCCTTCTCGGCGTTGCGCAGGAGGATCTCGTCGAAGCGCCCTCGATCCACGAAGTACGCGTACGGGTGCACGTCGAGCTCGCGAAAATCGATCTCCCACGGCGTGCGATCGCGGCCCCAGACGAAGGTTTGTCCCTCCTTGCGCTCGAACCCCGCGCTCTCCACGGCCTCGCGCGCGCCGAGCGCGTCGAGGTACGGCAGGACGCCCGGCAAGAGCGACTCGCCGATGTGCTCGCGCGGGAAGCGCTCCCGCTCGAGCAAGAGGACCCGCCGCCCTTCCCGGCCGAGGTAGGTCGCGACGGACGAGCCCGCGGGCCCGCCGCCGATCACGATCGCATCCCAAGATGCCGTGCTCTGCATGCTTCTTCGTTTCCTCGGCGCCTCAGCCGGCCACGTCGTACGAGTGCGCGCCCAGGGTCACGGCGTCACCCACGCGGATCTCGCCCTCGCCCTCGGGGACCAGGTTCCAGCCGAAATACACGCGGTTCGCCCGCGCCCGGAACGTCGCCAGCGTCGCCAGCGGATCCTTGCCGCGCACGCCCGTCGCCTGGTCCACGGTGATCACGTTGCAGCGGCTGCACGGCTTGCGCAGGTGGAAGACCACCGAGCCGATGGACAGGCTCGTCCACGCGTCCTCGGCCCAGGGCGGCGCCCCGCGGACCACGAGGTTCGGCCGGAACCGATCCATCGGCACGGCGTCGCGCAGGCGCGCGTTCAGGTCCGCGAGCGAGCCTTCCGACGTGAGCAGATACGGAAACCCGTCGGCGAAGGCGACCCGCTCCTTGCGGCGCGCGTAACGGCCGTCCACGCGCCGCGCGGCGTCCTCGGGCATGTACACGAGCTCCGCGCGCTGTCCGAGGTAGTCGCTCAGGTACGCCGCGGCCTCGTCGCCGACGAAGACGGCGCGGCATTTGTCGCTCCAGACCCGGACGCGCCGATCCGTCGGCCCTTCGGGGCGGAGCGGCAGGCGAAGCGGCCCGTGATCCTTTGCGTGGAGGACGAGCGTCTCGCCTTCGATCGCCGTCTCGATGAGCGCCATCTGCGGCAGCTCCCGCTGCGTGAGGAACTCGCCGTCCGGGTCGACGATCATGAACCGCCGGTCGTGCTCGATCCCGAGGCTCAGTGCCCGAGCCCGGTCGAGGGCGATGCCGCGGGCGCCCTTGACGGGGTACACGAAGAGTCCGCTCAGGGTGATGGTGCTCATGGGGCCATGGGAGGCATAAAGCGGCCCCGCTCGCGCGTCGAGAGGATGAAAGGCGCTCGCCTGAACGCCACGCCGGCCCTAGAACGGGGGGCATGTCGCAAGGTCGATTCCGCCGTGTTGCGTGGGCGACGCTCGCCGTCACCCTCGGCGTCATCCTCTGGGGCGCCTACGTCCGCGCCACGAGCTCCGGCGCGGGCTGCGGGAGCCACTGGCCCACCTGCAACGGCGAGGTCATTCCCCGCGCGCCCACCGTGAAGACTCTGATCGAGTTCACGCATCGGGTGACCTCGGGGATCGCCTTCCTGCTCACGTTGCTCCAGCTCGTGTGGGCCTTCCGCGCCTTCCCGCGCCGGCATGCGGTGCGGTTCGGAGCGGCGTGGTCGATGTTCTTCATGGTGACGGAGGCGGCCGTCGGCGCGGGCATCGTCCTCTTCGAGCGGGTCGCGGGCGACGCGTCGATCGCGCGTGGCTACTGGATGAGCGCGCACCTCATCAACACGTTCCTCCTCGTCGCGTCGATGACGCTCACCGTGCTCTGGGCCTCGGGTGGCCCCTTGCCGCGTCGCTCCTCGGGCGCGCCGACCTACGTGCTCGGCGGCGGCCTCCTCGGCGTCGTGCTCGTCGGCGTGACCGGCGCGATCGCGGCCCTCGGCGACACGCTCTTCCCCGCGAAGACCCTGAGCGAAGGCCTCGCCGCGGACGTGTCGCAGACCGCGCACGCCTTCGTGCAGCTCCGCGTCTACCACCCGATCGTGGCCGGCGTGGTCGCGGCGTACCTCCTCTTCGCGACGGGGTTCGTCGCGTCGCAACGCCCGAACCTCCTCAAGCCTGCGCGGCTCGTATCGGCGCTCGTGATCGTGCAGATCGGCGCGGGCTTTTTGAACCTCTTCCTCCTCGCGCCCGTGGCGATGCAGCTCGTGCACCTCTTGCTCGCCGATCTCGTGTGGATGGCGCTCGTCGTGCTCACGGCGTGGTCACTCGGAGAGGCACCCGCGTCCGCGTCGTCCGAGGCTTCGGGCTCGACCACGCCGCTGCCGTGGTACGGCGCCCCGGACGAGTTCGCACGCCCGAAAGAGACGCCTCCGCGGTAGGATGTCCCCATCGAAGCGCGCGAACGGCGCGTGGCTCAGGCTTGGAAGGGAGACAGACGATGAGGCTTGGTTTGTATGCGCTCGGGCTCGCGGCGCTCGGCTCTTTGTTCGTGACCGTGGCGGGGTGCAGCGACGACACGGGCGGCTCGGGCGGCGCCGGCGGCTCGGGCAACGGTTCGTCTTCGAGCTCCTCGGGCAGCGGCGGCGCGGGCGGCGCCGGCGGCGGGTCCTCGAGCTCCGCCGGCGGCGGCTCGTCGAGCTCGTCCGGCCCGGGCGGCGGCTCGTCGAGCTCCTCCGGCAGCGGCGGCAGCGGCAGCTACTCGGTCTGCAGCGACTGCACGAGCAACACCACGGGCGCGTACGTGAACGAGTGCAAGGCGCTCGCGGACGCTTGTACCGCCGATGCGGACTGCAAGGCCCTCGCCGACTGCTCCTACGACAAGTGCGTGCTCAGCACCGAGGGCGGCTGCTGCACGCTCAAGTGTGCGCAGGACCTCGCCACGCCCCAGGCGGCCCTCAACAAGTTCAAGGCCCTCGACTCCTGCGTCTTCTGCCAGACGTGCAAGACGATCTGCATGAGCGACGGCGCGCCCGAGTACTGCGCCGTCGTCGAGGCCGCGAACCCGAACTGCCCCTGAACCGACGCATCAGAGGGGGCCCCTCGGCCCCCTCCCCGCTCACGGGATCCACGACTCCGTGAGGCATTCTCCCGCGACGCACTGCTCGTACGCTTCGAGCAGCTTCCGCCCCTCGACCGCGTCCGCCGAATCGTCACAGGCGGTGCAGTCCGCGATCGTCCCGCAGAACTTCACGCAATCGCGGTACGTCGAGCACCGCGCATCGGCTTCGCACGCCTTCATGTAGCCCGTGCAATCGCCGTTGTTCATGAACGTCCGGCAGAGATCGTAGTCCTGCGGGTAAAACGCGCAGGGCGGTGAGCACTTCACCTCCTGCGCGCAGTTCACCACCGCGATGTGCTGATCTTTCCCGCCCGCGAAGCGCTCCTGGCAGTACACGAAGCACGCGCTTTCGTCCGGCGATCCCGTGGCGCTGAGGTTCGCGCACAACGTCTCGATGCACGCCTCGATGCCGCGGCACTCGGGCCCGCACGCCTTCTCGACCTGCCCGCACGCCCCCTCCAGGCACTCGTCGCACTGGCTCCACGGCCCGTCTTCGGCGCTCGGCCCGGGGCCGGGGCCGAAGCCGCCGTCCGGCTCGACGACGCCGCCGTCCCCCGAGCCGCCCGGCACGACGCAGACGTTGGCGATGCAGCGCAGCGGCACCGCGCAGTCGTCGGTCTTCGTGCAGCTATCGCCGGGGAAGCCGGGGCGCGGCTCGAGAGCCGTATCCTCGGTGCACCCGGCCGCGCCCGAGATCCACGCGAGCACGAGCGGCACGCCGAACAACGAAAGAAACGCCCAACGTGTACGCGAACGAGAAAGCTCCCCGGCCGCCTTGCCGCCTCGATCCATGCCCCGACCATGCCACGAGGACGCGCCGGGCGGAACGGGGATGAGGGTCGCGCCCTACGGCGCGAGGACCTCGGCGATCCGCGAGAGCCGCTCCAGATCGTGGATGTCGTACGGGAACGCCGGCACGTGCGCGAGCAAGCTCCCGCCCGAGGCCTCGTCCTCCAGCGCCGCCTCGAGCCCCACGAGATGCAGCGCGTCGAGCTTGCCCATGCGGCTCTCGTCCTCCGCCGCGCGCCGGAGCCGCGTCGGCGCATCCGGCCCGAGCGAGATCGCGCTCTTCGCCAGCGCCGCCTCCACCTCCGCCGCGTCCGGCACGCGCCCGTACGCCGGGTGCACGCGGTTCACCACGAACGCGTCGCGCCGCATGTCCTGCTCACGCAGCCGATCGGCGAAGAACATCACCTCCCGCACTGCGAGCGGGTCCGGCGTCGTCACGAGCACGTACGCCACGTCGGGCCCCCGCAGCGCCGCGCTCACCGCGTCGGCGCGCTTCTTCCACCCGCCGAAGACCGAGTTGATCTCCGCGATGAACGCCGCCATCTGCTCCAGAAACCCGCTGCCCGACACCTTCCCGATGCCCCGCACGATCGCGGCCGCGCTCTTCGCGAGCACGTTGAGCGAGAACTTCCCCGAGCTCTGCACGGCTTGCACGAGCCACCGCGTCGCGGCGCTGTCGATCGCGCCGACGAGCCGCTCCGGCGCGTCGAGGAAATCGAGCGCGTTCGGCGTCGGCGGCGTGTCGAGCAGGATGAGGTCGTAGCTCGGATCGCCCTTCGTCGCGTAGAGCTTCTCCATCGCCATGTACTCCTGGGTACCGGCGAGCGACGTGGAGATGTACTTGTAGAGGACGTTGTTCAGGATGCGATCGCGCTGCTCGGCGGAGGGCGCGAGCTGCGTGACGAGCGAGTCGAACGTGCTCTTCGTGTCCAGCATCATCACGGTCATCGAGCCCGTGACCGGCACGCCGGCCTGCGCGAAGAGGGCCGGATCGATCGTCTGCGCCTCGGTCTTCATCTCCTCGATGCCGAGGCTCTGCGAGAGCCGCCGCGCCGGGTCGATCGTCAAGCAGAGGACACGCTTGCCTCGACGCGCCGCCGCGAGGCCGAGGGCAGCCGTCGTGGTCGTCTTGCCGACCCCGCCGCAACCGACGACGAGGAGGACCCGCCGGGAATCGAGGAGCTTGCCGAGCCCGCCGGGCGTGGACGAACTTGTTTCCGAGGCTGCCACGGCCGGCCCTTTAGCACGATGGGGGCGGAAGCGGGAGCGGGAGCGGGAGTGGGTTCTGGCGATCCCGCTCGGGAACGGCGAGCGTACCGTCGTGCTCGGCCTCTTCAACCGGGCGGATGGGCACCCAGCCGCGGCGGGCGCGGCGTCGGCGTTCTTTAGCGCGGTGAAGGACGACCAAGGATGGGGACCCGGTCATCGGGTCCCCGTCCAGGTCAGCGACAGCCGGTTTCAGCTCACGGCTTGTGGAGCGCGGCCTCCGCCGTAGCGAGAACCTGAGTCACGACCTCCGCCTCGGAGGCGGTGGCCACGGTCGCGTCGAGGGCCGGCGCGAGCGCATCGACCGCGGCGTCGAACTTCGCGAACGCCTTGATCACGGCCTCCATCGCGGCGGTGGCCTCCGCGGACCCCGCGCCCTTGGCGGCGGCCTCCACGTACGCCGCGAGCGCCGCCTTCAGATCCAGGTCGAGCGTCGCGCTCGCGGCGAGCACGGCTTCGACGGTCGCGAGCAGCGCCGCCTGCGCCTCGGCCTTCGTGGAGATCAGGGCCGCGAGCGCGCCCTCGACCTGCGCGGTGCCGTTGAGCTTCGCCAAGAAATCGGCCTTCGCCTTGACGATCGCCTCCACGTCGGCCGCCGCGACCACGTCTGCCGTGAACTTCGTGCAGATCCCGACGAACACGTCGATCGTGGCTTGCGCTGCGCCGCTCAGCTCCACCAGCGCGAGCACCGCCTGCGCGGTCGCCTGCGCCTCCACCTCCGCGGCCGCGTGGACGGTCGCGAAGAGGAGCGCATCGACGTTCGCGCTCGCCTCGAGGGCCACGCTGAGCGTGGCCTGAAACACCAGGCTCGCCGCCGCCTGCGCCTGCGCGTAGAGCTCCGCCGAGATCCCGAGCTTGGCCTCCAGGGCGGCCTGGAGCTCCGCCTGGAACTCCGCCGCCGCCTCGGCGGCCGACGCCCCGGCGTCCAGCGCCGCGTTCAGGGCTGCGGCGGCGTGGTACGTGATTTCCGCCAGCGCCTCCGCCGTGATGTCGATGCCCGCGTTCGCGAACGCCTGGAGCTGCGCCTTCTCCGCCGCCAGCGTGGCCTCGGCCATCGCGCTGATCGCCGCCTCGGCGCTGAGGCCCGCCTGGATCTGAGCGACGAGCTCCGCGGCCAGGTCCCCGTTGACGAACGCGTGGAGCTGCGCCGCGACCAGGGCCTCGAGGTTGCCTTTGGCGGCGAGGGCGATGGCCACCGCGGCCTCGACCGAGCTCTCGATCGTGAGGGGCGCCGCGGTCACGATCTCGCCCTTGGTATCCGCCGCCGCCTCGAGGAACGAGGAGGCGAGCACCTCGCCCGACTCGGTGACGGCCTGCACGATGAGCAGCTCGGCGCCCACCGGGACCTCCGCGGAGTACTTGCCGGCCGCGTCGACCGTCGCCTCGGCGATCGCCTCGAGTTTCCCGTCGGCGGTAATCTTGGAGATGACCACCTCTGCTGTCTTCGCGAGCGTGCCCTTACCGCCGAAACCGAGCGTGGTGAAGTCTGCGCCGACATCCTTCACCTGCCCCTCGACGACGGAGAGGGCTTGGTTCGTCGAGTTGGTATTGGTGTCATCGACGTTGTTGCCCGGTGTTTGCTCGGAAGAGCACCCCAGCGCCATGCCGCACACCATGACCAGTACGCTCAACTTCGAAGTTATCGTCTTCATAAGTGCTCCCGTGTCGTTGCGGTGAAACCTCGAGCCGCTCCTCATCGCGTCTGCGATGAGCTCGAGCGGCGTTCAGGTTATGGTTCATTCGCTCTTGGTCTTATGGCCCCGCGTTGACTTCGTGGTCCTCCCGGCCCGGCTTTCGTGCCAAACCTCATCAGCACATCAGCACGCGCCATGCCGCCAATCTGGAGCAACGTCCGGAGCAGATTCAGGGCCTTATTGCCTGCGATCGCGAGCCTCGAGGGAATGGAAGCGCCGGGCTGTTGACAGTGGCGCCAATCGCCGCGCGCGTCCCCACGACAATCGATATGGGAGGTGGGAGGTCATTGCCGACACCATCGGGCCTGATTTTGATTTGGCCCCCAGAAGGGGAGGACACTTCTCCTTTGGCGCTCGGTCCCCCCGAGCTCGGCTCGCCTTTGCGGGGGCCTCAGACAAGGGCCCCACCGAGCGCGGCCGGAGAAGGGTCTTCCCCTCCGGCTACGCTTGAGCAAGCATGGCGCTACGCGAGCGAGCGCGGCGCTACTCGAGCAAGCATGGCGCTACGCTCGAGCAAGCATGGCGCTATGCTCGAGCAAGCGTGGCGAATGCCCCGAGCAGGAGCAGGCGGTTTCTTGACGGTCTTGATTGCAATACCCCTGGCAAGCGCGCAAGTCTCTTCGGATAGGGTAGGACACACCTTGTCCGAATCTACACGCTGGGGTTGTGGTTCACATAACCGGTTGTTGGTCGACCATCGACATCGGGGGGACCGACCCTTCGCCCCAGCGGGGTCGATGCTTGGCCATGTGTTGGCCGATCATCCGCCTCGCGGTGACCGATCATCCGCCCCGCGGTGGCCAACGATGCCCACGACTTTCGTCTCACCAAGCCGAGCGAAGAAGAATTCCGTGCTCCCGAAACCGAGGAGCATCCGCACATGGAAAACAGGTCGGCGACAAGCTCTTGACGAACGAAGAGCATACCCAGCCGCTCACGCAGCTGAAGGCGTACGAGATCACGCTCACCGTCGATGAGCGCCGGCGGACGCTGAAGCAACGCAGGGGTGCGGAGCCGCATATCCAGCGGGTGATCGCCTTACTACGGCGTGCTGTCGTCCATGCGGGAACGAATGCCCGATCTGGTCACCGAGCTCCAGACGGTGGTGGACTTCATGGCCACCGGGAGCGGGAGCGGGCGCCCCCCAGCTCAGGCCGCCCGCAAGATCCGCCGGCAACCTGCCGCCGCGCGGGCGACGTAGGCCGACCGGTCCTCCCCGCCCCCGCGAACCGCGAGCAGCGCCTCGGCCGTGCCGAGCGGCAGCGCGCTCACGAGGACCTCGCGCGAGAGCGTGGCGATCCGCGTGCCGACGGCCGCGGTCGTGGGCAAACCGGGCTCGGCGAGCAGGGGCGCGTAGGCGGCGAGCTCCTCGCACACGGGCCATGAGCCGGCGCCTGCGACGAGGCAGCCTCGATCGTCGACGAGCACGAGGGCCTCGAGCTTCCCCTCGCTTCGCGCGACCGAGAGCTGGTAGTGCAGCGCCGTGATCGGGTCGTCGCTCCGCCGCCTGCGGCGCTCGGCCCCGAGCGACGGCGGCGGGGCCTCGTTGGGATCCATCCTCGACAAGAGAGAACCTCCTTCGCCGCAAATGCTCGCCCGGACGCGCCCGCGGGGTCCACTTTCCGGCGAGATCCCGTTCCTGTATGCTCCGCCCCCGGCGTGATCGTCACGCGTTCGAACGGAGGCGGTTTTCCATGGGACTCATCGAGAAGCGGCTCATCAAGGAAGCGAAGGAGTCCTGGCTTCCGGACGAGCAAAAAGCCATCCAGGACGCCGCCGGCGCGCCCGTCGTCGTGGATGTCGACTGGGCGACCTTCGAGACCGACGAGGCCGCGCTGAAGTACGTCCAGCACCTCGGCGTCCGCCTGCTCGCCAACGCCTTCCGCGTCATCTGCGTCGACGACCTCGGCAAGGAGGCCGTCCGCGAGGGCGTCAAGCGCGTCGTCGTCACGAACCTGAAAGAGGGCGCCGCCTCCGTCGACCTGAAGGACGGCGTCGTCACCCTCGCATGTGTGTTCGGCAAGGGCTCCGACGGCTGCATCAGGGATCTCGACATCGCCAAGACCCTCACACGCCTCCTGTAAAAACCCCGGACTCCCCGCCACGCCGTCCGTGACGGCGCACCATCGGCCGCGCCCCCGCTCAAAAGCTGCTAGGTTCGCGCCGCGCGTGATGACGGGTTACATCGACCTGCACTGCCACTGGGTCGTCGGCATCGACGACGGCGTCCGGACCGTCGCGGACAGCCGCGCCCTGCTCACGGGCCTCGCGGGCGCGGGGTTCGGCAAGGTCGTGGCCACGCCGCACATGCGCCCCGGGATGTTCGACAACACGAAGAGCGACCTCGCGCGCGCCTACGAGGCCACGCGAAACGCCCTCGCGGACACGCCCGGCTTGCCCGAGCTCGCGCTCTCCTCGGAGCACTTCTTCGACGACGTCGTCTACGAGCGCCTCATGCGGGGCGACGCGCTCCCCTACCCCGGCGAACGCGCCGTCCTGGTCGAGCTCTCCCCGCGCGCCTTCCCCGCGCGCCTCGCTTCGCGCTTCGCCGACCTCCGCCGCAAGAAAAAGCTCCGCCCCGTCCTCGCGCACCCCGAGCGGTACGAGCCCGTCTGGGACGACCGCACCGTGCTCGATCCGTTGCTCGACGGCGGCGTCGTCCTTCTGCTCGACGTCGCCTCGCTCGTCGGCAAGTACGGCCGGGCGACGCGCAAGTGCGCGGAGGCGCTCCTTTCAGAGGGGTACTACTACGCGGCGTGCAGCGACGCCCATGGCCCGCGGGACGTCGAGGACGTGGCTGCGGGCATCGAACACCTCCATCGAGCGCTCGGCGCGGCGGAGGCACGCGACATGCTGATCGAAGGACCGCTTTCCATCCTGGAGGGCCGGGTCGACTCGTGAAAGGGACACCCATCGTGCAGGAGCTTCTCAAGAAGATCGAGGATCGTAGCGCGCACATCGTCGTCGTGGGCATCGGCTACGTCGGGCTGCCGCTCGTCGTGGAGTTCGCCCGGGCCGGCTTCTCCGTCACCGGCTACGACAAGGATCGCGAGAAGGTTCGGCTGCTCGGCCAAGGCGAATCGTACATCGGCGACATCCCGTCCTCGGCGCTCGCGCCGCACGTCGCGGCGGGCCGCCTGCGCGCCACGACCGACCCCGACGTCCTCGGCTCGGCCGACGCGATCGTCGTCTGCGTCCCGACGCCGCTCAACAAGACCAAAGACCCCGACATGCGCTTCATCCTGTCGGCGAGCGACGAGATCGCGGAGCACCAGCACCCGAACATGCTCATCGTGCTGGAGTCGACGACGTACCCCGGCACGACGCGCGAGGTCCTCGTCCCCAAGCTCACGGCGGGCAAGTACGAGCTCGGCAAGGACGTCTTCATCGCCTTCAGCCCCGAGCGCGTGGACCCGGGCAACAAGTCGTACGGCACGCGCAACACGCCGAAGGTGCTCGGCGGCGCGACGCCCGGCTGCCTCGAGGTCGCGATGGCGCTCTACGGCAAGATCATCGAGACGGTGGTGCCGGTATCGAGCACGGACGCGGCCGAAATGGTGAAGCTGCTCGAGAACACGTTCCGCGCGGTGAACATCGGCCTCGTGAACGAGGTCGCGCTGATGAGCCGCAAGCTCGGCATCGACGTCTGGGAGGTCATCCGGGCGGCAGCCACAAAACCGTTCGGCTTCATGCCGTTCTTCCCGGGCCCGGGGCTCGGCGGGCACTGCATTCCGATCGACCCGCTGTATCTGTCGTGGCGGATGCGGACGTTGAAGTACCAGGCGCGGTTCATCGAGCTCGCCGACACGATCAACAGCGCGATGCCCGAATACGTGGTGCACCTCGTGCAGCAAGCGCTCAATGGGGCGCGGAAGGCGGCGAATGGCTCGAAGATCCTGGTGAGCGGCGTCGCGTACAAGCGTGACGTGGCGGATTATCGCGAGTCACCGGCGTTCGACATCATCCACCAGCTCCAGGGCCTCGGCGCCGAGGTGCGGTATCACGACCCGTACGTGCCCGAATGCGATGAAGGCGGCATCGTGATGCGGTCGGAGCCGAGCAGCGTGGCGTATGGCGAATACGATGCAGTGGTGATCGTGACGGATCACGCGTCGGTCGATTATGGGCGGATGCTGCGGGAAGCGAAGCTCGTGGTCGATACGCGGGATGCGCTCCGCAAGGTCGAGGGCGATAAGACGAAGGTCGTGCGGTTGTAGAGGGAGAGACCCGAGCCTTTCGCGGCGCCGCGAAAGCCGGCACGGGCGCCCTGCTCTCCTTCGGCTCCTGCCCTCTCTGGTGGATGGTTCGCCAGCACCCGTGCTACCCATGTCCTCAACACCCGCGATGCTCTCCATCCCCGCGATCGTCCGTGACGCCAGGCAGACGGCCAAGCTCTCGGAGCACGCCATGGCGCGCTTTCTTGGCCTCTCGCCTGCCGAGCTCCGTCGCATCGAGGACGGCAGGGACGAGCTCTCCCCCGCCCTGCTCGACCGCTACGCGCAGACCTTCGGCCTGTCCCTGAAACGCTTCCTCGCCGGTGAAGCCCGCCACGCGCCCATGGCCTTGCTCCTTCGCTCCATCTACACACCCAGCCTCGACGAGCTTGCGAGCGCCGAGGCGCACCGCGTCCTCGGGGAGTTCGTCCGCACGGCCCGCGACATCGCTGACCTGCGCGACCTTCTCCACGAACCTCGTGACAGCTCCCTCCTGAATACCCTCAAAGCGCGACCCATCGACGCCTCGCCCCCGCCGCATGGCGCCGAGCGCCTCGCACAATCCCTCCGCACGCACCTCGGCCTGGGCCTCGATCCCATTCCCTCCATGATGGAACTGCTCGAGCGCCGGCTCGGCGTCGATATCCTCTGGGTCAGCCCCGACGAGCTCGATCGCGACATCGACGGAGCCTCGGCGCGCGGACCCGCGCCCGCCATTCTCGTCAACCTCGTCGGCGGCGCCGAACTCTTTTGGCGCACCCGCATGACGCTCGCCCACGAGTTGTGCCATCTCGTCTTTGACCGCAACGTGCTCAGCGCTGGCCGCCCGCGCGGGTTCGTCCTCTTCAGTCCGAGGCCCCCCGCGGGTGACGAGGAGGGGACCCCGCGAAGGTCCTATCGTCGCTTTCATCTATTCGACGATTTCGAGAGTATCGAACGCCGTGCCAGCGCGTTCGCCGCGTATTTCCTCGCCCCGCCCGAAGGCGTCCGGCAGCTCGTGGGCCGCATGGACGCGACCTCGGAAGAAGCCATCGTCGCCGTGAGTCATCATTACGGCGTCGGCCGGGAGACGGCGATCAACGTACTGAACAACGTGTATCGACTCCCCCGAGACGCGCGCCGCGCCATGCTCACGCGCAAATACGTGCCTCCCACGCCTTCGCCGGATCACCCGGACGTCCACCGCGGCGCCACCGGGCTGCGCGCCGGCGCGCTCCAGGATCTCGCCCTGCGCGCCCTCGCGCGCGGCCACATCGATTCCGTGACCGCGCGCGACTATCTCGGCCTCGGGCTCACCGATCCTCTCCCTTCCCACCCCGCGCTCGACGAGGCCCAGCGCGCGCCGCTGCGCTCGGCCGAGGACAAGGCCCGCATGCGCGTCGATCGATACCTGCAACGAACGCCGGGGGCCGAGCATCTCCACGCGGCAGCCGTGACCCGTGATCCGGATGGCTTCCGCGTGGACGTCATCGAGGTGTCCGACCAGAGCTCTCTCCGGAGCGCGGGGTTCGTTCGACTCACGCGGGGCTTCGAAGTATCTGCGAGCCACATCGATCGCGCCGCACCATCGTCCCGACGTGGCGTGCGCGGCAAGCGTAGCCGCGCTTCTTCGTCGTGACGCGGGGCGCGGGCATCCTCTCGACGACATGGCACGTGCGAAGACCTCGCGGCGCAGCCCTTCCGCGCTTCATCAGGAGCAAACGGATGCCTACGGCTGCGTCGCTGCGTGCGTATGCATCCTCCGGCGATGGCTCGGGGACGACCCGGACCTAGACGCTTTACGCCGCCATCTGGAGGCGCTCTCCGTACCCGCGCTCCCCACGGCTGCGATAGCGACGGGCTGGAAGCACCGTTTCCTCGATTGGGACGAGCCGGAGGAGCGCTTGCTGCTCGACGCGTATCTGGAACAGGGCCTTTGGCTCATCGTCGACGTCTGGCCCGGTCCCATGACGATGCATAACGAACGCCACCCACCGGCCGTGGTATCGCGCTTCGGTCACCTCATGCGTAGAGCCCGCGAGGATATCGATAGGCGCGAAGATCTGAGCCGCCGCATCCCTCAAAGGCCGCACCACGCGATCGTGCTGGTGGAGAGCTTCCCCGGAGGCTATCGCTATCTGGATCCCTGGTATCCGCGCGAAGGTCAGCCCTTCACCATCCAACGCAGCGAGTTCGCCTTGGTCTGGACGGGACAGGTCGTCATCCCGCAAAAACCCTGAACGTCGCTGGCGCCTACGATTGCCCGTTGTCGGCGCATTCGTGAGCCCCTCCTCGCACACCGTCCCGAACCACGCGCCTCCCCCGTAGCCACACCCCCTCCGCGAGCGCCCCGCCCCGCACCGTGGCGTATGGCGAATACGACGCGGTCGTGATCGTGACGGATCACGCGTCGGTCGATGATGCGCGGATGCTGCGGGAGGCGAAGCTCGTCGTCGATACGCGGGATGCGCTCCGGAAGATCGAGGGCGACAAGTCCAAGGTCGTGCGGTTGCAGAACATCGAGGCCCTCCGGGCCCTCACGGCGGGCAGCCGTGCTGTTCGACGTGCCACTTCCCACCCGAGCAACGCGCGCTCGTCCCGCAGCAGGTCGTCCCGCAGGACGCGCCCTCGGGCGCGCAGCGCTCGCCTTCGGCGAAACCAGCTCCACATCCGCCGGAGGTCAATTCTTCGCAGCGCCACACGAACTTGGGCGGTGGCACCTGCCGGGGCACGCCGCTGCACGGCTGCGGCGGCACGTCGACGTTGTAGCTGCACGCCGTGGCTCCGGAATAGAGGCAAATAGGGCTTTTCTCGAGCGGCGTCTTCGGAGGGTGGTCCCGCTTCGGCTCCGGGGCGCAAGCGCCGTCCCGATGCGCGTCCGTGCACGCCAAGCGTAGGGCCACGCGCCACGTCCCGAGGTGGCAATCGTATACGTTCCCGCACCCCAGGGACGAGGCATACGTACAGAGCAGACCGGCGGTATCGCAGGCGCGCTTCTCCGTGGGCTCCGCGGCGGGGCAGCCCTTTTCGACCGGCACCGGCGTATCCGCGCGCTCCCTCTTCTCGGTGGATGCAGAGGCGATAGGCCCGTCCGAGCGCTGAGGCGCAGGCGCGTCCGAGCGCTGAGGCGCAGGCGCGTCCGAGCGCTGAGGCGCAGGCGCGTCCGAGCGCTGAGGCGCAGGCGCGCCCGAAGCGCAAGCGAAGGCGCCCGCGGAGAGCGCGACGAGCACGTGGAGAGAAACGCGTGCCAAGCGGCGCATGAACGCACGCTACCAGAGGACCACCGCGTCCTCAAAGGACCGTGATGCCCGGATTTGCGCGGGGCGCTCCCTCAGACGACGCTCGAGGACAAGCACCTCTTCGAGCTCCTCCGACGCGCGTACATCGACGCCCGGTACGACAAGAGTTATCGCGTCACGGTGGAGGAACTCGCCGCCCTGGGCGAGCGGGTGCGGGCGCTCGCGGCCGTGGTGGAGCGGGGATGTCAGGAGAAAGTCGCCGGTCTACGAGCGTCGGCGGGCTGGCGTACGGCGAATAGGATGCGGTGGTGATCGTGACGGATCACGCGTCGATCGATTATGCGCGGATCCTCAAGGAGGCGAAGCTCGTGGTCGATACGCGGGATGCGCTCCGAAAGGTCGAGGGCGACAAGACGAAGGTCGTGCGGCTGTAGACGTACGACCGCTCTTGTCTCCCTGCGGCAGCCTCATTGACCGTGCAAGCTCGAGTCCGGTAGCAAGCGATCACATCGACTCCTTGCCTGCATAACTCACACAGTGGTATCTTTCGCCACGTGGGAGTGTCTGGGGCAGCCAACCGTGCAGCCGCAAGTGCGGCTTCCGTACATGGAGATGCCGATGCACCTAAGAGCGGGCGGCTCTGGGTGCACGGCCGCTTGGTGACCAACGCGACGGAGCGAGCAGCAGCGCTCAAGCGCGTCTCCCCGCCGACGTCAGCAGAGCCCACGCCGACCCAGGCTCTCATGCCGGACGAACGTTCCGCCGGGGTGGCACCAGCGGCAAGCCGGTCGGCCAAGCTCCGGCCGGCCAGCGCGTCCCTGGAGGCACCGGCGACAGGAAATGTCACGGCAATCGACCGGACCATGGGGGTTACCCCCGACCGCCTGGCAGCTCAGTCGAATGACGAGGTCGGTGCAGAGGCCCTCCTGGGCACCGCCGGCAGGTTGTTCGGCAAGCTCCAGGTGCGGGAGGCAATCGAGATATATCAAAGCATTGTCAATGTCGAAGCGACTCGTGCCGAAGCCAATAACGGCCTCGGTTGGTGTTACCTGCATCTCCGTGAGTTCAACGAGTCCATTCGATACTTCGAGACGGCTCTCGACGCACGGCCCGAGTTCGGACGGGCGCTCTACGGTGCAGGGCTTGCGCTCCTGGAGCTCGGGCGTCTGGTCGCAGCGGCATCCTACGCACGTCGTCTGGCAGGAGTTCCGGGCGACGAGCACCGCGCCCGGGGGCTTTACGTCCTTGGACTCGTCGATCGCGCGCGGGGCGCGTGGGACGAAGCGGTCGCCAATCTGGAAGAGAGCCTCCGAACGTATCCGCATCGCCGCCGCGGACAGCCGGGCTGGAGCGAGATTCGCCATCGATACGAGCTCGCGCTCTGCTACAGGGAGCTGAATCGTCCCGAGCAAGCTCTGGAGCATCTTCGCTGGGCTGCGCAGCATGAGCGCAAACCTGGGCGTATTGCGCTCGATCTTGCGAAGCTATATCTCGAATTAGAGCGCTATGAAGAAGCAGAAAAGCGATTCCAGGCGGTTCTGAAACAAGACCCGGGCAATCGAGCGGCACGCGTCGGGCTCGGGCGCGTTTACATCGCGAGGCAGGATTACACGGCAGCGATCGAAAGCTTCCGCGAGGTGCTATCGTCGGCCAGCGATGACCTCGACGCGTTGAACGGTATGGCTGAGTCCTATAAAGGGCTCGGGGATCTCGATCGGGCGGCGCGGTACCTGGATCAGATTCGCCGACTTTACAGGACACCACAAGTGCTCTTGGAGCAGCGGCTGCGTTCCCTGGAGAACGAGCGCCAGATACGCGACGCCGAACTGCTCCGCATCCGCAACATCGCCGCGCTCAATATCATGGCCACGGGGATCGCACACGAGTTGCGCCAACCACTATCCGTCATCCGCTTGGCAGCACAGAATGCCCGACGGGATCTGGCCAGAGGCAACACGTCCTACATCGATGCCGACCTCGCCGACATCGACAAAGGTGTCGTGCGCCTCGACAAGATCATCGCGGTTCTCCGTGACGCGGGCTCCGACGAGCTGGCCACCGATGAAGTCTTCTTGCTCGATGAGGCGATTGATGCGGCGATGTCCTTGTTTCGTGCGCAACTCGCACATCGGGACATCGAGGTGCTCATCGAAAACACGGCCGACGTTCTGATTATCGGCAGCCGCGTCGCCCTTCAACAGGTGCTCGTCAACCTCATCAGTAATGCACGCGATGCAATGACCGACGCACGCGTCAAGAAGCTTACGATTGCGGCATCGGAAGAGCGTGGTCAGGTGCGAATCACTATCAGCGACACCGGATGTGGCATGTCCGAGGCCGTACGTGAGCGCGCACTCGATCCATTCTTCACCACCAAGCAGAACGGCGGTACGGGGCTTGGCCTCTACATCTGCTACAACCTGCTGCGTCGCATGAATGGATCTTTCAGAATCAGAGACACCTCGATTGGACGAGGAACGACATTCGAAATTCTGCTACGCAGTGCGAAAGGAGCTGTTCATGGGTGAGCCGAGAGTCCTTGTCGTAGAGGACGAGGGCGATGTCCGGAAACATGTTGTACGAGCCCTCGAACGCGAGGGGATGACGGTCGACGAAGCGGCCGATGGCGAGGAAGGTTGGGAGGTCTTTTCGCAGTTCTTGCACCCCGTCGTCGTCCTGGACCTTCGAATGCCGCGACGCGATGGTCTGGCGCTACTCCGACTCATACACGACAAGCGTCCCGAGACGCAGGTTATCATCCTCACCGGCCACGGCAGCAAGAACGACGCCATCCAGGCTTTGAACCTGCACGCGGCTGCATTTCTAGAGAAGCCGCCGGATCTCGATGCGATCCTCGAAGCCGTAAAGTCGGGCTGGGTCGAATACCAGGAGCGAACGGGGGTTCCCGTGATTGGCATCGGCGAAGTACCGGAGGCGCCTCCTGACCTCGACGAGGTGCGCGAAGCGCTCGCATGTATACCTCCCGACGCGCTCCCGTTGCGGAGGAACCGCGAATGAGTGCATATCTACTCGATACCAATGCGCTCATTTACTATTATTGTGGAGACTCACTTGGACGGGCCATCGAACCTCTTCTCGCATCTCCCTCAGCTCATTTTTACGTAACCAATCTCGCGGTCGTCGAAATCCGCTCCGCACTGGCGTCGATGGTGCGACGCGAGGAGCTCAAGATGGGCGGCTATCGGCTCGTGATGAAACGCTTTTCCTATGACATCTCGTCACTTGGCAGGTTTCGCGTGCAGCCTATTCGGCACAGCTTCGTGGATCCTTGCATTCGGATGATCGAGGAATATGCGTTGCGGCAGGGGCTCGCACTGAGCACGCTCGACTGCCTGCACCTTCTCGCCGCCCGTGACCTTCAGCAGCGCGAGCCGGATCTCCAGCTTGTTACCGCAGATAGGGCGTTTGCGAACATCGCTGATCTCGCTGGGGTACCGCCAATCCTCCTGGAGGCACCAGAGCAGCCGCAGTAGCCCCCGTTGTTCGAGTCAACGTGATTCGTCTTCGGCGGGCACGCGCGCAGCAAACGCCCGCCACGCACAAATTTCAAGCCTCAGCCTTCGTTTTCTGCTCTTCGGGGGACGCATCACGCCTCGCGATGAACCCGCCCGACGTCCCGCAGGGCATCTACTGCTCGCAGTTGAAAACGGAGATGCGAGCCCTCTTCAAGACCCGACACGCCACGCTCGGCGCCAAGGTGAATTGATGAGACACTCGATCGACGAGCTGCTCGCGGTCGTCTACCACCATCACCCGCGCGGTCTCAGCGTCGACGATCCTGGATACGCATCGAGCGAGGACCTGGCCCGCCTCTCGGAAGCACGCCGCCAAGCAGGCAGAAACGCAGAGCCCTGGCGTGCCATGTTGCGCAGGCTCCGCGAGCAATTCCCGGAGATCACCGTCCAGAACCGCTCTCTCGACCTGCCCGCCGGCGGAGCAGGCGACGCCTCGTATTCCGGAGCGCTGCATCTGCCGCCCAGCGAGGGCGAGCACGTGCACACCCTCGGTTTCCTGGTGAGCTTCCTGGTCCCCTATTACGTCGTCTACAGCTCGCGACTCGTCGACATTCCTGAGCAGGAAGGGACGAGCCCACCTCCTTGCCTGCGCTTCCACTTCGAGCACGACACCAGCATCGTCCTCCCTCCCGATCCGAGCCTCCCTGACGGCGGGCTCGACACGGGGCAGCAGGAGCCGCGGCGCCGGGACATCATCGCGTTCGACTTCACTTCTGCCGAGCAGCCTTACGCCGCGTCGATCGCCCGAGAGATCGAGTCGACCTTCGGCCACGAGCGCATGCCCCCAAACATCGGCGCCACCATCGTTCCCGACGTGTCCACCGGGCTCCGACGATTCGGCGAGGCCACCCTCTACGATTGCCTGTTCGCCGAGCATTGGTGAGCCCTTCATCGCACGCCGTCTCGACCAGCGCGCCTCTCCCGCAGCGACACGCCCTCGGCGAGCGCCCCGCCGCGCCCCTCGCGGCTCGCAATCTCCCCGCCGCCGCACCCGCCGCGCCCTTCTCCACCCGCGACCCCTCCGCCGTCGCCGCCAGCGCGCCTCCATCAAACCCGAGCCCCTGTCCCCTCCCGCCCCCTCCGCGCCTCACCGACGACACCTTCCTTGCCTTGCCACCCGCCGCGCCTTTGCCCGCCTGAAACCCAAGTCCCGGCCCTCCCGTCACGCCTTCCCCCACCGCCCCAGCACTCCCCAAACGTACGCCAGCTCCCCTGTTTCAGCCTAAAACCCGTACCCCGCCTCTCATCTCGCTCCCTCCTTCCGCCCGCTCTGCACGAAACCTGTTCCTCTGCCCACCCAACCCGTGTTACACAGGCCACCTTCTCCTGGGAGGTTCCATGAGCAAAGTCTCCAAGATGGTTGCCGATCGTGCAGCCATCGCCCGCGCCGTGCAGAGCGCGGCCACCGTGCACGGCCCGGAGGCCGCCGCGGATCTCGAAGCGCTCCTCTTCCCCAAAGGCGCTCCCGAAAAGGTCACCGTCGCCGATTTCCTCGCGGCCCTCGGCGAGACGCTCGGCCGTTACGTCGCATCGCTCGAAGCCGCCGATCGCGCCCACGCCGCCGAGCTCGCCGACGACGATGGTTATCGCGCCGCGCGCGACGAGCGCGGCGCCGAGCTGAAAAATGTTTATTCCTCCCTGCGCGAGCTCGTGACCCGCAGCTATGGCCCCGCCGTCGCCGATGCCTATGGGCTCGGCAGCGCCCTCCCCGAGGATCCGCAGCACCTCCTCGGCCTCGCCGGCCAGGCCGAAAAACTCCTGCGCGAACGCCCCCTGACCGAGCAGCCCAAGATCAAGAGCCTGACGCTCTCCCCGATCGCCGCCGCCGACGACCTCGCGGTCGCCATGGCCGCGCTCCGCTCCGCCCTCCAGGACGTCGAGCGCGAAAAGCGCGAGGCACAGCTCACGCAAAATGCAAAAGACGAGCTCATGACTCGCTGGGGAAGCGTTTATCCCGGCGTCGCGGACACCCTGGCCGGCCTCTTCACGCTGGCCCGGCGTCCCGCGCTCGCCGACCGCGTGCGCCCCACCGCCCGCCGCCGCGCCGGGCTCCCCGAGGCCGAGGACACGGCCGCCCCGGCGCAGCCGCCCGCGCCGGCTTCCGATACCTGATTCGACCCCGCGCGCGCCGACGCGCGAGGCCCCGCGAAGGTCACCCCGAAGGGGATCGCCCCCGCCCGCCGCTCGCGACGCGCGCGAGCGGCGGACGGGGGGCGTAAAGGTGGGGCGCAGGAATCAGGGTTCGTCGATATCGAAGCTCGCCGGCACGAGGGAGAAGGCCCCGCTGGTGCTCGCGCCGCCGATGTACTTGTGGCCATCGATCACCCGCGGGCTGATCGACATCGCCGCGGAAATCGTGGCGATGTTGCATTTGCCCATGAGGTCGCGCAGCTTCGCGAACGACTGGCTGAACAGCGGGGTCGCCGGGTCGAAGGCGCCGCTCTGCTGGGCGATTTGCTTCCCGCCGACGTACACCACGAGTCTGTAGCTCGCCGTGGTCAGGCCGTCGTAACCCGCCTCGAAATCGAGCTTCACCGGATCGTCCTTGCTCACGTACTGGTAGACGCCGCACGCCGAGGTCAAGGGCTGCCCATTGACCAGGAAGCTCAGGAACTTCACGCGGCAAGGCGCATTCTCGATGAAGATCTTCCGCGAGAAGACCCCCACGACGACGCCGCTCGCGTCGAGCAGCGAGATCTCGAGCGTGTGCAGGCCGTTCGGCAGGCTCGTCGTATTGAGGAGCGCGCCGATGTGCGCGTTGTACCAGAGATCGCCCGGCACGCGAACCGGATAGCAACCCGTCCGCGAGCCCACCGTCTCCGCCGCGACCGCTTTCGGCTCGAAACGCTGGAGCGACGAGCTCCATTTGAGGTCGGTGAAGCCGGCCGTGATCTGACGGGTCACGCCGTCCTTGATGAACCGGACCTGGAAGTAGCGATGGCCGTCCTGATAGGCCTTCGCGTGGTTCAGCATGAACTGCAACGTTCCGCCGAAGGGCACGTCCGCGACCTTGAAGAAATACCCGCCGAGGTCCATCGTATTCGCGAGGCCGCTCTTCTCCCCGCTCTGGATGATGGACTGGAACGGGACGAACCCGATGCCGAGCGGCACGTCGAGGCCGATGGGCAATCCGGTATTGAGATCGCCGATGCCGACGCTGCTCGTCATGACAATCCGCGTGGACGTGATGACCTCGACGCTGCGGGGCTCTCCGGCGGTCGTGACGCCTTCGAGCAGGTCTTGCACATCCGTCGGATCGGCGAGGGAAATCCGGATCAGCTTGTTGCCATTCGCGGGCACGGCCGCGTCCTCGCCCACGGAGACGAGAAGAGCGCTCTGCTCCTCGTCGGCCCACGAAAGCGAGCCCACGGGGCCGCTCAGCGAAACCACGGGGTTTGTATCGTATTCGACCTTCATTTCGACGAGATTCAGCCGGCCCGTGTAGATCGCGTTGTTGTCGCTGCGGCTGAAGTAGACGCGGGAACTCCCCGCCTCCTTCTTGAGCGCGACGCCCTGGATACCGCTCAGGGGGGCGTGCTCGAGTAGATTGAAGACGTTGCCTGCATTGTTGATGTCGGAATCGACGGCCACGAGGGTGCTCCCATCCGCGACGAGGAGCATGCGGCTATCCGGCTCGAACACCATCTGCTGCGGGGAAGCGAGGCCTTCCGCGATGGTGAAGGGCGAGGACCCGAAGGCGGGTTTCGCCGTGTTGGTGGAGGAGGCGACGTACACGCAACCTTCACCGAAGCTGTTCTGGCCGCACACATAGGCGGTGGTTTCGGACGAGGTGGACGTCAGGATCAAGTCCGTCGGCGAGCCGAAGCCGCTGCCGAGCTCGACCGGATCGTTCTTCGTCCGGTACGTCGTCCAGTCCATCACGGTATTGCCCATACCGTCTTTGTAGATACGGACCTTGGCGAAATTCCCTTCGCTGGTCTTGACGGCATAGACGTTCCCCGTGGTGGAGGTGCCCGGCTCGGCGAGCGCGGTGTCGTTGATCGTCATCTGCGAGAGCATATCGGGCGAGATGCCCGCGAAGCCCTCGGAAGGCAGGGTCGTGATCAAGGCGATCCGGGCGGATCCGATCGCCTGGAGGGCGCCGTTCGGGAAGGCGATGGTATTGCTCCACCGCACGTCGAAGCCCTCCGCGCGCACGTCGAGGTGATGGGTGGTGCTCTTGGTGATTCGCTTCGAGCCCTCGGCATCGACCTCCGAGGGCGTGACGCGCACGCGGCTCAGCTTGCCGTCGTCGCTGACGAAATGAACGTAGGGAAGTCGCGGATCGTAGAAGGTGCCACGGGCGCCGGAGAGCGCCTTGATGGGATCATACGTTGCCATGCAATCGCTCCTTTCGAGCTGCAAGGACGAGCGCGCCCGAGGAGCCCCTGAAACAGGCCCCCGCGCGCCCGCCCTCGGCACGCCACCTGCCGGAAGGGCCGACAGGCGAATTACGTGCAAGGCTGATTGTGCATTGCACGGGCGTCGATTGCAATACGTGCACGGGCCCGAGAATGTCCTAGCCTCCGCATTAAAATCCCCTGCCATCACCGCAATCGGGTCAGCTTTCTCCCATTCCGCGCGCCCCCGCGTCCTCCCCAATACATCCAAGCCGCGTCGATGTGAACAATCGTCCCAACTCCCACGCTCGGATATTTCTCGCCCGCAGAATGACGCGATTCGAGCGTGGGAAGCGCGCAGCGCATGCCGCGCGTGGTGCCTGGTAGGTGTCGAGACCAGCCGTGTGGTAGAGTCGCCCCGATGATCGACTCGTTTCGTCTTGCGGCTCTCGCGGGCGTCGCGCTCGTGATGGCCGCTTGCATGCCGGCCGCGGCGCTCTCCGTCTCGCAACTTTCGTCATCCTCGAGCTCGCGTGGTTCGTCGCCGGCGACGCCGGCCGCTCCCGAGCGGACATTCGACGCGAAGCTCTCGGGCTACGCATATCCGTTCGAGGTCAAGACCTTCCCCGTGGCGTACCGCGGGCGCTGGCTCGCGATGCGCTACATGGACGTGAGCCCCGCTCGTCCCAACGGCTCCACGGTGGTGCTCCTGCACGGCAAGAACTTCGTCTCCGCGTACTGGGAGCCCACGATGCGAGCGTTGCTCGACGAGGGGTACCGCGTCGTGGCGCCCGATCAAATCGGGTTCGGCAAGTCCTCGAAGCCGGCCGATTATCCATTCATCTTCCAGGAGCTCGCGAGGAACACACATGCGCTGCTCGAATCCATCGGCGTGCCTCGCGCGTTCGTCGTCGGCCATTCCATGGGCGGCATGCTCGCCACGCGCTACGCGCTCATGTTCCCGGCAGCGACGGCGGGCCTCGCGCTCGTGAATCCGATCGGCCTCGAGGACTGGAAGACGGTGGTGCCGTACAAGCCCGTCGGGCAGGCCTTCGCGGACGAGTTCGCGCAGACGCCCGAGAAGATCCGCGAATACATGCGGACGAGCTACTTCGCGGGCGCGTGGGAGCCGAGCTACGAAAAGCTCCTCGAGCCCATCGCAGGCTTCACGCGCTCCCCCGACTACCGGACGGTCGCGTGGTGCTCGGCGGCGACGTTCGAGATGATCTTCACGCAGCCCGTGGTCTACGAATTCCCGCGCATCCGCGTGCCCACGCTGCTCGTCATCGGCCAGCGAGATCGCACCGCGATCGGCAAGGCGTGGGCGCCGAAGGAGCTCGCGTCCTCGCTCGGGAACTATCCCGAGCTCGGGCGCGCCGCGCAGCGCGCGATCCCAGGCTCGAAGCTCGTCGAGATCGAGGAGGCCGGACACCTCCCCCAGGTGGAGACGTTCGACGTCTACCGGAGCGCGCTCGTCGGGTTCTTGAGGAGCGTGCCGCCGTCGCCGTGAGGCTGCCGCGCGCCCTTCAGACCGCCGAGAACAATTTGGCGAGATCCTGCCGCCGGAACGCGTCGATCACGTAATCCACGAAAGCGCGCGTCTTCGCCGGGAGCTGTCTGTGACCGGCGTAGTAGAGCGAAATGGGACCAATGTCGGCGTGCCACGCTGGCAGGACCCGCACGAGGGTTCCGTTCCGCAGATACGGCAGCGCATCCATCACCGTGACGAACGTGATACCGAAGCCCATCAAGGCGCACTGGACGAGCGCATCCGGGTCGCTGAGAATGATGCGCGGCGGTATCTCTGCGAAGACCTGCTCGCCCGCGCGATTGCGCAGGAGCCACGCGCGGATGCGCCCGGTTCCGGGTGGACGCAAGAGGATCCCGTCATGGTGCCGGAGGTCCGCGGGCTCCTCGGGTGGTGTGCGATCGGCCAGATAGGAAGGAGAAGCCACGGCAATGATGTGCGCCCTGGCCAGCTCGCGCGCGGCCAAGCCCGAAGGAAGCTCGAATCCACCGCCGATGGCGGCGTCGAACCCCTCGTTGATGAGGTCCACCGGTCGATTGTCGAGATGCCAGTCCGGAACGATACCTGGATACCGCGTGAGAAAATCCTTCAGCATGGGCACGAGATAACCGCGCCCGAGCCCGGGGGACATGCTGACCTTGAGGACGCCGGACGGCTGGCCGGCGGCCAGGGACACGTTGGCGAGGGCCGCCTGCAGCGTGTCGAGGCCGTCCGTGACCTCACGCAGGAAGCGCTCGCCCGCCTCGGTCAACGTCAGCCCTCGGGTGCTGCGCTGGAACAGGCGCACGCCGAGCTTCGCCTCGAGCCGCGCGACGTTTTGGCTGACCGCCGCGGGCGATAACCCCAATCGGCGCGCAGCCGCCGAGAAGCTCGAGGCCTGCGCGCTGCGGACGAACGACTCCAGCGTGATCAACGTCTCCATCGCCGCCGATGCTACTCCGGCGTCGTGGTCGCCTTAAACATCTTCTTGAAACAGATTCCGCGAAGTCGCTCTACCGCGAGAGGACGTCGGCCTGCATGGTCCGCCTCGAACAGCGACCCGCCGCCGCCAGCGCCGGGTCCACGAGCATTCGACCCTTCTCGCCGTGGAGATCGACATGAACGCCCCCCAGAACCCGAAGGCCGGCCTCGGAGCCCTGCTCACGCCCGACAACTGCGCGCTGATCCTCATCGATCATCAGCCTTTCCAGTTCGCCGGTCTGCGCAGCCACGATACCCAGTCCATCATCAACAACGTCGTGGGCCTGGCCAAGACGGCGAAGACGTTCGGCGTGCCGACGCTCTTGACCACGGTCGTCGAGGAGCGCGGCGGATACATCATCCCGCAGCTCCAGGCCGTCTTCCCCGAGCAAAAGCCCATCGACCGCACCTTCATCAATACCTGGGAGGACGCGCGCGTCGTCGAATGGGTAAAGAAGACCGGCAAGAAAAAGATCGTCATGGCCGCGCTGTGGACCGAGATCTGCCTCGCATTTCCGGTCATTCACGCGCTCGGCGAAGGCTACGAGGTCTACATCGTGACCGACGCCTCGGGCGGCGTGTCCGTCGAGGCGCACGAGGTGGCCATTCAGCGCATGATCCAGGCCGGCGCCGTGCCCCTCACCTGGACGGTATTCGGCTCCGAGCTGCAGCGCGATTGGGCCCGCACAAACACGCTCTCCGACATGGCAAAGCTCCTGCTCGAGCACATGGGCAACGTCGGCACGAGCTACACATGGGAGCAGCAGCTCCTCGCCACGCCGCCCCCGGGGAAGTGAATCTCCCATCTGGGGGGCGCTGCGCTGGGGCGTTGCCCCAGGCCCCACCAGGGGCTGTCCGCCCCTGGACCCGGACCAGCGCAAGCGCTGGACCCGGGGTCGATGAACTGCGCGATGCGCAGTTCATCGAACAGGCCGAAGAAGGACCCCTGCCAAGCAAGACCGCCGCGCTGACCTTTTGATC